>DASVWC010000060.1:0-18299 GCA_036389835.1 Thermoleophilaceae bacterium | reverse complement strand
GATCTCGCCCTTGGCGTCGACGGTGATCTTCTTGCTCAGGTCGCCGTTGGCGACCGCCGTCGTGACCTCGGCGATGTTGCGCACCTGGTCGGTCAGGTTCGAGGCCATCATGTTCACGTTCTCGGTCAGGCCGCGCCAGGTGCCCGAGACGTCCTCGACCTCCGCCTGGCCGCCGAGCTTGCCGTCGGTGCCCACCTCGCGCGCCACGCGCGTGACCTCGGCCGCGAACGAGCGCAGGCGGTCCACCATCGTGTTGAGCGTGTCCGCCAGCGCGGCCACCTCGCCCTTGGCCTCGACGGCGATCTTCTGCGAGAGGTCGCCCTCGGCCACCGCGGTCGCCACCTCGGCGATGTTGCGCACCTGATCGGTCAGGTTCGACGCCATCAGGTTCACGTTCTCGGTCAGGTCGCGCCAGGTGCCCGACACGCCCTTCACCTCGGCCTGGCCGCCGAGCTTGCCGTCGGTGCCGACCTCGCGCGCCACGCGCGTGACCTCGTCGGCGAACGACGAGAGCTGCGTGACCATCGTGTTGATCGTGTCCGCGAGCGCGGCCACCTCGCCCTTGGCCTCGACGGTGATCTTCTGCGAGAGGTCCCCGTTGGCGACCGCGGTGGTGACCTGCGCGATGTTGCGCACCTGACTGGTCAGGTTCCCGGCCATCAGGTTCACGCTGTCGGTGAGGTCCTTCCAGGTGCCCGCCACGTTCGGCACGTCGGCCTGGCCGCCGAGCTTGCCCTCCGTGCCCACCTCGCGCGCCACGTCGGTCACCTGCTCGGCGAACACGGCGAGCGTGTCGGTCATGTCGTTGATCGTCTCGGCAAGCGTGGCGACCTCGCCCTTGGCCTCGACCGTGATCTTCTGCGTCAGGTCGCCGCGGGCGACCGCGGTCGCCACCTGGGCGATGTTGCGCACCTGGCTGGTCAGGTTGCCCGCCATCAGGTTCACGTTCTCGGTCAGGTCCTTCCACGTGCCCGCCACGTTCGGCACGTCGGCCTGGCCGCCCAGGATCCCCTCGGTGCCGACCTCGCGCGCCACGCCCGTCACCTGGTCGGCGAACACGGCGAGCGTGTCGGTCATCTCGTTGATGGTCTCGGCGAGCGACGCGACCTCGCCCTTGGCCTCCACGGTGATCTTCTGCGTCAGGTCGCCCTTGGCCACCGCCGTGGCCACCTGCGCGATGTTGCGCACCTGGTCGGTCAGGTTCGACGCCATCACGTTCACGTTCTCGGTGAGGTCGCGCCAGGTGCCCGAGACGCCCTTCACCTCGGCCTGGCCGCCGAGCTTGCCCTCGGTGCCCACCTCGCGCGCCACGCGCGTGACCTGGTCGGCGAACGACGAGAGCTGGTCGACCATCGTGTTGATCGTCCGCTTGAGGTCGAGGATCTCGCCCTTCACGTCCACCGTGATCTTCTGCGAGAGGTCGCCGTTGGCGACCGCGGTGGTGACCTGCGCGATGTTGCGGACCTGGCTCGTGAGGTTTCCGGCCATCAGGTTCACGCTGTCGGTGAGGTCCTTCCAGGTCCCGGCCACGTTCGGCACGTCGGCCTGGCCGCCGAGCTTGCCCTCGGTGCCGACCTCGCGGGCGACGTCGGTCACCTGGTCGGCGAACACGGCGAGCGTGTCGGTCATCTCGTTGATCGTGTCCGCGAGCGCCGCCACCTCGCCCTTCGCCTCGACCGTGATCTTCTGGGTCAGGTCGCCGCGGGCGACGGCGGTCGCGACCTGGGCGATGTTGCGCACCTGGCTGGTCAGGTTGCCCGCCATCAGGTTCACGTTCTCGGTCAGGTCCTTCCAGGTCCCGGCCACGTTCGGCACGTCGGCCTGGCCGCCGAGCTTGCCCTCGGTGCCGACCTCGCGGGCCACCCCCGTCACCTGCTCGGCGAACACCGCGAGCGTGTCGGTCATCTCGTTGATCGTGTCCGCGAGCGACGCGACCTCGCCCTTCGCCTCGACCGTGATCTTCTGCGAGAGGTCGCCGCGGGCGACGGCGGTCGCGACCTGGGCGATGTTGCGCACCTGGTCGGTGAGGTTCGACGCCATGAAGTTCACGCTCTCGGTGAGGTCGCGCCAGCGGCCGGACACGCCCTCGACCTGCGCCTGGCCGCCGAGCTTGCCGTCGGTCCCCACCTCGCGCGCCACGCGCGTGACCTCGTCCGCGAACGACGAGAGCTGCGTGACCATCGTGTTGATCGTGTCCGCGAGCGCGGCCACCTCGCCCTTGGCCTCGACGGTGATCTTCTGCGAGAGGTCGCCGCTGGCCACCGCGGTCGTCACGTGCGCGATGCTCCGCACCTGCTCGGTGAGGTTCGAGGCCATCGAGTTCACGTTCTCGGTCAGGTCGCGCCACGTGCCGGAGACGCCCTTCACCTCGGCCTGGCCGCCGAGCTTGCCCTCGGTGCCGACCTCGCGCGCCACGCGCGTGACCTCGTCGGCGAACGACGAGAGCTGGTCGACCATCGTGTTCACGGTGGTGCCGATCCGGAGGAACTCGCCGCGCACGGGCTGGCCCTCGATCTTCAGCGCCATCTTCTGGGACAGGTCGCCGTCGGCCACCGCGTCGATCACGCGCGCGACCTCGGTGGTCGGGCGGACCAGGTCGTCCACGAGCGCGTTGATCGAGTCGATGCTGCGCTCCCAGTCGCCGCCGGAGCCGGGCAGCGACGCGCGCTCGGCCATGCGGCCCTCGCGGCCGATGACCCGGCCGACGCGGCCGAGCTCCTTGGACATCCGCGCGTTCTGCTCGACCAGCTCGTTGTAGGCGCGCGCGAGGTCGCCGACGATGTCGCGGCGGCGCGTGGACAGGCGCTGCGAGAAGTCACCGTGGCGCGCGGCGTAGAGGCCCTCCAGCAGGCCCTCCAGGGCGGCGGCGTCCACGAGCCCGTCGTCGTCGGCGCGGCGGCGGTCCGGCTTGGCTGCCTTGCCGTTTCCGGCCTTCTTCGCGGCGGTCGTGCTGGTCCGACGCCGTGTGGATGCCTTCTGGGCTACTGCCACGCGCTCTCCTAGGTCAGTTCGTTGCCGTCCTCGACGGCCGGAGGCTACTCCCGTGGCGGGCTCAGCCCGCCGCCCACCGGCGCAGGTGCACGGCCTCTTCCGCGAGAGCCGACCGGTCCCTCTTCGCGAGGCGCCCGAACGGCTCCAGGGCGATCTCACCGCTCTTCTCGCGCCGCCACACCCCTGCCACGACGCCGTCGGCGAGGAAGGTCGCGCGCACGACGCCCGACGGGCGGAAGATCGCCTTGCGGTGCGCCTCGGGCACGAAGCGGGAGCGGTCCCTGTAGGCGAGCACGAGGTTGTCGTAGTCGGGCAGCAGGCGCACCGGCGCCGGCGTGTCCGCGCCGGGCAGCGGCGCGCCGGGCACGTCGAAGAGCTCGCGCCCGTCCTCGCCGCGGTAGACGGCCAGCTCGCCGCGCAGCTCCTCGAAGGCCGGCCCGAGGCCGGTCAGGCCGGACCACGCCTGCGCGTCGGCCACCGACGCCGGCCCGAACGCGGCGAGGTAGCGGCGCACGAGCTCGGCGGTCGCGGGCTCCTCGTTAGCCGGCGCGCCGAGGACCCGCTCGGCGAGCCCGTACGGCGCCGCGTTCGAGTGGCCGGTGCTGCCGCCGTCGGGCACCTGCACCAGCGGCAGGTGCGCGCGCACCGCGTACGACACGCCCTGCGGGTCCCCCTTCGGCTCGAGCTCGGGGATCAGCTCGCGCAGCTGCGCGAAGGTGCGCGGCTCCTCCTCGATGTGGGCGCGCACGGCCGCCACGATCCGGTCCATGTCGAGCCCGGCGAGCCGCCGTCCGGTCCAGCCGCGCACGGCCCGCGCGACCGCCGGCCGGATCGCCCCCCAGAGCGCGAGGAAGTCGCGCGCGCTCATCAGGTGCATCGTGCAGCGCATGGCCGTGGCGCGCACGACCTCGTGGCGCTCGATCGCCGCGACCAGCTCGGCGCGCTCGAATCCCTCGACCCGCGTCCAGAGCCCCACGAACGGCGGCTCGCGCACCTGCGCCTGGAGCCCGACCAGCCGCTCGACGGCCTCCACCGCCCCGACCCGCTCGCGTGCGAGCAGCATCTGGCGCGCGAGCGTCGCGCGCCCGAGCTGGCGGTCGCTCAGCACCGTCTCCACTGCGGGCACACTATGTCCCGTGAGCGAGCGCGCCAGGCTGGTCGGCATCAACCACGTTGCGCTCGAGGTCGGCGACCTCGAGGAGGCGCTGGCCTTCTACGCGCGCGTCTTCGAGTTCGAGCTGCGCGGGCGCGTGCCCGGCATGGCGTTCCTCGACATGGGCGACCAGTTCCTCGCGCTGGCCGAGGGGCGCGAGCAGCCGCCCGACCCCGAGCGCCACTTCGGTCTGGTCGTGGACGACCGCGAGGCGGCGCGCCGGGCGCTCGAGGAGGCCGGCGTCGAGGTCCTGCCCGGGCGCGGGCTCGACTTCCGCGACCCGTGGGGCAACCGCGTGGAGGTCGTCGAGTACGGCGACGTGCAGTTCACGAAGGCTCCGGCGGTGGCGGCGGCGATGGGCGTGGACGCGCTCGAGAAGTCCGGCGCGACGCTTGCGGAGATGCGCGAGAAGGGGCTGCTCTAGGCGCTACTCGGCCGTGTGGCCGGTCCAGGCGTTGCCGTCCCAGTAGCGCAGGCGGGCGTGCAGCCACGGGTCGGGGTACCAGTCGGCCGGGAACGACCCGGGCCGGGCCTCGGCCGCGGGAGCGCCGCCGGGCGGGGCAGGCGGCGAGGCGAGCGGCTGGGCGCCGCCGGGCCGGCCGAAGGTGGCCGGGTCCGGCTGGACCCCGCCGGGAAGCTGCAGGCCGCCGGCCTGGGCGCCGGTCGCCACCGGGACGCTCTGCACCTGGCCCGGCTGCGGCTGCTGGACGGCCTGCGGCTCGCCCGCGCCGGTGAACACGACCACCTCGCACTCGCAGACGAAGTCCGAGCGCATCTTGCGGTCGACGATCCCCTCGAGGTACCAGTGCATGTAGCTCTTGGCGGCCGCGAAGGTCGGCGGCACGCCCTCGGGGAGCGGGATCTGGAACGGGTACTGGAGCGGCTGGCCGGCCTCGAGCTTCACGTCCCGCGCGAGCTCGACCTCGGGCCCGCTCTGGGTGCTCTCCATGTTGTCCGGCGTGTCGGTGCGGCGGCGCTCGAACTGCACGCGGATCGAGCGCGCCTTGACCGACTCGCTCGGCTGCACGTGCAGGACGCCCGTGACCTGCGAGCCCGGCCGCAGTATGCGCGCGGACACCTGGTCGAGCGTCATCGGCACCTCGTGCGACTTCGCGACCGGCGGCGACTGCGCCCAGTGCGCGTACTGGTTCGGCAGGGAGTACACCTGGACCTCGATCGAGGCGTCGGGGTCGAAGCCCATCCGCCGGTCGAGGATCGCGCGCACCTCCCAGCGCACCATCGACCCGAACCCCTCCGGCTCGAACGCCGTGGGCGGGGCGTCCGGCGGGAACTGGAGCTGCACGGTGTGCTCGCCGAACGCGACCGGGCCGTCCGGCGCGCCCGGGAGCGGCTGCCAGACGGCCACGAAGGCCTCCTCGCGCGTGACCGTCCGGTCGCGGCTGCGGCCGTCGGAGTCGTAGTCGCGCTCGCGCTGGTGGAAGCGGTTGATGCAGGCCAGCTCCACGCGCGCGCCCTGCACGCGGTCGTCGCGCTCGCCCCCGACCCAGACCTTCACGTTCACGACGTCGCCCGGGTGCACGGCGGTCCGGTCCACCGCCGCCTGCACGGTCATGTCGCTGCCGAAGACGCCCATCGCCGCGCGAGGCTAGCGTGCCGGTCGGCCAGCGACACCGAGGAGACGACAATGGACTTCGAGACCATCCGCTACGAGGTCGCCGACCGCGTCCTCACGGTCACGCTCGACCGGCCGGACCGGCTCAACGCCTGGACGCCGGTGATGCAGCGCGAGCTGATCGAGGCGCTCGACCGCGCCGACGCCGACGACGAGGTGCGCGCGATCGTGTTCACCGGGGCGGGCCGCGGCTACTGCGCCGGCGCCGACCTCGAGGGCGGCGGCTCCACCTTCGACTGGCGCGAGCGCGAATCCGACGGCGAGGTCCCCCGCGACGGCGGCGGCACCTTCACGCTGCGCCTGTTCGACTGCACGAAGCCGACGATCGCGGCGATCAACGGGCCGGCCGTGGGCGTGGGAATCACGATGACGCTGGCGATGGACGTGCGCCTGGCCGCCGACGACGCGAAGATGGGCTTCGTCTTCGCCCGCCGCGGGATCGTGCCGGAGGCGTGCTCGAGCTGGTTCCTGCCGCGGATCGTGGGGATCGGGCAGGCGATGGAGTGGGTCGCCACGGGCCGCGTCTTCCAGGCTCGGGAGGCGCTCGCCGGCGGCCTCGTCCGCAGCCTGCACCCGAAGGACGAGCTGCTCGGCGTCGCCCACGGGCTGGCGCGGGAGATCGCGGACAACACCGCCCCGGTCTCGGTCGCGCTGGCGCGCCGGCTGCTCTGGACGATGCTCGGCGCCGAGCACCCGATGGAGGCGCACCGCGCCGACTCGCGCGCGATGTTCGCCCGCGGGCAGTCCGCCGACGCGGTCGAGGGCGTGACCGCGTTCCTCGAGAAGCGGCCCGCGGAGTTCCCGGACCGGATCGGCGCCGGCCTCCCCGAGATCTTCCCCGGGCGCGAGCAGCCCGCGTTCAGCTGAACGGCACGATCAGGCACGTGGAGGTCCCGTGCGCGAGCAGCTTGCCGTCGCTCGCGCGCGCGACCCGGCCCTCGGCGGTGGCCACCCGGCTGCCGCGGTGCACGACCCGGCCGTCGCAGCGGATCTCGCCGGTGCTCGCCGTTATGGCGCGGACCAGGTTGAACTTCGTCTCGAGCGTGGTGTAGCCGGTGCCGGCCGGGAGCGTGGAGTGGACGGCCGCTCCCATGGCGCTGTCGAGCATCGTCGCGGCCAGGCCGGCGTGGACCGTGCCGATCGGGTTGAAGTGCTGCTCGCCGGGCTCGGCCGCGAACGCGACGTGCCCCTCCCCGACCTCGACCAGCGGGAAGCCGAGCAGCTGCTGGATCGGGGCGGGTGGAAGCGCGCCGTCGCGGATCGCGGTCAGGAGCTCGAGGCCGGGCAGCTCGCGGGCGCGCGCGGCGAGCTCGGCGGGGTCGTTCCAGGAGACGGTGAGTGTTCTCATGACCCGGATTCTGCCGGGCCGCCGGCCTGCGGGCCGCTAGCGCAGGTCGTGGCGCAGCAGGCCGTGGCCGCCGCCGCCGTTGGGCAGGCGGTCGATCCAGGCGCGCGTGCCGGTGACCGAGGCGAACGCCACGAACGCCCAGTCGTAGCGCGCCGGATCGTCGATCGCGCGCGGGCTGAACTCGTAGCGGACGGTGTGCGCGCTCGTGCGGCGGATGCGGGCGCTGGCGACGCGCTGCCCGTAACCGCAGGTGAACACGCCGAGCCTGCCCTCGTGGCGGCCGACGAAGTAGCGGCAGTCCTGGGTTCCGCTCGGCCGCTCGGGATCCTCGATCAGCAGGAACGGGACCTCCTCGGAGGCGGGGTTGGCGATGTCGCCCGCGACGGTCACGGTGTGCACGATCCGGCCGCTGCGCGTGTGCCCCTGGGTCGCGCGGACGAGGTCGTAGCGGTCGGACGGCCGGTCGGGACCGGTCGGGTCGAGGTCGCCGCGCGGGTCGCTGAACGACGAGCTGTCGGCGAGTCCGAGCGGCGCCGCCGCGAGGGCGAGCCCTGCGAGCACCGCCGCGATTGGTCCTCCCCTGCGCATCGTGAAGCTAATTTGCCCGCACAGATCCCCCTGAGCGTGAGAACGATCACGCCGCGGCACTTACCCCCGTCCGGGGGGTGCTGGATCAGGCGGGGAACAGCTCGAGGGCCCAGTCCGGCCCGATCTCCTCGCGCCTGTACGAGCGCCCGGCGCGGCGGACGTAATCGCCCGTGCGCGGGTCGAGCGGGAGCCCGGCCTCGATCGGGTACCACTCGTTGTGCTCGCGGATCAGGTCGTTGAGCTGCTCGAACGGCCAGTGGCGAAGCCGTTCGCGCCAGCGGCGAGCGAACAGCTCCGCATCCTCCCCGCAGGCCTCGCGGAGCGCCGCGTGGGCGCGCTCGAGGCGCAGGCGCTGCATGCGCAGCCCCACATCGATCTCGCGCAACCGCTCCATGTAGCGCGGCATGACGCCGGCCTGGAGGTAGGACTCGACGGTGCGCTTCGTCTGGCGCGTCCGCCGCGACAGCGGCTTCCCGTGCCCGACGTCGTCCTCGAGGCTGCGCTGGATCCGCCGCTCGACCGGCGTGAGGCCGTCCTGCTCCATCGCGGCGTCACGCCTCGTCGCGGCGTCCTGCTCCATCGCGGCGTCCCGCCCCGTCGCGGCGTCCTGCTCCATCGCGGCGAGTCTAGGGAGCGAGGTTGCGCGCGCCCGGCCGCTTGAAGACCGGCCAGCTGCGCAGGACCCGCCCATCCCGGACCGCCACCATCTCGTTGAACCTCTGGATGCCCACCTCGGTCTGCTCGGGCCGGTAGAGCACGTAGCCGCCGAGCGCGACCGAGCCCTTCGGCACCACCAGGGCGTCGCCGCCGCCGGAGGCCTCGTCCTCGCGCGCGCCCGGCGGGTGCACGAGCTCGGCCGCCGTGCCGACCCCCTGCACGATGATCTCCATCTCGCTCGCTCCCGGCTGCGCCACCCCCAGCACCGGCGCGCTCGGGTGGTCGCTGGTGATCCGCCGCACCGCGCCCGCCATCGCCAGCGCCGGGGCCAGCCCCTCGGTGTCGTAGCCGCCGTTGAGATAGCCCGCGTAGAGGAACGCCGAGCCGCAGCCGACCTCGTTGGCCGGACCGCCGGGCCAGTTGCGATAGTTGGAGCTGCCGGGGCCGTTGCGGATCAGGGTCGCCTCGTCGTAGAGGCCGGCGCCGAGCTCGCTCAGGTTGGCCAGGTGGGTGCGGTAGGAGTCCTGAGCCTGGGCTGCCACGAGCCGCCGGTACTCGGCGTCGCCGCGCAGCGTGGCGTGGCCGTCGTAGCCGAGGACCGCGGTCAGGCGGAGCCGGTCGCGCTCCGCGCGCAGGACGTCGAGGCAGGCCGCCAGCTCGTCGCGGTCGTTCACGCCCCCGCGGCCCATGCCCACGTCGAGCTCGAGCGCCACCTCGAGCGGCAGCCGGCGCCGGCTGGTCCGGGCGAGCTTCCCCAGGTGCTCCATCAGAGGGACCGAGTCGACCAGGATCCGCAGCCGGTGCGCGCGCTGGCCCTTCGGGGGCTTGGTCGCGAGGAAGTCGGCGAGCTCGCCGAAGGTCGGCGGGTAGCCGGTCATCAGGTCGGTGTTGCGCGGCGCCTGCGCGACGATCGGATCGACCTCGCGCAGGCCGAATACGAGCCCGCGCGGCTGCGGCAGGCGGTTGAGCAGGTACGAGATCAGCGCCGGGCTGCGGAACGACTTGAGCGCCGGCCGCACGCCCCAGCCCTGGGCGCTCGCGAAGCCCACGACCGTCCTCAGGTTCTGGTCGAGCGCGGCGAGGTCGAGGAACAGGACCGGGTGGCCGCGGCCGAGCTCGCGCGCGAGGCCGGCGAGCTGCTCCGGCGACATCGGCGTGCCGCCGCTTCCGAGCGGCGGCTTGGGCCGCTTCCGGCGCTTCGCCGCCGCGACCTGGGCGGGCGCCGCCGCGGCCTGGCCGGGCGCCGCCGCGGCCACCGCGGCCGCTCCGCCGGCGGCGATGAACGTCCGCCTGTCGACGCCCCCCATCGCGCGATTATCCCGGAACGGCCAGCAGCGAGCAGAGCTGGCTGCGCAGCGTCGCGCGCTCCCTGGCGAGGCGCCGCTCGGTGACCCGGATCGTCTTGATCCCGGCCACGGTCAGCGCCGCGCTGCGCGCGCGGTCCTCCTCGAAGGCGCGCCGCGTGCGGTGGTACTCGTAGCTGTCGAGCTCCACGACCACGCCGCGGTCGGGCCAGGCCGCGTCGACCTCCTGACCGAGGATCCAGACGTTCATGCTCGGCGGCGGGAAGCCGCACTCGCGGCAGAACTCCACGAACGCGACCTCGAGCTCGGAGCGGGTCATCGGCTTGTTCGGGTGCGCCTCGGCGAGCGCGGCGCGAGTGAGGGTCACGGCCCTGCGGCCCTTGGCGCGCTCGCAGACGCGTTCGATCGCGCGCGCGTCGAGCAGCCCGCGCCGCTCGGCCTCGTCGAACGCCCTCGGTAGCTGCGGCAGGGCGAGCGTGTCGCTCAGGTCGAACAGCGTGCGCGCCACGCTCGTGACGGGGATGCCACCCACCTTCGCCACGTCCTCGGGGTGCAGTGAGCGCACCCGGTGGAGCCTGATCCCCGCGGGCGCGTGACGACCGCGCTCCGGCGTCGTCACGTGGATCCAGCGTCCCCAGCCGCGGCGCAGCTCCCAGAGCCACGCGGCGTGCTGGTGGCTCGCGACCGCCGCGCCCCCGCACGCAAACACGGCGGCGAGGAGCTTCCCGCGCGGCTGGAGCGACGCGTGGCCGACGGCGTAGACGCCGCGGTAGAGCCGGTGAAGGCGCCCCGCGGCGACCAGGCGCTTGACCTGCCCGAGCGAGAACCCGAGCTCGAGCAACTGCGCAAGTGAGACGACGCCGTACTGCCTACCAGCGAGCGCGGCAAGCGCGCGAAACAGCGCCTCCCCACGAGGTGGGCTCTCTTTTGGTCGCATATCGACCCTTAGAGAGCCCACCTCCCAAAACTCGCCCCCCTACCCGCGGCGAGAACGGCGGCGGCGCCCAGGGCCAGGCGACTCGAAGGAGTGGAGGCGGCCGGTTCTGCCCCGGCGTCCGCGGAGCCACATCCCGATGCTTCTACGAGCGTTCCCGTCGGAGTCTGATCTCGGCGTCCGGGTCGGTCGATCCGCGGGACACGTCACCGGCGCCACACCCTCCTGTTGGTGTCCCCACCGGGCGGATGGTCAGTTCCGGTGGGTGAGCCCGCTGGTTGAAGCCGCTTGTCCGGGTCACGGGCCACCCGGGGCGACTGCCCTTACCGGTGTTTAGGCGGCAAGGGCGAACTCGTGAGAGTCCGCACTTATTGGTTTCCCGGAGAGTTTTACGAGGCCAACCGGGGTCCTCGGCTCGCAACATCGGGACGTCCAGTTCCACGTCGAAGCTAGTTCGCCCCCTATGTGTATGCCCTCACAAGGGTAGAGCCGCAGGGCCGCCGCGGCTACCGGCGCGGAAGCCTGGCCGAGCGCGCGGCGAGCTGCCGGTTGCCGACCCGCAGCTCGAGCGTGAGCCTGATCGAGGCGAGGCGGTAGCGGCGCGCGACCGTGATCCTGCAGGTGAGCCGCCGCCGCGCCGTCGCGCGCGTGCGGCAGAGCCCGATGCGGCGCTTGCCGTACATCGCCGCGGTCTCGACCACGCCGCTGCGGCCGGGCACGGTGCTGACCGAGATCGTCCTGCCGCGCACCGAGACGCGCGGCACGGCGAGGAGCGGCGGCATCACCGGAGCCGGGTCGCCGCCGCCCGGCGTGCCCGGCGCGGGCGCGGCGCCCTGGGCCGCGACCACCGACACGACGACCTCGGCGTAGGCACCCGAGGCGCCGGTCGCGCGGATCGTGACCTGGCCGCCCGGCGGCGGGGAGGCCGGCGCGGAGTAGAGGCCGGCCGGGCTGATCGTCCCGAGCGCCGCCGAGCCGCCGGCCACGCCGTTCACGCTCCAGGTGACGGGGACGGTGGCGGCGAGCTGCACGCTCGTGCCGGTGTAGACCTGGGCGGGGGCGCCGGAGACGGCCACCGCCTCGGCGGCGCGCTCGACGCCGAGCGTGGCCGTGGCCACGCGCGGGTTGAGCGGGAACGGGCTGGACGAGTCGCGCGAGGAGAAGCTGAACGAGTCGGTCCCCGCGTAGCCGGCGTCGGGCGTGTAGGTCACGTTCGGCCCGGTGAACCACTCCCCGGCCGCCACGCTCAACTTGCCGTGGGCCGGCGGCGACTCGATCCGGAACTGCTGGTCGCCGGGGTCGCCCCAGATGACCGCGCGCAGCATCAGCGTCGCCGGCGAGCCCGCCTCGAGCCCCTGCCTGGTGACCGGCTGCGCGACGTAGCCGGGGACCGTCGGCGCCATCTCGGAGACCCCGACCGCGTTGGTCTCGTCGCTCTCGCGCACCACGTTGCCCGGGTCGACCTCGGCGTGCACCCAGTAGCGCCCCGGTGTGACGTCCGAGACGTCCACCCACTGGAACGCGAGCCAGTTGTCGTAGACGTCCCGCCAGCCGGCCGAGATGCCCATGTAGACCCCGGCGACCGTCGGGTTGTGCTGCTCGCAGAAGCGCACGGAGTCGTCCGCGTAGACCGCGTCGGCCGGCCCGTTCGCCTCCACCCGCTCGCTGTCCTCAAAGCAGAAGCCCACCTTCATCGCGGGCGCCACCTCCGCCGTCTGGTTCCAGTCCCAGAGGGAGTAGCGGGCCGCCGAGGCGAGGTGCCAGTGGCTGTGGCCGTCCTCCGGCTCATAGCGCACCGTCGCGCCGGGCCGGGGCTCCTCGAACCACGAGCCGTCGCCGCGGTAGATCCGCTGGGCGACCGAGGTCATCTCGGTGCCGTTGCGGGCCGACGCGCGCAGGTCCACCGCGCCGGCGCCGGCGTTGTGCACGAAGCCGTCGAAGCGCAGCAGCAGCCGCGTCCCGTTCGCGTCGGTGTACTGGTCGAGCGCCGGCCAGCGCGGCGGGTCGGCGACCAGGTCGGGCAGCACCGGGTCGGCGGCCGGAGCGGCCGGCGCGAGCGCGCCCTGCGCGAGGACGAGGCACGCCGCGGCCGCGGCCGCGCGCGCGGCGAGTCTGGCTCTGGCGGGCATCCCTTTCTCTTCGGCAGGGCGGGCGGGCGACGTAAGGGCGCACGGCGGCGTAGGCTCGGGCCATGCGGGTCGCCATCGCCGGGGGTCACGGCAAGATCGCCCTCAGGCTCGCGCGGCTGCTTGCCGACCGAGGGGAAGAGGTGCGCTCGCTGGTCCGCAACCCGGACCACGGGCCCGACGTCCGCCAGGCCGGCGGCGAGCCCGTCGTCTGCGACCTCGAGCACGCCGCCGAGGGCGAGGTGGCCGACGCGATCCGCGGCGCGGACGCCGTGGTCTTCGCCGCCGGCGCCGGCCCGGGCAGCGGCCCCGAGCGCAAGGAGACGATGGACTACGGCGGCGCGGTCAAGCTGATCGCCGCCGCGCGGACCGCCGGCGTCGCGCGCTACCTGATGGTCAGCTCGATGGGCGCCGACCCGGACGCCCAGGGCGAGGGCTTCGCCGTCTACCTGCGCGCCAAGGGGCGCGCCGACGCGGAGCTCGCCGCGAGCGGGCTCGACCACACGATCGTGCGCCCCGGCCGCCTCACCGACGAGCCGGGCAGCGGCCTCGTGCAGGCCGGCGAGCGCGTCGAGCGCGGCGCGATCCCGCGCGACGACGTGGCGGCGGTGCTGGCCGCCTGCCTCGCCGAGCCCGGCACGATCGGCCGGACGTTCGGCCTCGTCGCCGGCGACACGCCGGTCGACGAGGCCGTCCGGGCGCTCTGACTACTTCACGAAGTCGCGCACCTGCGCGTAGACCGTCGCGTCCTCGTGCAGCGCGCTGTGCGAGAGGCACGCGGTCTGGGTGTTGGTCGCTCCGCCGAGCGCGACGCTCGAGTCCGGGTTGATCACCTCGTCGCACGGCGACCACCAGGTCCGGTAGGTCGGCGTGCCGGGCGTCTCGTCGCCCGAGTTGAGCGCGGTCAGGAACGAGGAGCCCGGGCGCATCTCCACGCACGAGGTGTCCCAGCAGAAGTTCGCCGTGTCGGTGCCGTGGTTCGGGCCGCCGAGCGAGACCCACTCGTCCACCTTCACGTCACCGCCGAGGTTCTTGAGGTAGTAGCGCGACGAGAGCGCGCCCATCGAGTGCGTGACGACGTCGACCTTGGTAGCGCCGGTGGCGGCCAGGATCCCGTCGACCTTGTCGCGGATCTGACCCGCGGTCGTGACGTTCGACTGCGCGGTGTTGTAGCTCCAGTTGTTGAGCTGGGCCGACGTCCACCCGTCCTGCTGGAACCGCCCGACCATCGTGTTCCAGGTGGAGCTGCTGGAGTTCCACCCGTGGACGAACAGGATCGGATCGTGCGGCGTCGTCGTCGTCCCTCCGCCGCCGGGCTTCGCCGCCGAAGCGCCGCCCGCCACCGCGAGCGAAGCCGTCGCAACCGCGCACGCAACCACCACTCCCCTTACGAACATCAGCCCTCCCAGGTAGACACACCAGTAAGTGCGCCGTCCGTACCCGGGCCGCTACGCCGCCCAACCCCCCCGCCCGGGGGTTGTCAGGACCCCTCAGACGGGCTCGACGGAGAACACCTCGAGCCCCTTGGGAGCCCCCTTCGCCTTGAACCGCCGCATCTTCTTGCACTGGAACGCACCGTCCTCGAGACGGTCGCAGGCCACGCCCGAGACCAGCACCTGATCGCCCCCCGCCGCGTCCGCCACCCGCGCCGCGATGTTCACGTCGACCCCCAGGTAGTCCCCGCCGATCTTCCGCGGGCGCCCCACGTGCACCCCGGCGCGGAGCCTCGGCGAGTAGCCCTCCACCTCGATGGCGCCGACCTCGTCGCGCACCTCGCACGCCGCCGTCACCGCCTCCTGCGGCTCGCCGAAGACGGCCATGAGCCCGTCGCCGAGGCGCTTGACCACCCGCCCGCCGTGCTCGGCCACCGCCGCGTCCTCCGCGCGGCCCACCTCGCGCAGCAGCCGCAGCGACGCCTCGTCGCCGGCCTCGAGCGCCCAGGACGAGAACTCCACGAGGTCGGTGAAGAGGATCGCCAGCTCGCGGTCGCCGCGCCCGCGCCCCTGCTTCTCGGAGAGCGCCTGCCAGACCTGGAACGCGCCGAGCCCCAGCTCGCGGACCGCGCTCGGCCGCTCCTGACCCACCTCCGCCACGCGCCGCGCGAGCACGAGCGAGGGATCGTCGCCGGCGGTGGACAGCGGGTCGCCGAGCTCGCTGTCGCCCGGCAGGAGCCGGCGCACCGCCCGCGCGGCCCTGAGCGCGCGCGGCGACTCGTCGGCTCCGCGCAGCCTGTCGAGCGCGCGCAGGGCCTTGGCGTCGGGCTCGGCCCGCTCCCCGCCCTGCTCTAGGTCCTCCTCGCGCGGCTCGTCGGTCACGCCGCGAAGGGTACGTCTAGCCCGGCATCGGCTCCTGCTCGCGCGTCCCCGGCGTGTAGCTCTCCTCGGGCTCGAGCATCCCGCGGATCTGCTCGCGGAACTCCGGCGTGTCCTCGTGGCCGTGCACAGAAACGGCGTGCTCGGCCGCGGCCTGGACGACCTCCGCCTCCTCGCCGATCAGCGTCAGCGAGCAGTTCGAATCGCTCGGGAAGCGCCGGCAGTCCGCCATCACCCGTCCCACGTCTACCTCCTCGTAGCTTGCCCGCGCCAAGCTACTCCTGTCCCCGATCTGGGTCAATACTTGTCGAACGCCTCGCCCCGGAACCCGCCGGGATCGAGCCGGAAGCGCAGCTCCGCAGCGCTCGCCTCGGCCAGCGCGGCGCGCACGGCGGCGGGGTCGGGCGCGTAGGCGAGCAGGTAGCCGCCGCCGCCCGCGCCCATCTGCATCACTCCGCCGGCGCCGGCCTCGAGGGCGAGCCGGCGCAGCTCCTCCATGCGCGGCGTGGCCATCGCCGGGGAGCGCGCCAGCTTGGCGTCCCACTGCTCGTTCATCAGCGCGCCGAGCGCCTCGAGGTCGCCGCGCTCGAGCGCGTCGCGCACCTCGTGGGCGATCTCCACGCCGCGGCTGAGGCTGCGCTTGACCGTGCCGTCGCCGGCCTGCGCGCCGCGCGCCTCGGCGGCCAGCAGGTCCGACGCGGAGCGCTGCTCGCCCGAGTAGATCAGCAGCAGCCCGTCCTCCAGGGCGCCGGCCGTGGACGGGTCGACGGCCAGCGGCTGCGCCGTCACCACGCCGTCGTGCGCGATCGCGTAGGCGCGGATGCCGCCGAACGCGGACGCGTACTGGTCCTGCTTGCCGACCGTGCGGCCGAGCACCTCGATCTCGATGTCGCAGGCCTCCTCGGCCAGCTCGCCCGCGGCCGCGGGCCTGCCGGCGGCGAGGGCCAGTGCGCCGAGGGCGCAGACCGTGTAGGCGCCCGAGGAGCCGAGCCCGGTACCGGGCGGCACGTCGGAGGTCGAGGCCAGCTCGAGCGGGGCGCCGTTCCAGCGCCGCAGCAGCGCCTCGCGCAGGATCGGGTGCTGCACCTGGTCCGAGGAGTCGACCTCCTCCCACTCGATGTGCTTCAGCCGGATCCGGTCCTGGTGGTCGGTGTTCACGAGCATGAACACGTGCCGGTCGATGCCGGCGGCCACCACGTAGCCGCCGTTGTCGCGGTACCAGGAGGCGAGGTCGGTCCCGCCGCCGGCGAGGGTCACGCGCAGCGGCGAGCGGGCGAATACGACGGGCACGGCGGGACTGTGACACACGCACGGCCGCTCATCCCGAGCGGGCCGGGTCCCGGACTACCTTTGACGCAGATGCACTACCCCGCCCCGTACACGCCGCCCGAGGCCCCGGCCTACGTCCCGCAGCCGCCGCCGCAGGACCAGCGCCCGTGGGCCAAGCGCGCGGGCGGCGCGATCGCCGCCGCGGCCCTGCTGGCCGTCAAGTTCGGCGCCAAGCTCAAGGGGCTGCTGCTCCTGCTCCCGAAGCTCAAGCTCTTCACCACGTCGGCTTCGATGCTGGTCTCGGTCGGCGCGTACTCGCTCATCTGGGGCTGGAAGTTCGCGCTCGGGTTCGTGCTGCTGCTGCTCGTGCACGAGTACGGCCACGTGCTCCAGCTCCGGCGCGAGGGGATCCCGGCGAGCGCGCCGCTGTTCATCCCGTTCCTGGGCGCGGTGGTCGGGATGCGCGGGCTCCCCGACGACGCCGCCGCCGAGGCCCGCGTCGGCCTCGCCGGGCCGGTGCTCGGCGCGGTCGGCTGCCTGGTGCCGACCGGCGTCTGGCTCGCGACCGGCGAGGAGTTCTGGCAGGCGCTCGCCTTCACCGGCTTCTTCCTGAACCTCTTCAACCTGCTTCCGGTGCTCCCGCTCGACGGCGGGCGCGCGATGGCGGCGCTGAGCCCGAAGGTGTGGGTGCTCGGCTTCCTGATCCTCGTGGTGGCCGCGGTCGCCTTCCCGAACCCGATCATCCTGATCATCGTGCTCCTGGGAGGCCTCGAGACCTGGCGCCGCTGGAAGCAGCGCAAATCACCCGAGTCGCAGCGCTACTACCGCGTGGAGCCGCGCTCGCGGGCGCTCGTGGCGGCGGTCTACATCGGGCTCGTCGCCGGGCTCGTGGTGGGGATGGACCTGACCCACCTCGAGCGCGACTTCGGCGACGCCTAGCTGTAGCGCCTAACCACGTTGTTTCATCCGGGCCCCCTTGGAGGCTGGGAGGTGCCTAAGCCACCCAGATCCAAGGAGACACCGGATGAAGCTCCACGCTAACGCCCGTACCTGTCCGAACAGCCGAGCGCTGATCGCAGCTCGCGTGCTCGACGAGGGTTGGTCGCTCAGGGCGGCGGCCGCGGCCGCCGGCGTGAGCGAGCCGACCGCGCGCAAGTGGGTGCGCCGGGCCGCCGCCGGCGAGCCGCTCGGCGACCGTCCCTCGGCGCCGCGGCGGATCCCGCACCGCACCCCGGCTGAGCGCGTCGAGGCGATCGCCGCGCTGCGCGGGCTGCGGATGACCGCAGCGCAGATCGCCGAGCTGCTCGACATGGCGCTCTCGACCGTCTCGCTCTGGCTCAAGCGGGCCGGGCTCGGCAAGCGCTCACGGCTCGGCCCGGTCGAGCCGCCGAACCGCTACGAGCGCCGCCGCCCCGGCGAGCTCGTCCACGTCGACGTCAAGAAGCTCGGGCGCATCCTGCGCCCCGGCCACCGCGTCACCGGCGATCGATCAAGCCGCAAAAAGCACGGTGTCGGCACACGCAGCCTCGGCGTCGCCGGCTGGGAGTTCGTGCACGTGATGGTCGACGACCGCTCGCGGCTCGCCTACGTCGAGGTGCTCGCCGACGAGCGCGGCACGAGCGCGGCCGGCTTCCTGCGCCGCGGCGTGCGCTGGTTCGCCGCGCGCGGCGTGGTCGTCGAGCGCGTGCTCTCCGACAACGGCTCCTGCTACCGCTCGCACTGGCACACCGAGGCCTGCGCCGAGCTCGGGCTGCGGCCGCTGTTCACCCGCCCCTACCGCCCGCGCACCAACGGCAAGGCGGAGCGCTTCATCCAGACGCTCGTCAACGAGTGGGCCTACGCGCAGGTCTTCGGGACATCGGCTGAGCGGACCGCGGCACTCCCGCGCTGGCTCGACCACTACAACTTCAGGCGACCACATGGCTCCCTCGGCCACAAGCCGCCGGGCTCGAGACTGAACAACGTGGCTGGGAACTACACCTAG
>DASVWC010000059.1:0-4238 GCA_036389835.1 Thermoleophilaceae bacterium | reverse complement strand
CGACGAAACCGTCGCCCCGAAGCCGACGCCCTTGTGGCCGATGCGACGCTCGACGACCTTGTCGAGGTCCGCGAACGCTCCGCCGCAGATGAACAGGATGTTCGTGGTGTCGATCGTGAGGAATTCCTGGTGCGGGTGCTTGCGCCCCCCCTGCGGAGGCACCGAGGCGGTCGTTCCCTCGAGGATCTTCAGGAGCGCCTGCTGCACGCCCTCGCCCGACACGTCCCGGGTGATCGACGGGTTCTCCGCCTTGCGGCTGATCTTGTCGATCTCGTCGATGTAGACGATGCCGCGCTGCGCCTTTTCGACGTTGTAGTCCGAAGCCTGCAGCAGCTTGAGGATGATGTTCTCGACGTCCTCGCCGACGTAGCCGGCCTCGGTCAGCGCGGTGGCGTCGGCGATCGCGAACGGGACGTTCAGGATCTTGGCCAGCGTCTGGGCGAGCAGCGTCTTGCCGCAGCCGGTCGGGCCGAGCAGGAGGATGTTCGACTTCTGCAGCTCGATTCCGTCCTGCTCGTCGGACTGCATCATCTGCACGCGCTTGTAGTGGTTGTAGACGGCGACCGAGAGCGTGCGCTTGGCGGGCTCCTGGCCGACGACGTACTCCTGCAGGACCGAGTTGATCTCCTTCGGCTTCGGCAGGTTCTCGAGGTCGAACGTGGCCGGGCCGGTCAGCTCCTCGTCGATGATCTCGTTGCAGAGATCGATGCACTCGTCGCAGATGTATACGCCGGGGCCGGCGATCAGCTTCTTGACCTGCCGCTGGGACTTGCCGCAGAAGCTGCAGAGCAGCTGTTCGTTCGAATCAGTGGGCCGTGCCAAGGTCTCTCCCCACGGCCGGGTTACCGGCGGGCCTCAAAAGGTAGCGCGACGGGGCTCATCGTTGCGCTTGTTTTCGCCAGCTCGCCCGGATTCCTTCACCCTGGCGGCCGAAGCCTCTACTCGGTGTGGAGGGCGAACCGCTCCGTGAGGTTCAGGATCTCGAGCAGGCGCGAGATCGCGCCGCGCACGCAGATCACCGAGAACGGCCGGTCCATCGCCGCGAGCCGGTCGGCCGCCTCGAGCAGGACGTGGGCCCCGCTCGAGTCCATGAAGGTCACGTCGCAGAGGTCGACGACGACCTTGCTCGACCCCTCCTCGATGGCACGGTCGAGGGCCGCCGCCAGCGCCGGCGCGGTCACGCAGTCGATCTCCCGCCGCGGCACGACGACGCGGATGTCCCCGAGACGGTGCTGCGAGACTGAGAAGGCCTGGGTTGACATGGGGCTCCTTAGCGCCTCGGAGCCATCTCGAACGGGGCGCCGGCCGTGGCAGCGACGGTCTCTCCGAAGGGCAATCCGAACCTAACACGGGGGACCGCCCGGCGCCAGTGCCTATTTCGGGGGTTTGACCGCCCCGTTCAGGCGCCCGGCGTCCAGATCTGGCCCGGCTTCTCCTTCTGCTCCTTCTCGGGCGTCCAGAGCTTCTCGCGCGCCTGCGCCTGCTCCGGCGGGATCGGCTTGGCGTGCTCGACCACCAGGTCGACGGCCTTGCGCATCGCGATGTCCTCGCGCAGCGCCTCGTCGCGCCCCTCCTCGACGAGCCGGTCGAGCGTCTTGCGCACGGTGTCCTCGTCGGGCTGGCGCCCGCCGGCGGCAACGGCCTGGCGCAGCGACTCGATCAGCTCCTCCTCGGAGACCTCGATGCCCTCGGCCTCGACCAGTGCCGCCAGCACGCTCTCGCGCCTCAGCGCCCGCTCGGCGTCCGGCTCGGCCTCCTCGATCAGCTCGTGCTCGGTCTTGCCGGTGATCTGGAGGTACTGCGCCGGGTCGAGACCCTGCTGCAGGAGGCGGCGGCGCGTGTGCCCCCACATCTCGTGCGCCTTCGAGTGCACGATCGACTGCGGCAGGTCGATCTGCGCGGCCTCGGCGACGGCGTCGACCGCCGCCTCGCGGAACTCGCCCTCGATCTCGCGCTCCTGGACCTCGCGCAGGCGCGTGGCCAGGTCCTCGCGCAGCTCGTCGATCGTGTCGAAGCCGCCCGCCTCGGCGGCGAAGTCGTCGTCGAGCTCGGGCAGGCGCTTCTCCTTGACCTCCTTGACCGAGACCTCGAACACCGCGTCCTTGCCGGCGAGCTCCTCGGCGCGGTAGTCCTCGGGGAACGTGACCTCGACCGTGCGCTCCTCCCCCGCCGTCGCGCCCGTGAGCTGCTCCTCGAAGCCCTCGACCAGCCGGCCGGAGCCGAGCTCGAGCGGGTAGCCGCGCGCCTCGCCGCCCTCGAACGGCTCCCCGCCGACGGATCCCTGGAAGTCGAGCACGACGAAGTCGCCGCTGCGCGCCTCGCGCTCGACGGTCTCGAGCGACGCGCTGGACTCGCGCAGGCGCTCGAGCTCCGCGTCGATCGCCTCGTCGGAGACCTCGGGCTCGCGGCGCCCGACCTCCACGCCCCTGTAGTCGCCCAGCTTCGCCTTCGGCCGGACCGCGACCTCGATCGAGAACTGGAGCGGCTCGCCCTTGCTCGGCAGGCTCTCGAGATCGACGCTCGGGTCGCCCACGGCCGCCACCCTGGCGTCGCCGATCGCGCGCTCGTACCAGCCGGGCAGCGCACGCCGCACGGCCTCGTCGAGCACGGCCTCGCGCCCGATCCGCTGGAGCACGACCTGCGGCGGCACCTTGCCCTTGCGGAAGCCGGGGATCTTAAGGTCGTTGCCGAGCGCCCTGGCGGCCGACTGGAGCTCGCGCTCGAGCGTCTCGGGGGCGACCTCGACCTCGACCCGCACGCGCGACTCGTCGAGCTCGCTCGTCTGCGTGGTGAGCTGGGCGGGCACGGGGGCGCCACGATAGCGTGGCGGCATGCCCCCGCACCGGCGCCTCGCCGCCTGGATCTACACGGGTCCGGCCGGCCACCTGTGGTCGACGCTCGGCGACATCGCGGTGCTCTGGGCGCGCTGGGCCGCGGGGCGGGCCCGGGCGCGCTACTCGAACCGGTAGATCGTGCCCGGCGGCGCGAGGTCGGCCCGCGGCAGCAGCGGCAGCGTGCTCGCGAGCACCTCGGAGAAGGTCGCGCCGCTGGCGCCGATCAGCCGCACCAGCTCGTCCACGGGCGTCGGCTGCTCGGTCACGCCGTTCGCGTAGTCGGTCGCGTAGCCGAGCAGCGCGTACGGGATCTCGGCCTCGCCGGCGAGGACGGTCTCGGGGCCGGCGGTCTGGCTCACCGCGGTCACGCCCGCCAGCGCCAGCGAGCGGATCTCCGCGCGCGTGTTGAAGCGCGGTCCGTCCACGTGGCCGTAGCAGCCGCCGTCGCGCGCCGGCACGCCCGCCGCGCGGGCGCCCTCGAGCAGCGCCGCGCGGAGTCCCTCCGCGAACGGGCCGTCGTAGATCCAGTGGCCGCGGTCGGCGTCGCCGGGCGTCTCGTGGAGGGTGCAGATCGAGCCGTCGGCGAAGCGGTTGGCGAGGAAGTGGAGGTCGTCGAAGACGATCAGCGACCCGAGCGGCACGCCGGGATCGACCGCGCCGCAGACGGTCACCGCGAGGATCGCGTCGACGCGCTGCTCGCGCAGCCAGCGCATGTTGGCGCGGTGGTCGACCTGGTTCGACAGCCGCCGGTGACCCGCCTCGTGCCGCGCGACGTGGACGACCTCGACGCCCTCGCCGGCGAGGTCGGGCAGGGCATACGTCCCGGTCCCGGTGATGACGCCGACCCTCATGGCCGGCGGATGCTACGTCAGGAGAGCTGCTCGACGGCCTCGATCGCGTGATCGAGGCCGTGGATCTGGCCGGTGTGGCCGATGCTCTCGAGGAAGTCCTGGAGGCGCTGGAAGTGATCGTAGAGGCAGAGCCGGCGCACGTGGATCACCGGTACGTCGTCGTGCGCGACGGTGCGCGCCTCGGTCTCGCCGCAGCGGCCGGGCGCCACGAGCAGGTGGGTGATCTGCGTGTCGGCGCTGCCGTGCCCGAGGTAGGTGCTGTCGAGCCAGATCCCGCGGTCGCGGATCGTCGTGGAGAGCACGAGCGCGTTCGGCCCCGCCTCGGTGAGGATGGTCTCGCTCCGGACGGGCATCCCGTCGAGGCGGATGCGGCAGGCGATGGGGCGTCGCATGTGAGCAACGGTAGGCCAGCATCTGGGCGTGCGCAAGCGACGCCTGAGCCTTTGCACGAGTTCATGGACGGATGTACGAGGCGGCATCATTCGCCCGGATGCCGATCTACGACTTCCACTGCGAGGCCTGCGGGGAGACGTTCGAGGAGCTAGTCCGCGGG
>DASVWC010000058.1:0-30417 GCA_036389835.1 Thermoleophilaceae bacterium | reverse complement strand
GTCATCGCGTAGTAGTACGCTTGGTCCTTGTTCGCATAGATGCCCGAGATCCGGATGCGGTCGCCCTTGCGTATCGGCGCGCGCCAGCCGGGATGGGTCACCTCGGTCTGGTAGTCCTCCGAGAACGGCGCGTTCTGGTTGATGATGTCGGAGTGGAGTAGGAGCGTTCCGCCGTATCCGCGCTTGCGCTTGTCGCTCGGACACGGATTGTTCACGGGCCCGTAGTTCTCGACGATCACGTCCGTCCCGCCTGGGTGCAGGTGCCCGCCTGACCCGATGATCGTCCCGTCGCGTGGAGCGACGAACTCGATCGGCCGCTCCTTGCCGTCGGCGGTCTTCTGGTCGCGGATGTTCTCCCACTTGCCGTCGCCGTTCGGCTCGCGCGGCACGTCGAAGGTCCGGCCCATGAGCATCCCGAACACGTCGTGGTACTCGCGCTTGGTGACCTCCTCGAGCTGCTGCTTCGTGCCGTGCTGCCACACCACGTCGAGGACGATCCAGACCTCCATCGGCTGGTTCGTCTTGTTGTGGAGCATGTAGATGACTTCCTGGTTTCTGCCGGCCGGGATGAAGTTGCCGTAGACCGGCCCGCCCGGCTCGGCGGCGCTGCGGCGGCGGAAGTCCGCGCGCGTCTCCTCGTCGCCGTTGCCGAAGACCCACTCGTGCGTGCCGGGGCCGAGCTGGTTGAAGTAGCGGTCCTCGGCGTTGTTCGGGTCGAAGCCGAACCAGTGCGCGTGGTGGATGTGGGCCTCGGTGTGCATCGGCGTGCTGAGGTCCTGCACGCGGCGCATCTCGGGCTCGAGCGCGATCAGGAAGCCGTTCTGCGTGGGTAGCTCGAGGTCGACGCGGTTCGCGTCCCAGCCCGGCGGGATCGTGTAGGGGCCGTAGTAGAGCGAGAGGTGCTCCTCGGTGCCGGGCGCCTTCGGGACGTAGCGGTCGCCGCGCTGCCGGCTGGCCTTGAGGACCGCGCCGCCCTGGCCCTCGGCGTTGCCGTGCTGGTGCTCGCCGCCCTGGTGGTCGGAATCTTCGCCCTCGGCGTGCTCGTGCTCGGGCGGCGTGCAGCTCTTCTTCACGCGCTTCTTCCACTTGCGGCGGGCCTTCTTGCTCTTCGCCTTCTTCAGCTTCTTCTTCGCGATCGCGCAGCGCTCCTCGCGGTCCTGCGCCTCGAGGTACTCGTCCGGGTCCTGCTCGGGCGTGTCCTGGAAGTGCTCGGCGCCGGCGCTCTCCTCGTCGCCCTTGCGCACGCGGTACGCGGCGATGTAGCCGGAGTTCGACTGCGTGCCGACCGCCGCGAACACCGTGCCGCCCGCGATCGAGACGCCGCCCCAGCTCGGGCCGCCGAGCGGGATGCGGTTGAGCACCACGCCCGTGCTCGCCTCGCGCGCGACGAGCACGCCGGTCATGTCGGTCGTGTACACCACGCCGTTCGCCACCGAGGTCGCGTTGAACTTGAGCGGCCCGCCGTCGGTCGAGAACCACTGGTAGCCGCCGTCGATGCCGAGCGACCACAGCTCGCCGCCGACGGTCGACGGCCCGTAGATCCGCTGCCCGTCGGTCGCCGGAGTGCCGATGACGCCGCCGACGACGAACGCGCCCGGCCCGACCTGACGGCTCCACTGCGGCTGCATCGTGTGCCGGTCGAGCGCGTGGTAGACGCCGGCCTTCTGGCCCTCGCCGACGAGCTCCCTGCCGTCGGGCCCCTTGAAGAGCTGCGGCGAGGCGCCGAAGTCGTAGTCGGGGCCCTCGGCGGCGTTGTCAGTCCCGTTCCAGACATCGCCCGCCGTCGCCTGGAAGTGCCCCACGATCGCACCGGTCCTGCCGTTCAGCGCGACCATGGAGTCGGTCGTGTCCGACGCCGGCTCGTGGTAGGCGTTGCCGGTCCCCACGTAGACGGTGCCGGTCTTGGTGTCCACCGCCGGCGTGGTCCAGACGGCGCCGCCGTCGTGGCCCGGCGGGACCGTGTAGGTGTTCCACTTGACCTTGCCGGTCTTCTCGCTCAGCGCGACGACCTGGCCGCGCACGTTGACCTCGGACTCGCCGAGCTCGCCGTAGAGCGCCGAGACGCCCTGGTACACGCGGCCGTTCCATACGACCGGGCTGCCGTAGACGTCGGAGTTCTTCTGGTCCGAGATCTGGCGCACCCAGAGCTGCCTGCCGGTCTTGAGGTCGAGCGCCATCACGGCGGGGGCGTGCGGCTTCGAGATCGGGACGAACACGCGGTTGCCGCTGACCGCAAGCGTGCCGTTGATGACCGAGCCGGTCTTGTGCTTCCAGCGCTGGCGGCCGGTGGTCGCGTCGATCGCGTAGACGCTTCCGCCGTTCGAGCCGGCGAGCACCATCCCCTTCGCGGCGACGGGCGTGCCGGTGAAGTCGCCCTCGTTCGAGTAGAAGCTCCAGGCGACCCCGAGGTTCGGCACCTCGGCGGGCGAGGGGCCGTCCTTGCCGCCGTCGCGCGTGCCGGCGAGGGTGTTGCCGTAGAACGGCCAGCTCGCTTCGCCGATCGAGCCCTTCGTCGCGTGCAGGTACGCGTCGTAGGGATCCTGGTTGCCGGCCGTCGGCGCCTTCACCATCGGGGCGCCGCTGTCCGCGCCCGGCGTGCCGCTGCCGGCCGGCCCGACGTTCAGCACGCCCTGCATCCAGCTGTGCAGCGTGCAGTGGAACTGGTACTGCCCCGGCTCGAGCGCCTCGACGCCCTTGACGGGGGCGGACTCGCCGGCGCCGATCAGCGGGCTTCCGAACTTGCCGTCGTGCCCCACCAGGTCGTGCTTGGCGAGGTTGTCGAGGTTGGTGAAGGTGAGCGTGTCGCCCTGGCCGACGTTGATCGTCGGCGTGGCGTAGTTCATCGCGGCCGCGTAGGCGTTCTGCTCGGCCGCGGAGGCCGCCGGGGCGGTGCCCACGGCACCGGCCAGGACCAGACAGGTTGTGAGAAGTACGCGACGGAAGCCGCGGCGCTCTGGCAATTGCACCCCCGCTAGACCAGAAACAGGCGCCTGCGCGCCGTTATGTCCCCTCCAATCGGGATCTCGAAACGTCCTTATGCTCGGCCGCCTGCGATGACCGACCTCCACGACCCAGCGGGCGAGTGCGACATCGCCGTCGTCGGCGCCGGAATCCTCGGCCTCGCCGTGGCGCGCGAGCTGAACGCGCGGCACCCGCGCCTGAGCGTGCGCGTGCTCGAGAAGGAGGAGGGCGTGGGGCGCCACCAGACCGGCCACAACAGCGGCGTGGTGCACGCCGGCATCTACTACGCGCCCGGCTCGCTCAAGGCGCGGCTGTGCGTGGACGGCGCGCGCGAGCTGTACGAGTACTGCGAGGCGGGCGCGATCCCGCACGAGCGCTGCGGGAAGGTGATCGTCGCGCTCCACGAGTCCGAGCTGCCGGGGCTCGACGAGCTCGAGCGGCGCGGGCGCGCGAACGGCGTGCCGGGGCTGCGGCGGCTGGACGCCGGCGGCCTGCGCGAGGTCGAGCCGCACGCGCGCGGCGTGGCGGCGCTCCACTCGCCGGCCACCGGCATCGTCGACTTCGGCGCCGTGGCCCGGCGGCTGGCGGCCGACCTCGAGGCGAGCGGCGTCGCCGTGCACACCGGCTGCGCGATCGCGGCGGCCGAGCCGGGCAGCGCGCGCATCGTGCTCCGCCACTCGCGCGGCGAGACGCGCGCCCGCCACGCGGTGTTCTGCGCCGGGCTCTGGGCGGACCGTCTCGCGGTGGCCGCGGGCGGGTCGCCCGACCCGCGCATCGTCCCGTTCCGGGGCGGCTACCTGCGGCTGCGCCCGGAGCGCCGCCAGCTCGTCCGCTCGCTGATCTACCCGGTGCCCGATCCGTCGCTGCCGTTCCTCGGCGTGCACCTGACCCGCCACGCCGACGGCGACGTGCTGATCGGCCCGACGGCGCTGATGGTCGGCGCGCGCGACGCCTACAGGCTCGGGCGGCTGCGCCCGCGCGACCTCGGCGCGACGCTCGCGTGGCCGGGCACCTGGCGGCTGATGCGCCGCTTCTGGCGGACGGGGCTGACCGAGCTGCGCCACGCCGCCAGCCGCCGCGCGCTGGTCGCCGCGGCGGCCGAGTTCGTCCCGGGGCTCACGCTCGACGACGTGACCGACGGGCCGGCCGGGGTGCGCGCCCAGGCGCTCGGCCGCGACGGGCGGCTGGTGGACGACTTCGTGTTCTCGCAGACCGCCCGCGCGCTGCACGTGCGCAACGCGCCGTCGCCCGCGGCGACGTCGTCGTTCGCCATCGCGCGCCTCGTCGCCGACCGGGCCGAGGAGTCGCTCCGCATCGCCCGCTGACCGCAACCCGGCGCCCGGGCCGGGTTCTACATTTGTGCCGGTGAGCCGACCGCTCGAGAGCGACCTCCCCGCGGTCGTCGTGGACGGCGTCTCGAAGACGTTCCGCAAGCCTCACGAGCAGGTCCACACGCTGAAGGAGCGGGTGCTGCACCCGTTCAGGCGCACCGGCTACGACGACTTCGAGGCGCTCCAGGACGTCTCCTTCGCGGTGCCGCGCGGGGAGTTCTTCGGAATCGTCGGCCGCAACGGGTCGGGGAAGAGCACGCTGCTCAAGTGCATGGCCGGGATCTACGCGACCGACAGCGGCGCGATCTACGTGAACGGCCGGGTCTCCACGTTCATCGAGCTCGGAGTCGGCTTCAACCCCGACCTCGCGGCGCGCGACAACGTCGCCCTCAACGCGATCATGCTCGGGCTTAATCCGAAGGAGGCGCGCGAGCGCTTCGACCGCGTGATCCGGTTCGCCGAGCTCGAGGAGTTCGTCGACGTGAAGCTGAAGAACTACTCCTCGGGGATGCAGGTCCGGCTGGCCTTCTCGGTGATGATCGAGGTCGACGCCGACATCCTGCTGATCGACGAGGTGCTGGCGGTCGGCGACGCGGCCTTCCAGCAGAAGTGCTTCGACGTCTTCCACCGCATGAAGGACGAGGGCCGGACGATCCTGTTCGTGACCCACGACATGGGCGCCGTGCGCAAGTTCTGCCACCGCGCGATGCTGATCGAGCGCGGCGTGGTGAAGATGATCGGGCGCCCCGACGAGATCGCCAGCAACTACCTCGAGCTGAACTTCGGCCGCGAGGTCGCCCAGGAGGAGCAGGAGGAGGAGCGCTACGGCGACCAGCGCGCCGAGATCCTCGAGGCGTGGTTCGAGGACGAGGACGGCGAGCGGCAGACGGCGATCCCGCAGGGCGAGGCGTGCGCCTTCAAGGCGCGCGTGCTCTTCCACGACGGCACCGACCACCCGACGTTCGCCGTCGTGCTCGAGAACGAGTCGCGCCAGCCGCTGTTCGCGACCTCGACCGAGGACATTCACAGGAGCTTTGCCGCCGGCGAGGAGGCCGTCTTCTCGGTCGCGTTCGAGAACTGGTTCACCCCGGGCCGCCTCTACGCGTCCCCGTGGGTGGTGCGCGGGGAGAGCGACCTGCTCGACCGGCGCCCGCGGCTCACCTCGGCGGTCGTGACCGGCTCGCGCAACACGGGCGGGATGGTCGACCTGCCGCACGACGTGGCGCTCGAGACGGCGTCCGGCGAGAAGCTCACCGCGCGGGTGACGACCTAGCCGTGGCCGTCGACGTCGCCGGCGTCAGCGGCTACGGCCGGCGCATCCGCGGCCCCTCGGCGCTGGGCGGCGACATGCGCCGCTTCCTGCACCTGACCTGGACGCTCGCGGTCACCGACTTCAAGCTGCGCTTCTTCGGGTCGATCCTCGGCTACATCTGGCAGCTCATGCGGCCGCTGATGCTGTTCGCGGTCCTCTACTTCGTGTTCTCGGAGTTCGTGAAGATCGGCCAGCAGGCGCCGAACTTCGCGGTCGTGCTGCTGCTCGGGATCGTGACCTTCACGTTCTTCGCCGACGCGACCAGCGGCGCGATCAGCTCGCTCGTCGACCGCGAGAACCTCGTGCGCAAGATCCACTTCCCCCGGCTGGTGGTCCCGCTGTCGGTGGTCCTCACGGCGTTCTTCAACTTCCTGATCAACCTCGTGGCGGTCGGGGTGTTCGCGATCGCCAACGGGGTGGACCCGCGGCTGTCGTGGCTCCAGTTCCCCGTGCTGATCCTCGTCCTGGCGATCTGGTGCGTGGGGCTCGCGATGCTGCTCTCGGCGCTGTACGTGCAGGCGCGCGACGTGCACCCGATCTGGGAGGTCGTCACGCAGGCGATGTTCTACGCGGCTCCGGTGATCTATCCGATCGAGGCGATCCCGAAGCCGGAGTGGGGCCAGCTCGTGATGCTCAACCCGATGGCGGTGATCATCGAGCAGAACCGCTTCGCGGTGATCGACCCGAACGCGCCGAACGCGGTCGAGGCGATGGCCGCCTCGTGGCACGTCGTCATCCCGATCACGATCGTGCTCGTGTCGATCGGGCTCGGCTTCTGGATCTTCAATCGCCAGGCGCCGAAGATCGCCGAGCAGATCTGAGCGCGTCCGCCAGGCGGGCGTAGACGCGCGACGCGCGGTGGGGCTCGGCGGCGAGCGCGCCGAGGACCGCGAACTGCTCGAACGCCTCGGGGAAGGTGAGCGCGGCGTCCGCGTACTGGACGACGTCGTCGGCGGTGCCGAAGGCGAGGTGGTCGGTGCCGGGCAGCAGGCCGAAGGTGACCGCGCAGCGCGGGGCGATCAGGACCCGGCGGGCGGCGAGCACGGCGGGCGCCTCGGCGGGCATCGCCGCGGCGGCCCAGGGGGCCTCGGGCGTGGCGGCGCCGGCGTCGCCGAGCAGGGCGACCACGGACGCGGCGGCGAGGTCCTCGGCGGTGAGCATGGCCGCGCCGGTCACCGGATGCCCGCGTGACTCGAGCTTCTGCACGACCTGCGCGCGCCGCTCGGGGTCCTCGCAGACGACGAGCACGCGCGCAGCGGGCGGCGGGGGGAGCTCGAAGAGCGAGTCGGCGGCGGGCCACGGCGCGCGGCTCCAGAGCCCGTCGCCGGAGGTCGCGATCACCAGCGGCGCGCTCCCCGGGACGGGGTAAGCCGGCGCGGCGGCTCCGCTCCCCGAGCGGCCTCCGGCGGGGGTCAGACCCTCCCCGCCTTGCGGTAGCGGGCCGGGCAGCCAGACCACGTCGGCCGGCTCCGCCGCCGGGCCGAGGTGCACGAGTGGGCCGTCGCCTGCCGGGTCGGCGGATGCGGGCGGGGCGTCGGCGGGCGCGGCCGTGGCGTCGTCGTGCGCGGGCGGGGCGTCGGCGGATGCGGGCGGGGCGTCGGCGGGTGAAGCGTCGGCCGGGCCGGCCAGGGCCAGCGCGCGCTCGTCGCCGCGCACTCGCAGGCTCATCCCCCGCCCCCCGGCTTGAGCCGCCGCGCGGCGGTGGCGGCGCGGTAGGCGCGCGTCGCCTTGATCGCCTCGATCTGGCCGTGCAGGTCGCGCGCCAGGCGGTCGGCCTCGCGCAGCCGCTCGTTCAGCTCCTCCACGTGGTCGCGCGCCTGGGCCAGCGCGTCCTCGTGCCAGCGGACGGCGCCGCGCAGGCCGGACGCGACCGCCTCCTGCTGGCGCACGTGCTCGCGGGTCAGCTCGAGCCGGCGCGTCTGCGCGGCCTGGAGCGCCGCCAGCGCCGCGGCGGGGTCGGGCTCCGGGCCGGCGGCGAGCCGCTCCACCGCGCTCACGAACTTCGCGGCCGCCTCGTCCGCCGACGGCCAGCCCGCGGCGGTCGCCAGCGCGCCCGCGCTCAGCTCGGCGAGCCGCCCGCGGTCGCGCGCGAGGCCGTCGAGCGCGCGAGCCGTGCCCGGCAGGTCGTCGTGACCGGCCACGAGCCCGTTGCGGCCGTGGTCGAGGTACTCGTCGTGCCCGCCGAACGGCGCGAGCACGGCGGGCACGCCGACGTGGAACGCCTCGATCGGCGGCAGCGGCAGGCCCTCGACGCGCGAGAGCTTGAGGAGCACGTCGTGCTCGGAGTAGAGCGCCGCCATGCCGGCGGGGTCGAGGCCGCCCACCACGCGCATGCCCTCGAGCGCGCCCGCCGCCGCGGGGTCGGAGGCGACGACCGTCGCCTCCACCGGCTCGCTCATCGCCCGCACCGCCGCGACCCCGTCCTGCACGCCCTTGAACCACAGCGACGGCTGCCCCTCGACGAGCACGCGCAGCGGACCGCCCGGCGGCGGCCCGGCGGCCGCGGCGGGCGGGCGGAACACGTCCTTGTCGATCCCGTTGCGCACGACGGCGCACGGTGCGTCCGGTCGCAGCGCGGCCAGCAGGTCGCCGATCCAGCGCGCCACCGTCACGTAGCCGACCGGCAGGGCCAGCACCTGCTCGGCGGCGAGCCGCTCGTGGAAGTGGCGCTCCTCGTAGAAGCGGCTCTCGACGCTCTGGAGGAACACGAGCCGCCGCGCGGCGTCGACCCGCCACAGCGCCGCGACGGTCGCCCACCACGTGGCGACCGCGACGTCGTAGCGCTCGCCGGCCGCGTCGGCGAGCCGGCGCACGGGCACCCCGCCGTGCTCGGCCGGCAGCTCGCCCGCACGCGGGTCGGTGACGACGAGCTCCGCGCCCGCGCCCGGCTCCGCGCCGTCCAGCGCCCGCGCGTAGCGGAGGATCGTGCTGACCCCGCCGGAGCGGCCTAGCTCGTGGATCAGCAGGCAGACCCTCAACGGGTCGGCGCGATGTCCTCGAAGAAGCGCTCCACGCGGTCGATGAGGCCCGGCCACGCGTACTCGGCGGCGGTCCTGCGGCCCTCGGCGGAGAGCCGCTCGCGCAGCCCCGGATCGGCGAGCAGGCGCTCGAGCGCGGCGCGCACCGACGCCGGCTCGGGGTCGGCCATCAGGCAGTTCTCGCCGTCGCGGCAGAAGTCGCGGTTGCCGTGCGCGTCGGTGCAGACGACCGGCGCCCCGGCGGCCATCGCCTCGAGCAGCGGCAGGCAGAACCCCTCGTGGCGCGAGGTCTGGATCAGCGCGGTGGTGCGGTTCAGCAGCTCGTTGACCTCCTCGTCGCTGGGCCGCACGAAGTAGCGCGCGCCGGGCCGCTCGCCCAGCTCCGGCTCGATCCCGAACAGCCACAGCTCCGGCCGCCCGTTGGGCATGGCCTCCCAGGCGTCGAGCGTGAGGTCGAGGTTCTTCAGCGGGTTCGTGCGGCCGAGCGTGAGCACCACGTTGTCCTCGCGCTCGAGACCGAGATCCTCGAACGTCTCGAGGTCGACCCCCGGCGGCACCACGCGCGGCTCGATGCCCAGCTCGCGCAGGCGGCCGGCGACCCACTGTGAGGTCGTGAGGTAGCGGAACTCCTGGCGGTAGCTCGTGAGCACGTGCGCGTGCACGTGCGGGTGGTCGGGGTAGTACGACGTCTCGATGTCCTGCACGAAGTAGACGGGGATGCCGCGCAGCACCGACGCGTTCCAGACCGGGGCCGCGGTGTTCCACCAGGTCGCGACCTTCAGCGCGTCCACCGGCGCGAGCGCCGCGGTCAGCTCGTCGTAGTCCTCGAACGTGCGCACCGGGACGCTGAGGTCGTACCAGTCGGGCGCGCCGTCGAGCGACCAGAGCTCGCACTCGTGCCCGCGCGCGGCCAGCCCCTCGAGGTGCTCGAACACGACGCGGTGCCCGCCGCCCACGCCGGTGTCCTCGGTCACGTACACGATCCTCAGCCGCCCGTCGTCGGTCCGCACGTCGCGCGCGTCGAACCAGTCGCCCCAGCGCTCCCAGAACACGCGCTGCGACTCGAGCTCGCGCTCGCCCTGGTCGGTCCCGCGCGTCTTCGACTCGAGGTGGAAGAGCGCGGCGGGCGGGTGGTACATCACGCGGAAGCCGCCCTCCCACGCGCGCAGGCACCAGTCCACGTCCTCGTACGCCATCGGGTAGCGCTCGTCGAGCACGCCGATCGAGTCGACGACGGTGCGCTTCACGTACATGCAGGCGCCGGTGACCGCGATGCACGGCACGCCCACGTTTGCCGGCCCGTGGTCGGTGGGCTTGAAGCGGAAGCGGTGGTCGAACCACTCCGGCGCGCCGAGGTTGCGATACGACCCCGCGGACTGGATCGTCCGGTCGGGGTAGAGCAGCTTGGGCCCGACGATGCCCACGTCGTCGGCGCCGTAGGCGGCGTGCTGGAGGCTCTCGAGCCAGCCGGGCAGCGCCACCACGTCGCTGTTGAGCAGCACGACGTCGTCGCCCTCGCGCGCGGCCGCGATCGCCCGGTTGGCGTTGACCGCGAAGCCGCCGTTCTCCTCGGCGAGGATCACCTCGGCCTTGCCGGCGAGCGCCTCGCGCAGGCGCTGCGGGTGCGGCGCCGGGCTGGCGTCGTCGGCCACGACGATGCGCACGCGCTCGGGGTCGGTCGTGCGCCGCAGCGCCTCCACGGTCTCGACTGTCTGCTCCGGTGGCCCCCAGTGCGGGATCGCCACGGTGACCGGGCGCCAGTGCTCGTCGTACCAGCGGCGCGCCTGCGCGGCGTAGGTGCGGTCGCGGCCGATGCCCAGGAAGCGCCCGGCGGGGGTGAGACGCAGCGGGAACGTGACCGCGCGGAACAGGAAGGAGCGCACGCCGCGGTACTTGAGCGTCAGGTACGCGCGCCGCGGGAGGCCCCCGAAGAGGTCGATCGCGCGTACGCGCAGGCGTGCCAGCCGGAGGCGCATCGGGGGCAGACTAGAGCGGCGGGTGCTCGACCGGGTCGAAGCGAGCGCGACGCTCGCGCGACAGCGCCCGGCGCACCCGCGCCGGCAGGCGCTCGGCGCGCGTGCCCAGCGTCGCGGCCGCCGTGCGCGTGGAGTGGTAGAGCAGCGACTCGAGCGTGCCGCGGTCGAGCTCCCAGCCGCTCGCCCCCCGCGAGCGCAGGTACGCGCGGTCGCGGCGCACCCCCGCGCGCACGACCGCGGGGGTGTAGGGCCAGCCGGCCTCCTCCACGTGCCCGTACACCTCGCGCAGCGCGCGGAACTCGTCGAACATGTGGCGAAAGCGCCGCAGCGGCGGCGGGTCGTGCGAGTGGATCACCTTCGCCGACGGGCGGAAGACCTTCGCGTAGCCGGCGCGCAGCATGTCGATCGCGAGCACGTGGTCCTCGGCGGAGCTCACCGGCCGGAACGGCACGCGCTCCCAGGCCGCGCGCGACACGCAGCCGTTGGCGTCGGTGTAGAAGGTCACCGGCCCGGGGCGCAGCTCGCCGGGCGGCAGCCCGCGATCCACGCGCGGGCGCCCGTCGGGCGACAGCGACTCGAAGAACTCGGCGATCTCGCGGCTGACCATGTGACTCGCGTCGGGGCGCGGCACGTAGGGGCCGTAGACGAGTCCCACGCCGGGCGCGTCGTCGAACCCGGCCACGAGCTCGGCCAGCCAGCGGTCGCTCGCCGGGAGCACGTCGTCGGTCACGAACGCGACATGCTCGCCGCGCGCGCGCCGCATCAGCAGCTCGCGGGTGCCGCCGTGGCTGAACTCGTCGCGCGGGACGTCCAGGATCACCGCCCCGCGCCGCTCCGCCTCCTCACGGGTGCCGTCGGTGGACTCGTTGTCGGCGACCACGATCTCCACCTCGCGGTCGATCCGCTGGGCCAGGATCGCGTCGAGCAGCGGGGGGAACGTGGAGCCGCCGTTGCGCACCGGGATCGCGACGCTGACGACGGCCATACGCGGCGCCACGGTAGCGACCGCCGGCCCGCATCCGGCGCTAGCCTTGCGTGTTCTCCTGGAGGTGCTTCGGGCATCTCCACCCATGACCGTGCGCGAACCGGAAGCCGTCCCGGCCGACATCCACACGCCCGGCGCGGAGTCCCGCGCCCGCCCCCCGTTCCTCCCCAGCGTGCGCTGGGCGCGCTGGGCGCTGGTGTTCGTCCTCCTGTTCACCCTGTTCCGCGGGGTGATGTGGTCGAACACGTTCCCGGCGTTCTTCGGGCCGGACGAGGACTACCACTTCCTCTACGCCGAGTACATGGTCACGCAGCACTCGCTGCCGGACCCGGACAAGTACCTGTACCCGAAGGAGTACCCCGAGCTCGTCAAGCTGATGCGCTACGACGGCTACTGCTGCGGGCCGCGGATCGACTTCCACGCCTTTCCCGAGCCGAAGTACTCGGTGCGGGCGAGCGAGCAGTTCCCGGACGACTGGCGCGAGCCGTTCGAGCGCGGCCGCGGCGTCGGGGTGGTCCATCCCCCGCTCTACCACTCGGCCGCGGCGACGGTGAACGCCGCGCTCGGCGACGCCTCGGTGTTCACGCGCTTCATGGCGGTGCGCTGGGTGTCCTCGGCGATCGGGGTGCTGGCGGTTTTCTGCGCGTGGCTGCTGGCGGCGCAGGTCCTGCGCAACGAGGCGCTGCGCCTGTTCGTGGCGCTGCTCGTGGCGACCCAGCCGATGATCGGCGTCCTGTCGGGGATCGCGAACCACGACATCCTGCTGGTCGCGACGTTCTCGTTCACCTGCGCGCTCTGCCTGTTCATGCTGCGCGAGCCGCCGCGCGCGCGGCAGGGGGCGTGGCTCGGCGGCGCGATCGTGCTCGGGCTGCTGACCAAGTCCACGTCGCTGGTGCTGATCCCGCTCGCGCTGATGACCTACGCCGCCCAGGGGCTGATGTACCGCGACCGGCTGCGGACCGTCGTCCGCTCCGCGGGGATCGCCGGGCTGATCCTGCTGCTCGTGGGCGGCGCGTGGTACCTGCGCACCTACTTCCTCTACGGCACCACGACCGGGTCGATCGGGCTCGAGAGCCCCGCCACGCCGCGCACCGACCAGTCGCTCGGGCTGATCTGGGACCTCGCCCGCCAGTGGACCGGCTACACGTACCGGACCTACTGGTTCCACCACGAGCAGGCCGAGGCGCCGCGGATCGAGTGGTACTTCTACCTACCGGCCTGGATCGGGGTGATGGGCATGGCCGGCCTGGCGCTGGCCGCGGCGCGGGTGCGCCGCGAGCTGCTGACCCCGGACCGGCCGCTGCTGCGCCAGATCGTCTTCCTCGTGGCCGCGGCGCTCGCGCTCTACCTGCCGCTGCTCTACGTGGACCTGCGCAACAACCTCAACGGCAAGGGCTTCTCGATGAGCGGCGGCCGCTACCTGCTGCCGGCCTACGCCGGCGTGGCCACCCTCTACACGGTCGGGATGCGCGAGCTGATCGCGAAGCGGGCCCAGCCGCTGGTGTTCTCGGTCGTCGCGCTCGTGTCGACCTACTTCTGCTGGAACGTCTACCTCGACAAGTACGTGCACCGCTACTACGGCGACAAGCTCCAGACGTGGGACACGCTGCTGCGCAACATGACCTTCGACCGCCCCGAGTTCATCACCGCCACGACGCTGCGGCTGCTGCTCGCGCTGATCGCCCTCAGCCTGGCGGCCGCCGCCGTCTCGGTCGCGGTCGGTCACCTGCCGCCGGGCGCCCGCGAGCGCCTCGCCAGGCGGCGCCCGCCGGTCCGCCGCCGCACCTCCGCCGCCGCGCCCTGACGGGTGGACCTCGCGATCGTCATCGTGGCCTTCGACGAGGCCGACGAGCTGCGCCCCGTCCTCGACGAGCTCGCCCGCCAGCGCCGCGAGGGCGACGAGGTGGTAGTGGTGCACAACTCGGGCGGGCGGCCGGCGGCCAGCGCGCGCACGGTCGAGCTCGCGAGCGAGCACCCCGTCGTGGACAGGGTGATCGAGACAGGCGCCAACCTCGGCTTCCCGCGCGCGGCGAACGTCGGGGTGGCGGAGACGACGCGGGAGACCGTCCTCTTCCTGAACCCCGACGCGATCCCCGAGCAGGGCTGCCTCAACGCGCTGCGCGAGCCGCCGCCGGACTGGGACGCGTGGATGGGGCTCGTCGCGCTGGCGGACGGCGAGCGCGTGAACACCGCCGGGAACGTCACCCACTTCACCGGGTTCGGCTGGACCGGGCGCTACCTCGACGACGTCGCCGCCGTCGGGAGCGAGCCGCGCGAGGTCGGCTTCCTCTCCGGCGCCTGCATGGCGGTGCGGCGCTCCGCCTGGGAGGCGGCCGGGCCGTTCCCCGACGAGTACTTCATGTACATGGACGACCTCGACCTCTCGCACCGGCTGCGGCTGATGGGGCGGCGCTTCGGGGTGCTCCCGGCGGCCCGCGTGCGCCACGACTACGACTTCGGCCGCCGCCCGGAGAAGCTCGGCGAGCTCGAGAAGAACCGGCTGCTGATGGTCGTCCGCTGCTATCCGGGGCGGGTGCTCGCGGCGGTGGCGCCGGCGCTGCTGGCCACGGAGCTGGCGCTGCTGGTGCACGCCGCCGCCGGCGGCTGGGGCCCGGCGAAGGCGCGGGCGACCGCCGGGTTCCTGCGCGAGCTGCCGGGCGCGCTGCGCCAGCGGCGCGCGATCCAGGCCCGCGCGGCGATCGGGCCGGCCGAGTTCGCGGAGGCGCTGGTGCCCGAGCTCGACTCCCCGTTCTTCGGCGGCATGGGCCGCTCGCGGCTGGTGCGCGCCCTGCTGCGCGCGTACTGGTCGCTGGTGCGCAGGGCGCTAGATGGTTGATTCCGCGGCCGCGTGCGCGCGGGGGCGCGCGAAACCAAGCTGGTCAAGGACGCAGGGTGAAGCCAATGCGGGCGCCATTGGCGAGCCCGAGGACGCCGACCCAGCGCCGGTATCGCGCGTCATCCGTGTGCGCGCGGTCGTGGGATCGATCATCTAGGGTGACGCGCCCATGAGTCGATTCGAGCGCATCCAGACGCGGATCGAGGGGCCGATCCTCGTCAAGCCGGCCGTGTTCGGCGACGAGCGCGGCTTCTTCCACGAGACCTACCGCCGCAACGAGTTCGAGGAGCTCGGGATCCCGGAGGAGTTCGTCCAGGACAACCACTCGCGCTCGCGGCACGGGATCGTCCGCGGCATGCACTTCCAGGTCGGCAGGGGCGCCTCCAAGCTCGTGCGCTGCGGCCGCGGCGCGATCGTCGACGTGGTGGTGGACCTGCGCAGGGGCTCGCCCACGTTCGGCGAGTGGGAGGCGTTCGAGCTGAACGAGGAGAACCTCCACCAGCTCTACTGCCCGATCGGCTTCGCGCACGGCTTCTGCGTGACCAGCGAGATCGCCGACGTGATGTACAAGGTGAACGCCTACTACGACGACGCGACCGAGCGCGGCATCAAGTACGACGATCCCGAGGTCGGCATCGAATGGCCGGACGTCGAGCTGATCCCGTCGGAGCGCGACGCCGGCGCGCCGCTCCTGTCGGAGGTCGCCGACGAGCTTCCGTTCGAGTACCGCGCCTAGGGGCGTTGGCGAAGCCCCGCGGCGGGCCGCCGCCTAGCCGCCCGGCACGCGGCCGAGCGTGAAGCCCGGCCCGAGCCCCTCGAGCTGGAGCCCGGTGTTCGCCGGCGGCGCGACGTCCGCGAACAGCACGGCGGTGAGCCCCTCGGCCCGGAGCCGGTCGGCGCTGACGTCGAGTGGCCGGATCCGCACCACGCGGCGCTGGTGGCGCGCGCCGAAGAGCGGGTAGTCCCAGCTGTCGTCGCGTCCCGCGAACCCGAGCGGGGTGGTCTCGCCGAAGCCCTCGCGGAGGCGCTGGAGCACCGGCCCCATCTCGACGCGGTTGGCGGTGAGCTCGCCGATGCGGTCCTCCCGCCAGGTGACCGGCGGCGGCCCCGGGTTGATCAGCATCCGGTTGTGGTTCGAGATCACGCACGCGGCCAGCGCCGCGAGTGACAGCAGCACCGCGAGCGTGCGCAGCTCGCGCGACCGGATCGCCGCCAGCAGCGGCGCGCCCAGCGCCACGGCCGGGACCACGACCCGCGTGATGTCGGCGTTCCACTCGACGAACAGCGGGACGAGCAGCGCGAGGCCGAGCGCGCCGATCGCGAACGCCCGCCGCTCCGGGCTGGTGCGCGGCCGCAGCGCGAACGCGAGCAGCAGCGGGAGCAGGAACAGCAGCCCGACCGGCCCGAACGCGCTGCGGCTGTCGTCGGGCCCGCTGTCGATCGCGTAGTAGAACTGCTCGTTCTGGTCGCCGAGCACGTCCGGCACGGTCGACTTGAGGATCCCGTCGAGCCACGGCACGTGCACGCCGGGGAAGTCGACGAATCCCCACCAGATCATCACCTCGTTCTTCTTCACCGGGGAGCTGCGCTCGAGGTGGTCGGAGGCGTGCGCGGTCAGCGAGCTGGTGTTGCGCAGGTTCGACACGTACGTGTACGAGCCCAGCGCGGCGATGCCGATCGCGGCGGCCGCCCCCGCGATCGCCAGCGTGCGGCGCGCCGGCCGGGAGCGGTAGGCCACCGCCGCGGCGATCAGTGCGAGCGAGGGGATCGCCATCACCGCCGTGTTCTTGGTGCCCACGGCCAGGCCGAGCGCGGCGCCGGCCACGACCAGCTCGCCAGCGTGGCCGTCGCGCAGCCCGCGCGCCAGGAACGCGGCTGTCGCGAGCACGAGGAAGGCCGCGGCGAGGTCGTTCTGGGCGGTCGTCGTCTGGAGGATCGGGATCGGCATCGCCAGGAGCAGCGCGCCCGCGAGCGCGGAGCCGGAGCGCTCGAAGCCGAGGAAGCGCGCGGCGAGGTAGCACGCAAGCGCCGCGCCGATGCCCGACAGCCACTGGACGAGCGCGACGAGGCGGTCGCTCCCCCACAGCTCCATCGTCCAGGCCTGGAGCAGCTCGGTGTTGGGCGGATAGCCGATCTGGCGGGGCGAGCCGCCCGGGAAGTGGCTGACGCTGTCGTACTGGAGCCAGTAGGCGGCGCGGGCGAGGTGGTAGGACATCACGTCCCAGTTGTTCTGGGCGACCATCAGCCCGAGGAAGAGCTGGATCGCGAGGGCGACCGCGACCGCGCCCACCGCCACGGCGACGATCGGGTGCTCGCGCGCACCCGCCCTCAGCGAGGCGGCGATCGCGCGCGGCGGCGGCCCCTCGAACGGCGCCGGCCGCCCGGCGCGCCGCCACCAGAAGTACGCGAGCGCGGCCAGCACCGCGTGGTCGGCCAGCAGCCACGGGCGCTCGAAGCCGTCCGTGAACGAGACGAGCGTGCCGACCAGGACGACGTCGGCGGCGCCGACCACCAGCGCCGCCAGCACGCGGGCGACGGTGCCGCGCACGCCGAGCAGCGCCGGCACGAGCAGCGCCGGGGCGGCGACGAGGGCGAGGCCCAGCGCCATCACCACCACCCCCGCCATGACGCTCGCGCTTACGCGACGCCGGCCGCGGCCAGCCCGGCGCGCTGCATGTAGTCCGTCAACGCCTCGCGCCAGTCGCGCAGCGGCGCGAGGCCGGCGGCGTCGGCGCGCGGGCGCGCGAGCACGCCGTTGAGCGGCCGCTCGACGCCGCCCGGGGGCACCGTCGTCGCGACCGCCTCGACCGGCACGTCGAGCCCGGCGATCTCGAGTATCGCCTCGGTGAACTCGAACCAGGAGCACTCGCCGGAGGCCGTCAGGTGATGGACGCCCGCGGCGCCGGCGCCGACGGCCTCGATCAGCGCGGTGGCGAGGTCGGCCGTGAAGGTGGGGCTGAGCCGCTGGTCGGCGACCATCTTGAGCTGCGCGTCCGGCTCGCGCGCCCGGCCGAGCATGCGGGTCACGAAGTTGCCGCCCTTGGAGGCGCTGCCGTGCAGCCCGTACAGGCCCGCGCCGCGGACCACGAGCGCGTCCGGCGCGTACGACAGCGCGCAGTACTCGCCGGCGAGCTTCGAGATCGCGTAGATAGAGCGCGGGTTCGGGACGTCGTCCTCGCGATACGGCTCCGCCGCGCGGCCGTCGAAGACGTAGTTCGTGCTCAGGTGGACGAGCCTGGCGCCCGACTCGGAGGCGCGCTGGGCGAGTCGCTTCACCGCCCGTGCGTTCACCTCGAACGAGCGGTCCTCCTCCGCCTCGCAGGTGTCGAGGTGGTGGAACGCGGCGCAGTTGAAGACGACCTCGGGCGCGACCTCGCCGAAGGCGCGCTCGACCGCCGCGTCGTCGGTGACGTCGAGCTCCGCGCGCGAGTAGGCGCGCACCTCCGCGCCGGCCGCCGTGAGCTGCTCGAGCAGGTCCGAGGCGAGCTGTCCGCCGCCGCCGGTGACCAGCGCGCGGGACGGCGTCACGTGACGGAGCCGAACCGCTCGATGCGCGGCCGCACCTCGTTCAACAGCTCGATCCAGCGGATGTTGTAGTAGCGCGGATCGCTGAGCGCGGCGGGGTCGCCGATGTCGATCCGGGAGAGGAGGTCCTGCACGGCCTCCACGACCGACCGGCTCGGGTTGAAGCCGAGCGCGGAGAGCTTCGCGTTCGAGCACTCGTAGTCGCGCGTGAGCTTCGGCGCGGGCGCCTCCTCGAGCTCGACCCGCCTGCCGAGCAGCTGCACCGACCCCGCGACCAGCATCGCCAGCTCGCGGATCTGGTAGTTCGAGTGCAGCACGTTGAAGATCTCGCCGCGCACCTTCTCGGCCGGCGCCTCGAAGGCGAAGATCATCGCGTCGGAGACGTCGCGCACGTCCACCAGCGGGCGCCACATCCAGCCGCCGCCGTGGAGCGAGAGCTTGCCCCTGACCAGCGCGTCCTTGACGAACGTGTTGACGACGAGGTCGTAGCGCATGCGCGGGCTCCAGCCGTACACGGTGCCGTTGCGCAGGCAGACCGGGACGAGGCCGTCGTCGACCATGCCGAGGAGCTTCTCCTCGCCGTAGCGCTTGGAGGTGGCGTAGGCGCCGTAGGGCTGGATCGCGGCCGTCTCGTCGTGCATCCCCTGCGGGAGGCCGTCGTAGAGCGAGCACGAGGACGCGAACACCAGCCGCTCGATGCCGTGCTCGAGGCAGGCCCGGCCCATCGTCTCGGTGGCCACCGCGTTCATCTGCCAGTTGGCGTCCGGGTCGTACTCGGCGGTGGGGTCGTTGGAGAGCCCCGACAGGTTGATCACGCCGTCGATGCCCTCGAAGGCGCTCTCCGGCATGTCGCGCACGTCGGCCTCGACGAGCTCGATCCGGTCGCGGAACGCGGCGAGCGGCTCCTCGCCCCAGTAGAGGCGGTCGAGCACGCGCACCTCGTAGCCGCGATCGAGCAGGCGCGGCACCAGCACGCAGCCGATGTAGCCGGCGCCGCCGGCGACCAGCACCTTCTTCCCGCGCTCGGGCGGCTCGGGGGGCAGGCCGTTGCTGCGCACATCGCTTCCGGGCAGGCTCACGGAATCGGGCTGTCCGTTCTGGCTCATGGTCTCCTCGGCGTCAGTGGTCGCGGTTCGAGAACACGTGCTTACACGCGACGGTGCGGTTGCCGGATCGCCGAGGCTAGCACCGCCTGGCGCGCCCACCCCGCTACCGTCGCCGCCGGATGAGCGCCGGATCCCGCCTCGCCGTCGTGTTCCCGCGGCAGCTCGAGCCGATCCACATGGACAAGGACGTCGGGCTCATCCCGGAGGGGCTGCGACGGCGCGGCTGGGAGGTCGAGCTGCACTGCACCGGCGCGAGCGCGCACGACTGGCCCGTGCCGGTGGAGGTCGCCCCGGAGGCGGAGCTCCGGGACCCCGCCCGCTGGCGCGGGCGGTCGCTCCAGGCCGCGGTCGTCTACACGTACGTCGTGTATCCCGAGGTGGCCGAGGCGGTGCGCGCCGCGGGCGTCGCGCGCGTGGTGGGGAAGGGCGACACCGAAGGCCGCGTGGACCCGCGGCTGCACCCGCGTTCGACGCTCGTGGAGACGCTGCTGCGCCCCGGGACGCCGCGCGAGCGCGTGCTCGCCGCGGCGAGCTGGGCCGCCCGGGTCGGACCGCTCCACCGCGGCCGGATGCGCGCGGTTCAGCGCACGGTGGCGGCCTCGCACGCGTTCGTGGTGGAGACCGAGCCGGCCCGGCGCCAGCTCGCGGAGGCGCTGACGAGGCGCGGGGCGGCGGAGCTGGCCGGCCGGCTGCACACCCTCATCAACCCCGTCGCGCCGGTGTTCACGCGCGGGGAGGTGGCGGCCGAGCGCGAGCCGCTGGTGGTCGCCGTCGGGCGCTGGGACGACCCGCAGAAGAACGCGCCGCGGCTGGCGCGCGCCCTGCGCGAGTTCCTGGCCGCCCGTCCCGAGTACCGCGCGCACGTGGTCGGCGCCGGCGCCGAGGCGCGCTTCGAGCGCGGGCCGCGGCTCAGCGTGACCCGGCACGTCGAGCAGGGCGAGCTGCGCCCGCTGCTGGCCCGCGCCCGGATCGTGGCGTCCAGCTCGCGCTGGGAGAGCTTCTCGCTGGTCTCGCACGAGGGGCTGGCGTGCGGGTGCAGCGTCGTCGGGCCCCCGCTCGCGCCCTTCGTCGGGGCCACGGAGCTCGGGCCCTACGGGACGCTGGCGACCGAGCGCGGCCCCGCCGGGCTGGCCGCCGCGCTGACGGCCGAGGCCGGGGCCTGGGACCGCGGCGAGCGCGACCCGCGCGCGATCGCCGAGCGCTGGCGCGGGCTGCTGGACGTCGACGCGGTGGCCGAGCGCCTCGACGCGCTTCTGGTCCACCCCTCCGCGTAGCCTCAGCGGCGCCCATGCCCGACGCGCTCGAACCGACGCCCGTGCCCGCGGCGGCCCCAGGGAAGGTCGGCCGCAACGCGGCGATCACGAGCGTGTCGCAGGTGGCGACGATGGCGGTGGGCGCGGTCCTGGCCCTGCTCGTGGCCGTGCTCGTGGGCAACGACGCGCGCACGGACGGGTTCTTCGCCGCGTATGGGGTGTACTCGCTCGCAGTCGTCTTCGCCCAGGCCGCGCGGACCACGGTGGTCGCGCGGCTGCTCGAGGGGAGGACGCGCTTCGAGGCGTTCGACCAGTACCTCGGTGCCGCGCTGGCGATCGGGCTGGCGACGGCCGTGGTGCTCGGTCCGCTCGGCTCGCTCGTCGCCGGGCTGCTCACCGGCGACCTCCCGGGCGAGGCCGAGGACACGGCGCGCCGGGCGCTCTGGCTGCTGGCGCCGGCGATCGTCGCCCAGCTCTTCGCCGGCCTCGGCGCCGCGATGCTGGGCGCCCTCGACGACTTCCTCGCGCCCGGCCTCGCGTTCCTGTGCGGCGGGCTCGTCTCGATCGGCGTGTTCGTGGCGCTCGAGCCGTCCGAGGGGATCGAGGGCCTCGCGATCGGCCTGCTCACGGGCTCGCTCGTCTCCGCCGCCGCGATCGCGTTCGCGCTCGTGCGCGACGGATGGCGGCCCACGCGCGCGATCGCCGCGCGGCCCGGCCGCATCTGGCGCTCGGTCGGCGTGCTCGTGATCGCGTCGCTGTCGCTGCTGATCGCCCACGCCGGCTACCTCGTGGCGCTGTCGGTGGGCGGCCGCCTCGGCGAGGGCGTGATCACGGCCTTCTCCTACAGCTATCTCGGGTTCGGGCTGGTGCAGGCGCTGATCGTGGCCTCGGTGCCGATGGTGATCATCGGCCCGCTCGCGCAGGCCTGGGACCGCCGCGCCCCGAGCCTGCTCGTGGACAACGAGCGCGTCTTCCGCGCGGGCCTGCTGCTGCTCGCGCCGCTGGTCGCCGCGGTCTGGCTGGTCGGGCAGGAGGTCGGCTCCGCCCTGCTCGTGAAGTTCAGCGCGGGCGAGATCGACCTCACGGTGGACTGCTTCCTGCTGCTGATGCCGGTCGTCGTCTACGGGCTCGTGCAGGCCGTGCCGTTCGCCGCGCTGCTGGTCCTCGGCCGCTACCGCGCGATCGCGGCCGCCACCGCGCTGGTCGTGGCGGTCCAGGTACCGCTGAGCTTCCTCGCCGACGCGCTCGACAGCGCGCGCATGCTGGCGGTGGCGGTGGCGGTGGCGAACGTGGCGAACCTCGTCGCGGCCGTCGTGCTCGTGGGCCGCGAGTACCCGGCGCTGATATTCCCGCGGGTCGCGCGCGCGCTCGCCGTGATGGCGGCGCTCGCGGCCGCCGCGTTCGGGATCCCGGCCGCGCTGCTGAGGGCGCTCGACGTGGCCGGCGCCGACTGGCTCGCGCTGGGCGCCGGCCTCGTCGCGTACGCCGCGGCCGTGGCCGCGCTGCTGCCGGTGGAGCGCGACCTGGCCGGCCGCGTGCTCCGCGCCGTCGTGCCGGCGCGGGTGGCCCCGTGAGCCTGCGCCGCGTCGGCCTCAACCTGCTCTACCTCGTCCCGAGCGAGGTCGGCGGCACGGAGATCTACGCGCGCAGCCTGATCCACGCCCTCGGCCGCGCGCGCCCCGAGGTCGAGTGGGTGGCCTTCGCGGGCGTGGAGGCCGCGCCGTCGCTCGCCGCGGAGGGCTGGCCGGACAACGTCAGCGTCGTGCGGATGCCGGTGCGTGCGCGCGTGAAGCCCGCGCGGGTCGCGTACGAGCTGAGCGCGCTGCCGGCCGCCGCGGCCCGCGCCCGCGTAGACGTGCTGCACTCGCTCGGCACGACCAGCCCGCTGCTCGGGCCGGGGCCGCGCGTCGTCACGATCCACGACCTGATCTACCTGCACTTCGCCGGCGACTTCCCGCCGGCGAGCCGCGTGGCGCTCGAGGCGCTGGTGCCGCTCGGCGCGCGCCGGGCCGCGCGCGTGATCACGCCGTCGGAGGCCGCCAAGCGCGACGTGGTGGAGCACTGCCGCGTGGACCCCGGCCGCGTGGACGTGGTGCCCGAGGGCGGCGGGATGCGCGACGCCGAGCCGGCGCCCGAGGCGGACGTCCGGGCGCGCTTCGACCTGGGCGGCGCGCCGGTGATCCTCACGATCGCCCCGCCGCTGCCGCACAAGAACCTCGACCGCCTGCTCGACGCGCTGCGCGCGCTCGTAGACGACGGGCACGAGCCCGTGCTCGCGCTGGTCGGGCACCAGGGCCGCGAGGGCGAGGCGCTGCGCGCGCGCATCGACTCGCTGGGGCTGGCCGGCCACGTGCGCATCACGGGCTGGGTGAGCGACGAGGACCTCGAGGGCCTCTACCGGATCGCGGCGTGCTGCGCGTACCCGTCCCTCTACGAGGGCTTCGGGCTGCCGGTGCTCGAGGCGATGCGCCGCGACGTGCCGCTCGCGTGCTCGAACGCCACGTCGCTGCCGGAGGTGGCCGGCGACGCCGCGGAGCTCTTCGACCCGAACGACACCGCGTCGATGGCCGCCGCGATCCGGCGCGTGCTCGCCGACCCGGAGCGGGCCGCCGAGCTGGTCGAGCGCGGGCGCCGGCGCGCGAGGGAGTTCACCTGGGAGAAGGCCGCGGCCGGCACGATCGCGACGTACGAGCGCGCCCTCGGGCTAGCGCAGCCGGCGCCATAGCCGGACGGCGAGGATGCGCGCGATCCGGCGCGCGCCCGAGCGCTCGGGCAGGGTGGCGGCGCGCGCGGCCAGCGCGGAGCGCCGCGTGGCGTCGCCGAAGGCCAGGCTGGCGGTCTCGAGGAAGTCGCCGTCGAACGGCGCGAGGAACGCGCGCGCGTCGCGCTCGAGCGCGTCCGCGGAGCGCGGCTCCCTGGTCGCGAAGAACCCGAGCGTGACGGCGGCGGGCTCGCCGGGATACACGTACGTGAACACCGTGAACGAGGGGAAGCCGGCGTCGGTCAGCAGACCGCGCACCTCGTCGGTGTCGAACAGCGACTTGTGGAGCTGGCCGTAGTAGGCCTCGGGCGCGACGACCTCGGGCTCGCCGTGCGTGTAGCGGTAGACCTCGTAGAGGTCGAAGACCGGTCCCTCCATGCCCGGCCCCCCGCTCAGGTACAGCTCGGCCACCGCGCGGAAGTCGGGCAGCCCGAGGTAGCAGACCGATCCGCCCGGGGCCAGCACGCGCAGCACCGAGCGCAGGTGGCGCACGCGCTCGTCGCGGCGCAGGTGCTCGAAGAACGCGTTGCTGAACACCACCTCGCCGCTGGCCTCCGGCAGGGCGACCTCGGTGAGGTCCATGGCGACGTCGGTGCCGGGCGCCTCCTGGATGTCCACGTTCACCCAGCCCGCGAGCGGGCGGGGGCCGCAGCCGAGGTGGTAGCGCTCGGCGCCGCTCACGTGCCCGTCACGTCCCCGAGGCCCGGCAGGTCGGCCGGCGGCGCGCCCCAGCGGCCGCGGAAGTAGTCGAGCGAGCCGCGCACGGTCCCGACGATCGACGCCCACGCCGCGCGCTTGTGCTCGCGCGGCCGGCGCGGGTCGGCGAGCCGCCGCCCGTGCACCGCGAGCTGGATCGCGGCGCGCCAGAAGCCGCCGGCGACGCCGAGGGCGCCGGCGGCCTCGCGGCCGAGGTTGAAGCCGTTGCGGGCCATCAGGTAGCTGTACGCGCCCGGGCGGCGCGGCACGCCGATCTCCTGCTCGCCGCGCGCGGACGACACCACGCCCACCCTCCAGCCGGCGCGGCGCGCGCGCAGCGCCAGCTCCGACTCCTCGGCGTAGCCGAACAGCCGCTCGTCGAAGAGCCCGCAGCGGCGGAAGACCTCGGCGCGGATCAGCATGAACGAGCCGTCGATCGCGTCCGCCGGGACGATCCCGTCGTGCTCGTCGGCCGGGCGCTCGAGCATGTGGGCCATCCCGCCGATGCGGTCCATCCGCATCCCGTACGAGAAGACCGCGCGCCGCACCGGGTCGAACAGCCAGGGGCCGAGGATCGCGTACTCGGGGTGGCGCGCCGCGGCGTCGAGCAGCGCCGCGAGGGTGCCGGGCAGGATCGCCACGTCGTGGGTCAGCAGCAGCACGAGCTCGGCGGACGCGTCCGCGATCGCGTGGCCGAGCCCGAGGTTCATCCCCCCTGTGTAGCCGAGGTTGCGGCCGGACGGCAGCACGGTCACGCCGTCCGGGACGGCGGGCGGCCGGTGCGACGGGTCGGTGGCGTTGTGCACGAGCACGACCTGAGCCGGGCGCACGCCCTCCTCGATCAGCGCGTCCACGACGCGCGCGGCGGGCGAGTCGCCGCCGTGCGACAGGATCACGACCCTGAGCGCCTCCGGCACGCTCACCGCCCGGCCCCCAGCTCGCTCACGAGCGCCTCGAAGCGGTCGCCGAGCGCGCGCCAGTCGTAGCGCTCCTCGGCCAGCCGCCGGGCAGCGGCGCCGAGGCGGCGCCGCTCGCCGGGGTCCTCGAGCAGGCGCACGACGGCGTCGGCGAACTCCCGCGGGTCGTCCGCGATCACCAGGTGCTCGCCGTCGGTCACCTGCGCCCCCTCGGCGCCCATGGTGGTCGAGACGACCGCGCGCCCGCTCGCCAGCGCGTCGAGCACCTTGAGCCGGATGCCGGCGCCGGAGAGGATCGGGATCACGACGATCGACGCGCGCTCGAACCACGGCTCGAGCTCGGGCACGCGGCCCGGCACCTCCACGCGCTCGCCGGCCAGCGCGAGCACGTCCGGCGGCGGGTCGGCGCCCACCGCCAGCACGCGTGCGGACGGCACCCGGTCGCGCACGCGCGGCCAGACCTCCCGCAGCAGCCAGCGCACCGCCTCGGCGTTCGGCGGCCAGCGCATGTTGCCGGTGAAGATCAGCGCCGGGTCGCCGCCGTCGCGCTCGGGCGGCGGGGCGAGCGCCCGCGTGTCCACCCCCGACGGGATCGCGACCGTGCGCGTGGAGGTCTCGCGCGCGGCCAGCTCCGCGTCGTGCTCGGACACCGTCACGAGCGCGTCGTAGTCGGAGAAGCGGCGGCGGTCGTAGCGCAGCCAGCGGCGCGCCTCGGCGGCGAGCAGCGCGGCGCGCGGGCCGGCGGCGGCGCGGGCGCGGTTCGCGTAGTACGACCAGGTCAGGTTCTCGAGCGTGAGCACGCGCGCCGCGCGCCCGAGCGGCAGGCGGCGGACCCAGCCGGCGGCCCAGTCGTGGTTCACGTTGACGACCTCGAACGGGCCCTCCTCGAGCGCGCCGCGCGCGAGCGGCTCGAGCGCGGTCCAGAAGGCGTCGCACTGCCACGCCACCAGCGGCTCCGCGAGCGCGGCCGGGACGAGCGCCGGGCGGCGGCGCACCAGCCCGAGCGTCTCCGCCACGCGCGAGGGCGGCCGCTCGTACGCGCGCAGGTCCACGCCGGCCGCGCGCAGCCGCTCGGCCCCCTCGCGCTCGCCGGGGTGCACCGGCGCGACGACCACCGGCTCGTGACCGTGGGCGACGAGCCGCCCCAGCATGTGCCACTGGCGCAGCGCACCGCCGGCCCCGAGCGGCGAGGGCAGCTCGGGCGTGAGCCAGAGGACCCTCACCCGTCGCCGGGGAACAGCGCCCGCTCGACGAGCTCGCAGACCGTGTGCGCGGCGAGCATGTAGCCCTCCTGGATCCGCGCCGTGTCGTCGCTCGGCACGCGCAGGCACAGGTCGCACAGCTCGGGCAGGCGCCCACCGGCCGCGCCGGTCATCCCGACCGTCCGCAACCCCGCCTCGCGCGCGGCCTCGACCGCGTCGACCACGTTCGGCGAGGTGCCGCTGGTCGAGAGCGCGATCAGCACGTCGCCCTCGGCCCCCAGGCCGCGCACCTGCCGCGAGAACGCCCGCTCGTAGCCCACGTCGTTGGCGATCGCGGTGATCGAGGCCGTGTTGTCGGTCAGCGAGAACGCGGGCAGCGGGTCGCGGTCGTACTTGAAGCGGCCGAGCAGCTCGGCCGCCAGGTGCGTGGCGTCGGCGGAGCTGCCGCCGTTGCCGCAGAGGATCACCTTGCCGCCGGCGCGCAGGCTGTCCGTCAGCAGCTCGGCGCAGTCGAGCACGAAGCGCACGTGCTCGTCCTCGGCGAGCCGCCGCTTGGTCTCCACGCTCTCGCGTATGCGTGCGCGAACCAGGTCCTCAGACATCGAACGCCCAGGTCGTGAGGCCCTCGTGCGCGAACTCGAACTCGGTCACGGTCGCGCCCATCTCGATCAGCCGGTCGGCCACCCGGTGCTTGTGCTGGAACGGGCAGAAGAACAGCATGTAGCCGCCGCCGCCCGCACCGGTCACCTTGCCCCCGAGCGCACCGTGCTTGATCGCCTCCTCGTACGCCTCGTCGATGAACGACGTGGAGATCCGCGGCGACATCTTCTTCTTGTACTGCCACGCGGTGCCGAGCAGCTCGCCGAACTGGTCGAGGCGCCGGCGCAGCAGCGCGTTCTTCATCTCGACCGCCAGGTCCTTCTGCATCCGCAGCCCGGCGATCGCGTCCTCCTCGCCGCCGGTGAAGCGCTGCGTCTGGTCCTCGATGATCCCGTCCGACTGCCGCGTCCTGCCCGTGTACACGAGCAGCATGTTGTGCTCGAGCTCGTGGATCACGTCGGCCGAGATCCGCAGCGGGTTGACGATCACGTGGTCGGCGTGGAACTCGATGAAGTTGAAGCCGCCGAAGGTGGCCGCGTACTGATCCTGGTGGCCGCCCTTGATGCCGAGGTCGACGCGCTCGATGGTGTACGCGAGCTCGGCGATCTCGTAGTCGGTCAGCGGGAGCCGGTGGAAGTCCTTCAGCAGGCCGATGAGCGTGACCATCACGGTGGAGGAGGAACCCAGGCCGGAGCCGGGAGGAGCGCTCGAGTGCAGGAAGAGGTCGTAGCCCGAGTCCCCGGCGCGGCGGCCGCCGGACCCGGTGCGCAGCTTGCCGATCGCGGCCTTCACGAGCCCGAGCTTGCCGTCGAACATCATCTCCTCGCCCGCACCGAAGGTCTCCTCGAGGCCGAAGTCCACGCTCTCGATCCGGATCCTGTCGTCGGCGCGCGGCGTCAGCGAGCCGTAGGCGTAGCGGTTGATCGCCGCGCTGAGCACCAGCCCGCCCTCCTGCTCGGGGAACGGCGGGACGTCGGTTCCTCCGCCGGCGAAGCTGACGCGCAGGGGAGCCTTGGCGCGGTGGACCATTGGCGCGCGACCGTAGCAGCGCCTCAGGGCGCCACGAACAGCACGTTCATGACCTCCTCGCCCGCGAACGGGGCGAGCCGGCGCGCGGCGTGGTCGTAGCGCCTCGCCTCGTACCCGAGCTCCCCAAGCAGCTCGCGCGCCTGCGGGATGTACGGCCCGTTCTCCACGAACAGGACGGGCCGGTGGCGCTCGAGCGTGCGCCGCAGTCCGGCGATCACGTGCAGCTCCCAGCCCTGTACGTCGAGCTTCACGAACGCCGGGGCGAGCTCCAGCTCGTCGAGCGGCCGCACGCGCACGGTCGTCTCGACGATCCCCAGCGTGCCGGGCCGCTGCTCGAGGCCGAGGTGCTCGAGCAGGTGCGGCTCGCGGCCCTCGACGATCTCGCGCGAGAGCGACGACTCGCCGGTGAGCGGCACGCGGCCGATCACCGGCGTGTAGAGGGTGAGCTCGCCGGGCTCGTCGCTGGCCCCGCAGAGCATGTAGTCGAAGCCACGGATCAGCCGCCCGACCGCGCGCAGGTCCGGCTCGTGCAGCGGGTTCGGCTCGATCGACAGGATCGGGCTGCGCCTGTTGTAGATCCGGAACGCGAGGGCCGACGCCCCGGTGTTCGCTCCCACGTCGAGGAACAGCCCGTCGCGCTCCGGCCAGAGCGCGAAGGCGGCGAAGTCCGGGTCGTGCGGGCGGCGCGCGAGGTGGCGGCCGACCTGCGCCCCGCGGCGCAGCACGTCGTGCACGCGCGGGTGGCGCAGCGAGCGGCGATAGAGGGCTTCGCGCACGCGCCTCAGGCTACGGGTGAGCCGCTAACCTCGGCCTCCGCTGCGCAACTCCGGGACCGCGCCGCGCTCTCAACAAGCGAACTCGTGATCCTCGAACGCTCCTGTCTGGCAGTCGTCCCCGCCTACAACGAGGCCGGGACCGTCGGCCGCGTGGTCGCCAACCTCCGCGACAACGCGCCCGAGTTCGACGTGCTCGTGATCGACGACGGGTCCACCGACGCCACGTCGCGCGAGGCGGCCGCGTCGGGCGCGCGCGTGGTCAAGCACCCGTTCAACCTCGGCATCGGCGGGGCCGTGCAGTCGGGCTTCCAGTTCGCGCTCGACAACGGCTACGACTACATGGTCCAGGTCGACGGCGACGGGCAGCACGATCCGTGCGAGATCGAGAAGCTCGTGCGGGCGATGGAGGGCGAGCCGGCGCTCGACGTCGTCTGCGGCTCGCGCTTCCTCGAGGACCTCGAGTACCGCGGGCCGGTCAGCCGGCGCGCCGGCATCCACGTCTTCGCCTTCATCCTCTCGCGCTTCGTCGGGCAGAAGATCACCGACCCGACGTCCGGGTTCCGGCTCTACAACCGCCGTGCGATCGGCCTGTTCGCGCGCGACTACCCGCACGACTACCCCGAGGTCGAGGCCGTCCTCGTGCTCCACCACCACAAGCTGCGGCTGCGCGAGGTCGCGGTGCGGATGTTCCAGCGCGGCGGCGGCAAGTCGTCGATCCGCTCCGGCAAGTCGGTCTACTACATGGTCAAGGTGCTGCTGGCGATCTTCGTCGGACTCATCCGCAAGCGGCCGGTGGTCGAGCCGGGCGACCAGGCGCCGGTGGCCGCCTCGCACGGGATCTGATGGAGACGCGTGTACAGATAGTCGCGATCCTCGTCTCGGCGCTGCTCCTGCTCGGGCTGCTCGAGCTGGTCCGCCAGCGGCGGCTGCTCGAGCGCTACGCGCTGCTCTGGATGGGGAGCGCGCTCGCCCTGCTCGTGCTCTCGATCTGGACCGGGCTGCTCGAGCAGCTGGCGAACGCGGTCGGGATCATCTACCCGCCGTCGGCGCTGTTCGTGTTCGCGTTCGGCTTCATCCTGATCCTGCTGCTGCACTTCTCGGTCGCGGTCTCCCGCCTGGCGGACCAGAACAAGATCCTCGCCCAGCACGTGGCGCGGCTCGAGGAGCGCCAGCGCCGCCTCGAGGCCCGCGGCGGCGGCGAGGACGCCGCCGAGCGCGAGCCGGCGCTGCGCGAATAGCTTTCCGCCCCATGAAAGCGGTGATCCTGGCCGGCGGCCTCGGCACGCGCATCGCCGAGGAGACCGGGGTGAAGCCCAAGCCGATGGTCGAGATCGGCGGCCGGCCGATCCTCTGGCACATCATGAAGGGGCTCTCCGCCGCGGGCGGGATCGAGGAGTTCGTGATCTGCCTCGGCTACCGCGGCTACGTGATCAAGGAGTGGTTCGCGAACTACTACCTGCACGGCAGCGACGTGACGATCGACATCGCGGGCAACTCGATGGAGGTCCACCAGGAGACCGCCGAGCCGTGGAAGGTCACGCTGATCGACACCGGCGAGGAGACGGCCACGGCGGGGCGGCTCAAGCGCGTTCTGCGCTACGTGGACGGCGACGAGTTCCTGTTCACGTACGGGGACGGGGTGACCGACCTCGACGTGCGCGCGCTGATCGCCTACCACCGCTCGCACGACGCCCTCGCGACGGTCACCGCGGTGCAGCCGCCCGGGCGCTGGGGCACGCTCGCCGTGACCGACGACCAGGTCGAGAGCTTCCAGGAGAAGCCCAGCGGCGACAACGCCTGGGTCAACGGCGGGTTCTTCGTGCTCTCGCCCGAGGTGGGGCGCTACATCGAGGGCGACGCCAGCGTGTGGGAGGAGGAGCCGGTCGAGCGGCTCGCGCGCGAGGGGCAGCTGCGCGCGTTCCGCCACGGCGGCTTCTGGCGGGCGATGGACACCGTCCGCGACCGCAACGCGCTCGAGGAGCTGTGGCGCTCGGGGCAGGCGCCCTGGAAGCTGTGGGAGTAGACCCGGCGTTCTGGAGCGGCCGGCGGGTGCTGGTCACCGGCCACACGGGCTTCAAGGGGAGCTGGCTGTCGCTGTGGCTCCAGGAGCTCGGCGCCGAGGTGTCCGGGCTGGGACTCGAACCGCCAACCGAGCCCTCGCTCTTCGAGGCGG
>DASVWC010000057.1:0-29245 GCA_036389835.1 Thermoleophilaceae bacterium | reverse complement strand
CGCTGGGTCTACGTCGCCTCGGCCGGGCTGATCGCAGTGGCCGCGGCGGCCGGCGGCGCGCTGCTCCGCGGCGTCGAGATCGAGGCGGCGTCGGTGGCCGAGGCTGCGTGAAAGGCCGCCGCGACTGGACGCGCGAGACGCTCGTCGAGGGCGTTCGCACCGGCGACCGGCGCGCGGTGGCCCGCGCGATCACGCTCGTCGAGAACGCGGACCCGCTCGCGTACGAGCTCGTCCACGACGTCTACCCCCACACGGGTCGCGCGCTCTCGGTCGGGGTCACGGGTCCGCCCGGAGTCGGGAAGTCGACGCTGATCTCGGCGCTCGTGCGCCACGTGCGCGCGCAGGACCAGACCGTCGGGGTCGTCTCCGTCGACCCTTCGAGCCCGTTCACGCAGGGCGCACTGCTCGGCGACCGGATCCGCCTCACGGATCACTTCCTCGACCCCGGCGTCTTCATCCGCTCTATGGGCACGCGCGGCCACACCGGCGGGCTTGCGGAGACCACGCTCCAGGCGATGCTGGTGCTCGACGCGGCCGGCCTCGACGTGCTCTTCCTCGAGACGGTCGGCACCGGCCAGAGCGAGGTCGGCGTGCTCTCGATCGCCGATACGGTCGTGCTCGCACTCATGCCCGGGTCGGGCGACTCGATCCAGGCGCTGAAGGCCGGCGTGATGGAGATCCCGGACGTGATCGTGGTCAACAAGGCCGACCACCCGCTGACCGACACGATGGTCCGCGAGATCCGCGGTGTGCTCTCGCTCGGGCCGGGCGGATCGTGGAAGGTCCCGATCCTGCGCACCGAGGCGGCCAAGGGCGAGGGCGTCGCCGAGCTCGTCGAGAAGATCGAGGAGCACCGCGAGCACATCGAGGCCGAGGGCACCCTCGAGGAGCGCCGCCGCCGGAACCTGATGAACGAGGTGCTCGAGCTGGCGACCGTCCGCATGCGCCGCAAGCTGGACGCGACCGCGCGCGAGGACGACGAGGTGACCGCGCTGCTGGAGCAGGTGGTGCAGCGCAGGCTCGACCCGGCCTCGGCCGCCGCGCAGCTGCTCGACCGGCTGACCTAGATGTAGTTAACGAGCACGTTGGTTCATCCGGGCCCCCTTGGAGGCTGGGAGCTGCGAAGCCACCCCAGTCCCAAGGAGACACCGGATGGACCTCCACGCTAACGCCGCTCTCAGCCTGAACAAGCGCCGCCTGCTCTGCCGGCGGGTCCTCGACGAGCAGTGGACGGTGACGAAGGCGGCCGCGGCCGCCGAAGTCAGCGTCCGCTGTGCGCGCAAGTGGGTCGCCCGCTATCGCCAGGACGGCGAGCTCGGCCTGCTCGACCGCAGCTCGGCTCCGCGGCGGGTCGCCAACCGCACCCCCGAGGAGCGGGTCGCGGCGATCGCCGCGCTCAGGCGGCTGCGCTTCACGGGCGCCGACCTCGCCGAGCTGCTCGGCATGCCGCTCTCGACTGTGTCCGGGATCCTGGCCCGGATCGGCATGGGCAAGCTCGGTCGGCTCGGGCTCGAGCCGGCGCAACGCTACGAGCGCGCCCGGCCCGGCGAGCTCGTCCACCTCGACATCAAGAAGCTCGGCCGGATCCACGGCGGCGCCGGCAAGCGGGTCACCGCCGTCAAGCGCAACGCCGGGCTCTATCGCAGCGACGTGCACGTGCGCGAGCGCAAGGCGATCGGCTGGGACTTCGTCCACGTGGCGATCGACGACTGCACCCGGCTCGCCTACGCCGAGGTCCTCGGAGACGAGAAGGCGACCACGGCGATCGCGTTCCTGCGCCGGGCGATCGCCTTCTTCCGCCGCTACGGGATCCGGGTCGAGCGGATCCTGACCGACAACGGATCCGCTTACCGCTCGAGCGTGCACGCGATCGCCTGCCGCACGCTCGGGGTCCGTCACCTGCGCACGCGCCCCTACCGGCCCCAGACCAACGGCAAGGCCGAGCGCTTCATACGCACGCTGCAGGGTGGCTGGGCCTACGGCGCGATCTACCGATCGAGCTCAGAGCGCACGGCAGCGCTTGACGGCTGGCTCTGGCGCTACAACCATCAGCGACGACACTCGGCTCTCGGCCACAAGCCGCCGGTTGCTCGGCTCGCCGAGCGGACCAACGTGCTCGGGACTTACAGCTAGCTCAGGCCGGCGCGGGCTCGACGTCGAAGTTGCGCGCGTAGAGCTCCTGCACGCGCGCCAGCTCGTCGCCGGTGAGGTCCGGGGCGTAGGCGGCGCAGGCGAACTCCTCGAGCTCGGCCAGCGTGCCGATCGTGGGGATCACGGTGGCCATCCGCGGCTGCGCGAGGATGAACTTGAGCGCCGCCTGGGTCATCGAGCGCTCGCCCTCGATCACCAGGAAGCGGAGCTGCTCGATCTTCTTCAGCCCGTCCACGAGCCACTGGCGCGGGCGGTGGCGGCGGTGGTCGCCGGGGCCGAACTCGGTGTCGAGGGTGTACTTGTCCTCGAGCAGGCCGCTCGAGGTGGGCACGCGGGCCATGATCCCCGCGCCGGTGCGCTCGGCGGCGGCGAGGAAGTCGCTGCCCGGCTCCTGCTCGAGCAGGTTGTAGACGGTCTGGAGCGCCGCGATGTCGCGCGTCTCGAGTGCGTGCAGCCCCTCCTCGCGCCAGCCGATCGCCGGCCCGAGGGCGACCCCGTAGTGGCGGATCTTGCCCTCGTCGCGCAGGGCGTCGAGCTCGGCGAACAGCTCGTCGGAGTCCACCGCGTCCATGCGCGCGTTGTGGAGCTGGTAGAGGTCCACGTAGTCGGTCCCGAGCCGGCTGAGGCTGTCCTCCAGCGCTCGGCGAGTGTGCTGCGGCGACCAGTCGTGCGGGCGCTCGCCCTCGGCGTGCTCCTGCCGCCCGGAGTCGAGCACGTAGCCGAACTTGGTCGAGATCTGGATCGAGTCGCGCTCGGCCTGCGCCAGCGCCTTGCCCACGATCCGCTCGTTCTCGCCCTGGCCGTAGACGTCACCGGTGTCGAAGAAGGTGATCCCGAGCTCGAGCGCGCGGCCGATCAGCCGGTCGGGGTCGTCGGTCTCGCCCCACCAGGTGGAGCCGAGCGCCCACGTTCCGAACGCCACCTCGGAGGCGGTCAGGTCGGTGTCGCCGAAGCTGCGCTGCCGCATCGGAGGCCAGTCTATTCACCGCGCGACGCTGTTCAAGGGCCCCGATTGGCGGGTGATTCGAGAGCGATGCACACCGCGCGACGTAGGCTCCCTCGCGGTGACCCATCCGATTCTCGAGTGGGCGGTGCTGATCGCCGCCCTGTTCGTCTTCCTCTGGCTCGACCTCCACTTCTTCGCGCGTGGCCGCGAGCCCACGTTCCGCGAGGGGGCGATCTGGTCGATCGGCTGGCTGGTGGTCAGCCTGGTCGCCGGAGTCGTGATCGCCACGGCGGAGGGCACCGAGGACGGCGTGCTCTACACGACGGTCTACCTGATCGAGCGCTCGCTCTCGCTGGACAACCTGTTCGTCTTCATCCTGCTGTTCTCGTACTTCGCCGTGCCGCAGGAGCAGCGGGCGCGGCTGCTCTTCTGGGGCATCACGTTCGCGCTCGCGCTGCGCGGGCTCGCGATCCTCGGCGGCGTCGCGCTGATCGAGCAGTTCCACTTCGTGATCTACGTGCTTGGCGTCGGGCTGCTCGTGCTCGCCTACCGGATCCTCAAGGGGGTCGCCGAGAACGTGGACCCGGACAAGAACCTCATGGTCCGGGTCGTCCGGCGCTTCTTCCCCGTCACGAGCGACTTCCGCGGCCGGCACTGGTTCGCGAAGGAGGGCGGCCGGCGCCACGTGACGCCCCTCTTCCTGTGCCTCGTCGCGATGATCTTCGCCGACATCGCGTTCGCGATCGACTCGATCCCGGCCGCCTTCGCCATTACCACCGACGGCTACCTGATCTGGATGGGCAACGTCTTCGCGCTGCTCGGCCTGCGGGCGCTGTTCGTGCTGGTGCAGGCCCTCATGAGGCGCTTCCGCTATCTCGACGAGACGGTCGCGGTGGTGCTCGCGCTCGTGGGCGTGAAGCTGCTGATCGAGGACGTCGTGAAGATCAGCCCGGAGGCGAGCCTCGCCGGCGTCGGACTGGCGTTCGCGATCGGGATAGCCGCGTCGCTGATCGCCGACCGGCGGTCAGGCGTAGAAGAAGACCAGCCCGAAGACCGCGTACAGAGCCAGTAGCTGCACGCCCTCGAACCAGTTCGACTCGCCGTCCTGGGTGAGGAAGTTCGCGACCAGGACGGCCAGGACGAGCGCGCCGATCTCGTAGCCGTTGAACACGAGCGCCATCGGGTTCTCGCCGACCACGAACGACAGCAGCACGAGGATCGGCGCCACGAACAGCGCGATCTGCGCGCTCGACCCGATCGCGATGTTCACGGCCAGGTCCATCTTGTTCTTGGCCGCCACCAGCACCGCGACCCAGTGCTCGGCCGCGTTGCCCACGATCGCCACCACGAACACGCCGACGAAGAACTCCGAGAGGCCGATGTCGTGCGACGCCTCGGAGATCGACCCGACCAGGATCTCGCTCATCACGCCGACCGCGACCGAGGCGATGCCGAGCATCGCGAGCGAGCGCTTGACCGACCAGCCGAGCGTGTCCTGGTGCTGCTCGTCGTGGCCGTAGGGGTTGAACAGCTCGCGGTGCGTCCTCAGCGAGAAGAAGAGGCCGGCGACGTAGGAGGCCATCAGCACGATCGCCACGCCGAACGAGAGGTGCTCGAGGTCGGTCCCGAAGTCCACGCGGTCCTCGCCGACGGCGGGCAGACCGCCGCCGTGGATGAGCTGCCAGAGCGCGGGGAGGATCAGCGCGGCGAGCGCGAGCAGCAGCATCGCCGACTGGGCGCCGGCCGCCGTGGCGTTGAAGGTCTGCTTCTCGCGGTTCCAGCCGCCCACCAGCATCGCGGCGCCGAGCACCAGCAGGATGTTGCCGACCACGGACCCGACGATCGAGGCCTTGACGACCTCCTGGAGCCCCTCGAGCAGGGCGAAGAACGCGATGATCAGCTCGGGCGCGTTGCCGAACGTGACGTTCAGGAGGCCGCCGATGCCGGGCCCGGACTTGGCCGCCAGCTCCTCGGTCGCCATGCCCATCAGCGCGGCCGTGGGGATCACGCCGAGGGCCGCTGCGCCGAAGATCAGCTTCGGGTCGGCGTGCGCGATCTCGAGCCCGATCGCGACCGGGATGAAGACCGCAAGGAGGAATACGGGGCGGCGCACGCGGCGGACAGCCTACGAGCCCCGGGTCTACTCGACCTCTTCGATGCCCTCGGGCTCGGGGTCCTCGTCGGCGTCGACGGCGTCGAGGCGCTCCTGCTCGTCCTCGTCGTCCAGCGTCACGTCGCGCCCGTCGCCGCCAGCGTGGCGGGCCTGGAAGCCCTCCACCAGCTCGTCGCGGCGCGCCTCGTCGATCGGCGGGTCGTCCGAGATCAGGACCCAGTCCGCGCCCTCGAAGTCCTCGAGGTTGAAGATCTCCTGGTCGAGCGACGCGGAGTCGTCCACGACCACGAGCACCTCGGTCTGAGGGTTGAAGTAGGTCCCGGGGCGGTTGATGAGCTCCTCGAGCTCGAACTGGCGGTTGGCTGCCATCGCGGCGTATCTATACCCGAAATGACCGGGGCAAACAGCCGCGGGGGTCAGGCGCCGAGGTCGCGGAGCTGGCGGTCGACCTCCTCCTCGACGTCGAGCGGCTCCTCGCCGCGGCGCTGGCGGCGCTCGTTGCGCGCGATCACGAGCTGGCGGACCTCGTCGCGCAGGGCGGCGTCCGCGCCCACCGGGCGCGTGAGGGCGGCGATCTCCGCCTCCACGTCGAGCGCCGACTCCCCGCGCGCCTCGCGCCGGGCGGACTTCGCCTCGACCATCTGTCGGATCTCGGCCGCGGCCTCGGCCTGCGCCGCGGCGCTGCCCGGCTCCGGCCCGCTCGGGCGGTCCGGCTGGTCGAGCGCGAAGTCGCCCTTCCCGATCCGCTCGTAAACGCGGCCCGCGCCCACGAACGTGACCAGCGCGACGACCGTGGCCGCCACGACGATCACGATCAGCACCGTCCCGAACGCCTCCTCCACGGCCTACAGTGTGGCCGATCATGTGGCGCCGCCTACGCCGCCGGACGATGGCACCGAGCCGGCCCGCGATCTACCCCGACCAGCTCGGCCTCGTCCTGCTCACGATCTTCGTGATCGGACTGGGGATCTACGCCACTGTCCGCGCGTTCACGGGCTGATCCCGCCGGGTCCGCGGTAGCGCATCGCTACCATTCCCACGGTTGACTGACGAGTCAATCGAACTTCGGAAGAACCTCCCGTCGCGGCCGCCCGCGGCGCCACCCAAGGAGCACGAGTGGTCGATCTGACACTTACCGACGAGCAGAAGGACCTGCGCGAGATGGCGCACAACTTCGCTGAGAACGAGATCCGCAAGGTCGCCTGGGAGTACGACAAGGACGGGACCTGGCCCCAGGACATCATCGAGAAGGCCTGGGAGCTCGGGTTGATGAACAGCCACCTTCCCGAGGAGTACGGCGGGCCCGGCCTCGACTACCTGAGCGGCACGCTCATCGAGGAGGAGCTCGGCTGGGGCTGCTCCGGCATCGGCACCTCGATCAGCTGCAACGGCCTCGCCACCGCGCCGATCCTGCTCGGCGGCTCCGAGGAGACCAGGAAGAAGTACCTAGGGATGCTGAGCGAGGAGCCCAAGCTCGCGTCGTTCTGCCTCACCGAGCCGGACGCGGGCTCCGACGTCTCCGGCATGCGCACGACCGCCGTGAAGATGGGTGACGAGTACGTCATCAACGGCTCGAAGTGCTTCATCACCAACGGCGGCTACGCCGACTACTACACGGTCTACGCGAAGACCGACAAGGACGCCGGCCACAAGGGCATCTCGGCGTTCGTGGTCGACCGCGACCTCGACGGGGTGACCGTCGACAAGAAGGAGGACAAGCTCGGGCAGCGCGCCTCCAACACCGCGACGATCTCGTTCAACGACGTCCGCATCCCGGCCGAGAACCTGCTCGGCGAGGAGAACGGTGGCTTCAAGCTCGCGATGATGACGCTCGACCGCACGCGCCCCGGCGTGGCGGCGATGGCCGTCGGCATCGCCCGCGCGGCGTTCGAGTTCGCGACCGAGTACTCGAAGGAGCGCGTCCAGTTCGGCGTGCCGATCGCGATGCACCAGGCGGTCGCCTTCATGATCGCCGACATGGCCACCAAGGTCGAGGCCGGCCGGCTGCTCACCTGGCAGTCCGCGGCGCTGCTCGACCAGGGCAAGCGCAACACGCTCGCGTCCTCGCACGCGAAGCGCTTCGCGGCCGACTCCGCGATGGAGATCACCACCGACGCCGTGCAGGTCTACGGCGGCTACGGCTTCATCAAGGAGTACCCGGTCGAGAAGCTGATGCGCGACGCGAAGATCATGCAGCTCTACGAGGGCACCTCGCAGATCCAGCGGCTCGTGATCGCGCGCGAGGTCCTGCTCCCGCGGCAGGTCTCCGAGCCGGCCGCCGCGCCCGCCTAGGCGCGGGCCCGCTCGGCGGCGCTGGGGCAGTCGGGCGTCCCGGTCGCGGAGCGCACCGCGTCGCGGATGGCCGCGGCCGTGACGTCGGCGGCGATCGCCGAGATCGCGAACGGGTGCGCCTCCACCGGGCCCGACGCGAGCGCGTAGACGAGGTCGCCGTCGTGCGCCGTGGCGCTCGGCTGGACCGCGCGGCCGACCCCCGCGCTCGCCGCGCGCGCGACGAGCCAGGTCGCGCGCTTGTCGAGCTTCGCGTCGGTCATCACGCAGATCAGCGTGGTCGACGTGCGCGCGCCCGCCGGTGGTTCGGCGCCGGCGCGGAGCGCGTCGGTCGTTCGCACGTATGCGCCGTCGCGCCACGCCCCGGCGAGCACGCTGCCGTCCTCGGCCACCACCTCGCCGACCGCGTTGACGACGGCGAGGGCGCTGACGCGAGCGCCCGCCACCGCGTCGGTCGCGAGGCCCAGCCCGCCCTTCGTCCAGCCCTCGGGCCCGAAGATCTTCCCGACGGCCGCGCCGGTGCCCGCCCCGACGCTGCCGCGCTCGACGTCGGCGGCGGCGGCGTCGCAGGCGGCCCGCCCCGCGTCGGGGCCCGGGCGCGCTTCCGGCCTTCCCCGCCAGAGGTCGTAGACGATCGCGCCCGCGACCAGCGGGACCTTCGCGGCGGGCGTGTCGTAGCCGATGCCGCGCTCGTCGAGCCACTGCACCACGCCGTCCGCGGCCGCGAGCCCGAAGGCGCTGCCGCCCGCGAAGCAGACGGCCTGGACGCCCGGCGCGTTGGCCGCCGGCGACAGCAGCTCGCTCTCGCGAGTCCCCGGCCCGCCGCCGCGGACGTCCGCCGCGGCCACGGTGCCCTCCGGGGGTAGGACGACCGTGCAGCCGGTTCCCCCCTCGTGGTCCGTGTGGTGGCCGGCGCGGAAGCCGTCGGGCAGCATCAACCGGGCACGCTACATGCCAGGATTGCGCGAGCATGCCCGCTCCTCGCAAGCCGCGCCAAGCACCGCCCCGCAAGCGCAAGGAGCAGGCGGCGCGCGAGGCCGTCAAGCGGACCACCAGCATCGCGGGCGCGCGCGACGCCGCCCGCACGCTCGAGACGCCCGCCGCGGCGCGTGCGCCGCGCACCGGGGGCGACCGCGATCCGTTCACCGGCGAGCTGCGCAAGCGCGACATCCTCCCGATGCTCGTCCTGCACTTCATGAGCCAGGGGCCGTCGTACGGCAACCAGCTCATCGAGCGGATCGCGGGCGTGACCGAGGGGGTGCTCCACGTGAACCCGAACACGATGTACCCGCTGCTGCGCTCGCTCGAGTCGAAGGGGCTGATCGAGGGCCGCTGGGAGCACCCGGAGCGCCGCAGCCGCCGCTACTACTCGCTGACGGTCGACGGGCGCCGCGAGTACAAGCGGCTCGTGAAGGAGGTCCGCCCGTTCCTCGACTCGATCGCGCGCTCGATCGACGAGATCGTCCGCGAGGTGTACGACTGATGGGCGTGGTCCGCGAGGCGGTGGCCACCGCGCTCGACCCCGAGCGCGCCTTCGCGCTCTGGGCGGACGTACGCCGCTGGCCGACCTTCGTGGACGGCTTCGCGCGGCCGCGGCGCCTCGACGAGGGGTGGCCGGGGGCGGGCGCGAAGCTCGTCTGGGAGTCCACGCCCGAGGGGCGCGGGACCGTGACCGAGCGCGTGTCCGAGTCGCAGCCGGGCCGGCGCCTCGTCACGGAGGTCCTCGAGGAGCGCTGCACCGGGGTCCAGACCGTCAGCTTCGAGCCCGACGGGGAGGGCAGCCTGGTGGAGCTCGAGCTGGACTACGAGCTGACGAAGGGGGGCCCGCTGCGCGGGGTCACCGACGTGCTGTTCATCAGGCGCGCGCAGGCCGACGCCCTGCGCAGGACGCTGCGGCGCTTCGCTACGGAGGCCGCTGAGGAAGCTGAGTTGTAGCCTTCCCCGGCCGCCAACAGGAGGGATCGCTAGGAATGTTCGTGTTCAAAGCCGCCGTCGTCGGCGCCGGCACCATGGGGGGCGAGATCGCGCAGGTAGTCGCGAGCGCGGGCCTCCCGGTGGTGCTCAAGGACGTGAAGCAGGAGTTCGTGGACCAGGGGCTGGAGAAGGCCCGCTCGGTCACCCAGGGCCAGCTCGGGGGGCTCGTCAAGAAGGAGAAGATCACCCAGGAGCAGGCCGACCAGCAGCTCGAGGAGGTCGTCGGCCGGATCACCGGGACGACCGAGTACGAGGGCTTCGGGGACGTCGACTTCGTGATCGAGGCCGTCCCGGAGAAGATGGAGATCAAGCAGACCGTCTTCGCCGAGCTCGACGCGGTGACGCCCGGGCACGCGATCCTCTCCTCGAACACCTCGTCGCTGTCGATCAGCGAGATGGCCGAGGCCACCACGCGCCCCGACCGGGTCGTCGGCTTCCACTTCTTCTGGCCGGCCAGCGTGATGCGGCTGATCGAGGTGATCGAGGGCGACGAGACCTCCGAGGAGACGATGCAGTCCGCCGCCAACTTCGTCCAGCAGATCCGCAAGACCGCGGTCCGCTGCGGGGAGGTGCCGGGCTTCGTGGTCAACCGGATCCTGAACTCGTCGGCGTCGGAGATCTGGCGGGTCACCGACGAGGAGGGGATCGACCCGCACGAGGTGGACCGCGTCGTGAAGGACTCGGGCACGATCCCGATGGGCCCGTACTTCCTCGCGGACATGGTCGGGCTCGACGTGACGCTGCACACCGCCGAGCACATCGCCGAGAGCTACGGCGAGCGCTTCTACGTCTCGGAGCGGCTGAAGGAGCTGGTCGAGGCCGGAAACCTCGGGCAGAAGACCGGGAAGGGGTTCTATGAGCACGGCTAGCACCGGCACGCAGGCACTGGACACGCTGGTCGAGCGCTTCGGGCTCAAGACGCTCGTCGAGTGCTGCCTCGTCCTCGAGGAGGGCGTGGCCTCGATGAAGGACATCGACGTCGGCATGATGATGGGCGCGGGCATCCTGCCGGGCCCGTTCCAGCGCGCCGACGAGCAGGGCCTCGACGAGGTCCTCGCGGCCCTCGAGCGCGCCGAGGCCGAGTGGGGCGAGAGCTTCGCGCCGCCGCTCATCCTCCGGCGGCTCGTGAGCCAGGGCCGGCTCGGCAAGAAGTCCGGCCAGGGGTTCTTCCCGTACCCGCAGCCGGACGCCGACTCGAGCTACGAGACGATCGCGCTCGAGACGCGCGGCGACGTCACGATCCTGTGGCTCAACCGGCCCCCGGCCAACCCGCTCTCGCCGCAGGTGATCACGGAGCTGGCCGACGCGTGGGGCAAGCTCGAGGGCAAGGTGCGCGCGGTCGTGATCGCGTCCTCGAACCCGTTCACGTTCTCCGCGGGCGCGGACATCAAGGCGTTCACGAAGATGAAGCCCGACGCCGAGGGAGCCGAGCTCGTGAAGATGGGCCACGGCCTGATGACCAGCATGGAGAAGTCGCGCACGGTCACGATCGCCGCGGTCAACTCGCTGGCGTTCGGCGGCGGCTGCGAGCTGTCGATGGCGTGCGACTTCCGCATCGCGGCCGAGTCGGCCACGTTCGGCCAGCCCGAGATCAACCTCGGGCTCATCCCGGGCTTCGGCGGCACCCAGCGGCTGCCGCGGCTCGTGGGGGAGGGCAAGGCGCTCGAGATGAACCTGACCGGCGAGGCGATCAGCGCGTACGAGGCGCTGCGCTACGGCCTGGCCAACCAGGTGGTGCCGGACCACGAGCTGTTCGACACCGCCCTCGCGTGGGCGCGCAAGCTCGCGGAGAAGGCGCCGATCGCGATCGAGCAGATCAAGAGCGTGTCCGCCATGGGCGAGCTCGGCGAGGGCCTCGAGGCCGAGGCCCACGGATTCGCCGCGGCCTTCGGGTCGGAGGACGCCAGGGAGGGCATCTCGGCGTTCCTCGGCAAGCGCCAGGCCAGCTTCCAGGGGAAGTGAGCCCGGCGCTCGAGACGGGGAGCGCGGTCCGCCTCGCGGAGTTGATCCGCGGGGCGGAGCGGGCGGTCGTCCTGACGGGCGCGGGGGTGTCGGTGCCGTCCGGCATCCCCGACTTCCGCACGCCCGGGAAGGGCATCTGGGAGAAGGTCAACCCCATGGAGGTCGCCCACATCGACGCGTTCCGGTCGAGCCCGGACCGCTTCTGGCAGTTCTACGCGGACCGCTTCGCGAGCCTGGTGGACAAGCGGCCGAACCCGGCCCACGAGGCGATCGCGGAGCTCGAGCGGCGCGGGATGATCCGCGGCGTGATCACGCAGAACGTGGACCGCCTGCACCGGATGGCCGGCAGCGAGCGCGTGATCGAGATGCACGGCTCGATCGAGCACTGCGTCTGCCTCGAGTGCGGCGGCCGCGTGCACCTCGACCGCGTGCTCGAGATCATCGCGGAGCACCCCGGCGCGCCCGAGTGCGAGGCGTGCATCCACCCGCTCAAGCCGGATGTCGTGCTGTTCGGCGAGCTGCTGCCGGCGGCCGCCATGGCCGAGGCCCAGGCGCTGGCCGAGTCGGCCGACCTGATGATCTGCGTCGGCTCGTCGCTCGAGGTGTTCCCGGTGGCGGCCCTGCCGGGGGTGACGCTCGAGTCCGGCGGCCGCGTGGCGATCGTGACCCAGGGGCCGACCGCCTACGACCGCGAGGCGGAGGTGAAGCTCGCCGGCGACGTGGCCGAGGAGCTTGCGGCGGTCGTCGCCGCGCTGTAGCTCCGCGCGCCCTAGTCGTACGAGGCGGCCAGCGGCGCGTGGCGAGGATCCGTCCCCCCGACCTCGACTCCGTTCAGCCACACGCGGCCGCCCGCGCGCGGCCGCCCGTCGTCGCCCGGCCGCGTGGGGAAGGGAGCACGATCGAGCTGACGGCGAGCGGCCACCGCGCGGGAGGCCCGGCGTCCGCGTCCGTCCTCGATCCTCGTGACCGCCGCTCTTCTCACTCGACCCATCTTCGCGCTCCTCGCCTCTCGCTCCCATGGCCAGGTGGCCAAAGATCGGCCGCCCTGATTCGACCAACGGTCGTCATGGCCGAAGGTTCGCCACATGTTGGGCGACTGGCGTAAAACGGCGGTGAAGATTCGGGCCTAGGTGTTCGTGAGGTGACCGAGCCGGCGGCGGCGCACGGCGCTCTCCATGCGCGCGACCGCCGCGGCCACCGCCTCGGACAGCTCGTCCGCCGGGTCGCCCGCCAGCGCCTCGTTGGCGGCGCGGCCGACCGCGTCGCGGTCCGCACCCAGCTCGGCGCCCTCCTCGGGCCCGAGCTCGGCGAGCAGGGCCTCGAGGGCGATCCGGGCCTGGAGGGCGGCCTCGCGCGGGCGGCCGGCGTCGAGGTCGCTGCGCGCCCGCAGCACGAGCTCCTCGCCCGCCAGCACCGCGTCGCGCCCGCCTAGGATCGCGGCCAGCCGCTCGTCCGGAGCGAGGGCGGATGCGCGCCGGCGGACCGCCGAGCGGTCGTCCTCCGGCGGCAGGTCGTAGGCCTCCGCGTACTGGCCCTCCGCGACCTGGTCGCCGCTCCCGTAGCCCACCCGCACGGCGTTCGCGGCGGCGGCGGCCACGTCGCGCACGGAGGGGTCGGCCGCGGCGGCGCGGTGGGCGCGCAGCAGGCCGTTCAGCTCGCGCGCCGCGTCCGCCGCGGCGGCGCGCAGGCCGTCCGCGTCGCCCCGCAGGGCCTCGAGCCAGGCCCCGGCCTCCGCGGCCGACGCGAGCGGCTCGGTGTCGATGACGGTCGCGCGGACGACCGGGACGGGCGCCGGCTCGTCGCCCTCGGAGCGGCGTGCGCGGCGGCGGCCGAGCAGCGGCCGCGGCGTCGCGCCGGTCGTGCGCAGGACGACGATGCGCTCCGGGTCGGCGTCCGGCCGCGCGCGGGTCAGGTAGCGGCCGTCCGCCGGCCCGAGCGGGTGGGCGAACTCGAACTGGACGAACCGGAAGCGGGCGCCCGGGGGCGGCGCTTGCACGCCGGGGCGGCTACTCGCCGCTGTGAGCGGCGCTCGAGCGCTTCTTCTTGTCCGCCGGCAGCGCGTACTTGGACGGCTTGGTGGGCACCACCGGGTTCTCGAGCTCGCGCAGGCGGTCGATCAGGCTCGCCCACTGACCTGGCTTGAGCACCGCGAGGGCCTGCTGCCCGAGCTTCCTGTTCTCGCCGTAGAGCGGCCGGAACCCGACGTGGATGTGGTCGTCGTGGTCGCCCATCGCGAGCGTGTTGGAGCCGTAGTCGAGCAGCGAGATGATCTGGTCCGGCCGCATCGTGCCCTGGAGGAGCATCAGCCGCTTGACCGCCTGCTCGGTCACGCCGCCCTTGTCCTGGTGGCCGATGATCGGCACGCCGTTGATCTGCGCGATGTCGACCGCGCTGCCGCTCCAGTGGTGGGAGACGTTGCCCGACGTCGTGAACTTGCTGTGGCCGGTGCGCAGGGAGGTGACCGTCGGGCGCAGGCCGGACTCCGCGAGGAACTCGAGCGTGGCCAGCACGCGCCGGTCGATCTGGCCGGAGCGGATGTCGCCGCGGCCGCCGGGGTAGATGTCGATGCGCTCGTCGGAGAGGACGCGCTTCTGGAGGAGCGGCTTCGGCAGCAGGAGGATCTGCCCGATCGAGAACGCGTCGCTCGAGGAGTAGAGCGCGTTCTTGCCGTTGGCGCGGTAGATCGCGGTGGACTCGAGCAGCTTCCAGCCGTCGAGGATCGGCTTCGGGTCGATCGTGGGGGCGCCGCGGCCGGCCGGGCGGATCGAGAAGCGCAGGTGCGCGGCCTTGCCCGCCTCCGGGCGGCCGACGCGGCCGAGCAGCGTGCCGGCGATCACGCGCGAACCGGGCTTGAGCGGCCGCAGCACGGCGTTCTTGGCGTTGAGGCCGTACACGTGGGCGAACAGGCCCTTGTAGGTCGCGAAGCCCTTCTGCGAGGTCGCGCGGTTGAAGATCTGCTCGACGGCGCCGTTCTTGCGCGGGTTCGTGCGGTACGGGTGGGCGAAGATCCGCGGCTTGTAGGTGACCGTGCCCTTCGGCCCGCTGTCCCCGGTGCTCGCGCTGTCGTCGTCGGCGGCGACGCGGTCGCTGTCGTCGGCCTGGCGGCCGGCGGAGGCGGGCGCGTCCGGGCTCGGGTCGTCCCCGGCGTTGGCGGAGACGGCCTTGGCGGCGTTGTCGTCCACCTCGAGGTCGACCTTCGGCACCGGGTAGAGCTGCGAGACCGAGCCGAGCCCCGCGTACGTGTAGCGGTTGCCGTACACGTCCTGGAGGACTATGTAGCGGCCGAGCTGCTCGGACTCGCCGATCTTCTTGATGATCCCGTCGTTGGCGGCGACGACCGGCGCGCCGTTGTCGGAGAAGATGTCGATCGAGCGCCGGTCGGCGTCCTCGAGCACGGCGGCGGCGTTCTCGCCCTTCTTGACCCGGCGCTTGAGCTCGGCCTCGAGCACGTCGTCGGCGTAGCGCGCGCGGGTGGCGACGGGGAAGCGGCCCTGGGTCAGGCCGGTCAGCGAGCCGACGAGGTCACCGGGCACGCCCGCGATCAGCTTGGCGCGGAGCATCACCGAGTCCACGTACCAGTCGGCGTGGTTGTAGGCGAAGATCGCGCGGCGGAGGTCCTTCTCGGCGCCGGCGGCCTTCAGGTACCGCGCGGCCGCGAAGATCGCGTCGACCGGGTTGTACGGGTCCTTCTTGCCGTCGTCGTTGGCGTCCACGCCGTACATGCGCCAGCTCGACGGGATGAACTGCATCCAGCCGAGCGCGCCGGCGCTCGAGACGTTCAGGTTGCGGCCGTAGTCGGTCTCGATCTCGTTGATCGCCGCGAGGATCTCCCAGCGGATGCCGTACTGGATGCCGGCCGCCTGGTAGATCGGCAGGAGGAAGATCGGGACCTGGAACTTGCGGATGACGAAGTTCGGGACCGCGGTGCCGGGGGTGGTGGTCGGCAGCGCGTCGAAGAAGGTCGGGTTCGTGCGGGTCGGGGTGCCGTCGCTGTTGCGGTTGGGTGAGGGCTTCGGCTTGTCCTTGTTCTTCTCCTCGCGCTTGTCGGCGCGCTCTTCCTCATCCTTAGATTGAGGCTCGTTCGACGGGCGGTCGGGCTTCTTCTCGCCGCGCTCGCCCTTCTGGTCGGAGCCCTTGTCGGACTTCGGCTTGCCGCCGCCCGTGCTGCCGCGGTCCTGGTCGCCGCCGCCCGAGCTGCTCGGGGCCTTCGGCTTCTCGCCGCCCTGGTCGCCGCCGCCGTTGCCGCCGGGCTGGCTGCCGCCGTCGTCACCGCCGCCGGGCGGCGTGAGCTCCTGGATCGGCGTGCCGGGGAGGCCGGGCACCTGGTCCATCGGCACGCCGGCCGGGGCGTCGACCGTCACGCGGATCACGTTGCCGGTGGGCAGCTTGACCAGGAACGTCCGCAGCTGGGCGGACGCGGACATGCTGAAGATGGCGAGTGCACCCGCGAGGACGCCTGCCAGCAGTGTGGCGAAGAGGAGCTTTCTCCTCATGCGTCGGTGCCTCTGTCCTCCCAAATGCTCCTCCCGAAGCGGGCGTCTAGGCCAGCGAAGCGGGAAGCTATCAGAACGTTCAGCGGGAGGATGCACACATCCAGCCGCGCTTCGGCCCTGCAAGCGGAGGGTGTAGGGGGTTCCATGGTGTCTCGCAGAACACGCTCAGCGGAGCGGTGCTGCGGCGCTGACGAAGTCTTTACAACGCTAGCGCCGCGACCGGCCGTGAGCAAGGTGCGCAATTCATACCCCTTCACGACGTGCTTTAGCCTCAGTTGTCCGCACTTATCCACGCGCGCACGCGCGTAGATGGCGCATCGGCACCGCGTTGGGGGGCGTCTTGGGCGGCCTGGTGGCCGGTCTAACCCTCGAGCTCAGGGTTAGACTTGGGGATGGAGGGTTCCCGCTCTGCGCGAATGCGTGTACCCTCCCCGCCCCGTGGACGAGGACCCGCAGGCAGACGGCATTCGCGAGCGCCTCACCCGCCAGGGTGAGGAGGCGCTGGGCAAGCTCGCGGAGGAGCTGGTAGGCAACCCCGTGCTCAACGCCGCGCTCAGCCGCGCCTTCGAGGTGCGCGAGCGGACGGTCCAGGCCCAGGAGGCGGCCATGGGTGCGCTCGGCATCCCCTCGGCGGCCGACGTGGAGCGGCTCACGCGCCGCCTGCGCTCGGTCTCGCAGCGGATCGAGGGGGTCGAGGACGGCGTCGATCGCCTCGACGCGCGGCTCGAGCGGATCGAGGCCGGCGTGAACGCGCTCGACGGCCAGCTCGGCGAGGACTCGGGCGGCGCTGCGGACGAGCTGACCCAGCGCCTCGACGAGATCGCCCGCGACCTCGCCGCCCTGCGCCAGGCGGTCGCGCCCGGGACCGAGCCGCCGCCGCGGGCGCAGGAGCGCCTGACCGTCAGCGAGTAGGCGGTCCCGCCCGGCCGGCGGCGCCGAGCGCCGCGCGGGTCGCCGGCCGGAAGCGCCGATCGGGTCGCGCGCGCCTACCCGGCGGCGCCGAGCGCCGCGAGCGCGACCTCCCCGAGCCGTGCCGCGTGCCGCTCGATCTCCTCGTGCTCCATCCGCACCCGCTCGCCGCTGGCGAGCTCGTCGGTGACCATCAGCAGGCAGGCGGCCCTCACGCCGTGGCGGGCGGCGCCGGCGAGGACCGCTGCGGCCTCCATCTCGATCGCGACGGCCCCCTGCGCGCGCCAGCCCTCCAGCCGCTCCGGCTCGGGGTCGTAGAAGAGGTCGGTGGAGACGATCGCTGCGGCGTGCGCGCCGCCCGCGGCCAGGGCGTCGGTCAGGCCGGGATCGCCCGCCAGCTCGCCCCGGGCTCCGAGTGCCCTGCTCGCCCCGTCCGCGGCTATCGCCCGCGAGGCCGCCACGAGGTCGCCGAGCGCGAGGTCGGGGACGAGGGCGCCGCAGGTACCGGTCCGGATCAGCGTGCTCGCGCCAAGCCGGATCAGCTCCTCGACGACGATCGCGGCGCTCGGGCCGCCCATGCCGGTGGACTGGATCGTGAGCGGCGAGCCGTCGGCGGCGGTGCCCGTGTAGCCCCAGAGGCCGCGCCGGGCGTTGAACATGCGCGGCGAGTCGAGCAGCGCCTGCGCCATCGCGAGCGCCCGGTGCGGGTCGCCGGGCAGCAGGACCCGGCCGGCGAGGTCGGCCGACGGGTTCAGGTGGGGGGTCGGCGCGGGCACCGCGCCAGGGTATGGGACACTGCGGCCCTCCGATGGCCGAGCGAAAGTCACCCGCGCAGCGCCTGCCCGAGGCCGTCCGCGAGGCGGTCGAGCGCACCGTGCAGGCCACGCGCGAGTCGACCCGCGAGACCCGCGGGCGCGCCCAGGAGGCGGTCGACGAGCTGGTGCGCGGGGCCGAGGCGGGCGCGGAGGCGGTCCGCGAGCGTGTGCGCGACGCGGGCGAGGGCGCCGAGGCGGTCCGCGAGCGCGTGCGCGGGACGCTCGAGCAGCGCCGGCCGGTCACCACGGACGACCTCGGCGAGATCAAGCGCGAACTGAGGGCGATCGCCCGCCGCCTCGACGCGATCGAGGAGCGGCTGCCGGCGAAGCGAGGCGGCGCGGCCGGGTCCGCCAAGCGCGGCTCCTCCGCCTCCGCCAAGCGCGGCGGCTCCGCCTCGCGGTCCGGCCGCGCGCGCAGCTAAGTGCCCGGCCGCCGCATCCTCATCACGGGCATCGCGAGCTATCTCGGCACCGAGCTGGCGCGCCGGCTCGAGGAGGACCCGACCGTCGAGTACGTGGCCGGCCTCGACACCAAGCGCCCGCGGGCGTCGCTGCGCCGGACGGAGCTCATCGACGCCGACATCCGCGACCCGGAGATCGCCCGCCTGATCGAGCCCACCGGCGTCGACACGATCGTCCACAACCAGATCGTGCGCCAGCCCGGCCCGGGGATGTCGGCGCGCGCGGCGCACGACATCAACGTGATCGGCTCGCTCCAGCTGCTGGCCGCCTGCGAGCGGGTGGACACGCTGCGCGCGATCGTCGTCCGCGGCTCGGCCGGCATCTACGGGTCCGAGCCGGCGGCGCCCCAGTTCTTCAGCGAGGACATGGCGCGCCTCTACCCGCTGAGGACCCGGTTCCAGCGCGACGTCGCCGAGATCGAGAACCTGTTCGAGACCTTCCGCCGCCGCCACGAGGACGTGGTCTGCTCGATGCTCCGCTACCAGCTCACGATCGGGCCCGAGCACCCGACCCAGATCACCCGCTACCTCTCGCTACCGGTGGTGCCGACCTACCTCGGCTTCGACCCGCGGATCCAGCTCATCCACGAGCAGGACGCGCTCGACGCGCTGGTCGCCGCCGTCCTGCGGCCGGTGGCGGGCGCGATCAACGTCGCGGCGGCCGGCACGATCGGGCTCACGCGCGCGATCCGGCTCGCCGGCCGGCCGATGCTGCCCGTGCCCGGCCCCCTGTTCGGGACCACGACCCAGCTCGGCCGCCGCCTCGGTCTGTTCAGCTTCTCGCCGGACTTCCGGCGGCTGCTGCGCTACGGGCGCGGCGTCGACACCACCCGGCTCGTCGAGGAGGTCGGCTTCGCCCCGCGGTACAGCACGGTCGAGGCGGTGCGCGACTACGCGCGCGCCCCGCAGGCGGTGGCGGCGTGAGCGACGGACCGCCGCTCGGAACGGTCGTGGCGTTCCTGCGCGCGCTGCGCGGCGGGCTCGAGAGCGGGTCGGCGCCCGCCGCGGCGCTCGCGGGTGCCGCGACCTCGCTGCCGCGCGAGGCGCGCGAGAGCCTCGACGCGATCATGCGCCGGCTCGGTGGCGAGTACTCCGAGGACGACTGGGGCCTCGACGAGGAGTTCGCCGAGGCCGCGCTGCCGTTCCTCGAGTTCCTCTACGACCGCTGGTGGCGCGTCCATGCCGAGAACGTCCAGGCCGTGCCGAGCCACGGCCGCGCGCTGCTGGTCGCCAACCATGCCGGGATCCTCCCGTGGGACGCCGCGATGATCGGCGTGGCGCTGCAGCGCGAGCACCCGCTCCCGCGCTACCCGCGCTTCACCGTGCTCGACTGGGCCTTCGACCTCCCCTACGTGTCGGTGGCTATCCGAAAGCTCGGGGGTGTTCCGGCCTCGCCCTACAACGCGCTGCGGCTGCTCGAGCAGGAGGAGCTCGTCGCGGTGTTCCCGGAGGGCACGAGCGGCACGCAGAAGCTGTACCGCGACCGCTACCGGCTGCGGCGCTTCGGGCGCGGCGGGTTCGTGGAGATAGCGCTGCGCACGGGGGCGCCGATCGTGCCGGTCGCGATCGTCGGGAGCGAGGAGATCCACCCCAAGATCGCGGACGCGCCGCTGCTCGCCCGGCTGGCCGGCATGCCGTTCTTCCCGATCACGCCCACCTTCCCCGCGCTCGGGCCGCTGGGCGCGATCCCGCTCCCGTCACGCTGGCGCATGGAGTTCTGCGAGCCGATCGACCTCTCCGAGTTCGGCCCGGACGCCGCCACCGATCGCGCGCTCGTGTTCGAGCTCTCCGAGCACGTGCGCGAGCTGATCCAGCAACGGGTCTGGGACAACCTCGCCAAGCGCCGCTCGACCTTCATCTAGGGTTCGGCCGATGGGATTCCGGTCGGCCGGCGAGTGCCGCGAGGTCATCGACGGCGCCTTCGAGCTGATGAGCACCGATCCCGAGATGGGTCCGAAGCTGTGGGCCGCGGACACGCCGCAGCGCTTCGAGTTCCCCGACCTCGACCTGGTCGTCAACGTCACCGCCGCGGACGGAGCGGAGGGCCGTCACCTGCGCTGGGAGTGGACGGACGAGGTCGACTGGGAGCCACAGGTCAGGATGACCATGGACTCCGGCGTCGCGAACCGCTACTTCCAGGGCAAGGAGAACATCGCCATGGCGATCGCTCGCCGGCGGATCAGGACCGGTGGTGACGTGAAGAAGGCGCTCGCGCTGGTGCCGATCACGAAACCCGTCTTCGCGAAGTACCGCGCGATGATCGAGAGCGATTACCCGCACCTCGCCGAATAGCCCCGTCAGGGCGCCGCTCCTCGGCCGCGCTCTGCTCGGCCTGCTCGAAGAAGGCCATGACGACCATCGCCGTGATGCCCTCCTCGCCCGGGTGCTTGGCGAGTCGCGCCTCACTCTCCTCGACGAGGCCCTGGATCCGGCTGAGCGTCTTGAGCAGCTCGCGCGAAATCGCCTTCCAGCCCTTCTCGTCGACTCGCGCCGGCGTGCGGGAGAAGTGCGAGTCCTCGTGCTGGAACCCGCCGGCGTCGGCGGCGGCGACGAGCTGCGGGATCGCCTCCTGGAGCCCGCCGCTGCTGAAGGCGCGCTTCACGATGTCGGGCAGGTCCGCCCAGACGTCGTCCGGGATGATCGGCCGCAGCTTCGCCGTGTAGTGGTGCTCGATCGCGCCGCCGCGGGCGGTGCGCCGGACGAGCTCCACCAGGCCGAGCGCCGCGAGCTGGCGCACGTGGTACGCCGTGTTCGGAAGTGGGGTCTCGAGCTCCGCCGCGATCTGCTTGGGACTGGCCACCCGGTTGTCGAGCAGCCTCAGGATCTGTATGCGAAGCGGGTGCGCGTAGGCCCTGAGCAGCCTCGCGTCAGTGATATCGACGGGAACCGTCACGAGCGCGTCGGCCGCACTGTACTCCTCTGAACCGATCGAAACTCAAACCGGATTGAGCAATTACCTCACTTCGCTGCTGGGCGCGTGAGCTGACGCGACCGGGGCCACCCGCCTGGGGGTCGCCAGCCCCTCACCGGGGGGCAACGCCTAGCCGTGAGCCGTGAGATCTTCCAAATCCTCATCGGGCGCCTGACGAGCGGCGTGGTCGTCGAACGGGACGAACGTCTCGAAGAACATCATCACTGCGCTAGCTTCATGCACCTCGGCGTCCGGGTTCTTCTCGATCTCAGCGGCGCTCGCAGTCCTAATCGCGTCGAGGTCCTTCAAAGCACGCTCGAAGACGTCGGATACCTGTTTCCAGTCTTCTGGCAGAAGCCGTAGTCGAGTACGACTGAAGTGAACGTCGTTTCGATCGAAGCCCCCGCGCTCGGCGGCGGCCGCAATCTCCTCGCCCGTTTGTGCGATCTTCCCGCCGACGAGGGCACGCTTCACGATCGAGGGTACTCGGGCCCATGCCGCATTCGTAATCGTCGGCCGCACCGTCGCGGTGTAGTAGTGCTCCACCGCTCCGCGCTTCATCCGGCGCTTGACCAGCTTGATGAGCTTGAGCGCTGCCAGCTGCCGAACGTGGTAGCTGGTCGTCGAAAGACCCGCCCCAAGCTCGGTAGCAAGTTGCCTGGGGGTCGCGACGCGATCCTCTAGCAGGCTGAGGATCTGCACCCGCAAGGGATGCGCGTAGGCCTTCGCGATCGTTGGATCGGTGATGTCTACCGGTGTCGTCAAACCCGTTCCGCGCAAGGAGCTTCATTGAACACTCTAACTATTTTGTTCACTTCCGGCTAGCGCCCTGTTCCCTCTTCCGTCCAAGGCCGACACGGTCAGCGCCAGCACCAACAAACACGCATCACAAAGCGCTAAGTCATCCTGTATGCTAAAGGAAACTCAAGCATTCAGGACCCTGCGTGAGGAGGTGTGTGACGTGATCATTCGCTACCGCTGACCAAAGAAGGGCGCTAAAAGCAATGGTTCGAGGCACGGCGTCGCCGTCTCGAGCAGACTCGGCGACACCTGCCTCGCACTGGGCCGGTGGACGACCGTTGTATGGACCACGACCGTGGTTAGGAACAGCGATTCGATCGGCCACACTCGCGCGAATGGCGAGTCTCGGGCGTACGCGAAGAGGGCAAGCGGCTTGAACGTCGTGTGCCTCATGGGCCGCCTGTCAGGACAGGTCTCCGCTGAGCCGCTACCCGCCGGCTGGAGCCATCGGGTGCTCGAGGTCGCTCGCGAGACTCTCGACGGAGATGGCGATGCGGGCGTGTTCGACGTCCTGCTAGTGCTCTCGCCGGGCCTGACGAGCAGCCTGGGTCAGAGGGCGCAGGCCGGCGACACGGCCACCGTGGTCGGCCGACTCAACATCGACGTGCAGTACTCACATAAGCCACCGCTTGCGCATTACTCGGTGGTGGCGCATCGGGTCGAGCTGGTCCCCACGCCCCCGTACGCCGTCCCGTCCGCGCGCGGGCGCGCCGTCGGGAACTACTGATCGGCCACGCCGCGGCGCGAGCGCTAGAAGTGCACCCCGCGCATCAGGTACGCCATCGCGATCGCCTCGGTGGACATCTCCTGCTGCTCGCCCTTCCCGCGGTCGCCGTCGCCTGACGCCTCGGCGCTCGGCTTCTTGTCGCCCTTCGCCGCCTTCGAGTCCGGGAAGATGTTGTACGCGGTGTTCATCACCTGGTCGACGATCTTCGGCGACACCGAGTAGAGGATCTGACCGAACGTCCCGAGCCTCGTGGCCAGCCGCTTCGGCTTGTCGATCATCGCGTCGGCGATCATCTGCGCCGCCTCGTCGGGGGTGAGCGTCGGGAACGCGTCGTAGATGTTGGTGGGCGCGATCATCGGCGTCCGGACGAGCGGCATGTAGATCGTCGTGATGTGCACCCCGTCGCCGATCACCTCGGGGGCGACGCAGCGCGAGAACGCGTCCAGCGCCGCCTTCGACGCCACGTACGCGGAGAAGCGCGGCGTGTTCGTCTGCACCCCGATCGACGACACGTTGATGATGTGGCCGCCCTTGCGCTCGCGCATCCCCGGCATGAACGCGAGGATCAGCCGCAGCGCGCCGAAGTAGTTCAGCTGCATCGTCCGCTCGAAGTCGTGGAACCTGTCGTAGGAGGCCTTGAGCGAGCGGCGGATCGAGCGGCCGGCGTTGTTCACCAGGATGTCGATCCCGCCGTGCTCCTCGAGCACCTCGTCGGCGAGCCGCTGGATGTCGTCCATGTCGGAGAGGTCGCACGGGTGCACGTGCGCGGTCCCCCCGTTCTTGCGCACCCCCTCGGCCACCTCGTCGAGCTTCTCGCGCGTGCGCGAGACGAGGATCACCTCGCCGCCGGCCTCGCCGATCTTGAGCGCGGTCTCGCGGCCGATGCCGCTCGAGGCGCCGGTGATCAGGATCCTCTTCCCCTCGATCGACTTCGTGAGGCTGCGCTCGCGGAAGAGATCGGGGTCGAGGTTGCGCTCCCAGTAGTCCCAGAGCTTCGTCGCGTAGGTGGACAGCGGCGGGACGGCGATCCCGGTGCCGCTCAGGGCGCGCTGGGTCTCGCGCGCGTCGAAGTCGGCCTCGAACTCCCGGTTCTCGAGCGCGGCCGGCGGGATGTGCAGGTCGCGCAGCACGGTCTCACGGATGTTCTTCACCGTCGGGATCGCGTTGAGGCCCGCGCGCACCGGGGCCGGCACGACGTTCGTGATGTTCGAGTCCACCCGCATCGCGAACTGCGGCGCGTGGGCGGCCTTCGCGAACTCGTTCAGCGACTGGCCGATGGTCATCGGCTCGGGGTCGACCAGGTGGAAGGTCTCGCACGGCAGCTCGTCCGACGGCATGTGCGCGATGTGGTCCATCGCGCGCGCGACGAAGTCCACCGGCACGAGGTTCGCCTTGCCGCCCTCGATGCCGACGATCGGGAACCACTGGGGGAACGTCGCGCGGATCCGCTGGATCAGCTTGAAGAAGTAGTACGGCCCGTCGACCTTGTCCATCTCGCCGGTGATCGAGTGGCCGACCACGATCCCGGGGCGGTAGACCCGCAGCGGCGCCTCGAGCTCCTTGCGCACGAGCTTCTCCGACTCGAACTTCGACTCGTGGTAGGCGTGAGGGAGCTTCTGGCCCTCGTCGAACATGTCCTCGCGGAAGAGGCCGCGGTACTTGCCGGCGACGGCGATCGAGCTCGTGTGGTGGAAGGTGCCGACGTCGATCGAGTTGGCGAACTCCACGACGTGCCGGGTGCCCTCGACGTTCGCCCGGAGCATCTCGTCCGGGTCCGCGGCCATGTCGTAGATCGCGGCGAGGTGGAAGAAGTGGTCGACGCGCTCGCCGAAGTCGGAGATCCCCAGGCGCTCCTTCGTCAGGTCCCCCACGACTGGCACGATCCGGTCCTGGGCGCCGAGCTTCTCGATGAGCTCGTCGAGGCGGCCGCGCGATCCCTCCCGCACGAGGGCGTGGATGGTCCCCTCGCGCCTCAGCAGCAACTCGACCAGATGGCGCCCGATGAAGCCGGTCGCACCGGTGACGAAGTAACTCACCTGATTCCTCCCTCAGACCTTGGGGCGCGCGAGTCTACCTTGGCGCCGGTAGCGTGATCGGGGTGACTGAGCGCGCCCTCAGCCTCAGGGAGGCCGCCGACCTCGTGGGGGTCACCCCCGCGACCCTGAAGCGCTGGGCGCAGACCGGGGTCATCCCCGAGCACGAGGACGCGAACGAGTGGCCCCCGGTCGCGGTCTCGCACGCGCGCATGGTCGCGCGGCTGCGCGATCGCGGGCACTCGCTGCAGGAGCTGCGCGAGGCCGGGGAGGACGGCCGGCTCGCCACCGGGTTCGTCGAGGAGCTGCTCTCGCCGGACGGCGACGGGGTCGAGCGCGTGTCGTTCGAGGACGCCGCCGCCGAGGCCGGGCTCGAGCCGGCGATGGTGGAGCGGATCTGGAGCACGCTCGGCTTCGCCCCGCGCCGGCCCGAGACCGTCACGCGCGAGGACGTGCGCGCGCTCCAGTACGTGGCCTCCGTCCTCGACGCGGGCTTCCCGCTCGTCGCCTTCCTCCAGCTACTGCGCGTGTACGGGCAATCGCTCGCGCGCCTCGCCGACGCCGAGACCCGGCTCTTCCACATCTACGTGCACGAGCCGCTCATGCGCCAGGGCGTGCCCGGCCTCCAGATGGCGGAGGAGATGGAGGACCTCGCGCGGGACCTGCTCCCGCTGGCCTCGCCGCTGATGGACTACCTGCACCAGCGCTTCCTGTCGGAGTTCGTGGAGCGCGACGTGGTCGGGCACATGGAGGTCGAGCTCGACGAGTCGGTCGACCTCGGCAGGCTCCGGGTGACAGTCGGCTTCGCCGACCTCGCCGGCTACACCCGCTTCACCGAGGAGGCCGGCGAGGAGGAGGCGCTGACGACGGTCGAGCGCTTCATCGACGCGGTGACCGAGACGCTCCCCGACGACGCGCGGGTGATCAAGACGATCGGCGACGAGGTGATGATCGTCGGGGCGGACCCGGGGGCGATGACCGACTGGGCGGTGGGGTTCCAGCGGCTCTGGGGCGAGCGGCCGACGCCGCGGATCGGGATCCACTCGGGGGTCGCTCTCTACCGGGACGGCGACTACTACGGGCGCGACGTGAACCTGGCCGCGCGGGTCGTGGCGCGGGCGCGCGGCGGCGAGGTGCTCGTCAGCGACTCCGTCATGGACGAGATCCGCGACGACGACCACCTCCAGTTCGAGAACATCGGCCAGGTGAAGCTGAAGGGATTCGACCAGCCGCGCTCGCTCTGCCGTGTCCACGCGCGGGACTGAGGCCGATGCGCCGCTGCGGGCGGCGCGCGCGAGCGGGCTGGTGGCGGCGGGGCGGCCGCTGCTCGTGATGCTCTCGGGGGGCGGCGACTCGGTCTGCCTGCTCGACGTGGCCGTGCGGCTCGGCGCGCAGGTGTCGGCGCTGCACGTGGACCACGGGCTGAGGGCGGAGAGCGGCGAGGACGCGGCCTTCTGCCGGGAGCTGTGCGAGCGGCTGGGCGTGCCGCTGGTCGTCGAGCGCGTGGACCTGCCGGCCGCGCGCGGGAGCGGGAACGTGCAGGCGCAGGCGCGCGAGGTGCGCTACTCCCTCGCCGCGCGCCACGCGGCCAGCGACTACGCGGCGGCCCACACGGCCTCCGATCAGGCGGAGACGGTGCTGTACCGGCTGGCGGTCTCGCAGGGGCGCCGTGCGCTGCTCGGGATGGCGCCGCGGCGGGGCCGGCTGGTCCGGCCGCTGCTGGCGATCACGCGTGCGGAGGCGCGCGAGTACTGCCGGGCGCGCGGACTCGACTGGCGCGAGGACCCGTCGAACAGCGACGTTGGTTTCGCGCGCGCGCGCGTGAGGGCGGAGGTGCTCCCGGCGCTGCGCGCGCTGAATCCGGAGGCGGAGCGCAACATCGCGGAGACCGCGGCGCAGCTGCGCGAGGAGGGTGAGGTGATGGACGCGGCGCTGGCCGACGCCCTGTCCGGGGTGGTGGGACCACCCGCGGGTACGGAAAGGGGGAGGGTCAGACCCTCACCCGCGGGGGAGGCGAGGGGGGAGGGTCTGACCCTCTCCCTGGCGGCGCTGCGCGGGCTGCCGCCCGCGCTTGCGCGGCTCGCTCTGCGCACCGCGGCGGGTGACGTGGCGGTCTCGCGCGCCGACGCCGAGCGGGTGCTCGCCCTCCCCGACGAGGGCAGCGGGGAGGTCCACCTGGCCGGCGGGATCCGCGCGGTCGCCGAGTACGGGCGGCTGCGGTTCGCGCGCGACCCGCAGCCGCGTGCGCCGGAGCCGGTCGGGCTGCCGGTGCCGGGCGCGGTGGACTTCGGCGAGTGGCACCTCGAGGCGGCGCTCGCGGGGGGCGCGGGCGGGCCGGACCCGGGCGGGGGCGAGGGCGGCTCGGGGTCCGGCGCGGACGGGCCGGGCGCCGCGGGCGGGGGCGAGGGCGGCTCGGGGCCCGCCGCGGGCGGCGCGGACGGGCGGGGCGCCGCGGGCGGGGGCGAGGGCGGCTCGGGGCCCGCCGCGGGCGCGCCCGGCGCCGCCGGCCGCGTCCTCCTCCACCCCCGCGTCGCCGTCTCCGGCCTCCTCGTGCGCCCCTGGCGACCCGGGGACCGCATGCGGCCGGCCGGCCTCGGCGGGACCAAGACCCTCCAGGACCTCTTCACCGACCGCAAGGTGCCGCGCGCCGAGCGCGCCCGCGTGCCGGTGGTCGAGTCCGAGGGCCAGGTCGCCTGGGTGGCCGGCGTCGCGGTCGACGAGCGCTTCCGTGCCGATCCCGCCGCGGACGCGCAGGCCGTCGCCCTCTCGGCGCGCCGCCCCGCATAGACTCGGCGCGTGACCGACGCGATCGGCGAGACCCTCGTCCAGCCCGAGCGCCTCGCCGAGCGGGTCCGCGAGCTCGGCGCGGAGGTCTCGGCCGACTACGCGGGCCGCGACCTGCTCCTGGTCGGCGTCCTCAAGGGCGCGGTGTTCTTCCTCTCCGACCTCATGCGCCACCTCACCGTCCCGTGCGAGGTCGACTTCATGGCCGTCGCCTCCTACGGCTCCTCGACCGACTCCTCGGGCGTGGTGCGGATCCTCAAGGACCTCGACGCGCCGATCGAGGGCCGCGACGTCCTCATCGTCGAGGACATCGTCGACTCCGGCCTCACCCTCTCGTACCTCCTGCGCACGATGCGCGCCCGCGAGCCAGCCTCGCTCGAGGTCTGCGCCCTCCTGACCAAGCCGGAGCGCCGCAAGGTGGACCTCCCGATCCGCTACACCGGCTTCGAGATCCCCAACCAGTTCGTGATCGGGTACGGCCTCGACTACGGGGAGAAGTTCCGCAACCTCCCGTTCGTGGCCGTCTTGAAGGACGCTTGAGTGATCCGCTCTAGGGTCGCCTCCGAACCCTTGTAAAAGCGGCAAAACCCTCCAACTACCCCTGCTACGCTGCGTCGTTACCCCTGTAGTAGGGGTCTGGTCCCTGAACTGGAATAGACGCCCCATGAGCAGATTCTTCAAGAGCGCCGCATTCCCGATCCTGATCGTCGTGGTGCTGGCGTTCTTCGCGCAGAAGCTCATCAGCCCGGGCGAGGAGAAGAAGGCCCCGCGCTACGACCAGTTCGTGTCCCAGGTGAACGCCGGCGACGTCAAGAAGGCGACGCTCAACACCAAGGACAACACGATCGACTTCGAGTCGATCGCCGACGGCAAGCCGCAGAAGTTCACGACGGCCTACCCGGACAACACCGAGCAGAGCCTCGTCAACACGCTGCTGGCGAAGAACGTCGAGGTCGACGTGAAGGGCAAGGGGGGCGGCGGCTGGCTCTCGGTGCTCACCTACGTCCTGCCGTTCGTGATCTTCCTGATCTTCTGGCTCTTCATCATCAACCAGATGCAGGGCGGAGGCTCGAAGGTCATGAGCTTCGGCAAGTCCAAGGCCAAGCGCATGTCGGTCGACGCGCCCAAGATCACCTTCCGCGACGTGGCCGGCGTGGACGAGGCGGTCGAGGAGCTCCACGAGATCAAGGAGTTCCTCGAGAACCCCAAGAAGTTCCAGGCGCTCGGCGCCCGCATCCCGAAGGGCGTCCTGCTCTACGGCCCGCCGGGTACCGGCAAGACGCTGCTCGCCCGCGCGGTCGCCGGCGAGGCGGGCGTCCCGTTCTTCTCGATCTCGGGCTCCGACTTCGTCGAGATGTTCGTGGGCGTCGGCGCGAGCCGCGTGCGCGACCTCTTCGAGCAGGCCAAGCAGAACAGCCCCTGCATCATCTTCATGGACGAGATCGACGCGGTCGGCCGCCACCGCGGCGCCGGCCTCGGCGGCGGCCACGACGAGCGCGAGCAGACGCTCAACCAGCTCCTCGTCGAGATGGACGGCTTCGAGATGAAGGACAACATCATCCTCATCGCCGCCACGAACCGCCCGGACATCCTCGATCCCGCGCTGCTGCGCCCCGGCCGCTTCGACCGCCAGATCGCCGTCGACCGTCCCGACCGCAAGGGCCGCAAGAAGATCCTCGAGGTCCACACCCGCGGCAAGCCGCTGGCCACCGAGCTCGACCTCGACGTCCTCGCCGGCCAGACCCCGGGCTTCACCGGCGCCGACCTCGCCAACCTGATCAACGAGTCGGCCCTGCTGACCGCCCGCAAGGGCAACCGCGAGATCACCATGGTCGAGCTCGAGGAGGGGATCATGCGAGTGATCGCCGGCCCCGAG
>DASVWC010000056.1:0-22973 GCA_036389835.1 Thermoleophilaceae bacterium | reverse complement strand
AGCTCAGAGCGCACGGCAGCGCTTGACGGCTGGCTCTGGCGCTACAACCATCAGCGACGACACTCGGCTCTCGGCCACAAGCCGCCGGTTGCTCGGCTCGCCGAGCGGACCAACGTGCTCGGGACTTACACCTAGGGCTGCTCGCCGCTGTTGTCGATCGGCTCGTCGACGTAGACCGTGCGGTTGACGGTGTCCGTCCGGCCCTGGTCGTCGGTCACGGTCAGGGCGACCGTGTACTGGCCCGGCGCGAAGGTGTGGGTCGGGTTGCGCTCGTCCGAGCCGGACCCGTCGGCGAAGTCCCAGCGCCACGCGACGATCTGGCCCTCCTGGACCTCCGAGTGGTCGGTGAAGGCGATCGTCGTGCCGTCGGCGTTGGCAGGCTCCCAGTCGAAGTCCGCGGACGGGCGGAACTCGGCGGCGGGCGGACCGGTGTGGTCGTAGACGACGGTGGCCAGCTTCCCGGGGCGGCCGAACTTCCCGTAGACGACCACGGCGTAGCAGTAGCGGCCGGTGGCGGGGAAGCCGCGGTAGTCGGTGGCGGTCTGGGTCTGCCCGGGATTGGCGGGCGCCGTCTCCACCTCGTCGGCGTCCTTGTCGTCGGGCCCGGCCGGGCAGACGTCGCGCCGGCGCAGGATCCGCACCGACTCGAGCTCCGTGCCCTTCGGCGTCCTCCAGCCCACGCTGACGCCGGAGAGGCCCTCGTCGTCGGGCGCGCCGGGCGCCACGCTCAGCTCCGTCGCGGCCGCCGGCTGCGGCACGCGGTCGCAGAACTCCGGGCCGAGCTTGCCGATCTTGCCGCCGAACAGCGCCACGCCGCCGCGCAGGTCGTCCTTCTCGAGCAGCCGGCAGCGGAAGCGCCAGATCTCCGGCGGCTGCTTGCATCCCAGGCCGAGGCTCGGCTGCATGATCGCGCAGGTGTTGGTCACGTGGTCGAGGCCCATGACATGGCCCATCTCGTGGACGATCACCTGCGTCGCCACGCCGCGCCCCGCGATCTCGGTGAGCTGGCCCTTCCTCAGGTCCGACTTGAGCTGGATCAGCCCGCGGCCGTTGCCGAAGTACCAGGCGAGCCCCGCGGAGGGGATCTTGTCGGTCACGCGGATCGGCACCCGGGCGCGGCTCCGCGAGGCCCTGACCCAGCGGACCTTGACGCCGCTCTTGTTCCACGCCGCCGCCGCGGCGGCGACCTCCTTCTTGTAGCGCGAGCCGGTCGCGTCGTGGTAGGTGATCGTGCGCGACGGGAACCTGTAGCCGAGGCGCTTGTAGGCCTCCGCCGAGGGGGCGAGTACGAGCGCGCCGAGCAGCGCGAGGACCAGTGCGAGCCGCATTCGCTTCGAGCCTAGGCGCGACGGGCGGAAACCGCTACAGCAGCGTCTCGAGCCCGAACGTGGGCGAGCGCTCGAGCGACCCGACCCGGCGGACCGCCAGCAGCACGCCGGGCATGAACGACTCGCGGTTGATCGAGTCGTGGCGGATCGAGAGCGTCTGGCCCTCGCCGCCGAAGATGACCTCCTGGTGGGCCACGAGGCCCGGCAGCCGGACCGAGTGGATCGGCTCGTGCACGTTCCCGCCCGCCTCCCGGATCAGGTCGGCGGTGCGCGCGGCGGTCCCGGACGGCGCGTCGAGCTTGCGGTCGTGGTGGAGCTCGACGATCTCGCACTCGGGCATGTGCCTGGCGGCGAGCTTCGACGCCTCCATCATCAGCACCGCCCCGATCGCGAAGTTGGGCGCCACGAACAGGTTCGCGCTGCCCACCCCCTCGAGCTGGGTGAAGTCGGCCCCGGTGGTGCCCATCACGCAGTGCACGCCGGCCTCGAGGCAGAGCCGCGCGTTGGAGAGGCACACGTCGGGGGTCGTGAAGTCCACGACCACGTCGGCGTCGCCGAGCACGTCCTGGAGCGAGCTCTCGAGCGTCGGGTCCGCCTTGCCGACGAGCGCCATGTCGTCGGCGCCCTCCACGGCGGCCACCACCGCCTGCCCCATCCGCCCGGCCGCGCCGGACACCGCGACGTTGATCACGCCGCGGCCGCCAGCGCGCCGTTGACCGGCTCGAGCGCGCGCCTGAAGGCGTCCTCGCCCTCCCCCACGCCGGCGGCGGAGAGCTTCTCGGGTGCGAACAGCTCGGCGGCGAGCGCGGAGACGTCGTCGCGCTCGACCGCGTCGACCGCCGCGATCATCTCGTCGAGCGTGAGCAGCGGCACGTCCATCAGGACGGAGCCGCCGAGGCGGTTCATGCGGCTCAGCGTCGACTCGAACGAGAGGACCATGCGGCCCTTCACGTTCTCCTTCGCCCGCGTGAGCTCCTCCTCGGCGACCGGCTCCTCCACGACCCGGCGCAGCTCGGTGCCGATCACGTCCATCGCCTCGGCCACGTTGTCGGGGCGGGTACCGACGTAGAGGCCGACCTGGCCGGAGTCGGCGTAGTGGCTCGCGTACGAGTAGACCGCGTAGGCCAGCCCGCGCTTCTCGCGCACCTCCTGGAACAGGCGCGACGACGATGACCCGCCCAGCAGCGTGTCGAGCACGCGCAGGGCGAAGCGACGCTCGTCGTGGCGGGCGATCCCGGGGCCGCCGAGGCAGAGGTGGTACTGCTCGGTCTTCTTCTCGTGGAAGGCGGCGCGCGGCGGGCAGGCGCCCGGCGCGGGCTCCGGGCCGCCGGTGCTGCCGCCGGGGGCGTCGAAGAAGCGCTCGGTCAGCTCGACCAGGCGGTCGTGGTCCACGTTGCCGGCAGCGGCCACGACCAGGTTGGGTCCCACGTAGCGCGCGTCGTGGTACGCCGCGATGTCGGGGACCGGCACGCTGCCGACCACCTCGGCGGTGCCGATGATCGGCCGGCCGAGCGGGTGGTCGCCGTAGATCGCCGTCGCGAGGACGTCGTGGACCTTGTCGGAGGGCTCGTCCTCGTACATGGCGATCTCCTCGATCACCACCTGGCGCTCGGAGTCGATGTCCGGGTAGGTCGGCCGCAGCACCATGTCGGCGAGCAGGTCGTAGGCGGTCTCGAGGTGCTCGTCGAGGAAGCGCGAGTAGACCGAGGTGGTCTCCTTGCCCGTGCCGGCGTTGGCCTCGGCGCCCATGCCGTCGAAGATCTGGTCGATCTCCACCGACGTGTAGCGGTCGGTCCCCTTGAACAGCAGGTGCTCGAGGAAGTGCGAGATGCCGCCCTGCTCGGGGCGCTCGTTGCGCGAGCCCGTGCCGATCCAGAGGCCGAGCGCGATCGAGCGCACCGACGGCAGCCGCTCGGACACGACCCGGACTCCCGAGTCGAGCCGAGTGAGGCTGTGGCCGTCGGTGGTGCTCAGTGCTCTGGCTAGCGCTCGTCGCGGGCGTAGTTGGGGCGGTCGCCGCCGCGGTCGCCGCCACCGTCGCGCCCGCCGCGCCCGCCGCGATCGCGGTCACGCCCGCCGCGCCCGCCGCGGTCGCCGCCGCGGCCTCCGCCGCCGCCACCGCCGCCGCCGCCGGTGCCGACCGAGGCCAGCTCCTCCGGCGACTTGCCGGCCACGTCCGGGTCGTCGGCCATGCGCAGGCCGATCCGGCCGCGCTCGCGGTCGACCTCGACCACCTTCACGCTCACCTCGTCGCCGCGGTTGACCACGTCCTCGACCGACTCGACGCGCTCGCCGGGCTTGATGTTCGAGATGTGCAGCAGGCCGTCGGTGCCCTTGGAGAGCTCGACGAACGCGCCGAAGGTCGTGGTCTTCACGACCTTGCCGGTGAACTCGTCGCCGACCTCGACGTCCTTGGTCATCGAGCGGATCCGCTCGATCAGGGCGTCGCCCTGCTCGCCGTTCGAGGCGTAGACCAGCACGGTGCCGTCGTCCTGCATGTCGATCTGGGCGTCGAACTCCTCCGAGAGCGCCCGGATCGTCTCGCCGCCCTTGCCGATGACCATCCCGATCTTGTCGGTGTCGATCTGGATCGAGGTGATCCGCGGCGCGTACGGGGAGAGCTCCTCGCTCGGCTCGGAGATGACCTCGGCCATCTTGCCGAGGATGAACGTGCGCCCCTCCTTGGCCTGCGAGAGCGCGTCCCGCAGGATCTCGAACGTGACGCCCGTGATCTTGATGTCCATCTGGAGCGCGGTGATGCCCGTGTCGGTGCCGGCGACCTTGAAGTCCATGTCGCCGAGGTGGTCCTCCACGCCCGCGATGTCGGAGAGCACGACGTAGTCGTCGCCCTCCTTGATCAGGCCCATCGCGATGCCCGCGACCGGCGCCTTGAGCGGCACGCCGGCGTTCATCAGCGAGAGGCTCGACCCGCAGACCGACGCCATCGACGACGAGCCGTTCGACTCGAGGATGTCGGAGACCACGCGGATCGTGTACGGGAAGTCCTCGGTGCTCGGGACGACCGGCACGAGCGCCCGCTCGGCGAGCGCGCCGTGGCCGATGTCGCGGCGCTTCGGGCCGCGCATGAAGCCGGCCTCGCCCACGGAGAACGGCGGGAAGTTGTAGTGGTGGAAGTAGTGCTTGGTGGTCTCGAGGCCGAGCGTGTCGAGCCGCATCTCCTCGCGCGTGGTGCCGAGGGCCGCGACGCTGAACGCCTGGGTCTGGCCGCGGGTGAACAGGGCCGAGCCGTGCGTGCGCGGAGCGATGCCCACCTCGATCGAGATGTCGCGGATCTCGTCCGCGGCGCGCCCGTCGGGGCGCTTCTTGTCGACCGCGATCCGCCTGCGGATCGTCTCCTTCTCGAGCTTGTCGAAGGCGAGCTGCGCGGCGGCGCGCCGCTCGGCGTGGTCGGCGGCCTCGGGGTCGCCCGCGAGGACCTCGACGGCCTCGGTCTCGACGGCCTTGGTCGCGTCCTGGCGCTCGAGCTTGTCGTGCACCTGCGTGGCCTCGTCGAGCTTCGCGCCGAAGCGCTCCTTGAGCTCGCTCAGGACGCCCTCGTCCACCTCCGGCGGCTCGAGCGTGAGCTTCTCCTTGCCCACCTTCTGCTGGAGCTCGCGCTGGAGCGCGCAGAGCTTCTTGATCTCGCCGTGGGCGATGTCGAGCGCGTCGAGGATGACCGCCTCGGAGACCTCCTTGGCGCCCGCCTCGACCATCAGGATGGCCTCCTCGGTGCCCGCGACCACGAGGTCGAGGTCGCTCTCCGGGATCCACTCCTCCTCGGGGTTCACCACGAAGCCGCCGTCCTCGTCGAGGCCGATGCGCACGGCGCCGACCGGGGTGTCGAACGGGATCTCCGAGATGATCAGCGCGGCGCTCGCGCCGTTCATGGCGAGGATGTCGTAGGGGTGGACGTGGTCCACCGACATCGGGATCGACACGAGCTGCGTCTCGTGGTGCCAGCCCTTCGGGAAGAGCGGGCGCAGCGGGCGGTCGATCATGCGCGCGGTGAGGGTGCCCTTCTCGCCGGCACGGCCCTCGCGCTTGAAGAAGCTGCCGGGGATCTTGCCCGCGGCGTACATGCGCTCCTCGACGTCCACCGTGAGCGGCAGGAAGTCGACGTCGCGCGGGTTGCCGGCGGTGGCGGTGCCGAGCACCATCGTGTCGCCGGCCTGGACGACCACGGCCCCGCTCGCCTGCTTGGCGAGCTTGCCGGTCTCGAACGAGATCTCGGTCCCGCCGATGTCGACGGAGACCCGGGTCACGTCCTGATTCATGAGGAATCCTCTCTCGCCGCCTCCGGTTGGCGGCTATTGCCTAAGTCGCTTCGGAATGAAGTTCGCGGAAGGCTAGCAGCGGGTTTTGGCGCAACGCCCCCGGCCCGGCCGGGGTCGCCGTGCCGTTCTTGCGGCGCCGGCGGCGCGGACGCAAGGCGCAGAAGCAGGCTGACGAGCTCCTCGAGTCCCGCTTCCGGGACCGGATGGTGACCCACCTCTCGATGGCGCCGCTGCACGGGCTGGCCTCCGCGGAGACCAACCAGCAGTCGCCGATCGAGACCTAGAAGGTGTCCTTGCCGGTCAGTTCGCGTTCGAGGCGGTCCCCGTACTGAACCGCGACGTGCAGCGGCGCCTCGAACTCGTCCGGATCCAGGTCGGCCAGCGGAAACGTGTGCCGGAAGATCACCGGGCCGCCTTCGACCAGCGCGAGGCTGCCCACCGTCATGTTGCTGTTCTTCACCAGCGCGTCGCGAGGGTTGATATCGCTCTCCTGGCAGACCGCCGTGTAGACCATCGCCCAGCCCGAGTCGCCCATGTTCGTCACTAAGACCTTCTGCGAGCGCCCGCCCTCGGTCTCGAACAGCAGGTGAAGGGTGTCGAGGTCGTCCTGGGCGACCTTGTAGTTGCCCTTGATGTAGTTACGCAGCGCGCTCCAGTCAGCCACGGCCCCCTCCATTCCAAGTCTGCTTCGCGGGCCGCGACCCTACCTCCAAGGCTTCGCGAAAGTCAACTCAGCCAAAGCGATTCACCGATCTGGAGTATTGCGCCTTCGGCCGCGCGGCGCGAGCCGCGCCAGCAGCTCCGCGTCCGGCACGCCCGGGTGGGCGACGCCGCCGACGAACAGCGTCGGGGTGGTCATCACGCCGGCCCTGATCCCCGTGCGGAAGTCGCGCTGCACCCGCTCGGCCACGACCTCGTCGCGACGGTCCGCCTCGAAGCGGTCGAGGTCCAGTCCCAGGCGCGTCACGCGATCCCAGAGGTGCGGGTCGTCGAGGCGGCCCTGGTCGGCGTAGAGCGAGTCGTGGAAGGCCCAGAACGCCTCGGCGCCGCCCTGGAGCGCCACCGCCTCCGCCGCGGCCGCGAGCACCCGCGCGCGCGGGTGCTTCGAGACCACCGGGAAGTGGCGGAAGACGCGGGTGATCGCGAGGCCGTCGAGCATGGCGTCGGCCTGGGCGCAGTAAGGGCACTGGTAGTCGCCGTACTCGACGACCAGCGTGGCGCCGTTGCCGCGGACGTGGTCCTCCGGGCCCGGCGGCGGCGGGCCGGCCGAGCCGAGGTCAGGCGGCGGCGTTGGCCTCGAGGGCGTCGAAGATCAGGTTCGCGCCCGGGATCTCGAGCGGCGATGGCGACTGGTGCGCCCACTCGACGGTCCCGTCGGGGCCGATCATCACGAGCGCGCGGGTGGCGACGCCGTGGCTGTCGGCCCACACGCCGTACGCCTTCGCCACCTCGCCCTTCGGATGGAAGTCCGCGAGCAGCGGCATCTCGACGCCGAGGTGCCTGCGGAAGGCCTTGTGGGTCCAGCTCGAGTCGACCGACACCCCGTAGAGCTCCACGCCGCGCTCGCGCAGCTCGCCGAGCACCTCCTGGTACACGTTGAGCTGGTCGGTGCAGACCGGGCTGAAGTCCGACGGGTAGAAGACCAGCACGACGCGCTTGCCGCGAAGCGACTCGAGGCTGACGTCGTTGCCGTCCTGGTCGAGCAGCGTGAAGTCCGGCGCGGGCGCCCCCGCCTCGATCATCGGCGCAGGCCGAGCTCGGCGATCAGCGCGCGGTAGCGGTCGAGGTCCTTGCGCTGGAGGTAGTTCAGGAGCCGCCGCCGCTGGCCCACGAGCATCAGCAGCCCCCGGCGCGAGTGGTGGTCGTGCTTGTGCTCGCGCAGGTGCTCGGTCAGGTGGTTGATCCGCGCGCTGAGCAGGGCGATCTGGACCTCCGGGGAGCCGGTGTCCGCCTCGGACTTCCCGTGCTTCTGGATGATCTCGCGCTTGGCCTCGATGGTCAGGCTCATCAGGCGCGCAAAGGTAGCATCAGGACGGCGGCACGAGGGTGGTCTGGGCGCTCGCGGTTCGCTCGCTGCCGTCGCGCTGCACGTACCTCAGCTCGATGCGCACCCGCGTCGCTCCCTCGCGGCGCAGGCGGCTCAGCGACTCCGGGTGGAGGGTCAGCCGGCCCCGCGTGCGGGCCGGGCCGGGCGGCAGCTCGATCGTCGAGTCGCGGAGGTCGATCGCGGTCCCGCCGGCGTCGTCGCGGCGCAGCGTGGCCCCCGCCAGGCAGCCGCGCGGGCAGGTGAGGGGCAGGAACAGCGCGCCCTTCGCGTCGGCCCTGAGCTCCTCGCCGAGCTCGAGCGTCAGCGGGCAGTCGCCCGCCTGCGCCTCCGGGGCGCCCGGCGCGGGTACCGGGCCCACGACGAGCCGCGAGTGGACGCACCCCGGCGCGAAGTACGCGAAGCGCCTGCCGTCGAAGTCGATCCCGTCCTCGGGGAGGTTCGCGCTGCGGGGCGCGTAGGCGGCGAGCGTGCCCGCCACCAGCGGGGGCGAGACCGCGCGCTCGTCGCCGCCCGCGAGGTCGGTGATCACGAGCTGCTCGCGGTCGTTCGCGACCGCTCGCGCGAACAGCAGCCGCCCGCCCGCGATCCTGACCGGGCCGCAGGCCGCGGTCTGCGGCAGCCTGGTGCCCCCCGGCTGCGACGGCGAGTGGACCCGCACCGCGCATCCGGTCTGGGTGCCCGCGACCACGGCCAGCGAGCCGTCGCGTGCGACGTCGAAGCTCGCGTCGAGGCTCTCGAACGGGGCCCGGTAGCGCTCCCTGCCCGAACCGCGGTCGTAGACGCGTACCGCGCCCGCGCGGCCGGCCGCCACGTACGCGCCGGCCACGCGCAGGCGCCGCGGCACGAACGCGATCCTGCGCGCCGAGGCCCGCCGCCCGAACCCGGAGCGGGTGAAGATCCCGCGCCGGCAGACCGCGTCCATGTAGCCGACGACGGAGCCCGTCACGGCGACCTCGCCGGGCTCGAAGGCTCCGCCGCGGCAGCGCGCGAGCGTCGTGGCCGCGCCGGAGAGCGGGGCGACCTGGAGCTGGCCGAGCTCCGCCCGCGGCTCGTCGCCGCCCCCGATCAGCGAGAGCCCGACCGCCACGCCGCTCGCCGACGCGTCGATCGTCAGCGCCCGGTCGCCGGGGCGGCCCTGGTTGACGAGCGCCCCGAACTGGGACAGCGTCCGGCGCCCGCCGTGACGCAGGGCGCGCACCGCGAAGCGCCCGGACCCACCCGGGTAGGCGACGACGACCTCCTCCCCCGCGAGGGCGGGCCCCGCCAGCGGGGCGGCGATCTCGAACTCGCGCGCGGCGCCGGCCGCCTCCGCGGGCTCGGACCCGCCGCAGCCGGCCAGCCCCGCGCAGGCGGCCAGGGCCGCGAGCGCGGCGGGCCGCCTACTCAGTCGGGATCGCAACCAAAGCGCTCGTCGCGGAACTTCGGGTCCTGGGTGTAGGGCCGCCGCGTGACGTACCACCCGTAGATCGGGCTCTCGTCCGTGTTCTCGTTCACGTTCGTGGTGCTCGGGTCGTCCGGCGGCGGCGGGTTCGGGTTGAAGTTCCCGTAGACCCAGTGCGCGACGAAGTGGCGCGGGAGTGAGGGGTTCTTGACGTTGCATGGGACGTTCGTGTCCGTGTAGAGGATCTCGTCGAGCGGCCTGTACTGAGTCCCGCCGCCCGAGTACTGGTCCGTCCTCACCACGGCCCGGACGTGACCGCCGCCCTTGCTCACTCCCGTCGTCGCATTCGTGACGAAGGCTACGTCCTTGCGCCGGACCGAGTTCCCGTACTGCGGGGCGAAGCTGACGCGCGGCTCGAAGTAGTTCGACAGGAACGAGCCGTCGTCGCTGTTGCTCCCACCGGTGGCGTTCCGGCTCTGGTACATCTCGAGCGGCTTGAGATGGTCCTCCCTGCCGTCGGTGAGGGCGTCCGTCGAGATGCGGTCGGCGAAGTCGTGGTAGGCGACCGTCTGGTTGGCGATGCCCAGCGACTGCTCCTTCTTCGGCCCGCCGAACAGGTTCCGCTTGCCGCACCCGTTCTGGTACCTGCCGATCTTCCCGTTGGCGAAGGCGCCGTTCGTCGGCAGGGCGGCCCGCGGGACGAACGCGCGGATCGCGTCGTGGTCGCGGACCTTTCCGCCGATCACGCCGACGAGGACGTACGAGCTCGACCACGTCTTCTTGCGCATGCAGCCGAACCCGACGAAGTCGAGCCGGACGCCGCAACCCTGGACGCGCCGGCCCTGGGTCGCACCCACGTCGAAGAGGGTGAACGAGCGGTAGGCCGGCCGCTTGCCCCTCGAGGGCTTCGGGCAGGTGCCCGCCGCCTGCTCGGCCGTCGTGTTCTGGCGGATCTGCGCGATCGGCTGGGCGAAGGAGTCCACGAGCGTGACCCGGTCGCCGTCCGTGTTGGTCAGCGCGTGGATCGGTAGGCGCGGGTTGCCCGCACCGGGGACGCCGCGCAACCCGATGTCCTGCTTCTTCTTGTCGGTGCGCCGCCAGTAGGGATGGTCGGTGCCGCGCCGGAAGCAGTACGGCGTGCCGCGCTTGTTGTAGCCCCCGCCCCTGGTCCGGCTGTTCGAGCAGAACGCCACCGCCGCTCCCTGGACCTCCGTGCGCGCCTCGGGGTCGTCGCCCTTGAAGCTGCTGCTGTGGGTGGTGTTCGCCTGGCCGGCGCCGGGGCGCGGCGTGCCGTCGGGGTTGGGCGACGCGTTCGGGGAGCCGGTCACCACGCCGGACTCGTCGGTCCGCGCGGCGTCGAGGCCGGTCGCGGAGGTCCCCGAGCCGTCGCTGGCGGCCACGCCGAGGACGCGTGCCGCCCTGTGGCCCTGGATGCCGGCGAGGTCCACGTCGGGGCGCGTGCTCGTGCCGCCGAACAGCGCGTAGGTCGCGCCCTGGTCGGCGCGCCCGGTCGTGCCGCGCGGGTAGCCGATCAGCACGTCGCCGACGTTGTCCTCGTTCACGTCGCCGGCGCCGGTCACGAACGCCGAGTCCCACTCGTCGCCCACGCCCGGTGCGTTGACCTTGTAGCCGAAGTACGAGGCCGGGCTGGCGAGGTCCACCGGCGAGGTCCCGCTGCGCCCGTACATGACGTACGAGTCGTGGCCGCCGATGGCGAACTCGTCGCGCTGGTCCCAGTCCACGTCGCCGAGGCTCGCCACCGAGCTGCCGAGCTCGTCGCCGGTGTCCCCGCTGATCGCGTACGCGCGCGTGGGGCCGGCCGCGAGGTCGAGCGTCCCGCCGCCCGGCGCGCCCAGGACCACGTACGCGGTGCCGGCCTGGAGCCGCCCGGTCGCGTTCGCTCCCGGCGCCGTGAGGACGGCGTCGTCGAGGCCGTCGCCGTCGATGTCGCCCGGGATCGCCGCCGCGAACCCGGACCGGTGGCCGGTCGCCGCCCCGTCGATCCTGAGCCCCTGAGAGCCCAGCGACGCGACGCTCACGTCCGCGTTGCCGGTCTTGCCGAACACCACGTAGGTGGAGCCGGCGTCCACGCGGCTGGCCGGGTCGTCGCCGCTCGACCCGATCACGACGTCCTCGCGGCCGTCGCCGCTGAAGTCGCCCGTCGCGGCGTAGTCGCCGGAGCGGTGGCCCGCGAGCCGCACGCCGAAGGTCGTCGCGGGCTGACCCGGGAGGGCCGGCGACGCGACGAGGTCGACGATCGGACCGAGGATCGTGAAGCCGTCGTGGCCGCCGGGATCGCCGAGCAGCGAGAGGTCGATGTGGCCGCTTCCGAGCCCGCCGTAGACGACGTGCACCAGGCCCTGTGCGGACAGCGTGCCGCCCAGGAGGCCCGTGCGCGGAGCGCCGATCGCGAGGTCGGCGTTGCCGTCCCCGTTCACGTCGCCGACGTTCGCCACCGAGTACCCGGTGAAGTCGCCCGCCGCGGCGCCGTCGATGCGGAAGCCCTCGGCCGGCGCGGCCGCGGTCGAGTCGTCGATCGCCTTCAGATCGATCGAGGTCGCGCTCGCGTTGCCGTACACGACGTACACAGAGCCCGAGTCGAGCCGGCCGCGACGGTCCGCGCCGGGCGCGCCGATCGCGTAGTCGTCGAGGTCGTCGCCGTTGACGTCGCCGAGCTGGACGACCGAGCGCCCGGCCTGGTCGCCCGCGGCCGCGCCGTGGACCGGCAAGCCGGGACGGCCGGCGAGATCGATGTCGTCGACCGGCTGCGGCGGAGCGAGCTTCACGTCGGTCTCGACCGTGTTCACGTCGGTGTTGCCGGCGCGGTCGGTCACGCGGATCTCGATCGTGTACGACCCGGTCCCGTAGGTGGAGGTGTTGAAGGTCCACGGGACGCTCAGGGTGCAGGTCGCGCCCGTGCAGGTGCTCGCGTTGCTGTAGACGGACTGGCCGTTCACGCGGATCTCCACGCTCGCGAGGCCGGCCTCGGTCCCGTTCGCGTCGCCGTCGTAGGCGGTCAGCGAGAGGCCGTAGCTGCCCTCGGACAGGACCTGCTCGTGCGCGTCCCAGAGGCTGCCCTCGACCTGGGTGAGCGGGTCGGTGTCGTCGCGGCGGACCGTCCAGGTGCGCTCACGCGCGGGGTTGCCGGCCCCGTCCAGCGCGACGAGCTTCATCGAGTACGGCTTGTTCTCGATGTCCACCGTGTCCCAGGTGACCGGCCAGGTCTCGGTGGTGTTGCACTCCGGGCTGCAGGCGAGGTCCTTCGAGCTGTGGAGCGCGCCGTCGACCCAGAACTCGAGCCGGCGGATCCCGGAGAACTGGTCGCGCGCCGTCACGTTGATCGTGTGCGCGTCGGCTCCGACCGCGGAGCCGTCGGCCGCGAACGAGCCGGTCGCGTCGAGCGACTCCGGCGAGGTTCGGTCGAGCCCGCGGACCCACTCCTTGGTCGTCTCGTGCGTGTACGCGGCGCCCGACTGGCCGTGGACCGGGTCCCAGGAGCGGACCCGGAAGCCGTAGCTGCCCTCGGGGTATTGCGTGGAGGACCAGTTGAGCGTGGGCGTCCACGGCGTCCCGCAGCCCGAGGCGGCGCTGCAGCTCTGCTGGAGGTCGGCGGCGAGCGTGTAGGTGGCCTGGTCGACCGCCGTGAAGTCGTCGTAGCCGACCGTCGCGGCGCTCACGCCGGCGCTCGTCCTCAACCCGACCCAGCCGCCGGTCTGCGGCCCCGCGCTCGCGTCGTCCACGCCCGTGGTGGTCCAGGCCTTCGGCTCGGCGGTGCCCGCCTTCCAGACGCGGACCCTGATGTTCGTGCGCGCCGTCCCGCTGGTGGCGCCGAGGACCTGCGCGCGCAGGTTGTAGCTCTCGCCGGCGGCGTAGATGTACCCGGTGTCCTGGACCGGGATCCCGATCGCCGCGCCGCTGCCGTTCGTCCCCACGACCCGCAGCTTGTTCTGGCTGTCGCGGTCGAGGCCGATGCGATAGGCGGCGGTTCCCGAGCGGCGCAGCGTGAGAGCGCCGGTCTGCGAGCCCGAGAGCGGGGCGACGTCCGGGAACTTGATCGCGACCCTGGCGTCCACGTCGCGGCCGGTCCAGCTGCCCAGGTACGCGCTGGTCGAGCTCGACGGGCTCGCGGTCATCTCGCCGCGCCCGTTGGCGACCGAGTACAGCGCCGCCGTGTTGTCGAGCGTCCAGGCGCCGGCGCCCCAGGTGCCGCTGCGCTCGGCGCTGCCCCAGCCGCCGGTGATCGCACGGCCGAAGCTGTCCCAGGCGAACTGCCCGGGCCGCGTTAGGAGCTGCGCGCCCTTGATGCCGGAGGCCGTGTCGGAGAGCACCGGAGCCGTGCGGGCGTCGCTGTCGTTGACCCAGCGCCTCTGCGGCAGGGGTGCGGTGCCGTCGCCGATCGCGGGCGCCGCTCGGTCGACCTTCACCTGCCAGGTCTTGTCCCAGACGAGGTTGTTCTGGTCGCCGGCGCTGTGGTTGCCGATGATGTCGACCGAGTACAGGCCGAGCGTGTTGTTGCCCTCCGGCAGGTCGTCGTAGGCGTAGCCCCAGGTCCAGCCGACCGACGGCTGGCAGAGCGAGCCGCGCTGGCCCGTGCAGTTGGCGGGCGGCGTCTCGTTGATCACCGATCCGGTGCCCGACGTGCGGCTCGGGCGCTTGAAGCTCGCCTTCCAGATGCCGAGGCCCACGTCCGAGGAGGTGGCGCTGAAGGTGTGACCGCCGCTGCCGGGGTCGAACCAGCCGCTGGTGTTCTCGCCGCTGACGGCGCCCCAGGTCGGGCGGTGGCCCTCCCAGAGGTGCATCGTGGCCTGGCCCATCGACGCGCTCGCGGGCAGCCAGCGCCCGTTGCCGTCGGTGCTGAACAGGCGGTAGATCGCGACGTTGCCGTAGGTCGAGTTGCCGGGCGCCGCGCAGGAGCCCGACGGATGCGTGCAGACGGTGCGGTCGCGGCCGGTCGGCGAGTTGACCCACCAGTCGTCGTTGCACGTCTGGTGCAGCGGTCCCTGGATGTTGTTGCCCCAGCGATCGGCGGCGAGGAACGCCTGCGCGCAGCTGAAGTACGGGGTGTAGTAGAGCGCCTGGAAGTCGGCGCGGACGATCTGGGTGTTCGCCGGCGCCTGCCACCACCACTCGCCCCAGCTTCCCGCCGGGTAGGGCGGGTGCGCCGAGCTGTCGAACATGCCGATCCCGATGCCGAACGCGTTCGCCGGCGTGTCGAAGTGGTCGGCGCCCGACTTCTGCCAGTCCCAGCGGTAGGTCGGGTTGGCGTCGTTGACGAAGCTGCTGCCGAGGAAGCCCTCGATCACGTAGGCGTAGGGGTCCACGAGGATCGGGTAGCGCAGGTCCTTGTCGCGGTGGGGCACGCGGATGACGAGGTCGTCGCCGCGCGCTTCGTACTTCGCGTCGACCGGCTCGCCGTCGGCGTCCACGGCGGTCGGCCGGAGCACGCCGGCGAGGACCTTCGAGCCGCGCAGCACCTGGGCGCCGCCCTCGGGGACCTCGTCGGCCGGACCGCCCTTGGAGATCCGGAGCAGCGCGCCGGCGGGCAGGTCGAAGTGGAGCGCCGGGTCCTCCGGGCTCTCGGCCGAGCGGAGCTGGAACGCGAGCTCGGCGCCGTTCGGCAGCGGAGCGACGGCGAGGTCGGTGTCGGCGCCGTCGCCGACGTCGGCGAAGAACGCCTTGTCGCCGCGAACGACGGCCGCGGACGGCTCCTCGGTCCCGGCGGCGCGGATCGCGACGCCGTTGGCCAGGCGCACGCCCTCGCGCGCGTCGGTGCCGATGCGCGCGGAGCCCGGGCCGTGGGCCGGCTCGAGCGCGCCGGCGCGCTCCACGAGGTCCGGGTCCACCGGGCGCTTCTCGCCGGAGGCGTCCTCGACGCGCAGCGGAGTCGGCGACACCATCAGCCGGTCGGTCTCGCCGGGGCGCTCGACGACGCGCGCGAAGTCGTTGACGAAGCGGCCGAGGTGCGCGCCGTCGCCCGCCTGCGGCTGCGGCCAGAGCGCGTCGGCGAAGAACCCGGCGAAGTGGTCGCGCGCGACGGCGGCGGCCTCGGAGCGCCCGATGCCCGCGAAGGCGTCGCGCGACTCCGCGCGCCGCTGGCGCGCCTCGGGCGTGCCGCGCTCGCTCCGGCGCTGCTCGGCCCGCTCCCTCTCCTCGCGACGGGCCGCGTCCGTGCGCTCCTGGAGCGCGTCGCTCACGTGCGCCTCGCCGTGGGACTCGCCCGCCGTGACGCCGACGACCGCCGCGATCAGCGCCAGCGCCAGCCCGAGGGCGACGCCGAGGTCGCGCCTGACGGCGCCGTCGAAGCGCGCAACCGCGCGCGGGCTGGCCGCGGCCGGGCGATCTTCGCCCGGGCGCGGCTCGTGCGAGTCCTGAGCCAACATTCCCCCGTTCGTGAGTCTGCAAGGGAGTACGTCCGAGCGCACCGGAACATGACGCGCCTCGAAAAAAAGTTCCTAGGCGCCCGCGCGAGCCGCCCGAGCGATCTCCCGCGCCTGCTCCACGTCGCGCTGCATCTGCTCCACGAGGGCGTCCACGGAGTCGAAGCGCTTCTCGCCGCGCAGCCGCTGTGCGAAGGCGATCCGCAGCGTCTCGCCGTAGAGGTCGCCCTCGAAGTCGAGCAGGTAGGCCTCGACCAGCAGGCCGCGGCCGGTCACGAACGTGGGCCGCACCCCGACGTTCACCGCCGCCGGGTGGCCGTGCGCCCAGGCGGCGTACACGCCGTGCCCCGGGACCGCGAGCTGCGGGTCCGGGACGATGTTGGCCGTCGGCATCCCGAGCTCGCGCCCGCGCTTGTCCCCGTGCACGACCTCGCCCTCCAGCATGAACGGCGCGCCGAGGAACTCCTGCGCGCGCGCCACGTCGCCGGCCAGCACGAGGCCGCGGATGTGCGTGGACGACACCGTCTCCCCCGCCGCCTCCACCATCGGCACCACGCGCGTCTCGAACTCGGTGCGCCCGGCGAGCATCTCCGCGTCGCCGCGCGCGCCCTTGCCGAAGCGGAAGTTCTCGCCGATCGACACGAGCTCGACGCCGAGGCGCTCGACCAGCTCGCGCTCGATGAAGTCCTCGGCGCTGCGCTGCGCGAACTCGCGGTCGAACGGGGTGACCACCAGCTCCTCGACCCCCAGGCCCGCGATCAGGTCGCGCTTGATCGGGAACGAGTCGAGCAGCTTGGGCAGGGCGTCCGGGGCGATCACGGCCAGCGGGTGCGGGTCGAAGGTGAGCACCGTGTCGCAGCCCTCGATCACCGCGCGATGGCCGAGGTGCACGCCGTCGAAGGTGCCGATGGCCAGGCGCCGGGCGCCCCCGGCGCGCCGGCCGGCCGCGGGCAGCTGGGTGACCTTCACCGCGAGAGCACCAGGTAGGGCTTGACCTGCTCGCCGTCCACCCGGCCGATCGCCACCAGGTCGCCTTCGTGGGTCAGCCGGAGCGCGTCGGCCGCGCCCGGCGGCGGGCTCGCGAACCCGTCCGCCGCCGTCGCGAGACCGCTGCGGGTCGCGTCCACGCGGTCCGCGGGCAGCTCGGCGTGCGGGAGGAAGGCGAGCGCCTCGTTCAGCGGCACGACGCGCTCGGGGTCGGCGTCCTCGAGCCGGAACGTCCCGATCGCGGTCCGCTCGAGCTCGTCGCAGTAGGCGTCGCCGAGGCCCGCGACGAGCTGGCGCACGTACGTGCCGGACGAGACCTCGAGCTCGAACGCGGCGCGGTCGCCGCGCCGCCAGAGCAGCTCCGAGCGGTGCACGACGACGGGCCGCGGCTCGCCCTCCGCCGGGTCTCCGCGGCGCGCGCGCTCGTACAGCCGCTCGCCGCCGACCTTCACGGCGGAGTACGCGGGCGGGCGCTGGAGCATCTCCCCAACCGGGATCGCGAGCGACGCGGGCACGCGCCCAGTATGAGTGAGCGTGCCGTCGCGGTCGCCCGTGTCGGAGCTCCAGCCGAGCCGCGCGACCGCCCGGTAGGTCTTGGGGAGCGCCATGAAGAAGCGCTGGGCGCGGGTGGCGGCGCCCACGAGGACCAGCATCAGGCCCGTGGCGAACGGATCGAGCGTGCCCGCGTGGCCGACCTTGCCGCCGCGCTCGCGGCGGACGCGGGCCACTACGTCGTGGGAGGTGACCCCGGCGGGCTTCGCGTAGAGGATTACGCCGGCGATAGCTGCGCGTTGACCTCGGTGCGCAGGCGCTCGATCAGCTCGGGCATCGGCGTGTCGGTCGTGAAGCCGGCCGCCTGCCGGTGCCCGCCGCCGCCGAACTCGCGCGCGATCTTCGAGACGTCGATGCGCCCGTTGGTCGCCCGCAGCGACACCTTGCGCCGCCGGTCGTCGTCGAGCAGCTCGCGGACGAGCGCCGCGACGAGCGTCCCCTCGACCTGGCGCATGTGGTCCACGATCCCCTCGGAGTCCGACTCCTTCGCCTCGGAGAGGTGGAAGTCGTCGGTGGTCAGGTGGGTGAGCGTGATCGAGCCGCCGTCGAAGCGCTGCACGCTCGCGAGCGCCCGCGCCAGGAGCTGGATCCGGCTGAACGGGAGGCCCTCGTAGAGGCGCTGGTGGACGACCTGCGGCTCCACCCCCGCCGCGATCAGCGCCGCCGCCATCGTGTGGGCCGCCGGCGTGGTGTTCTCGAACATGAACTTGCCGGTGTCGGTCACGAGCGCGATGTAGAGCGCCTCGGCGAGCGGCTTGGTGATCTCGACCCCGAGGCCGCCGGCGAGGTCGAAGAGGATCTCCGCGGTGCAGGAGGCGTGGCCGACCACGAGGTTCACGTCGCCGAAGCGGGTGTTGTCGTGGTGGTGGTCGATGTTGATGATGCGCGTGCCGCCGGTGCGCAGGAAGTCGACCGGCATCCGGTCGATGTTCCCGCAGTCGAGGAACACGATCAGCCGCTGCTGGAGGTCGTCCGGCGGCGCGTTGAGCACGTCGTCGAAGGGCATGTGGCGGTACTCGTGCGGGAGCGGGAAGTTGTCGCCGGACAGGAACATGACGACGTCCTTGCCGAGCGCCTCGAGCATGAGCTGCATGCCGCGCAGCGAGCCGAGGGCGTCGCCGTCGGGGTTCTCGTGCGTCGTCAGCAGCAGCTTGTCCGCCGCGCGCAGCTCGTCGAGGACCTTGGTGCGGTCGTCGCTCATTCGGGCCGCTCGTCCGGGGTCACTTCGGAGATGAGCCGCTCCATGCGCATCCCGTGCTCTATCGACGGATCGTGGACGAACTCCAGCGTCGGGGTCCGCTTCATCCGCAGCTCGGCGCCCACCTGCGACTGGAGGAAGCCGGCAGCCGAGGTGAGCCCCTGGAAGGCCTCCTCTCGCTCGACCTCGCCCCCGAGCACGCTCACGAACACGCGCGCGTGGCGGAGGTCCGGACTTGTGTCGACACCGGTCACCGTTACAAAACCTATGCGCGGATCCTTGAGATCGCCCGCGATGTGGGCCGAGACGACCTCCCTGACCGCCTCGTTCACCCTGCGCATTCGCGCCGCGGGCACTTTAGCTGAGCACCTCCTCGGCGGAGAGAATTCCGCGCTCGATGCGGACTCCCTGCGGGAACTGGGCGATCACGTAGCGCTCGAGCTTGTCCGCCGCCGCGGCCACGACGCCGCTGTCGCGCCCGACCAGCGCCGCGCTGAGCGTGGCCCGCTGCCAGAGGTCGTGGTGGTCGGTCTCCGAGACCGCCGCGCCGAAGCGGCGCTGGAGCTGGGCCTTCAAGGAGACGATCTCCTTGCGCTTGCCCTTCAGACTGCCGTTGTCTGGGAAATGCAGGTGGATCTCGACGAGGCAGACGAAGCTCACTCGAGCTCGCGTTCGACCTGACGGGTCTCGAACGCCTCGAGGATGTCGCCTTCCTTGATGTCCGCGAAGCCCTCGAGCACGATGCCGCACTCGAAGCCGGACTGCACCTCTCGGACGTCGTCCTGGAAGCGGCGAAGCGAGCCGACGCGGCCGGTCCAGACGACGGTGCCGTCGCGCACGAGCCGCACCTGCGCGCCGCGGCGGATCGTGCCGTCGGTGACGTAGCAGCCGGCGATCGTGCCCACGCGCGAGGCCTTGAAGGTCTGGCGCACCTCGACGGTGGCGACGGTGTCCTCGACCTCCTCCGGCGCGAGCAGGCCCTGCATCGCCGAGCGCAGGTCCTCGACGATCTGGTAGATCACGCCGTAGGTCCGGATCTCCACTCCCTCGCGGGCCGCGACCGCGCGCGCCTCGCCGACCGGGCGGACGTTGAAGCCGATGATCACGGCGTCGGAGGCGGCCGCGAGCATGACGTCGGACTCGGTGATGCCGCCCACGCCGTCGCGCACGACGCTGACCGTGACCTCGGTCTGCGGCAGCCGCGCGATCTCGTCGGCGAGCGCCTCGAGCGAGCCGGCCACGTCGGCCTTGACGATCAGGGCCAGCTCCTGGAGGTCGCCCTTCTGGGCGCGCGAGAAGACGTCCTCGAGCGAGACGCGCACGCCCTGGCGGCGGGCGAGCGCCTCCGCCTTGAGGCGGGTGGCGCGCTCGCCGGCCTCGGAGCGGGCCTTGCGCTCGTTCTCGACCACGCGCACGCGCTCGCCGGCCTCCGGCACGTCGTTGAAGCCGAGCACCTCGACGGGCTCGCCCGGGCGGGCCTCCTTCACGCGCTCGCCACGGTAGTCGTGCATCGCGCGCACGCGGCCCCAGCTCGCGCCGGCCACGAGGGCGTCGGTGGTCCTGAGCGTGCCGCGCTGGACGAGGACCGTTACGACCGGGCCGCGGCCCGGGTCGAGCCGCGACTCGATCACGGTGCCCTGGGCGGGCGCGTCCGGGTTGGCCTTGAGCTCCTCGAGCTCGGCGAGGGTGACGATGTTCTCGAGCAGGTCCTCGAGGCCGTCCTTGGTCTTGGCGGAGACGTCGGTGAACTCGGTGTCGCCGCCCCAGTCGGCCGGGGTGAGGCCCTGCTGGGCCAGCTCGCCGCGCACGCGGTTGGGGTCGGCGCCCTCCTTGTCGATCTTGTTGACCGCGACCATCACGGGCACCTCGGCGGCCTTGGCGTGGTCGATCGCCTCGACCGTCTGCGGCATCACGCCGTCGTCGGCCGCCACCACGATCACCGCGATGTCGGTGACCTTGGCGCCGCGGGCGCGCATGGCGGTGAACGCCTGGTGGCCGGGGGTGTCGAGGAACGTGATCACGTTGTCGCCGTGGTGCACCTGGTAGGCGCCGATGTGCTGGGTGATCCCGCCGGCCTCGCCGCTGGCGACCTCGGTCTCGCGGATCGCGTCGAGCAGCGAGGTCTTGCCGTGGTCGACGTGGCCCATGATCGTGACCACGGGCGGGCGCTCGGCCAGGGCGGCCTCGTCCTCCTCCTCGACCTCGAGGTCCTCCTCGACCTCGTCGGCGGCGTGCACGATGTCGACCTTCTTGTCGAATTCCTCGGCGAGGGTGACGATCGCCTCCTCGCTCAGCGTCTGCGTGAGCGTGGCCATCTCGCCGAGCTGCATCAGCTTCTTGATCACCTCGGCGGCGCTGAGGCCGAGGGACTCGGCCACCTCCTTGACGGTGGCGCCCGAGGCGATCTGCGCCGGGGGCGCCTCCTCGACGGGTGGCGCCGGCGCGTTCAGGTCGGGCTCGACCCACGGCGTGCGGCGCCGGCGGCCGCGGCCGCGGCGCGGCGCCTGCTGCTGGGGCGCGGGGCCCGAGGGGCGGCGCGAGGCCTGGGAGTCGATCACGACGCGGCGGCGGCGCCCGCCGCCGGCCACGTTGGCGGGGGGGGCGGCGCGCTGGGGGCGCTGGGGCTTGGCGGCCCCGTCGCCGCCCTGGCCGTCGCCCGCGGCCGCCGCGCCGCCCTGAGCGGCGGAGCCGCGCTCGCCGCCCGCGCCGTCGCCGGCGCCGTTGGTCTGCGCGCCCGGGTTGAAGGCGCGCGCGATGTCGCCCTCGTCGACGCTCTGGGCGGCCGTCTTCACGTCGAGGCCGGCCTTCTGGAGGATCGCGATGACCTCCTTGGAGGAGATCCCGCGCTCCTTGGCTATCTCGTGGACGCGTCGCTTGGCCATTGGCTCAGTAAGTCTAGGGGGTCGTCGGGGGTCGAGATCGGCGCGCGAAAGCTGCGGTCGAAGCCCCTCCGGGCCAGCGCGGCCCGGGCGCACTCCGGGTCGCGGTGAAGGTACGCGCCGCGTCCGGGGTGGGTCGCGGCGGGGTCCGGCTCGATTCCCCGCCCGTCACGCACGAAGCGCGCGAGGTCGGATTTGGGCGCCGAGCGCCCGCAGCCGACGCAGCGTCGCTCCGGCGCCGCTAAGTCGTCTCCTCCGCGGCCGCGGCGCCCTCGGTGGGCTCGTCCGCGGCGGCGCCGTTGGCGCCGGTGGCCGCGGCGTCGCCCTCGCCGGCGGGGGCGTCGCCGGGCTCGTCGCCGGCCGCTTCCGCGTCACCCTCGCCGGCGGCGTCGCCGGCGCCGGTGTCCGGCGTCGGCGGCGGAGCGGCCGCCGAGCTCTCCGGATCGGGCTGATCGGCCTCCGGCTCCGCGCCGGCCGGGGCCTGCTCGGCGTCGGGCGCAGCCCCCGGATCGGCCTCGGCCGCCGCCGGAGCGCTCTCGGGATCGGGCGTCTCGGCCGCGGGCTCGCCGTCGGCGGGCGGCTGCTCCTCGGCAGCGTCCGCGGGACCGGCCTCGGCGACCGGCTCGGCATCGCCGCCCTGCGGCTCGCCGGCCTCCTCGGCGCCGGGCTCGTCTCCGCCGGCGGGCTCCTCCGCCGGAGCGCCCTCCACGTGGTCGCCCTCCTTGTTCTCCAGCTCCTGGTGGGCCGGCAGGCCGCAGTAGCGGGAGCCGGGCAGGGAGGCGTTCGGGCAGCGGCGGCCGTTCGACATGATCGCCGCGCAGCGACCGCTGGCCTCCTCCTCCTCGTAGGACATGTCGGCCTCCTCGGCGGCGAACTCGGTCTCCGACCGGATGTCCACCCGCCAGCCCGTGAGCCGGGCCGCGAGGCGTGCGTTCTGCCCCTCCTTGCCGATCGCCAGCGAGAGCTGGTCGTCGGGCACCACGACGGTGGCCTGCTTGGAGTCGTCGTCCACGAGCACCTCGCGCACGCGCGCGGGCGAGAGCGCCTTGGCCACGAACCGGGCCGGCTCCTCGTTGAACGGGATGATGTCGATCTTCTCGCCGCGCAGCTCGGACACGACCATGCGCACGCGCGACCCGCGCGGGCCCACGCAGGCGCCGACCGGGTCCACGCCGCTCGCGTGCGAGACCACCGCGATCTTCGAGCGGTAGCCCGGCTCGCGCGCGACGTTCTGCACCTCCACGAGGCCGTCGGCGATCTCGGGCACCTCGAGCTCGAACAGCTTGCGGATCAGCTCCGGCGACCGCCGCGAGACGATGATGCTCGGGCCCTTGGCCTGGGCGGAGACGTCGGTGATGACGGCCTTCACGCGCTGGCCGTGGTCGTAGCGCTCGTTGTCGACCTGCTCGGACTTCGGGAGCAGCGCCTCCACGCGCTCGCGCAGCTGCACGAGCGTGTAGCGCGAGTCCGACTGCTGGACGATGCCGGTGATCAGCTCGCCCACGCGGTCGCGGTACTCCTCGTACATCATGTCCCGCTCGGCCTCGCGGATCCGCTGGAGGATCACCTGCTTGGCGGGCTGAGCGGCGATGCGGCCGAAGTCGTCGGGCGTGACGTCGCGCTCCTCGATCTGGTCGCGGAACTCCTCGAGCTTCTCGAGGTCGAGCTCGGGCTCGGGCGGCTCGCGCTGCTCGCCCGTCTCCGGGTCCACGAGCGACTCCTCGGTCTCCACCTCGACGAGCACCTGCTCCTCGATCTCCGGCGGGATCAGCAGCTCGTACACCTTGAAGTCGGCGGTGTCGCGGTCCATCTCGACCCGCGCGTACTGAGCCGAGTCCGGCGTCTTCTTGTAGGCGGACAGAAGGGCGTCCTCGAGGGCGAGCATGAGCCGCTCGGCCGAGATCCCCTTCTCGCGCTCGAGGACGTGGACCGCCTCGACTATCTCCTTCA
>DASVWC010000055.1:0-74073 GCA_036389835.1 Thermoleophilaceae bacterium | reverse complement strand
GGCTGGGCCTACGGGGCGATCTACCGATCGAGCTCAGAGCGGATCGCGGCCCTTGACGGCTGGCTTTGGCACTACAACCATCAGCGCCGACACTCGGCTCTCGGCCACAAACCGCCGGTCGCTCGACTCGTCGAGCGAACCAACGTGCTCGGGACTTACACCTAGGCCGCCCGGCCCTCGCCGTAGGGGGAGGATTTGGTCTGACATGGCGACCAAATCCTCCGGTCACGCCTTCGCGCGTCGCCCCGCGCCCGCGGCCCGCGGAGCTACGGGGCGTACGGGTTGCGCACGACCAGCTCGGCGTTCCGGTCCTCCGGCTCGCCGCGCGCGTCGCCGCGCTGGGCGGGCTCGTCGTCCTCGCCGTTGCGCGAATCCGGGTCGTTGAAGGAGAGCTCGCGCGCGATCCCCGCGAGCCGCTGCACCGCGTCGGCCGCCTCCCCGCGGCCGTCGCTCGGCGGCGCTCCGCCCGGGTTCGGGGGTCCCGAGTGGTCGAGCATCGTCGCGAAGATCGACAGGCTCCCGTCGCGGTTGTCGACCAGGTCGAGCACGCGGCTCTGCTGCGGCCAGTCGATGTGCGAGGCCGTGTTGATCTCCCAGAAGCCGCCCTCGACCTGGTTGCGGTCCTCGCCGTGGCGCGGGAACGGGTCGATGCGGTTCTCGTGCTCGTGGCCGTTCACGAACGCGATCACGCTGGGATGCCGCAGCATCAGGCAGCGCAGGGTCTCGGTCGGCAGCGGCGGAGTGGCCGGATCGGCCGGCGGCCCGCCCTCCGCCTCGCACTCCGTCTCGGTCTCGCCGGGACCCAGCCCGTAGTGCACGGCGGTGCTGTTGTTGCCGCCCTGGTCGCCGATCAGGAACGGGCTGACGGGCGGCTGGTTCATCGTCCTCAGCGAGTGGTGGGCGAAGACCATCACCAGCTCCTGCCGGGCCTCCGCCGCGAGCAGCTCCTGGTGCAGCCACTGGAACTGCTGGTCGTCGACGTTGCCGCCGTCGCCGCCGTTCTCGGCGATCGTGTCGAGCACGACGAAGCGCAGGCCCGGGCGCGCCGGCGGCGCATCGGGCTCGTTCGGCAGCGGGTCGAACGAGTAGTTGCCCATCCCGGACGCGACGTTCGCGGGGCTGTAGCCGTGGCCCACCGGCGCGCCGGTCGTGGCGAAGTGCTCCGCGATGTACTCGCTCTTGCGCAGCGGCCGCCGGCGCGGATCGGGCGGGACGATCGCGGTCTCGCCGTCCGGATCGCCGATCGCCTCCTGGAGGATCGTGGCGGCCTCGTCGCCGTCCACGCCGCCCGCCTGCGCCTGCTCGATCAGCGTGCGCGTCGCGGGCGACGGGCCGCGCACCTTCGCGCAGCCGACCGCGATCGCCTCGAGCTCGGGCCGGCGCGGCTGGTTGCCCTGGATCAGCGCGTCGTGGTTGCCGAAGACGCTGTACCACGGAAGGCCGAGGCCGAGCGAGCGGAACGGCTCGTTCATCCGCTCGAACAGGTCCGGGAAGTCGCGGACGGAGCTGTGCCTGCCCTCCTCGGCGAGGTTCTCCTGCTCGTAGGGCGAGTAGCCGCGCCCGTCCTCGGAGCCGGGGTTGCCGCCGCTCGGGTCGGTCGGCGGCGGCGAGCTGGCGTCCGGCTCGTAGTACTGCTTGTCGCCGCGCACGCCGTCGTAGAGGTCGCCGCGCGGGTCGTCGGGGATCGGCCCGTCGCAGAGCGGTCCCGCGGGCGTGGCCGGGGGGAACGCCGGGTTCGGGTCCTGGCCGGCTACCTGCGTGTCGCACTGGTCCGCGACACCCGGCGCCGGCGCGCCGTCCTCGAGCCCCGAGTTCGGGTCGATCGTGTGCCCACCGTCGAAGATGTCGATCATCCAGCGGGTCTCGTTGCACTGGGTGTTGTCGGTGTTGTCGCCCGTCTGCATCGCCAGGTCGAGGCGCTCGTGGGTGACCGGGCTGACCGTGTTGCGCACCTGGTCGACCATCTCCTCCGCGACCTGCGCCATCAGCCCCTCCTGCGGCCGGTAGGCGGAGGTGAACGGGCGGTCGAAGTCGTCGAGGTACTCCACCCGCAGCGGCGACTCCTCGTCGACGATGTGGTTGTCGGTGAACTGCGCGAAGAAGATCCGCCCGAGCGGGTTGGGCTCGATCGCGGGATTGGTCGTCCCGAGGTTGTCCCGGAAGAGATGCGGCTCGCCGGGCGCCGGCTCGAGCCGGTTGTCGCGGTCGCGATCGAGGATCGTCTGCTCGTAGGTGGTCAGCGTGCGCGCCTCGGCGGGCGCGGCGGCGGCCAGGCAGGCCAGCGCGGCGACGGCGGCGTGAAGCGTCCTCTTTCCAAGCATCCCGGCTCCTCCCACGGCGGTGACGGCTGGCGCGGCGAGCGCCGGATTGTTAACACGCCGGGAACGCCGACGGAGCCGGTTGCGGCGGGTTGACCTCGGCGGTAAGTTTGAGGTAAGCGGCCTGACCGGCCGCCGCGAGACGAAATACCAGCAAATTGCGCTGTTCTGGAAGCGGGACATGGCCAAGCCGGCCTTGACGAACTTCGACCACCAACCGAGACGGGATCGCCCCCAGAGGAGGCGGACAGGGCACCCGTAGCACCTCTCCGGGCGCCGCCGCGCGCCCACCCCGCCATAGAGCAAGGCTGGGTCTTGCGGCAGCCGAGCCACGCCGCTCGATAGCGACCTGATCGCCGGCAGCAGCGCCGGAGTGGGAGAGCGGAGAGATGGAGATCGTGCTCGCAGTGGTGGTGGCCGCCGTGGTGTCGGCGAGCGTCGTCCTGCTGCTGCGCCCGCGGACGGTGGTGGCCGGCGGGCACTCGCCCGAGTCGGGGCCGGCGGGGGCGGACTCGCGGCCGGCCGCCGACGCCCCGGCGGCCACGCTGTCGGCCGCGACCGCGGCGCCGCCCGTAGCCCGCGCGGCTGCGCCGCCGGCCGCGGACGGTGGCTCCCCGGCGCCCGACCGCGACGCGCTCCGCGCGCAGGTCGACGCGGAGCTGCGTGAGCGCCGGGCCGAGATCGCGCGGATCGAGGAGCGAACGCTGCGCAAGGAGGAGTCGCTCGACCTCCGCCTCGCCGAGCTCGAGCGCCGCGAGACCGCGCTCGCCGACAGGGCGCGCAACCTCGAGCACGAGCAGGAGAAGCTCAGGGCCGCGAAGCACGACCAGCTCCGCGAGCTCGAGCGCGTCGCCGGCCTGAGCGCCGGCCAGGCGCGCCAGATCCTGCTCAAGGAGCTCGAGGAGGAGCTGCGCCACGACAGCGCCGCGCTCGTGCGCCAGGTCGCCCAGGAGGCGCGGCGCGACGCCGAGCGCAAGGCGCGCAGCATCCTCTCGACGGTGATGCAGCGCGTCGCCGGGGGTCACGCCGCCGAGACCACCGTCTCGGTCGTGCACCTCGACTCAGACGACCTCAAGGGCCGCATCATCGGCCGCGAGGGGCGCAACATCCGCGCCCTGGAGACGCTCACCGGGATCGACTTCATCGTCGACGACACGCCCGGCGCCGTGCTGCTGTCCGGCTTCGACGGGGTCCGCCGCGAGATCGCCCGGCTCACGCTCGAGAAGCTCCTCCAGGACGGCCGCATCCACCCGGCACGGATCGAGGAGGCCTTCTACGCGGCCCGCTCCGAGATCGAGAACCACATCGCCGAGGTGGGCGAGCAGGCGGTGCTCGAGGCGGACATCGGCACGCTCCACCCCGAGCTCTCCAAGCTGCTCGGCCGGCTGCACTACCGGACCAGCTACGGCCAGAACGTGCTGGCGCACTCGATCGAGTGCGCGCGCCTCGCCCGGCTGCTCGCGGCCGAGCTCGGCGCCAGCTGCAAGACCGCCGCGCGCGCCGCGCTGATGCACGACATCGGCAAGGCGGTGACGCACGAGATCGAGGGTCCGCACGCGCTGGTCGGCGGCGAGCTCGCCCGTCGTTACGGCGAGTCCGAGGCCGTCGCGCACGCGATGGAGGCCCACCACAACGAGGTCGAGCTGCGGACGGTCGAGGCCGTGATCGTGCAGATCGTCGACTCGCTCTCGGGCGCCAGGCCCGGCGCCCGCGGCGAGTCGCTCGAGAGCTACACGAAGCGGCTGCGCGACCTCGAGGAGATCGCCGGCCGCCACCGGGGCGTCGAGAAGGTGTACGCCATGCAGGCCGGGCGCGAGATCCGCGTGATCGTGCACCCGGAGCAGGTGGACGACGACACGGCGGCCCTGCTCTCGCACCGGATCGCCCGCGACGTGGAGCGCGAGCTCGAGTACGCGGGTCAGATCAAGGTCACCGTGATCCGCGAGTCGCGCTCCGTGGACATAGCGAAGTAGTGACCGAGCGCGAGCTCGCGCTGCGCCGGGCGATCGTGCTCGCGTTCGCCGCCCGCGGGGCACCGCCGCCACCGGACGACCGCGAGGCGCTGGACGCGCTCGCCGAGCGCCACGTCGTCGTCCTGGACGAGGCGGGCCGCATCGCGATGGCGCACCCGTTCGCCGCCCCCGGGGCGGCCACCACCGTCGAGGCGGGGGAGCGCACGTGGTGGGGGAGCTGCGCGTGGGACGGGCTGGGGATCGTCGCCGCGCTCGGGCTGCGGGAGGCGGCCGTCACGAGCGGCGGGGTCACCGTGCGCGTGCGCGACGGCGAGCCGCTCGACCAGGCCGTGTTCCACGTGGAGGTGCCCGCCCGCCGCTGGTGGGACGACATCGCCTACACCTGACGCACGATGAGGCTCTTCCGGTCGGAGGAGGAGGCGCCCGCGGGAGGCGCGCGAATGCCGGTCGAGCAGCTCGCCCGGCTCGCCGGCCGCTGGTACGGCGATCGCCTCGACCCCGGCTGGCGTCCGCGCGGCCTCGCCGAGTCACAGGGCATACTTGAGTCCGTGGGACTGACGGGCGACTTCTGGCGGCTCGGCTGACGTGGAGCAGCGCCTCAGCCTCGTGACGCTCGGCACGCGCGACCTCGCGCGCGCCCGCGCCTTCTACGAGGCGCTGGGCTGGCACACGAACGCCTCGCCCGGCGACGACGTCGTGTTCTTCCAGGCCGGCGGGATGATCGTCGCGCTTTGGGACCGCGACCGGCTCGCCGAGGACAGCGGGGTGGAGGACGGCGGCGGCTGGGGCGGGGTCACGCTCGCCTACAACACGCGCTCGCCTGAGGAGGTCGACGCGGTGATCGAGGAGGCGCGGGCGGCCGGCGCGGCGATCCCGCGCGAGCCGGGGGAGACCTTCTGGGGCGGCTACTCGGCGATGTTCGTCGACCCCGACGGGCACCCGTGGGAGGTCGCGCACAACCCGCGCTGGACGATCGAGCCGGACGGCTCAACGCGGCTAGGCTGAGCCGGTGCGCACCTACCACGTCACCACCTTCGGGTGCCAGATGAACGAGCACGACTCCGAGCGCATGAAGGGCATGCTCGAGTCGCTCGGCTACAGCGAGGTGCCCGACCGCGACGCCGCCGACCTGATCCTGTTCAACACCTGCTCGATCCGCGAGTCGGCCGACAACCGGCTGATCGGGCACCTCGGCGAGGCCAAGCGGCTGAAGTCCGAGAACCCGGAGCGGATCGTCGGGGTCGGGGGCTGCTGGGCGCAGTCGATCAAGGACGAGGTCTTCGAGCGCTTCCCGTTCGTGGACGTCGCCTTCGGCCCCGGCCAGGTCCCCAAGCTCGCCGAGTTCCTGACCAGCGACAGCCTCAGCGCCCAGGGCTACTTCGAGTTCGAGGGCTTCACCGGTCACCTGCCGCCCAAGCGCGCACGCGAGTTCCAGGGCTGGGTGCAGATCTCGGTGGGGTGCAACTGCGTCTGCTCGTACTGCATCGTCCCGTCCACGCGCGGGCGCGAGGTGAGCCGCCCGGCGGCGGAGCTGGTCGCGGAGATCGAGCGGCTCGCCGCCGACGGCGTCAGCGAGGTCACCCTGCTCGGCCAGAACGTGAACTCCTACGGCCGCGACCTGCCCAGGGGGGCCAAGACCAGCTTCGCCGAGCTGCTGGCGATGGTCGACGCGATCGACGGCGTCGAGCGGATCCGCTACACGAGCCCGCACCCGAAGGACATGCGCGAGGACGTGATCCGCGCGCACGCCGAGCTCCCCTCGCTCTGCGAGCACGTCCACCTCCCGCTCCAGTCGGGCTCGAGCCGGATCCTCAAGGCGATGCGCCGCACCTACGACCGCGTGCGCTACATGGACCGCGTCGCGCTGATCCGCGAGCACGTGCCGGACTGCGCGCTGACCACCGACGTCATCGTCGGCTTCCCGGGTGAGACCGAGGCCGACTTCGAGGAGACGCTCGAGGTGGTCGAGGCGGTGGGCTACGACTCGGCGTTCACCTTCATCTTCTCGCCGCGGCGCGGCACCGCCGCCGCCGGCCTGCCCGACCAGGTGCCCCACGGCGTCAAGCGCGAGCGGATGCAGCGGCTGGTGGAGGTCGTCCAGCGGCGCGCGGCCGAGCGCGCCCAGCGCTTCGTGGGACGCACGATGGACGTGCTCGTCGAGGGCCCCTCGCGCACCGACCCGGACCGCCTGCGCGGCCGCATCCGCCACAACAAGACCGTGAACTTCCCCGGCGTCGCCGAGCCGGGCACCTTCGCGCAGGTCGAGATCGAGTCGGCCACCAGCACGACGCTCGCCGGCAGCGAGCGCGTCACCGCCGTCCTCTAGCGGCCGCCGGCTATCCCGCCAGCGGCGCCGGCCGGCGCACCGGGCGACGCCTGGGCACGCGCGGCGTGGCGGAGCCGCCGGCGGGCAGGGCCACCCGGTGCACGCCCCACGCCAGCAGCCCGAGGAAGGCCAGCGCCAGCGCCGTCACCGCGCCGTAAGCCAGCACCACGAGGCCGGGGGAGCCGCCCTTCTGCTCGCGCTGGAGGATCTCGTGGTCGGAGACGAACGTGCGCGTGAAGCGCGGGTCGGCCGGGACGCCCTTCGCGGGGATCGCCGGGTCGTCCGGCAGGAACACCGGGATCCCGGCCACCGACCGTCCCTTGTGCAGCCGGATCAGCGACTTCCAGGTCCCATGGACCGGGATCGGCTCGGTGGTGCGGTAGACCCCGTCGCTCACCCGCTCGAGCCGGTCCACCACCAGCCCGCCGCCCTGCCAAGCGGTCGCGGTGACCCACTCGGCGTCCTCGGCCGCGTGCGCCGGCTCGATCGCGACGGTCGCGTTCACCGTGCGGGCCGGGCCGCCCGCCGCCTCCTCGAGCACCACGCTGCCGCGCACGCCCTCGTCGGCCGGCTTCAGCAGCGCCCAGCCGGTGAGCCCGGCGAGCACCGCGGCCGAGGCGGCCGCGGCCACCCGCAGCGACGGAGCGCGCCCGGCGGCCTTCGTGTCGAAGTCGAGGCGCGTGCCGATCCAGGCTCCGATCAGCGACCCGGCGATGGCCACCGCGAACCCGGCCAGCGCCGCCTCCGGCAGGAGCGCGCCCGGCCACGGCAGCGGCATGAAGACGTGCGACCAGCCCCATTCGGCGGCGAGCCCGACCGTGCCGATCAGCGCGCCGGCGGCCGCGCCGAAGGCCAGCGGGCGCGCCCGCGGGGACATCCGCAGGGCGAGCGCCTCGACGAGGAGCGCCTCGACCAGGTAGAGGGGGAAGTGGGGGGTCGGCTCGCCGAGCACCGGCCCGACGACCAGCGCGATCAGCCCGCGCAGCGCCAGGAAGAACAGGGCGGCACCGAGCGCCGCGCCGCGGCCGAGCCAGATCCGCGCGGCCACCAGCGAGGCGCCCGCGGCGAGCATCACCATCATCGGCTCGAAGACGAAGCGGAACTGCGGCACGCCGAAGTCGAACTCCGCCTGGAACGTGGACAGCCCGAGCAGGAAGGCGCCGGGGAGGGCGACGTGGCGCAGCGACGCGACCCAGCGCGGCTCGCGCCGCAGCCGCGGCGAGGACGACGCCTCCTGCGCGCGCCGCGCCTCGACCAGCAGCACCGCCAGCCCGACCAGCGTCATGGCGGCGCCCGCGATCAGCATCAGGTGGGTCGGCCCCCAGAGCGTCACGTCCTGACCGAACAGGCGGTGCCAGACGTCGTCGAGCGGGAAGCCGATCAGCGAGAACGCCCCGCAGGCGGTGATCAGCACGCCGCCGAGCGGCGCGTGCCAGTCGCCGCGGATGCGGATCGCCGAGGCGCTCGGCTTCTCACGCGGGAGGACCATCGACAGGAAGCCGGCGGCCATCACGCCGAACAGCCCGCCGAGGATGAAGTAGTGGGCCGGGTTGGCGAGCGGGCCCTCGTCGCGCCCGTCGGCGATGTGCAGCGAGATGTCCCAGAGCATCCCGAAGAGGGCGATCAGCAGGGAGCCGGTCACGGTCGCCGCCGGGATCGCGGCCCAGGACGGCAGGCCGCTCACGCGCTCGCTGAACTTGGCGAGCGGGGCGAGCGGGGTCGGGCGGCCCGCGCGGTGGCGCATGCCGACCCAGGCGAGCCCGCCGGCCAGCAGGTTGGCGGCGACGGTCGCGATGACGACCTGCCCGATGGCGGCTCCGCCGGCTGGCGGCGCCTCGGCGGCGGCGGCTACGAGTGACTCCACGGCGGTCTCTCCTTGCTGGGGGAAGGGATTGTCCATCCTGTACCCCCGACCCGGAGAACGTAACAGTGTTTGACGTCACGTTCGTCAGCGTGACGTTCGACTGCGCTACGATCGCGGCGGAGTGGCGAGAGCGCGGCGACAGCTCCAGGCGGTCCCCGACGGCGAACCGCCGGTCAACGACCTGACGATCGACGACCTCGCGCGCGAGGTCGGGCTGTCGGTGCGCAACCTCCGCTCGCACCAGGCGCGCGGCCTGCTGCCGCCGCCCGAGGTGCGCAAGCGCGTCGGCTACTACGGGCCCGAGCACGTCGCCCGCGTGCGCCTGATCCAGGAGCTCCAGGCCGAGGGCATGAAGCTCGAGGGGATCAAGAAGCTGCTCGACGAGTCGGGTGCCACCGGCGAGGGCCTCCTGCGCGTGAAGCACGCAGCCGACGCGTTCGGCGCCGCCGAGCCCTCCGAGATCGTGACGCTGGCCGAGCTCGGCGAGAAGTTCGGCGCCGGCGAGGAGGCGCTGAGGCTGGTCGACCGCGCGGTCAAGCTCGGGCTGCTCGCCCCGGTGGGCGAGGACATGTACGAGGTCCCGAGCCCGACGCTGCTGGCGGCCGCCGAGGAGGTCGTCGCGCGCGGGATCTCGCTGCCGAACGCGCTCGACCTGGTCGCCGTGCTCCAGCGCCACTCGCGCAGCGTCTCGGAGAAGCTCGTCAAGCTCTTCGTCGACGACGTCTGGAGGCCGTTCTCCGACGCCGGCCGCCCCGACGAGCAGTGGGAGGAGATCGCGGAGTCGATGGACCGCCTGCGGCCGATCGCCGCGGAGGCGCTGCTCGCCGTCTTCCGCCGCACCCTCAGCGACGAGGTGGACGCCACCTTCTCGGAGATCGCGAGGCGGGTCGCGCAGGGCAAGCGATGAGCGGGTCCTGAGCGCACAGTCACACAGCGCGCGGCGCCGGTGGGTACAGGATGCCCGCAGGCCGACCACTCGAGGAGGAGAGACCTGAGAGCGCGCGCCGACCTACCGCCGGGACCAAGCTGGCCCTCGCTCGTCCAGGGCGTCGGGCTCTGGACGCGGCCGCTCGCGTTCCTCGAGCGCTGCCGAGCCCGCTACGGCACGCCGTTCACGATCAGGTTCCCGGTCGCCCCGCCGTTCGTAGCCATCGCCGACCCCGAGTCGATCAAGGCGATCTTCACGGCGCCGCCCGACGTGCTGCACCCGGGGGAGGGCGCGCGGGTGATCGAGCCGGTCGTGGGGCTGAACTCGGTGATCCTGCTCGACGAGGAGCCGCATCTCGAGCAGCGCAAGCTGCTGCTGCCGGCGATGCACGGCGAGAAGATGGCCCGGCTGACGGGGCTGATCGAGGAAGTCGCGGCGGCGGAGCTGGCCACCTGGCCGCGCGGCAGCGTGACGCAGCTCCAGCCGCGCCTCCAGCGGCTCACGCTCGAGGTCATCCTGCGGGCGGTCTTCGGCCTCGACGAGGGGGAGCGGCTCGACGCGCTGCGCGAGACGCTGCGCGCGCTGCTCGCGTTCGGCGACAAGCCGATCAGCCTGATGCCGCCGCCGGCCGACAGCCGCCTGCGCCCGCTGCTCGAGCGCTACGGCCCGTTCACGGCGTTCGTCGAGCTGCGCGAGCGCGCCGACGCGCTCCTGTTCGAGCTGATCGAGGAGCGCCGCGCCGACCACGGCGAGCGCGACGACATCCTCTCGATGCTCCTGGAGGCCAGGCACGAGGACGGTTCGCCGATGTCCGACCAGGAGATCCGCGACGAGCTGATGACGATGCTCGTCGCCGGGCACGAGACGACCGCGTCCACGCTCGCGTGGGTGTTCGAGGCGGTCACGCGCCACCCGGCGATCCTCGGGCGGCTGCGCGACGAGATCGACGCGGGCGGCGGGGACGACTACCTCACCGCGACGATCCAGGAGACGATGCGGCGCCGGCCAGTGCTGCCGAACATCGAGCCGCGCTTCGTGAAGAAGCCGTTCGAGGTGGGCGGGTGGGCGTATCCGCCGGGCGTGGCGCTGATCGCCAACTCCTACCTCGTCCACCACGACCCCGAGATCTACCCCGAGCCGTACGCCTTCCGGCCCGAGCGCTTCCTCGAGAGCCAGCCCGGCACCTACACGTTCATCCCGTTCGGGGGCGGCCGGCGCCGCTGCCTGGGGGCGAGCTTCGCGATGGTCGAGATGAAGATCGTGCTGCGCGCGGTCCTGTCGGAGTGCGAGGTCGAGCCCGTCGGCGCCGCGTTCGAGCCCCCGCGCCGGCGCAACATCATCGTCATGCCCGCGCACGGCACGCGCGTGCTGCTGCGCGACCGGGTCCGCGCGACAGGCGCGGCCGCGGCCGCAGCGGCCGCCTAGCGACCCTCACCGCAGAGGTAAGAAGTCGGCGGGTGGCGTCGCTCAACTACCGTGACCACCTGTCTGATGGCAGCCCCTGTCACCACGAACGACGCATGGCTCGAGGCGCTGCGGTCGCCTGGTCCCGACCGCGACGACGCGATCGAGCGGCTGCACGAGCTGCTGCTGCGCGCCGCGCGGCACGAGGTCGCCCGCCGCGGAGCGGCCCTGTCGTACGTGCGCGGCGAGGAGCTCGACGACGTGGCGACGCAGGCCGCCGACGACGCCCTGGTGGCGGTCCTGTCGAAGCTCGACGACTTCCGCGGCGCGAGCCGCTTCACGACCTGGGCCTACAAGTTCGCCGTGCTCGAGGCGGGTGTCCGGGTCCGCCGCCGCGCGTGGCAGGATCGCGAGGTCGTGCTCGACGGGGACGCCTGGGCGCGGCTCGACGCCGCCCGCGGCGGCCCGGCGCGCGACGCCGAGCAGGCCGAGCTGATCGCCGCGATCGCCGACGCCATCGCCCAGGACCTCACGCCCCGCCAGCGCGAGGTCCTCGTCGCGCTCGCGATCGACGGCGTCCCGATCGACGTGCTCGCCGAGCGCCTCGGCACGAACCGCAACGCTCTCTACAAGACCCTGCACGACGCGCGCCGGCGGCTGCGAACCGAGCTCGAGTCCCGCGGCCACCGGCTGGAGGAGGGATAGGCAGATGACCAGCGATCCTCAGAGCGAGCAGATCCGGCGCCTGATCGGCCCGGCGGAGCCGGAGATCCTCTGCGAGGAGTGCTTCGAGCGCCTCGACGAGTACGTGGAGCTGGAGCTGGCCGGCGCAGCGGTGGACGAGCGCGTCCCAGGGATGCGCGCGCACCTCACGGGCTGCCCCACCTGCTCCGACGAGTACGAGAGCCTGCGCTCGCTCGTCGAGGCCGACGACGACGCGTCCTAGGCCACGAACCGGCGCCAGTAGACCGGCATCGCCAGCGGCCCCCAGACGGCCAGGCGGATCAGCCAGCGGCGGCGCTCGTCGGGCGCGAGGGCGGCCGCCTGCTGCGCGTGGCGCACGAGCACGGGCAGGGCGGCGCTGCAGAGCGCGGTGCCGGCGAGCGTGAGGGCGACGAGCCAGGCGAGGCCCAGCACGACCTGACCGGAGAGCGCGGCGACGGCCAGCAGCGCGATCACGACCGCGAAGCACGCGGCCTGGGCGACGACGGCCAGCCCCAGGAGCGCGCCGCCCCAGCCCGTCTTGCGTGATTCGATGGTTCGGTCCATGAGCGAGGTAGTCGCGATCTTCGGCCCTACCGGTGTCGGCAAGACCGCCGTCGCCGTTGAGCTGGCGGAGCTGCTGAGGCGGCGCGGCGAGGACCCGGTGGCGGTGTCGGCGGACGCGCTCCAGGTCTACCGCGGGCTGGAGACCCTCACCGGCGTGGCGAGCGCCGCCGAGCGCGCGCGGCTCGAACACCGGCTGGTCGCGTTCGTCGATCCCGCCGAGACCTTCTCGGTCGGCGAGTTCATGCCGCTGGCGCACCGGGAGATCGACGCCGCGCTGGCAGCCGGCCGCCGCCCGATCGTGCTCGGCGGCACGGGCCTCTACCTGCGTGCCGCGCTGACCGAGCTGTCGCTGGCGCCGCAGCCGCCGCCGGAGCTGCGCGAGCGCTGGCAGCGCGAGATCGAGGCGCGCGGCCCGGCGGCGCTCCACGCGGAGCTGCGCGAGCGGGCGCCGCGCGCGGCCGCGACGATCGAGCCGACGGACCGCACCCGGATCGTCCGCTCGCTCGAGCTGCTCGAGATGGGGGAGGAGCCCCCGCGGACCGAGGACTCCGAGCTGTGGACCGCCGCGACCCGCCGCCCCACGCGCCTGTTCGGGCTGGTCCGCGAGCGCGACGACCTGTACGCACGGATCGACGCGCGGGTCGACGCGATGGTCGCGGCCGGGGCCGCCGCGGAGGTGCGCCGCGCCGCCGCCGCCGGCGTCTCGCGCACGGCACGCAAGGCGCTGGGGTTCGAGGAGCTGCTCGGCGGGGACGTCGAGGCGATGAAGCGCCGCACGCGCAACTACGCCAAGCGCCAGCTCACCTGGATGCGCAAGCTCGCGGACGTCGACGTCGTGGACGTGACCGGGAGCGAGCCCGCGGCCGTCGCCGCGCGGATCGCGGAGCGCCTCGCGTGACCGCCGTCCGGCGAGCCACCCTCGACGACCTCGACGGTGTGGCGCGCTCGCTCGCGCGTGCCTTCGAGGACGACCCGGTGATGGAGTGGTTCTTCCCCGCCGAGCGCGGCCGCGTGGGCCGCATCGAGCGCGTCTTCCGGATGCGCGTGCGCGGGCTGCTGGCGCAGGACGAGGTCTACACGACCGCCGACCACGCGGGGACCGCGGTCTGGGCGCAGCCGGGCCGCTGGGAGATGTCGCCGCGCGAGGGGCTGGGCTTCGTGCTGCGGATGCTGCCGCTCGTCCGCACCCGGCTGCCGCTCCTCGCCCGCGGCTGGGGCGCGATCGACCGCCTGCACCCCGCCGAGCCGCACTGGTACCTCGCGATCCTCGGCACCGAGCCGGGCGCGCGCGGCCGCGGGGTGGGGTCCGCGCTGATGCAGCCGGTCCTCGAGGACTGCGACCGGCTCGGCGTCGGCGCCTACCTGGAGTCGTCGAAGGAGAGCAACCTCGGCTTCTACGCGCGCCATGGCTTCAGGGTGACCGGCGAGCTCGACCTGCCCGACGGCCCGCGCGTGTGGCCGATGTGGCGCGACCCGCGCCCCGTATAGTCGCCCGCCGCATGCGCTTCGAGAAGTGGCAGGCCCTGGGCAACGACTACCTGATCGTGGAGGAGCGCGAGCTGCCGTTCGAGCTCACGCCCGGCCGGATACGCCGCCTCTGCGCCGCGCACACGGGCGTGCACTCCGACGGCGTACTGCTGCTCTCCGAGCCCGACGAGCGCGGCTACGTCGCACGGCTGCGGATCTACAACCCGGACGGGTCGGAGGCCGAGCTGTCGGGCAACGGCGCGCGCGAGGCGATCCTCTACCTGCGCCAGCGCGGCTGGGTGGACCACGACGTCTTCTCGATCCAGACGGCGGCCGGGGAGATCCGGCCCCAGATCACCGGGCCGACGACCTGCCGGGTGGACATGGGCCGCGCCCGGCTCGCCTCGAAGGACTTCCCGAGCGGCGGCGAGGACGGGACCGGCACGCTCACGTCCGCCGGCCGCGAGCTCGAGTTCCAGCACGTCTCGATCGGCAACCCGCAGTGCGCGATCGAGGCCGGCGACGAGCTGGAGGAGCTCGACCTGGGTGAGCTCGGCCCGCCGATCGAGTCGAACACCGAGCTGTTCCCCAACCGCACCAACGTCTCGTTCTGGAGGCGGACGGGCGCGGCCGAGATCCGCGCGCGGATATTCGAGCGCGGCGTCGGCGAGACGATGTCGTCGGGCACCGGGGCGAGCGGGGCGGCGGTCGCCGCCGTTTTGCGCGGCGTGGATGGGCCGGTCACCGTGCATCTCGACGGCGGCGTGCTGGAGGTCGAGGTGGGGGAGGACCTGAACGTGAACCTGACCGGATGGGCCGTGCCCGTGTACGAGGGGCGGCTCTCCGAGAACTTCGTGGAGGAGCTGCGTGAAGCCGAGTAGCCGCCTGGAGCGGATCCCGCCGTACCTGTTCGCCGAGCTCGAGCGGAAGATCGCCGCCAAGAAGGAGCAGGGGGTGGACGTGATCAGCCTCGGCATCGGCGACCCCGACACCCCCACGCCGCAGCTCGTGATCGACGCGCTGGCACAGGCGGCGCGGGACCCCGGCACCCACCAGTACCCCTCGAACCGTGGCCGCGCCGAGTTCCGCGAATCGGTGGCGCGCTTCTACGAGCGCCGCTTCGGCGTGGCGATCGACCCCGCCACCGAGGTGATCCCAGCGCTCGGCGCCAAGGAGTGCGTGTTCAACCTGAACCTCGCGTTCCTCGACGCCGGCAGCGTCGCGCTCGCGAGCGATCCCGGCTACCCCGTCTACACCGGGGGCCCGCTGCTGGCCGGCGCCGAGGCGGTGCTGCTGCCGCTCGACGCCGGCGCCGGCTTCGCCCCCGACTTCGCCGCGATCGCGGCCGACGACTGGGCTCGCGCGCGGCTCATGTACCTGAACTACCCGAACAACCCGACCGGGGCGATCGTCTCCGACGGCGTGTTCGAGCGAGCCGTCGAGCTGGGCCGCGAGCACGGCCTGCTCGTGGTCCACGACGCCTCCTACACGGAGACGACGTTCGACGGCTACGTCGCCCCGAGCTTCCTCGAGACGCCCGGGGCCAAGGAGGTCGGCGTCGAGGTCTTCTCGCTGTCGAAGGGCTACAACATGACCGGCTGGCGCACCGCGGCGATCGTGGGCAACGCCGAGGCGATCGAGCACTACTGGCGGCTGAAGTCGAACATCGACTCGGGCATGTTCGACGCGGTCCAGCTGGCCGCCGCGGCCGCTCTCGACGACGGCGACGACGCCCCGCGCGAGATGAGCCGCGTGTACTCGCGCCGGCGCGACCTGGTCTGCGACGCGCTGCGCGAGATCGGGGTGGACGTGACGCCGCCGAAGGGCACGATCTACATCTGGGCGCCGGTGCCCGACGGCCACACCTCGGCCTCCTACTGCGAGCTGGTCCTGGAGGAGTCGGGCGTGGTGCTCTCGCCGGGCGGCGCCTACGGGCCGAACGGGGAGGGCTTCTTCCGGATCTCCCTGACCATGGACGACGACCGCATCAGCGAGGCCGTCGAGCGCCTGCGCTCGAGCCTCACCTGACGGCTACTCGGAGGCCGCCAAGGTCTGGCGCAGGCCCGTCTCGAGGTCGCGCGGCGCGTACCCGAGCCGCTCGCGCGCCTTGTCGTCCCTGCCCCAGTAGGTCACGCCGTCGCTGGCGGAGATCAGCTCGCGCATGTTGGGAGCCATCCCCATGACCTTCCCCACCAGCGGCCCGGCCGGTGCCATCACCTTCAACAGCCCGGTCGGCAGCGCGCGCTTCGGCGCCTTCTTGCCGTCGATCGCGGCGACCTTCTCCAGGATCCCGCGCATGGTCGTGATCTCGCCGCCGAGCACGTAGGACTCGCCGATCTCGCCCTTCTCGAACGCGAGGATGCAGCCGTCGGCCACGTCGTCCACGTAGACCATGTTCAGGCCGGTCTCGGGGAAGGGCACCAGCGGCAGCTTGCCCGCCCGGAACTGGTCGATCATGTTCCCGATCTCGGAGTGGTCGTCGGGCCCGTAGACGCCGCCCGGCTGCACGATCACGACCGGCGCGCCCTTCTGGATCCGGTCGAGCGCGACCTGGTGGGCCTCGTACTTGGTCCGGTCGTAGTAGGAGAGGAAGTCGCCGTTGGGTCGCCTGTAGCTCTCGTCGACGACCTCGCCCCTGGTGTTGCCGAAGACGTTGATCGTGCTGACGTAGACGATCTTCGGGACGCCGGCCTGAGCGGCCGCGTCGAGCACGCGCTCGGTGCCGCGCACGTTGGTCTCGTACATCTCCGCGTGCTGCGACTTCGGGATGCCGACCTTGTAGATCGCGGCACCGTGGAAGCAGGCGTCGCAGCCCTCAACGCCGCGGCGGATCGCGTCGACGCTGGTGAGGTCGCCCTCGATCAGCTCCACGCCGGCGCGCTGGAGGTCCGCGGCCCTGTCGGGGTTGCGGACGAGGGCGACGACCTCGTCGCCGCGCTCGCGCAGCTTGGCCACGAGGCGCCCGCCGATGAAGCCAGTCCCGCCCGTCACGAAGGCCCGCACGTGGCGCAAGATAACGCGCCTAGACTGATCGTGTGGACCGAGGACGGAACGGACGGCGCTCGGAGAGCCGCTACGGCGAGGGAATCCGCAACGCGCGGGCGCGCCAGCGGGCGCTGTGCATCGCGGTCACGCCCGGCGAGCCGGACCTCGCCGAGCTGCGCGAGCTCCTGCGCACGGCCGGCGTGGCGGTGGCCGGCGAGCTGGTCCAGCGCCGCGACCGTCCCGATCCCGACCGCTACTTCGGCAAGGGCAAGCTCGCCGAGCTCAAGCGGGCCGTCAAGGAGGCCGACGCGAACCTCGTCGCCTGCGACGACGAGTTGCTCCCGCGCCAGGAGCGCAACCTCGAGGAGGAGCTCGGGGTGCCGGTGATCGACCGCACCGCGATCATCCTCGACATCTTCGCCGACCACGCCGCGTCGGCCGAGGGCAAGCTCCAGGTCGAGCTCGCCCAGCTCGAGTACAACCTCGCGCGCATGCGCGGGCTGTGGACCCACCTCGAGCGGCTCGGTGCCGGCATCGGGACCAGGGGCCCCGGCGAGTCGCAGATCGAGACCGACCGGCGGCTGGCGCGCGACCGCATCGCGGATCTTCGGCGGCGGCTCGAGCGCACCCAGTCCTACCGGGGGACCCAGCGCCGGGAGCGCGAGCGCGCCCACCTCCCGACCGTCGCCCTGGCCGGCTACACGAACGCGGGCAAGTCGACCCTCCTCAACGCGCTGACCGGGGCCGAGGCGTCGGTCCAGGACCGTCTCTTCCACACGCTCGACCCGCTCACGCGGTCGTTCGAGATCGAGGGGCGCCAGTACCTCCTGACGGACACCGTCGGCTTCATCCGCAAGCTGCCCCACCAGCTCGTCGACGCGTTCGCCGCCACGCTCGAGGAGACGCTGCGCGCGGACCTGATCGTGCACTTGGTCGACGCCTCCGCACCCGAGGAGGACCAGACCGAGATGATCGAGGCGGTCGACGAGGTGCTCGCCGAGATCGGCGCCGCCGAGCGGCCCCGCCTGCTCGCGCTGAACAAGGTCGACCTGCTCGACGGCGACCGCCGCCGCGAGCTGACGTTCCGCCATCCGCGCGCGGTGCAGGTGTCCGCGGCCACCGGCGAGGGGCTCGACGCGCTCCGCGAGGCCGTCGAGGCGCGCTTCCTGGCCACGCTGCGGCCGATGGAGCTGCTCGTGCCGCACGCCGAGGGTGGGTCGCTGTCGGCGCTCCACGACGTGGCGGGGGAGGTGGAGCGCGAGGACACGGTCGAGGGGGTCCGCGTCAAGGCGCGCGTGCCCGCCGGGCTGGCGGCACGCTTCGAGCGCTTCGAGGTGAACGGCAACGGCGCCGCGCCTGACGAGTGACGCTGCGCTTCACGCGCCTGAGCCCTGAGGCGCGGGCGCCCACGCAGGCCCACGAGGGCGACGCCGGCTACGACCTCTACGCCTCGGAGGCGGCGCTGCTGGGGCCGGGAGAGCGCGCGAGCGTGGGCACCGGCATCGCCGTCGCGATCCCCGCGGGCTGCGCTGGCCTCGTCCTGCCGCGCAGCGGCCTGGCCCGCAGGCACGGGATCGGCCTGGCCAACGCGCCCGGGCTGATCGACTCCGGCTATCGCGGGGAGCTGCGCGTGCTGCTGCTGAACGCCGACCGCAGCGAGGAGTTCCAGGTGGCCGTCGGCGACCGCGTCGCCCAGCTCCTGCTGGTGCGCCACGAGTCCGGTCCCGCCGAGGAGGTCGATTCGCTCGACGAGACCGCGCGCGGCAGCGGCGGGTTCGGCTCGACCGGGCGCTGAGACCTGTACCTTTGTGCCATGTCCGAGGGGCCGGACATGCGCGCGTCCGACGCCGATCGCGGCGACGTCGTGGAGGTGCTCCGCGACCACGCGGCCGCCGGGCGGCTGACCACCGAGGAGCTCGAGGGCCGCACGGACCGGGCGCTGGCGGCGCGCACCGTCGGCGAGCTGAACGGGCTGCTCGGCGACCTTCCGAGCGTCAGGCCGAGCCGCCGCTCGATCGCCGTGCGCAACGCCGCCTGGCGCGGGTACCGGGTCCACCAGCGGATCTACCTCCTCGCGGTGGCGCTGTTCGTGGTGCTCTGGGCGCTGACCGGCATGGGTTACTTCTGGCCGGTCTGGCCCGCGCTCGGCTGGGGGATCGGCGTCGTGAGCCACCGCGCCGCCCTGCCGCGGCGCACGCCGCCGCCGAAGCAGCCGCGGCTGATCGCGCGCGTCTAGCGCGCCGCTGGCGCAACTGCACGCGCGGCCTGGTGTTGAGGCGGGCGTGAGGACTCGCGCCGTCCTGCTCGCATTCGTCGCATGCGCCGCGCTCGCCGGATCCGCGGCCGCGGCCGAGACCCAGCCGCGGCTGCTCGAGGCGAACGCCGGGCCGGCGCTGACGGATGGCCGCTACGTGTGGTTCACCGTCTACCCGGGCCCGCGCTACGAGCCGCGCCAGCCGATCCGCCTGCTCGACACGCGCAAGGGCACCGACCAGGCGATCGCCGCCCCGGCGGGCTGCGACTCGTCGCCCACCCCCTCGATCCGGCGGGTGCTGTTCGTCTGCGACGACTCGCCGCGCTACCGGCTGCTCGACCTCGACAGCGGGGCGGTCGCCCCCGTCGACGCCGACTCGTGCAGGCCGCCCGCCAGGCAGTCCTACGCCGACAACTACGGCCACACGCGCTTCCAGCTCGTAGGGCGCCACTGGCTCAGCGGCACGTGGTACGCCGGCTCCGACGTGCGCGGGCGGGCGTACCTGTTCCCGATCTTCTTCAACTGGCGCACCGGCGAGTGCCGCAGCTTCGAGACCGCCGCCGAGGGCTGGCGCGACACCGACGACCCGGACCTGCCGATGCGGCGCACGCCGCGCTGCGGCCGGCGCGGCGTGGCGTTCACGATCGCGCGCGGCTCGGGCCAGCCGCAGGTACCGCTCGCGATCCGGCTCTGCCGGGAGCGGCGGACGGTGCGGATCCGCTGCAAGAGCAGCTGCGAGTTCGCGACCCTCCGCAGCGGCGTCGTCGCCTGGACCGAGCGCAACGTCGTGAAGGTCCAGGTGCTGGCCACCGGCAGGCGCCACGGCTGGCGGTTCCCCGACCACTACGCCGGGTCGGGCTACTCCTCGGTGTTCGCGGACCTGGCCGGCCGCACCCTCGTGGTGTCCTCGGCGCAGCCCGAGCCCGGGCACTTCCACGTGTACGCGGCGGACGTGCCGGGCTAGGCCCCCGCCGCGCGCCGCGCGCTCGCGTGCGCGGCCTCCTCCATGGAGTCGTCCGGGAGCGGCTCGAGCTCGACGCCCAGCGCCAGCTCGATCAGCCGGTCGGCCAGCCACACGTTCTTGGGGAGGAGGGGGCCGTGCAGGTAGGTGCCGATCACGTTGCCGCGGCGCACGCCTTCGAGCCCGTCCCTGCCGTTGTTCCCGTGCCCGCTGAGCACCCGGCCGAGCGGCTGCTCGCCGTCGCCGAGGTACGTGCGCCCACCGTGGTTCTCGAAACCGGCGATCACCCGCGGCCCGCCGCCGAGGTCGGCCTCGATCGCGCAGTTGCCGATCAGGCGCTCGCCCGGCTCGCGCACGGTGCGCAGGTCAACGAGCCCGATGCCCGGCAGCACGGCGTCCTCCATCTCGTAGCTCGACCCCAGCAGCTGGTAGCCGCCGCAGACGGCCAGGACGACCGCGCCACGCCGCGCGGCGGCGTGCATCGCCTCGCGCTTGGTGTCGACCATGTCGCGGGCGACCGCCGCCTGGTCGCGGTCCTGGCCGCCGCCCATGTAGAAGAGGTCGTGGGCGGCGGGGTCCACGCCCTCGCCGAGGCTCGCGCCCGCGAGCTCGAAGCCCAGCCCGCGCCACTCGCAGCGCGCGCGCAGGACCGCGATGTTGCCGCGGTCGGCGTAGATGTTCATCAGCTCGGGGTAGAGCGAGCAGACGCGCAGGGTGGCCGTCACGGCAGCCGCTCCAGCATCACCACTGTGCTCCCGACGTAGTCGCCGGTCGCCGGGACGTGGCGGCGCGGCAGCGAACGGAAGCGCATGCTCGCGCCGAGGTGCTCGAGCTCCCCGGGCCGGGCGTCGTCCAGCTCGATCGTCGCCACGGCCTCCTCGAAGTCGCCCTCGGGGGAGACGGTCTGGCGCAGGCGGTCGATGGCGGTGGCGCCGTCCAGCGCGCGGACGGCCAGCGGGATGCTCGAGAAGACCCAGCCGTCCTGCTCGCGCACGTCCGGCACCGGCGGCTCGGCGTGCTCCACCTCGATGCCCTCGAACGGGTCGGCGAGCGCGGCGGCGAAGGTCGCGCCCGGGCGCAGGTGCTCGCGCAGGCAGCCGAGCAACCGCAGCCGCCCGGCCGTGCCGCCCAGGAGCTGCACCACCTGCATCGGCGCGATCGCGAGGCCGAACTCGCGCCCCAAGGCGAACGAGCGCGCGTCGGCGACCTCGGTGCGCACGCGCAGCCCGCGCTCGCGCGCGCGCGTCGCGAGCGTCCGCAGGAGCTCGGGCTCGTAGTCGAGCGCGGTCACCTCGTGCCCGCGCGCGGCGAGGTCCAGGGCCACGCGGCCGGTGCCGCAGCCGACGTCGAGCACCGGTCCGTCCACGGCGGCCGCCAGCTCGCGCCAGAGGGCCAGGTCCGCGTCGTAGGCGGCGCACTCCACGTCGTGCCAGACGACGGGGTCGGCGGCGGGCGGCGCCCTCACTCGCTCCACCTCGAGGCCAGGCCGCGGTCCGCGAGCAGGTCGCGCAGCTCCAGCAGGGCCGTGTAGGTCGGGAGCGCGTATAGGGGCGCGCCGCCGTCGCGGTCGGCCACGGCCGCGTCGAGCGAGCGCGGGAGGTCGCGCTCCACGGCGATCGGGGCGTCGATGCCGGCGTACTTCAGCCGCAGCGCCATCTCCTCGGCCCGGGTGCCCGAGCACGTGACCCGCCGCACCCGCCCCGCCAGCAGCTCGAAGTCCGCGTCCCACACCCACGAGACGTCGCGGCCGTCGGCGATCCGGTCGTTCAGGGCGATCCAGAGGTCGATCGGCCCGCCCGCGAGGGTGAGCGTGCGCAGCACCTCGTTCGCCCCGACCGGGTTCTTCACGAGCAGGATCGCGACCTCGCGCCCCTCCACCGAGAGCCGCTCGGTGCGGCCGAACACCGCGGACATCCCCTCGAGCCCCTCGCGCACCGCCGCGAGCGGCACCCCCAGGTGCAGCGCGGCGGCAGCCGCGGCGAGCGCGTTGTAGACGTTGTAGAGCCCCGGCAGCGGCAGCCGCAGCTCCGCCGCGCCCGCCGGCGTGAGCAGCGTGAGGTCCGCGCCGTCCATGCCGCGCAGCGCGACGCGCGTGGCCACCACGTCCGGAGCGGGGCGCGCCCGGCCGCACCCCGGGCAGGCGTAGCGGCCGAGGTGCCCCATGTAGATCGCGTCGTAGGCGTACGCGCGCCCGCAGTTGCGGCAGTGCTTGGAGTCGGCGGCGTGCTGGAGCTCGGGGAGGGCGAGCGAGTCGTCCTCCACGCCGAAGTACGTGACCCGGCCGCGCTCGCGGCCGAGGTCGGCGACCAGCGGGTCGTCGGCGTTGAGCACCAGCGCGGTCCGCTCGCCGCGCGCCGCGACGAGGTCCGCCCAGCGGTCGGCCAGCAGCTCGAGCTCGCCGTAGCGGTCGAGCTGGTCGCGGAACAGGTTCCCGAGGATCAGCAGGCCGGGGTCGAGCTGCGCGGCGATCCGGTCGAGCCAGGCCTCGTCGACCTCGAACAGCCCCAGCTCGCCCTCGGCGCGGCCCGCGTCGATCAGCGCGGTGGCGACCCCCCAGTGCATGTTGGAGCCCGCACGGTTGCGCACGACGGCGCGGCCGTCGCGCTCGAGCACCCCGGCCAGCATCGACGCGGTCGTGGTCTTCCCGTTGGTGGCCGAGATCAGGGCCGAGCCGCCGCCGAGCCGGCGTCCGAGCCGCTCGATCGCACGGCCGTCGGCGCGCAGCAGAAGCCGCCCCGGGACCGTGGTGCCGCCGCGGCCGGCGCGCCGGATGACGGCCCGTGCGAGCCGCGCCAGCCCCACGGCCAGGCGCAGCATCAGGGGGCCGGCACCATCACGCGCAGCACGCGCTCGGCCACGCGGATCCGCACCGGCATCGCGGCGACGGGGTCGCCGTCCGCGTAGACCTCGAACGGGCGGTCCGCGCTCACCTCCACCTCGCGCCCGCGCAGGAACCGCAGCGCCGGGTTGTCCACGTGCGCGCCGCTGAAGGTCCTGAGCACGCCCCTCGCGAAGGCGAGCTTCCCCTCCTCGGCGGTGGTCACCATCACCTCGAGCAGGCCGTCGTCGAGCTCCGCGTGCGGGACGATGTACATGCCGCCGCCGTAGGCCTTCGAGTTGGCGACGAGGACGTTGTAGCCGCGGAAGCGGTGGCGGTCGCCGTCGACGACCACCTCGAACTCCGCGTGCTTCCAGCCGGCGAGCACGCGCAGCGCCGAGTAGAGGTAGACGAGGTTGCCCTTGATCAGCTTCGCCTCGTTCGCTACCCGGTTGCACTCGGAGTCGAAGCCGCAGCTCGCGATGCCCACGTAGGTCGTCCCGTTCGCCTCGGCCACGTCGAACGGGCGCACCACGCCCTCCAGCGCCACGCGCACCGCGCCGGCAGGGTCCCTCGGGATCCCCAGAACGCGCGCGAGGTCGTTGCCGCGACCGCCGGGAAGGAGCGCCAGCGGCGTCTCCGAGCCGCAGAGCACGCCCGCGATCGCGCCGACGAACCCGTCGCCGCCGAGGGCGGCCACCGTCTCGCCAGCGTCCGCAGCGGCCGCCGCCAGCTCGCGGGCATGGTCGGCGCTCGCCGTCTCGACGACCCGGAACTCCGCCCCGGCCCGCTCGAGCTCGGCGCGGACCTCGGGAAGCGCGGCGAGCGCGCGGCCTGCGGCCGCCGCGGGATTCACGAGCACCGCGAGCGGGCGGCGGGAGTCGGCCATCGGGCGGGGATTCTACGACCGCGACCCGGCGTGCCGAGGGGGGAGAACTTCCCGCGCCCGGGCCTTAGCGGGGCGTGACACCCACACGACCCAAGCGAATCTGGTGGGCGCGCCCGCGCAAGCTGTGCGCGCTCGAGCGCCCGGGCGGCGGCGGGCGGAGCCACCGCCCGGCACGGCGCGAGGCGGAGATCGAGTACCTCGCCGAGCGCGGTGTGCGCCTGGTCGTCTCCACGATGCCCACGCGGCACAACATCCCCGGCTACGAGGCGGCCGGGCTCGACTGGCACCACCTGCCCGTCGCGTCGTGCGCCGCGGGCGCCGATGCCCTCGAGGAGCTGCTCCCGCTGCTGCGCCGCGAGCTGCGGCGGGCCGGCGCGGTCGCGATCCACGGCAACCGCCACACCGACTTCGTGGCGGCGGTCTGCGCGGCGCACCTGCACGAGCACCGCGGCCTGGACCCGGCCGCCGGCCTGGCCGCGGCCGCCGCGGCGGGCCTGACCGTGACGGAGGACGCCGCGCGGCTGCTCGGGGTCGATCCGGGGCGCCTGGCCGCCTAGGACGCCGTCCAGCCGCGCTCGGCCATCGCCGCCTCGACCGCGGCGGGGCGGTCGGTGATCACGTAGGCGTCGATCATCGCGCCGTCGGTGTTGATCGTGATCGAGAGGCCCGAGTCGACCCGGCGCACCTTCGAGATCGCGGCGACGGGGCGGCCGGACCCCATCCGGGGCGTGACGCGGCCGGTCGCCACGCGGTGCACGCCGTCGAGCGCGGCCAGCGAGTCGAGCAGCTTGCGGTAGCCCTTGCTCGACGAGTGCTTGTGGTGCGTCTTGCGCGCCATCAGCCCAGCACCAGCTCGCGCAGGTCCATGGCGACCCGCACGGGCCTAGGCTCGGGCGCGGCGGCGGCCTCCGCCGCGCTCGTGCCGCCGCTCAGCACCAGCACGGAGTCGAGGTGAGCCTTCGCGGCGGCGGCGACATCGGTGTCGAGCCGGTCGCCGACCACGAGCGTGCGCCCGTCGCCGAGCCGGTCCAGGGCGGTGACGAAGAGCTGCGGCTCGGGCTTGCCGACGATCGCCGCCTTGCGCCCGGTCGAGTACTCGAGCGCCGCCACGATCGCGCCGGTCCCCGGCCACAGCCCGTCGGGCATCGGGTGGGTGGGGTCGCGGCTCGTGGCCAGGAAGTCGGCTCCCCGCCGCAGCGCGAGCGCCGCCACCCGCAGGTCGTCGTAGACGAGGTCCTCGGTGCCGCCGACCACGACCACGTCGGCGCGCGTGGCGAGGTCGGACCCGTTCAGGAGCCCGACGCCCGAGTCCGCGACGTGCTTCTTCAGGACCGGCGTGCCGACCGCGAAGGCCTTCCGGCCGCGATAGCGCTCGGCGAGCAGGTGCTGCACGGCCCCGCCCACGGTCACCACGTCGGCGATCGACGCCTGGATCCCGAGCCCCCACAGCCGCCGCACGTAGTCCTCGCCCGAGTTGCGCGGGTTGTTGGTCGCGAATGCCACCCGCTTGCCGGCCGCGCGCAGGGCCACGATCGCCTCGGGCGAGCCGGGCACGGCCTCGCCGCCGACGTAGACGCACCCGTCGAGGTCGAGGATGAGCTGCTCGTACTGGGCCACGAACGGCGAGATCGGCACGACCCGTGAAGCTACCCTGTCGGCCGTGCGACGCACGCTCGTCATCGCCTCGATCTGCCTCGCCGCCGCGCTCGGCGCGTGCGGCGACGACGACGAGCCGAAGAGCGACTCGAGCACCGCGGCGCCCAGCGAGGCCGCGCCCGCCACGCCCACCACGACGGCCCCGGAGGCCGACTCCGCCGAGGGCTGCGAGCAGGCCGAGGCGCCGTCGGGCGGGGAGCGCACGGCCAAGAAGCCGAAGGGCGACCTCGACGACGGCAAGACCTACTCGCTCGTCTTCGCCACGAGCTGCGGCGACTTCACGGTCGAGCTCGACCCCAAGACCGCTCCGAAGGCCTCCGCGTCGCTGGTCTCGCTCGCGCAGCAGCGGTTCTTCGACGGCACGACCTTCCACCGCATCGTCCCGGACTTCGTGATCCAGGGCGGCGACCCCACCGGCACCGGCACGGGCGGCCCCGGCTACTCGACCGTCGACGAGCCGCCCGCGGACGCCACCTATCCGAAGTACTCCGTCGCGATGGCGAAGGCCGGCGACGAGCCGCCCGGCACCGCCGGCAGCCAGTTCTTCGTGATGACCGGCGACCGCGGCCTGCCGGCCGAGTACGCGATCGTCGGCAAGGTCACCGACGGCACCGAGGTGGTGGACCGGATCGGAGCCCTCGGCGACGCGGCCGAGCAGCCCACCCAGGTCGTGCTGATCGAGAAGGTCACGGTCGAGGAGTCCTGATGGTCCGCGACGTGAGTCAGGCCGACTTCGAGCGGGACGTGATCGAGCGCTCGCGCGAGGTGCCGGTGGTCGTCGACTTCTGGGCCGAGTGGTGCGGCCCGTGCCGGCGGCTCGGCCCGGCGCTCGAGAGGGCCGCGGGCGACCGCGAGGGCAAGGTGGATCTCGCGAAGGTCGACGTCGACTCGAACCAGGGGCTCGCCCAGGCCTTCCGCGTGCAGAGCATCCCAGCGGTCAAGGCGTTCAAGGACGGCAAGATGGTCGCCGAGTTCACCGGCGCGATCCCGCCGGCGCAGATCGAGCGCTTCTTCGACGAGCTGGTGCCGTCCGAGGCGGCCCAGCAGGCCGACGCCGCGCTCGAGAGCGGCGACGAGGCCGACCTGCGCGCGGCCCTCGAGGCCGACCCGCGCAACGCCAGCGTGGCCCGCGCCCTGGGGCGGCTGCTCCTCGCGCGCGGCGACGCCGACGCCGCGATCGAGGTCCTCGAGCCGCACGAGCACGACTTCACCGCCGCCGGCCTGGCCGCCCGTGCGCGCCTGTCGCGCGACGACGGCGGCCTCGAAGCCGCCTTCGCCGCCTGGGACGGCGACGACCGCGCGGCCGCCCTCGAATCGCTGCAGGAGGCGTTCGCCGGGGTGGACGAGGACGCGCGCGAGGACATCCGCAAGGTGATGGTCGCGATCTTCACCGAGCTCGGGCCGGGCGACCCGCTCGCCCGCGAGCACCGCCGCCGCTTCTCGGCGGCGATGTATTAGCCCGCTCTCGCCGCCGCCTGCGCCCTCGCCTGCCTGCGGCGCCCGAGCAGCGTCAGCAGGCCGAGGATCGCGACCACGATCAGCAGCCCGAGCAGGATCCCGCCGAAGGTGCCGACGCCGCCGAACGGGAGCGCCACCAGCTTCGCCAGCCCGAACCCGATCGCGATCAGCACGAGGACGATCGCGATCAGCAGCGCGATCCCGCGCGCGCGCAGCAGCACGCTGGAGCCCGGCGGGGGCGAGATAAGGGCCATCAGCCGCAGGATCAGGAGCTGGCGGCTCGAGGGCGGCGTCTGGCCCATCGACTCCATCGCCTCGCGTAGCTCCTCCGGCCGGCGCTCGGCGAGCGCGAGCGACGCCTTCATCATCTGCCGCAGCGCCGGCCGCTCCCGCGGCGGCGTGCCGGCCAGCGCCTCGTTGAAGTAGGTGCGCGCCTGCTTGGCGTCGTAGCGCTCGGCCGCACGGGCGCCGAGGATCGCGCGGGCCGCGGCTCGGTGCTTGGTCTCGCGCATCAGCTCCTCGTCGGAGCGCGACTCGAGCTTCTGGATCGCCCCGAGCGCTCCGGCCTGCATGGTCATCTTCTGCTGCCGCTGCTTGGCCACGGCAGGGGAGTCTATGGGCGCCGGGGGCCTAGCGCCTCGCGCGGAGCGCCCTGGACGTCGGCCGGTAGAGCCAGAAGTCGTTGCGGGCGGTCCCGCGCTTGCCGTCCGCGAACTTGATCGGCGCGGTGGCGAGCACGTTCACGCGCCGCGTGCGCAGGACGTACTTGCGCGCGGACTTCGCGATCGGCACCTGGAGCACGCGGTTGCGCTGCTTGTTCCCGATGTTGAACTTCACCGACCCCAGCGTGACCCGCCGCTTGACGACCTTGCGCGTCTTGCGGCTGCGCTGGCGCACGACCGTCTGGAGGGTGAGCCGCCCCGTGCACCTGAACGGCCGCCGGCACGAGACCCGCACGGCCGCCGCGTTCTTGCGCATCTTCACGGCGCGGCCGGAGATCAGGAAGCGCCCGCCGATCGTCGGCGACGAGAGGATGCTCGGCACCTCGAGCAGGTTGCGCACGAGGATGAACCCGGTGTAGGTCAGCGCGTAGGGCTCGAGGCCGTACGGGTGGTTGTACTCCGTCGTGGGCTGGGGCAGCGCGCCGCCGAGGATCCGCACCTGGCCCTTGCCGACCTTTACCTCGCCGAGCGTCACGCGGTCGTGGACCGGGGCGGCGTCGCGCGCCTCGGCGTCCACCGACGTGCCCGCCACGCGGCCGCCGGCGGCCTCGAACGCCGCCTTGTCCACGTGCCACTGGTAGGCGAACGACGCGTCGGCGTTGCTGCGCGTGTCCGGCTGGATCGGGAAGCCGAGCGGCGTGGGCTCGAAGATCTGGCGGCGGTTGCCGATGTTGAAGCGCGCGCCGGGCTGCTCGATCGTGACCGGCTTCTGCGCGAGCGGGTCCTTGACCGTGCTCTTCCCGGGCTCGCTGTCGAAGGTCACCTGGCCGGCGTAGACGGTGGTGCGCGCGATCGCCTCCGGCGGGATCGACGTGAGCTCGGGGAGTGCGCGCAGCGCCCCGTCGGTCAGCACCAGGTTGCCGCCGCCCTCGACCCATTTGCGCACGGCCGCGAGCCACTTGCCCTTGTCGGCGTCGCTGGCGGACCCGCTCGGCGTGGGCTCGACCGGCCTGAAGCTGACCTTGCCCGACCAGGTCGGGTTGACCGCCGCGAAGTTGTCCACGTAGAGCTGGTAGGTGCCGGCGCCGATCGGCTGCTTGAGGTCGATCTCCTCCCAGTTGGTGTCGAGCTGCGCGTTGTGCGACGAGCCGATCAGCAGCAGCTTGCCGTTGTCGAGCTTGCGGTACAGGTACATGTCGAAGTCGTCGGTCTCCGACGCCCAGTCGATCCTGACCTTCGCACCGCCGGCCGCCTGGCCCTCGGCGAGCTTGAACTCCTTGAGCGTGTAGGTCCCCGGCGTGCGCTCGTCGGCGGGGGTGCTCGGGTCGTACGCGCCGGGCACCGTAGGCGACGAGGCGATGTCGAAGTCGTCGGGCTTCTGACCGACGAGGTTCACGCCGTAGCTGCCCTTGTAGGACGGGAACGGGTCGTCGGCGAGCACGAGCGAGTCGAGCCCGTCGAGCTTCTTCCTGCCCCCGATCACGGCGCTCGGGTCGACCGACTCGAAGTCCGGCACGCCGGGCTCCATGTCCCTGTTGAGCGCGGGGAAGAGGTCGGTGTTGGCCACGTCGTAGGCGGCCAGGTTCGGCGGGTCGTCGCCGCCGGTGTTGCCGTCGTCGGCCGCGGGCCCGGAGCTGAAGTGGATCTCCACGCTCGCGGGCTCGCCCGGCGAGAGGACCGCGCGCCACTCGACCGGCTGCGGCTTGCCGGCCTTGTCGGTGAAGGTCGTCTGCGGGTTGTTGATCGCGACGGTGAGCCCGGCCTGCGCGTACAGAGGCGACTGGTTGAAGTCCTCGCCCACCGTGACCCACTCGTCGCCGGCCTGCGCGGCGCGCTCGCGGTGCTTGTCGCAGCCCCGGCACTGGACCGCGAGCGACACGGCGCTGGCGCCGACGCCCTGGGCGTTCAGCCCGCGCACGTCGATCCGCATCCCGCCGTTGAAGATCTTCTTGCCGCCGTCGGCTCCGCCCGGCGGCTGGTCGCCCTCCTTGACCTTGAAGCTGTAGGTCCCGGCGAAGTTCTCCGGCCCGACCGTCGCCTGCGGCACGGTGCCCTCGGGGGGCGGCGGCGCCGAGCGCGCGCTGCGCTTCAGGCGGGTGTTCGGGACGTAGCCCTTGCGCCCGGGCGCGTCGAAGCGGCCGCTCGCGGGGTTCAGCATCGACGACACGTGGGCGTAGATCAGCGCCTTGTTCCCGTCCACGTGCATCTGCTCCGTGTGCGGGTCGAACACGATGTTCTTGTCGAGGTGCGAGAACGACATCTCGTTGTCGATGCCGTCGGCGCCGAGCCCGGTGGAGGAGTCGAACCAGTCGCCCAGGGTGCCCGCGGTCGTGTAGTTGATCGTGTCGTAGACCGTGCCCCAGGTCTGCCCGTAGATCTTCGCGCAGTTGTCGCCGATCGCCCCGGGGGCGCAGCCGACCGGATTGCCGCCGCGCGGGGCGTCGTTGGGCTGCACGATCGGCGACCACTTGACCATCTCATAGGTCGCGTTGTGGATCTTGATCGCGGAGTTGCGGATCCGCAGATCCTTCGAGTAGTCGTGGCGGCCGTGCGGCAGCAGCGTGAACGAGAGCGCGTCGTCCTCGGCCTGGCCGTGAAGGTCGTCGCCAGCCGTGAACTGCCCGCTCGACGCCTCGACGTTGCGGTAGAAGGAGTCGAACGCGCGCGTCTCCGGCTCGGAGGTGGCGGAGTAGTAGCGGTGCTGGAAGCCGATGTCGGCCCAGTCGCGGTTGAGGTCGACGCCGTTGCCGTTGTAGCGCTGGAAGAAGACGCCGCCCTCCGAGACGCTCCCGCGGCGCCACCCGTCGGGGTTCGGGAACGTGAAGTAGATGATCGTGTTGCGGAGCGTCTCGCCGAAGGTGGGGGAGGGGCCCGCGTCCTTGGGGAGGATCGGCCTGCCGGCCGTGCCGAGCGTGCCCGCCGTGACGAGGTCCTCGATCGCCCGGATCCCGCCCTCCGCGCCGGCGCGCTCGATGCCGTGGATCGAGAGGGACAGGGTGTAGCGCTTCTTGCCCTTGTCCGGCACGTTCTCGTCGGTCACGCGCGCGACGATCAGGTCCGACCGCCTGCGCCCGGTCCCGCTCGTGGCGATGCCGGCCGACTCGAAGTCGCTGCGCGGCTTGAACTCGATCGAGTCGAGGGTGTTGCCCGGGAACATGTCGTTGCCGGGCTTCGTGCCCGAGCCGTCGCCGATCTTGCCGTCGAGCGGCCAGACCTCGAGGTAGCGCCGCCACTCGGGCTTCGAGTTGAGGAACCGCAGGCCGGCGATGAACTCCTCGTAGCCGACGAACTGGGTGGCTGGGACGTTGCCCTGGGCGAACGGCGAGCACGGCGAGCTCCCGGCGTTCTGGCAGCCCGCGAGCGGATCGGGGAAGACGCGGCCGAGCGCCGTGTACTCCTCCTGCGTGTCGGCCACCGGGCTCGCGCCGGCCGGCGCGGCGAGCGCGAGCGCGCACAGCGAGACGGCCGTGAGCGCCGCCCTGACGGTTACCCCGATGCGTGCCGTCCCCCTCAAGCGGGGGCTATTGAAGCAGGCGCTCCGCACGCCGGCGCTAGCGGCCCCGCGACGGCCTGTACAGCCAGAAGTCGTTGCGGGCGGTTCCGCGCAGGCCGTCGCGGAACTTGATCGGGGCCTTCGCGATCACCTTCGTGCGGCGCGTCCGGCGGATCAGCCTCTGCGCGCTCTTCGACAGCCGCACCGTGAGCACGGTGTTGCGCGTCTTGGTGTTGATGCTCACCGAGCGCTTGCCGATCCGGATCGTGCGCCTCACGAGCTTGCCCTTCCTGCGCACCTTGGCCTTGACGTACAGGTAGAGGCTCCCGCGGCACGTGAGCGGCGTGCGGCACGAGACGCGCACGGCGGCCGTGCCGCCCCGGCTCATCTTCACCGCGCGCCCGGAGATCAGGAAGCGGCCGCCGACCGTGCCGGGACCCAGGCCGGCGTTCGGCTGGTCGAGCAGGTTGCGCGCGATCACGTAGCCGGAGTAGGTGACCGCGTACGGCTCGAGGCCCCACTCGTGGTCGTACTCCTGGGTCGGCTGGGGCAGCAGCGCGCCGGCGATGCGGATCTGACCCTTGCCGAGCTTCAGCTCGCCGATCGTGACCTGGTCGAAGACCGGGCCGGCGTCGCGCGCGCCGGCGTCGGCGGACGCCGCCACGCTGCGGCCGCCCGCCTTCTCCCAGGTCTCCTTGTCGACCGCGTACTGGCGGGCGAACGACGCGTCGCCGCCGTCCTCGGTCTGGATCGCGAACCCGAGCGGCGTCGGCTCGTACATCTGGCGGCGGAAGCCGGTGTTGTTGCGCGCGCCGGGCGGGGAGGTGTCGCGCAGCAGGACGTCCTTCGAGGTGGATGGTCCGTCGGGGCTGAACCCGAAGGCCGACTGGCCCACGTACACGCGCTGGCGCCCGACCTTCGTGCCCGGGATCTTCCCGTCGGGGACGATGTCGGGCAGCGCCCTGAGCGCGCCGTCGGTCAGCACGAGGTTGCCGCCGCCCTGCACGAACTCGCGCAGCTTGGCGGCCCACCTGTCCTTCTCGGCGGCGGTGAAGTCGCTCGGGGGCGCCTCACCGGCGGGCGGGGGCGCCGCGAACTCGACCTTGAGGGTCCAGGTCGGGTCGGGCGCGGCGAAGTTGATCATCCGCACCACGTAGGTCCCCGGCGCGGGATCGGGGATCACGACGGTCTCGCTGGTCTGCGGCGCGCCGCCCGCGGACGAGCCCTCGGAGGCGAGCGCGCCGGACGCGGTCTTGCGGAACACGTACATGTCCCAGTCCATCGCGGAGTTCGTCCAGGTCATCTGGATCCTGGCCGACTTGTTGTTGTCGGTCGGCGCGATCGTGAACTCGCGGTCCTCGTAGGTGCCCGACGGCGGGTCGCGCGGCGCGCCCTGGCCGCCGCCCGGCGCCGACGCCGTGGAGGTGAACTCCTTGTTCGCGGTCGGCGGACCCGTCGGCCGGCTCGCGACCCCGCCGTAGTCGCCCGTGTAGCCGGGCAGCGCGTCGTCGGCCAGCGCGAGCGTGTCGAGCCCGGAGAGGCTCTGCCTGCCGTCGATCACGCGGCGCGGGTCGACCGTGCCGAAGTCCTCGGCGGTGCCCGGGATGAACTCGTCGAGGTCGTCGAAGAAGTCGGTGTTGGCCACGTCGTAGCCGCGCAGGACCGGCGGGATGCCGCCGCCCGTGTCGCCGCTCGCCGATGCCGGCCCCTGCGTGAAGTGGACCTGCACGCGCGCCGCGGCGGTCGGCCCCTCGACCAGCGCGCGCCACTCGACCGCCTTGCCGTTGCGCCCGGCGGCCTGGGGCCTGTTGACGGTGGCCACGATCCCCGCCTGCGCGTAGAGGAACGACTGGTTGAAGTCCTCGGCCACGGTGACGAACTCGTCCTCCTCCTTGACGCCGGGGTGCTCGTCGCAGTTCTTGCACTGCACCTTGAGCGTCACGAGGCCGTTGCCGACGCCCTGGACGTTCGCGTCGGTGACCTCCACGCGCATGCCGCCGTTGAAGACGTTCTTGCCGGCGTCGGGGCTGCCGTCGGCGGGCTGCGGGCCCTGCTTGACCCGGAAGGGGAACTCGCCGCCGCCCGGAGTCACGTCCGGCCCGGAGTCGTGGGCCGCCTGCGCGACCGTCCCCTCCGGCGGCGCCGGCTGGTTGCTCTTCTCCGCGCGCTTGAGCCGCTTGTTCGGCACGTACGCCTTGCGCCCGTCCGCGTCGAACACGGTGCTCTGCGGCGGGGAGAGGATCCGCGTCAGGTGCGCGTAGATCAGCGCCTTGTTGCCGTCCACGTGCAGCTGCTCGGTGTGCGGGTCGAAGTTGATGTTCTTGTCGAGGTGGGAGAACGACATCTCGTTGTCGATGCCGTCCGCGTTCAGCCCCACGCTCGAGTCGAACCAGTCGCCCAGCGCGCCGGTGGTCGTGTAGTTGATCGTGTCGTAGACCGTGCCCCAGGTCTGCGCGTAGATCTGGCCGCAGGCGGTGCCGAGCGTCGTGTCCTCGCACTCCTGGGTGGCGCCGCCGCGCGGAGCGTCGTCGGGCACCACGATCGGCGACCACTTGATCGCCTCGTAGGTGCCCTTGTGGATGGCGATCGCCGCGTCCTGGATGCGGACGTTCTTGCCGTAGCTGTGCCGGCCATGCGGCAGGAGCGTGTAGGAGAGGGCGTCCGCGAACGGCTGCCCGTGGAGGTCGTCGCCGGCCGCGAACTTCGGGTCCGACCTGCCGTTGACCTGGGTGTAGAAGTCGATCCACGCCTGCGTCTCGGGCTCGGAGATCGCGCTGTAGCCGCGGTAGGAGAAGCCGATGTCGGGCCAGTCGCGGTTGGGGTCGACGCCGTTGCCGTTGTAGCGCTGGAAGAAGAACCCGCCCGACGAGACCGAGCCGCGGCGCCAGCCGTCGGGGTTCGGCAGCGTGAAGTAGATGATCGTCTTGCGCAGGACGTCCGCGAACGTGGGGGCGCCGTCCTGGACCGCCTTCGGCACGATCGGCTCGCCGTTGCGCTTGGTCGTGAAGGCGGTGACGAGGTCCTCCATCGACCTGATCCCGCCCTCGGCGCCTGCCCGCTCGATCCCGTGGATCGACAGCGACAGGGCGTAGCGCTTCTTGCCCTTGTCGGGGACGTTCTCGTCGGTGACGCGGATCGCCATCAGGTCCGACTTGCGCCGGCCGAGGTCGGTGGTGGGCAGCCCGGCGGACACGTACTTGGCGTCGGGCTTGAACTCGAGCGGCACGTTGTTGCCGGGGTCGACGTCCTTGGTGCTCGCGCCCGAGCCGTCGCCGAGCTTTCCGTCGAGGGCGATGATGTCCATGTAGCGCTGCCACTCGCCCTTCGAGTTCATGTACCGGATCGCGTCGATGAACTCGTCGATGCCGATGAACTGGGTCGCGGGGGCGTTGCCCTTCGCGTTGGGGGAGCACGGCGAGGTGCCGGCGTTCTGGCACCCGGCCAGCGGGTCCGGGAACACGCGGCCGAGCGCCGCGTAGGCACCGTCGTTGGTCGCCACCGGCGTAGCGGCGGCCGGAGCCGCGAGCGCGAGCGCGCACAGGAACGCGGCCGCCGCCGCCGATCCCGCCCTTCCCCCGATGGAACCCTTCCCCGCCAAAGCTCAGGCCAATTGAAGCACTCGCGCTCCGTGTCGGGGCCACCAGGACAGCCCGTCCACCCCGTTTGGGGGAGCTTGGACGGCGCCGCTATCCTCAGCTTCGATGCTTCGGTCGCGATCGAACCGTCCGGCGGGTTGAGGGAGCCGCCGCGATGAGGACGCTGCACCACCCGCGGGTGGACGAGCTCGAGCTCCCCGAGGTCCTCCACGCTCTCAGCGACCCGGTCCGGCTCGAGATCGTGAGGCTGCTGGCCGACGAGCAGGAGCGCCCGTGCAGCGCCGTCGAGGCGAAGGTGGCCAAGTCGACCCTCTCACACCACTTCAAGGTGCTGCGCGAGGCAGGGATCACGTTCACGCGGGCGAACGGGACGCATAGGATGGTCACGCTCCGGACACAGGACCTGGAAGAGCGATTTCCGGGTCTCATCAGCTCGGTTCTGAACGCGGCCAAGGCCGCGTAGAGCGCCGCGGCGCCGATCGGCGCCGCGAATCCCCGCAGCTTCCGCCGTTTTCGTCGTCAGGAGGCTGGGGTAAGCGTGTTCGGGAACACAGAAGCCGGGTATCAACCTGATAAGCTTCTACATCCGCCGAACTTTCGAAGTTTTTTAGGAACTTTAACCCCCGAAGCCCGTTGGAAAGCTGGATGCCCGCTGTAACCAAGGACAACCGCAAGCACGCCGCGCGCAAGCGGCACGCCGACGGTGGATCCGCCGCGCGCAAGCGCGGGAAGGAGACCGCCGCCGAGAAGACTCCGCGCAAGCGCGGCGAGGCCGCCACCACGGAGAAGAAGACCGCTGCGCGCGCGCCGAAGGCCGCCGCGCCCGCTCCCACCGCCGCCCGCAAGCGCCGCTTCGCGCGCGAGGACGACGGCATGGCCGGCAAGACCGCGGCCGAGAAGGCGCACGCCCAGGCCGACGACGTCACGACCGACTCGCTGCAGCTCTTCTTCAACGAGGCGCGCAAGTACCCGCTGCTGACCGCCGCCGAGGAGATCGAGCTCGCCCAGCGCATCGAGAAGGGCGACATCGAGGCCAAGGACCGCATGATCAACTCGAACCTGCGGCTCGTCGTGTCGGTGGCCCGCAAGTACCAGGGCCACGGCCTGACGCTCGGCGACCTCGTCCAGGAGGGCATGCTCGGGCTGATCCGCGCCACCGAGAAGTTCGACTGGCGCCGCGGATTCAAGTTCTCCACGTACGCGACGCTGTGGATCCGCCAGGCGATCCAGCGCGGGCTCGAGAACAGCTCGCGCACGATCCGCCTGCCCGTCCACATCGCCCAGCGCGAGCGCAAGATCAACCGCACCGAGCGCGAGCTCGCGACCAAGCTCGGCCGCGAGCCGACCGAGGAGGAGCTGGCCGAGGCGGTCGAGCTCCCGATCGACCAGGTCATCGAGATCCGCAAGGCGGCGCGTCCGCTCACGTCGCTCGACCAGCCGGTCGGCGACGACGGCGAGACCGCCTTCGGCGACCTGCTCGCGAGCAACGCGCCCAACCCCGAGGACGAGGTGGTCCAGGACGCCGGCACCAGCGCGGTGCAGCGCGCCGTGGACGCCCTCCCCGAGCGCGAGCGCGACGTGGTCGAGCTCCGCTTCGGCCTCGGCGGCCGCGAGCCCACCCCGCTGCGCGAGACCGGCCGCCGGCTCGGCATCTCCGCGGAGCGGGTGCGCCAGATCGAGGAGGACGCCCTCGAGCGTCTCGCCGAGTCCGGCGACCTCGCCGCGCTGCGCGACGCCGCTTAGCGCGCCTTCGCAGGGCCTCCGGCGCGTAACATCTCACTCGTGATCAGGGCCGCTCTCGCCGCGCTTCTGTGCGCGCTCGCCGCCGCGGTCGCCTCCGGCTGCGGAACCGACACCGTCGATCCCGCCACCGTCGCCGAGGCCGCCGAGGCCACGTCGGCCGCGGGCGGGGCGAAGATCGAGCTCGAGGGGACGGTGTCGGCGCGCGGACAGACGGTCGACATCTCCGGCACCGGCGAGATGGACGAGAAGGGCCGCAGCGCGATGGAGATGGAGCTTCCGGGCGGAGCCGGCACGATGCGTCAGGTGTTCGCGGGCTACGTGCTCTACCAGCAGCTGCCCGGGATCGAGGAGCAGCTCGGCAAGGAGTGGATGAAGATCGACCTCGTCCGCGCCTACCGCCAGGTGGGCGTCACGCTCGACCTGCTCCAGCAGCCGGGCGGCCAGGACCCGCGTCAGATGCTGGCCCAGCTGAGGAACGCCTCGGGCGCGATCGAGAAGCTCGGGACCGAGGAGGTCCAGGGAGCCGAGACGACCCACTACAAGGGCGACATCGACCTGCGCAAGCAGGTCGACCGCGTGCCGGCGGCCAGGCGCGACGAGGCGCGGCGCAGCGTCGAGAAGCTGATCGACATCTCCGGCACCGAGGGCTACCCGATGGAGGTGTGGATCGACGACGAGAAGCTCGTGCGCCGCATGCGGATGAAGCTGTCGATCAACAACCCGGCTTTCGGGGGCAAGATCGGCATGGACGTCACGATGGAGATGTCCGGCTACGGCTCGCCGGTGCACATCGCCGTCCCGCCGGACGAGCAGGTCAAGGACCTCACCGACACGGTGGCTCGGCAGCTGAAGTAGCTCGCGGGCCTCACGTTTCCGTGGCCCGTAGCGTTCCAGGGGCGTGAGCCCGCCGCCCTTCCAGGTCTTCCTCGACGAGCATGCCGAGGCGATCCACCGCTTCCTCGTGGCGCTGGTCGGGCCGCAGGAGGCCGAGGACGCGCTCCAGGAGACGCTGATCGCGGCGTTGAGGGCGTACCCGCGGCTGCGGGCGGACTCGAACCTGCGCGCCTGGGGGTTCTCGATCGCGCGCAACAAGGCGATCGACATGGCCCGCGGCCGCGCCCGGCGCGCGGTGCCGGTCGAGGGGGCGGGCGACCACCTGGTCGCGCCGGTCCCGCCGGAGGCGGACGCCGATCTGTGGGCCGCCGTGCGCGAGCTGCCGCCACGTCAGCGCACGGCGGTGGCGCTGCGCTTCGCCGCCGACCTGACCCACCGCGACGTGGGCGCGGCCATGGGCTGCACCGAGGAGGCCGCGCGGCGGAGCGCCGCGGACGGCCTGAAACGACTGAGGGAGGTCCTGTCATGACCGAGCCGCGACTGCCCGGCCGCCTCACCGCGGCCGCACGGGGGAGCGGGCTGTCCGCCGGCGCGCTCGAGCGCTTCGCCGCGCGGGCGGCCGCAGACCGCCTCGTGGACGTGGCCTACACCACGCTGGAGACACCGGTGGGGGAGCTGCTGGTCGCCGCCACGCCGCGCGGGGTGGTGCGGATCTCGTACCTCGACTGGTTCCCGGCCGAGACGACGCTCGAGGAGCTCGCGGCGCGGATCTCGCCGCGCGTGCTCGAGGCGCCCGACCGCCTCGACGACCTGCGCCGCGAGCTCGACGAGTACTTCGAGGGCGAGCGCCGCCGGTTCGAGGTGAGGATCGACCGCGCGCTGCTCGGTCCGTTCGCGCGGAAGGTGCTCGGCCGCACGGCACGGATCCCGTACGGGAAGGTCTCGACGTACGGCGAGGTGGCCGCCGCGGCGGGCAGCCCGCGTGCGTCGCGCGCCGCGGGCAACGCGCTGGCCTCCAACCCGATCCCGATAGTGATCCCGTGCCACCGCGTGCTGCGCAGCGGCGGCGGGATGGGCGGCTACACCGGTGGCCTCGAGCGCAAGGCCCGCCTGCTCGCCCTGGAGGGCGCGTTGCGGGACGGTTAAGGCGCGCCGGGGCCCCTGTCCGGTCGCTACGCTCGACCCGTGCCGCGTCGCCTGGCCCTGCCCCTGGTCGCCGTGCTCGTCGCCCTCGGCGTGGGCGGCGTGCTGCTCTTCGCCGGCGGCAAGGACACGGTGCCGCTCTCGACCGTGGCCAACGCCGCCGAGGCGACCAACGAGGCGGGCGGCTTCAAGCTCACGATCGACGGCAGCTACGAGGTGCCCGGCGCCGGCCAGGCGCTGCCGATGAAGGGCAGCGGGGCGCTCGACCCGCAGCGCCGCCGCGGTCACCTGCTGTTCGACTCCGCCGGCGCGCTCGGCGGCGGCGGCAAGATCGAGCAGATCTTCGAGGGCGAGGTGATCTACATGCGCACGCCCGCGGCCGCGCAGCAGCTCGGGGCGAAGAAGCCGTGGCTGCGCGTGAACGTGAAGGAGGCCGGCCAGGCGCTCGGTATCGACCCCGGCCGGCTCGGCCAGCTCGGCGGCAACGACCCGCGCCAGATGATCGACCAGATCCGCTCGGTCGGCGGCGACGTGGAGAAGCTCGGGTCGGAGGACGTGCGCGGCGTCGCGACGACCAAGTACCGCGCCGAGGTGGACATCCGGCGCTACCCCGACCGGCTGCCGCCCGAGCAGCGCGAGCAGGCGCGCGTGGCGGTCGAGAAGCTCGTCCAGCAGACGGGCAACGACAGCTACCCGATGACGCTCTGGATCGGCGGCGACGACCTGGTCCGGCGCGTGCGCATCGAGTACGACTTCGACCTGCCCGGCCAGGAGAAGAAGGGCGAGTTCTCGATGACGATGGAGTTCTTCGACTTCGGCGCGCCGGTCGACGTCGCGCCGCCGCCGGCGAGGGACGTGCAGGACCTCACGGAGCTGGCCGGCGGCGCGGGGCAGGGCGGCTCGAACTAGGGCGCCCGCTAGGTTGCGCGCATGCAACCGTCGCCGGTCGAGATCCGCGTCCTCGGCTCGCTGATCGAGAAGCAGCGCACGACGCCGGACCAGTACCCGCTCACGCTCAACTCGCTCCGCCTGGCCTGCAACCAGTCCACCAACCGCGACCCGGTCGTGGACTACGACGAGGCGACCATCAAGGACGCCCTCCAGCGCCTGCGCCAGCGCGGCTGGACCCGCTACGCGAGCGGCCAGGGGAGCCGCAGCGCCAAGTACCGCCACCTGCTCGACGAGGCCCTGGGCCTCGCGCGCGACGAGCTGGCGCTGCTCTGCGTGCTGATGCTGCGCGGGCCGCAGACGCCCGGCGAGCTGAAGCAGCGCAGCGAGCGGCTGCACCCGTTCGACGCGCTCGGCGACGTGGAGGCGACCCTCGCCCGGATGGTCGAGCGCGAGCTGGTCGTCCGCCACCGGCGGCCGGGTCAGAAGGAGGATCGCTTCGGGCACACGCTCGGCGGCGACGCGGTCGAGGAGCCGGACTCGCAGCCGTGGCCGGTGGAGCCGGCGGTGGCGGCTGATCCGGAGGCCGAGGCGGCGCAGACGGGGCTCGTGGCGGACGCATCCTCGTCCGGCGCCCCGGACGAGCCCGGCGAGCCCCTCGACGTCCTGACCGCGCGGGTCAGGGAGCTGGAGTCCGGCCTGTCCGCTCTCCGAGAGGAGTTCGCGAGCCTCCGCCAGGAGCTCGGCGGGTAGGCGGCCTGGCCCAGAGGGCGAGGGCGGCGAAGCCGGCGTACATCAGGGTCTCGGCGTGCTCGACCCACGGCTGTGACTCCTCGACCAGCCCGCGCAGGTGGACGATCGCCAGCAGCGCGGCCGCGATCGCCAGCAGGTCGAACAGCGGCCGGTGACGCTCCGGCGCGCGCGCGGCCCAGAGCGCCTGGCCGCTGATCGCCACCGCCACGGCGCCCAGGCAGCGGCCGAAGTACGAGCCGACGTCGGTGCGCTCGACGTCCCAGCCGAACGCCTCGGCCCACTCGAACGGGACGAGGAAGAGCGGGATCGCGAAGGCCACGAGGAAGAACGCGCCCGTCACGGCGAGGAAGGCGCGCGAGCGCGTCACCGCGGGCGCTCCCTCAGCGCGAGGTACTCCGCGCGGGCGCGGAAGGTCGAGCGCATCTCGGCTCCCATGCGATCGAGGAACTGCTCGCGGTAGGTCGAGTCGGTGAGCACCGCGATCGCGTAGTAGAGGCCGCTGACCGCGGCGATGCCGCCGGAGACGCGCAGGAGCTCGGAGGTGACCGCCACGCGCTCGCCGAGGACGTCGAGCGTGACCAGCGCGTCGCCGGTCGAGCCGATCCACGACTCGCGCACCTCGGGCCCGACCGCGAGCGCCCCGAACACCACGAAGAACGCGCCGACGCCGGCCGCGACCACGATCACCTGGAGGGCGTGGGTGATCAGCACCACGAGCCCGACGTTCACCCGCTGGCGGCGGTCGAGCGGCGGGCAGTCGGCGGCACCGGCCTCGAGGTCGCGCACCTCCTGCGGCAGCCGCGCCACGAGGAAGAGGGTGCCGAGCGCCACGAGCAGGCCGCCGAGCAGCCACATCAGCGACCAGGGGGTGGTCGAGAGGACCTGCCACATCTCGGTGTTCACGAACAGCACGACCGCGAACAGCAGCAGCAGCGGCAGCGCCCGGGTGAGCGAGATGACGGCGGTCGCCAGCTCGCGCACGAGCCTGACGGCCGCCTCGCGCAGGATCGCGGGGAGGGCGTAGCCGACGACCAGGTAGATCGCCAGCAGCAGGCCGAGGTTGCCGGCGGCGGTGACGATCGCGCTCTCGACCTGGCCGCCGAAGATCAGCGGGAGCAGCGCGGGAGCCAGCACGAACGTGGCGAGCTCCACCGTGCCGAGCCGCTCCGGGACCGACAGGAACGGGCGCCCGCCGGCGCGGTTCACGAGGCCGACCGCCACGAGCAGGACCGCGAGGCCGCCCGCGGCGGCCGCCGCGTTCGCGGCCACGCCCCAGTCGAGGTCGATCGCGCCCAGGAGCTCCGCGACGAACACGAGCCCGAGCAGCGGAATCGCCCGGTTGAAGACGTCCTCCGCGGCCGTGTAGCCCTCGATGAACAGCGGCAGCCCGGCCTTGCGAAAGCGGCGCTCGTACGCCGCGAGCTCGTCCATGGACGGTATTCGAGCGCTGGGCGCGGACGGAGAGCGCGCTCAGGCGGGGCGGCAGTCCGCGCAGCGGCCGCGCAGCACGACCTCGTGGCTCTCGATCGTGCGCCCCAGCCGCAGGCTGAGCTGCTCGATCGTCCGCTCGAGCGCCTCGTCCTCGAACGGGGCCACGTCGCCGCAGCGGTCGCACACGACGTGGTGGTGGTGGTCGCCGCTGGGGTCCACCGGCTCGTACGCCGCGCTGCCCGTGCCGGGGTCGACGCGCCGGACGAGCCCGAGCTCGCTCAGCGTCTCGAGCGCCCGGTAGACGGTGGCGAAGCCGATCCTCCGGTCCGCGCGCCGGAGCTCGGCGAGGATGTCGTTCGCCGTCATCAGGCAGCTGTGGCGGTCGAGCACCTCGATGACGGCTCGCCGCCCGCTGCCGGAGCGGTGGCCCGCGTCGCGGAGGGCGGCCTCCGTGTGCTCGCGCCACGTCACCGCCACGCCTCCGCCATCGCGCGGGCGTTGTGCAGCTCGGCGTCGACCAGCGTTTCCGCGCCGCTGCCGTCCGCGCCGAGCGTGTCGGCGTAGAGGTCGGTCGCCACGCGGGCGCCGGCCTCGCCGGCGACCTGGCGCTCGAGCTTCGCGTTCACGGCCGCCTCGGTGAAGATCGTGTCGACCTTCGCGCGGCGGATGTCGTCGACCAGGCGGCGGATGGCCTCGCCGGAGGGCTCGGCGTCGGTGGTCAGGCCGGGGAGCACGCTGCCCACGACCTCGACCCCGTACGCGCGCGCGAAGTAGCCGAAGGAGTCGTGGCTCGTCACGAGCTTGCGGCGCTCGGCCGGGATCGGTGCGAACAGCGCCCTGATCGAGCGCGCCATGCGGTCGATCCGGTCGCGGTAGGACTGGGCGTTCGCGCGGAAGCGCGCCGCCGAGGCGGGGCGCGCGTCGATCAGCGCCGCCTCGATCCGGCCGACCATCCGCTTGGCGTTCTCGGGGTCGTGCCAGACGTGGGGGTCGCCGCCGGTGCGCTCGATGCCGGCGGTCGCCTCCACGCGCTTCGCGTCGCCGCCGGCGCTGTCGAGCAGGTCGCCGAGCCAGCCGTCGAGGCCGCCGCCGTTGGATATCACCACGTCGGCATCGGCCACCGCCTCGGCGTCGGACGGGCGCGGCTCGTACTCGTGCGGCTCGGCGTCGGGGCCGAGGATCCCGTCCACCTCCACGAGGTCGCCGCCGACCTGGCGCGACATGTCGGCGAGCTGCATGGTGGTGGCGACGACCCGCAGCTCGCCGGAGCCGTCGCCCCCGCCGCCGCCGCCGCAGCCCGCGAGCAGCAGCGCGGTGGCCGCGGCCGCCGCGGCCACCGGCCGGGCGGCGGCGCGCCGCAGCACCAGCGAGGCGGCGGCCACGAGCGCGTACAGCGCCGCGATCACGAGCACGATCGCGGCTCCGGCGCCCACGTCCATGTGCCAGCTCCAGTAGAGGCCAGCGACCCCGGCCGCCGCGCCCACGGCGGCCGCGGCGGCGACCATGCCGGCGAACGAGCGCGCCAGGTGGCGCGCGATCAGCGGCGGGCCGAGCAGCAGCGCCGCCACCAGCACGTTCCCCACCGCGCGCAGGGCCACGATCGCCGCGAGCGCCACGGCGGCGAACAGCAGGAGGTCGAGCACGCGCAGGCGGTAGCCCATCGCGCCGGCCATCCGGCGGTCGAAGGCCGCGAGCGCCAGCTCCTTGCCGGCGACGGCGACCAGGGCGGCGGCGAGCGCCGCGACGGTCGCGGCCAGCGCGAGGTCGAGCCCCTCGACGCTCAGGATCGAGCCGAACAGCAGGTCCTCCAGCCGCGAGCGGCGGGCGTCGCTCAGCGCGATCAGGACCACGGCGAGGCCGAAGAAGGAGGGCAGCAGGATCCCGATCGCCGTGTCGGGCGCGAAGCGGCGGTCGGCGGACACGACCGACGCGAGCCACACCGCCAGCGCCGCGGCGGCGAACGCGCCGACGCCGACGGGCCCGCCGAGCAGAAGCGCGACCACGGCTCCCAGGATCAGGACGTGCGCGATCGCCTCGCCGAGGAACGCGAGCCCGCGCACCACCACGAAGCAGCCGAGCGCGCCGCAGGCGGCGCCCACGAGCAGCGCCTCGGCGAACGCGCGGCGCATCAGCTCCGACGACCAGGGGTCAGTGAGCCAGTCCATCGGCGGGAGAGTCGTGGTGGTGCACGCCCTCGTCGAGCAGGACGGTGCCGCCGTCGAGCTCGAGCACCTGGCCGCCGTACGCGCGCCGCAGCGTCTCGGGAGTGAAGACCTCGTCGGTCGGGCCCTCGGCCACCAGCTCCCGGTTGAGCACGAGCAGGCGGTCGCACACCCGGCCGGCCTCGCCCACGTCGTGGGTGGTCATGAGCACGGCCGAACCGGCGGCCGCCTGCTGCCGCAGCACGCTCAGCAGCGTGTCGTGGGAGACGGCGTCGACCCCCGTGAACGGCTCGTCGAGCAGCAGGACGTCGCCCTCCTGCGCGAGCGCGCGGGCCACCAGCACGCGCTGGCGCTGCCCGCCGGAGAGCGCGCTGAACTGGCGCCGGGCGTGGTTGCGCAGGCCCACGCGGTCGAGCAGCTCGAGCGCGAGCTCGCGGTCGGCGGTGCCGGGGCGGCGCAGCCAGCCGAGCCGCGGATAGCGGCCCATGAGCACGACGCCGAGCGCGTCGATCGGAAAGCCCTCGTGCGGGGCGGTGTGCTGCGGGACATAGCCGGCGCGGCCGCGGATCGCGGCGCGGCCGGAGTGCGGGAGCTCGCCGAGCAGCGCCCGCAGCAGCGTCGTCTTGCCGGCGCCGTTGGGGCCGAGCACGCCGACGAGGGCGCCGGCCGGCACCGAGAACGAGACGCCCGCGAGCGCCGGGCGGCCGCCGAAGGCGACGCCGAGCCGCTCGACCTCGACCGCCGCGGCCGCTCGCGAGTCGCGGGAGAAGCGGCCGCCGCTCACGCCGCCGCCAGCGCCGCTCACGCCGCCGCTTCCGCCGCTCACGCCGCCGCCTCCGCCGCGGGCCGCCGCGCGCGCGCCCCGTCGACCGCGTACGCGACCGCGAACAGCCCCCCGGCCAGTCCGGCCGCCGCCCCGCCGGGCGGCGCGTCGAGCGCGTGCGCGATCCACAGGCCACCGGCGAGTGACAGCGCCGTGAGCGCCACCGACCACGCCAGCATCGCCCCGGTGCCGCGACTCACCAGCCGAGCCGTGGCGGCCGGGACCACGAGCATCCCCGAGACCAGCAGCGAGCCGATGACCGGAAGCGCGACCACGACGGCGAGCGCGGCGAGGGCGAGCAGCGCGGCGTCCACGACGGCGGTGCGCGCGCCCGCCGGGCCGGCCCAGGAGCGGTCGAACGTGCCGGCCGCCAGCCGCGGCCCGAGCGCCACGAGCGCGGCCGCCGCCACCACCGCGAGCAGCGCGGCGCGCAGCACGTCGAGCTCGCCGACCGCGAGCAGCGAGCCGAACAGCACCCCCTCGACCGGAACGCTGGTCTCGAACACCGAGACCAGCAGGACGGAGCCGAGCGCCATGGCGGCGGACAGCACCAGCCCCGTCACGGCGCCGCCGCGAACGCGCTCGTCGCGCTCGAGCACGCTCACCGAGCCGCTGAACGCCGCCGCCGCGGCGAGCGCGCCGAGGAACGGGCCGATCGCCGGCACGCCGGTGCCGATCACCAGGCCGGGGAAGGTCGCGACGCCGACCGCGTGCGCGAAGAACGCGAGGCCGCGGAGCACGACCCAGGTGCCGAGCAGGCCGAGCGGGATCGAGAGCAGCAGCGCCGCCACGAGCGCCCGCTGCATGTACGGCGCGTCGAAGGCGTCGAGCATGTCGGCGAAAACGATAACGATTCGCGTTTTCTCCGGCGCGGCCGCGTGCCGATCGCACGTATCGCGGGCGGCCGGCGAGGGTATGGCTCAAGCGTGGGCGAGGTGCAGCAGACGGTCGAGCGGGCGGTGGGCGCGGTCAAGCCGCGGCTGCGCGGCGTGTCGCACATGTACGGCGCGCTCGTGTCGATCCCGCTCGGGGTCGCGCTCGTGGTCGCCGCACCGAACGGCAGGGCGACCGTGGCCGCGCTGATCTACGCGGTCGCCGTCACCGGCCTCCTGACCACCAGCGCCACCTACCACCGCATCGACTGGCGCCGCCCGCGCGCCCGCGCGTGGATGCGCCGGCTCGACCACTCGATGATCTTCGTGCTGATCGCGGGCACCTACACGCCCTTCTCGCTGCTGGTCCTCGACGGGACGCTCGCCACGGCGGTGCTGATCGCGGTCTGGGCGGGGGCGTTCGGCGGGATCGTGCTCAACCTCGTCTGGACCACCGCGCCGAAGTGGGTCACCGCGACGGTCTACGTCGCCCTCGGCTGGGTGGCGGTCATCGCCATGCCCGAGCTGGCGCAGCGGCTGGGCGCCGTCGGGGTGGCCCTGCTGATGGGCGGCGGCCTGCTCTACACGGCCGGCGCCGTGATCTACGCCGCCCAGCGCCCGAACCCGCGCCCCGCGGTGTTCGGCTACCACGAGATATTCCACGCCCTCGTGCTGGCGGCCGCCGCGGCCCACTTCGCGGTCGTCGCCTTCTACGCGCTGCCGAGCGCGAGCTGACGCCGGGCGCGGGTCAGTCGCCGTCGTCCCCGTCGCGCGGCGAGCGCTGCTTCGACAGCCACTCCCCGAGCTGCTGGCCGACGTCGGCGACCGACTGGCCGGCCTCGGTGAACGCGTCGCGGATCTTCTCGCCGTAGTGGAGCGTCGCCGACGCCGCCTCCTGGCCGGCGTCGTGCTCCTCGCCGCGCCGCGTGTACGCCCCGCCGGCGATCCGGTCGTACTCGCCCTCGCGCACCCAGCTCAGCAGCTCGTGCGTGCGCCGGACCGGCATCGGGTGGGTGAGGTTGAGGTGCGTCAGCAGGCGCGACAGCCGGTCGAGCCCGCCGCCGGACTGCTCGTAGTCGAGGCCCTGCTTCATGAAGGCGTCGAGGTTGAGGTCCGCGGCGGCCTCGCCCGCGGCGAGGGTCATCATCGTCCGGCAGACGGCCATCGGGTTGCGGGTCACGAGCGCGGCCGCGCGGTCGCAGCTCAGCTCGGCCGCGCGCGACCACTCGAGCAGGGCCGTGCGGATCGCCATCAGCGGCAGGCCGGCCAGCAGCGGCACCCGCACGGCCCCTACCAGCCGCATGAGGATCGCCAGGGCCGTCTGGTAGAGCACGTGCTCGGACAGCACGTGCGCGGCCTCGTGGGCGAGCACGACGCGGCGCCCGTCGGCGTCGAGGAGGCGGATCAGCTCCGAGTGCACGACCACGATCGGCCTGCCCGCGCCGATCACGGACGCGTTGGCGAGCGGGAACTGCGTGAGGTACAGGTCCGGCACCGACGCGATGTCGAGCACGTTGTAGACCTCGCGCTGGAGGGCCCAGATCGCGGGGAGCTGGTCCTCACCGAGCCGGACGGCGGAGCCGAGGTACGCCTGGCGGACCGCGCGCTCGTAGCCCAGCTCGATCAGCTTGCCGATGACGGCGTCGAGGTGGGGGACCTGCTTCAGCGCAGCCGTCGCCGCGCGGTCAGCGGGGTGCTGGAACGCGCGCGGCGAGATCCCGGGATAGCGATGAACCTGCTCGGGGAGCGCGATACCGCCAGCCTACGCGATTCCGGCGGGGGTCTGACCCCCGCCGGAAGCCGCTCACAGCGCGGGAACGAGCTCGGGCTCGAGCGCCAGCTCCAGCGCCTCCTCGACCGATATCACCGGGTGGAAGCGCATCGAGTCGCGCACCTCCTCCGGCACCTCGTCGAGGTCGCCGCGGTTGCGCTCGGGGATGATCACCTCGGTCAGCCCCGCCGCGTGCGCGGCCAGCACCTTCTGCTTGAGCCCGCCGATCGGGAGCACGCGCCCCTGGAGGGTGACCTCGCCGGTCACGCCGATCGTGTGCTTGACCGGCCGCCCCGTCAAGAGCGACGCCAGCGCGATCGTGAGGGCGATCCCCGCCGAGGGCCCGTCCTTCGGGATCGCGCCCGCCGGCACGTGCACGTGGAACTCGCGCGCCTCGAAGGCGTCCTCGGCGATCCCGAGCTCGTCGCCGTGCCCGCGCACGTACGAGAGCGCGATCCGCGCCGACTCCTTCATCACGTCGCCGAGCTGGCCGGTGAGCACGAAGCCCTCCTTGCCGCGCATGGCGGTCGCCTCGATGAACAGCACGTCGCCGCCGGTCGGCGTGTACGCCAGCCCGGTCGCCACGCCCGGCACGGCCGTGCGCTCCGCCGCCTCCTGGAAGAACCGCTGCCTCCCCAGTGCGTCGCGCACCGCCTCGACCCCGATCGTCACCGGCGCCTCGGCCTGCCCGGACGCGATCCGGGTCGCCGTCTTGCGCAGCACCGTGCCCAGCTCGCGCTCGAGCTGGCGCACGCCGGCCTCGCGGGTGTACTCGGTCACGACCGTGCGCAGCACGTCGTCGGCGACGGTCACCTCGTCCTCGCGCAGCCCGTTGCGCTCGCGCTGGCGCGGCCACAGGTAGCCGCGGGCGATGGCCAGCTTCTCGTCGGTCGTGTAGCCGTCGAAGCGGATGATCTCCATGCGGTCGAGCAGCGGCCCCGGGATCGTCTCGGCCATGTTCGCCGTGGCGATGAACACGACCTCGGAGAGGTCGAGCTCCACGTCGAGGTAGTGGTCGCGGAACGAGTGGTTCTGGGCGGGGTCGAGGACCTCGAGCAGCGCCGCCGACGGGTCGCCGCGCCAGTCGGCGCCGACCTTGTCGACCTCGTCGAGCATGATCACCGGGTTCATCGTCCCGGCGTCGCGCAGCGCGCGCACGAGCCGCCCCGGCAGCGCGCCGATGTACGTGCGGCGGTGGCCGCGGATCTCGGCTTCGTCGCGCACGCCGCCGAGCGACATCCGCACGAACTCGCGCCCGGTGGCGCGGGCGATCGACTCGCCGATCGACGTCTTCCCGGTGCCCGGAGGGCCGAGCAGGGTCAGGATCGCGCCCGAGCGCCGGTCCTCGGCGATCCCGCGCTCCTTGCGCAGGCGCCGCACGGCGATGTACTCGGTGATGCGGTCCTTGACCTCGTCGAGGCCGGCGTGGTCGGCGTCGAGGACCTCGCGCGCGTGAACCGGGTCGAGCCGCTCCTCGGAGCGCTCCGACCACGGCACCGCGATCAGCCAGTCGAGGTAGCTGCGGATCATCGAGCTCTCGCCCGACTGCTCGCCGCTGCGCTCGAGCCGGGCCAGCTCCTTCTCGGCCTGCTCGCGCACCTCGTCCGGCATGCCGGCCGCCTCGATCTTCTCGCGGTACTCCTCGATCACGGAGCCGTCGTCGTCGCCCAGCTCCTTGCGGATCGACTCCATCTGCTTGCGCAGGAAGTACTCGCGCTGCTGGTTCTCGGCGCCCGAGCGCACGTCCTCCCGGATCCGCGTGCGCACCTCGAGCTCGGTCAGGCGCTCGCGCTGGAGCTCGAGCGAGCGCTCGAGCCGCGCGGTCACGTCGAGCATCTGGAGCAGCTCGACCTTCTGCTCGTAGGAGAGGTCGGGCGAGTAGCCGGCGGTGTCGGCCAGCGCGCCCGGCTCGGTGATCGAGCGCAGGAAGGCGTGGATGCGGCCGTCGGCGCCGCGCAGCTCCAGGATCTCCTCGACCACCGCCCGGTACTCGCGGGCGAGCTCGCGCGTGCGGCCGTCGACCGGCACGTCGTCGGGGTGCTCCTCGACCTCCACGCGGAGGTTGCCGCTGGGATCCGGCTGGGCCGCCCCGATCCGCCCGCGGTGCAGGCCGAGCAGGCTCACCGCGCGGGCCCCGCCGGGCAGGCGCACCTGCTCCACGACCTCCGCCACGGTGCCCACGCTCGCGAACGCGTCCTCGTGACGCGGCACGAGCACGACACGCTCCTCGTCCCCGATCTCCAGGGCGAGCGTCACGTTCATGCTGGGGAAGACGACCGTGTCGTCCACCGGTACGAGCAGGAGCTGCTCCACGGTGCTTTCCTTTCGATATCTACTTACGGGTAGTAAGCAGTCTAGCGATGGCGTGACGCGCCGATCCGATCTACAGTGGCTCGGCCGATGCTCCGCCGGATCACATTGCTGCTGGCCGCCGCCGTGGCCCTCCTGTCCGCCGCGCCCGTCGCCCAGGCCGACGACGAGAGCGCCTACCGCGCGTGGGTCGCCGAGAACTCGACGCTCTTCAAGCTCGACGACGCGCTCGACCGCAACCTCGACACCTGGGCGCGCTCGAACGGGAAGCGGGGCGAGCCCGCGCTCGAGCGGATCGCGAAGATGCGCGCGCTGCTCGCGCGGCGCACGAAGGCCGTCGCGGCGGAGGACGCCTCGACCGGCGACGGCGGCAGCGGCCGCAAGAACGCGCTCGCGAACCTGCGCGACTGGGACGCGGCGCTGGTCAAGCTGCGCCGCGGCGTGCGGGCGGGCATGGCGGGCAGGGCGAGCGCGGCCAACTCCTACGTCCGCCAGTACAAGGCGCTCTACGACCGCTCGCAGCGGTACGCGAAGCGCGCGCAGGACGCGTTCGAGGACGCCGGCGTCGCCTGACGCCGCCCGCTAGCCGCCCGCTACTGGTTCCACTTGTCGGCCGTGACCTGGCCGTGGCGCGAGTTCTTCTTGCGCTGGTCGTCCTCGTCCTGAGGGAGGTCCGCGCCGGCCGGCTCGGCCTGGTCGGCGGCGGGCGCGTCGCCGGGGCCCGGGCCCTGCTCGGACGCGGCCTTCGCCGCCTCGCCCTTCTCGTCCACCGCCTCGCGGAAGCGCTTCATCTGGTCCTCGTCGGTCATGGGCACTCCTTGCGTCGCATGGGGGACAGGTACCCGCGCGCCGGGTACCTACACTCGGCCGCATGAAGCTCGAAGGCATCCACCACATCACCTGCATCACCGGCGACGCGCCCCGCAACGTCGACTTCTACGCGCGGGTGATGGGCCTGCGCATGGTCAAGAAGACCGTCAACCAGGACGACCCGACGATCTACCACCTCTTCTACGGCGACGAGGAGGGCGCGCCCGGCCACGACCTCACCTTCTTCGAGTACCCCGGCGCCGAGCCCGGCGCCGCCGGCGCGGGGATGGTGCACCGGCTGATCCACCGCGTCGGCTCGGCGGAGACGCTCGACTTCTGGGAGGACCGGCTCGGCGGCGAGGAGATCGCCACCCGCCGCGAGAACGGGAGCCTCGTGTTCGCGGACCCCGAGGGGCTCGAGCACGAGCTGAGCGTCTTCGAGGTGCCCGACCCGCCCCTGATCGCGCACGCCGCGGAGGTGCCGGACGAGCACGCGCTCCAGGGCTTCGAGGCCGTGCGCGCCTACCACGCGGACCCGGCGGCGAGCCGCAGGCTGCTCGAGGCGCTCGAGTTCGAGGCGATCGGCGACACCGAGTGGCAGGCCCGCGGAGGCGAGCGCGGCGGGCGCATCGTCTACGACCAGTCGGCCGACCGCGGGGTGCAGGGCGCCGGGACGGTGCACCACGTCGCCTGGTCGATGGGCATGGACGAGCAGGAGCAGTGGCGCGAGAAGGCGCTCTCCGGCGGCGCCCGGCCGACGCCGATCATCGACCGCTTCTGGTTCCGCTCGATCTACTTCCGCGAGCCGAGCGGCGTCCTGTTCGAGCTCGCCACGCGCGGCCCCGGCTTCACCGCCGACGAGCCGCAGGAGACGCTCGGCGAGGCGCTGACCCTGCCGCCGGACTACGAGAAGTACCGCGAGCGCCTCGAGCAGGTGCTCACGCCGCTGCCCGACCCGCGCCAGTGGCGGCGAGCGGGCTTGCCGCAGACCGGGTGACCCGCGAGCAGAAGCTGCTGCTGTTCAGCCGCTGGGTGCTGCCCGGGCTGATCGTGGTCGGCGGCGTGATCCCGATGCTCGTGAGCGACTCGCGGAGCGCGTTCCACGGCGGCATGGGGATCGTCGGCGCGGGGGTCGCGGTGTGGCTGCTCAGCTACTTCTACCGCGTGGGTGCGAGCGGGGAGCGCGAGCGCGACGCGGAGGACGAGGCGCGCCGCTACTTCGACGAGCACGGCCGCTGGCCGGACGAGGACCTACCAGGGAAGGTCCATTGACACGGGCCGCGGGTCGCGCGTGTCGCCGTAGGCGTCGTCCGGGTCCGGGGTCTCGCGCTCGGCGCTGGCCCCGTAGCGCGCCGCGGCCGCGCTGACGGGGTAGAGCAGCTCCTCGGGGTCCTTGCGGGTGCCGGCCATCAGCACGGCGCTGGGGCCGTCGCCGGCGCCGACCAGCACGTGCGCGGTGCCGGGCGGCATGCAGAGCAGGTCGCCCTTGCGCAGGCGGCGCTCCTGCTCCTCGACGATCGCGACGCACTCGCCGCTCAGCACCAGGAACACCTCCTGCGCGTTCTCGCGGTGGTAGAGCGACGCGGGCTGGCCGGGCTGGAGCAGGCGCACGTTGACCCCGAACTCCGGGAGCTCGACGTTGGGACGGCGCTCGAAGCGCGACGAGGTGCCGAAGCGGTCCGAGTGCAGGGCGGCGGCGTCGCCCACGTTCAGGACGAACCAGCCGTCTCCTTCCGGCAGGAGGCCCGCCTCCGTCTCGCCGAGCGGCGCCTCCGGGACGGGCTCCAGCGTCAACGCTTGCCGACGACGCTGCGGAACATCACGAAGCAGACGACCGCGACGATCGCGGCCAGCAGCGGGATGCCGAAGCCGATCACGTCGATCAGCGCGAGCACGAAGCCGACCACCGCCACCACGCTCGCGGCGCCGCCCACCTGCACGAGGCGGAAGGCGCGCTGCTCGCGCGTGCGGCGCGGCGTGTAGCTCGGGCGCTTGGAGAGGTCGGCCATCGGCCCGGGGATCGTAGCCGGGATAGAGTGCGCGGCGCTGATGGAGCACGGCGCGTGGCAGCAGGGAGGGCCAGGTGGGGCGGGGAGCGCGCCGCGCCTGCGGCCGCTCGACATCGGCCAGAAGATCGACGCCGCGATCAAGCTGACCACCCGCAACTTCGGCACGCTCGCGACGATCGTGCTGCTGGTCGCGGCCCCCGTGCAGATCCTCACCGCGCTCGTGACGGTCTCGACGCTTCCCGAGGACTACACGGTCGGCGACAGCTTCGGCGGCGGGACCGCCACGCCCGACTCGAGCGCCGACGTCTCGACCGGTTTCTGGGTCGGCCAGATCGTGGTCGCCCTGCTGGGAGGCCTCGTCTACCTGCTGACGACGGCCGGGTGCTTCAAGGCGATCGGGCACGCCTACCTCGGCGACCGCACGACCTGGCAGGACTCGCTGGCGTTCGCGGCCAGGCGCCTCGGGTCGGTGATGTGGGTCTCGCTGCTCGTGTTCCTCGCGACCGTGCTCGGGTTCATCGCGCTGATCGTGCCCGGGATCTACCTGGCGATCGCGTTCTCGCTCGCGCTGCCGGTGCTGCTGCTGGAGGACGTGAGGGGGAGCAAGGCGCTCGGGCGCTCGCGCAAGCTCGTCCAGGGGCGCTGGTGGCGGGTCTTCGGGGTGCTGCTCGCCGGGTACGTGCTGGCGTCGGTGGTGTCCGGCATCGTGCAGGGCCTGCTGGCGGCGCTGATGTTCGTCGCCGTCGGCGACGATTCGGTGATGTCGGTGATCCTGAGCGGGCTCGCCGGCCTGGCCGGTCAGGTGATCACGACGCCGTTCGTCGCCGCCCTGGTCACGGTCGTCTACTTCGACCTCCGGGTCCGCAAGGAGGCCTTCGACCTCGAGGTGCTCGCGCAGGCGATGGGCGGCCGCGCGCCCGCCGACGTGATGTCGGGCCAGTCGATGCCCTGGGTGGCGCCGCCCGGCTGGGGCGCGCCCGCGCCGGGGCCGTGGGGCCAGCCGCCCGGCGGCCAGCCGCCGGTCTGGGGCCAGCCCGGCCAGCCGCAGGCGTGGGGAGCCCCGCAGGGGCAGCCGCCCGGCTACGGTCAGCCGCCGGGGCCGCCGCCCGGATATGGCCAGCCGCCCGGATATGGCCAGCCGGCCGGATATGGCCAGCCGCCGCCGCCCGCGTGGGGCCAGCCCGCGCAGGGGCCGCCGGCCGGGGACGGCGCGCCCGGCGGGCCGCCCGGCCCGCCGGAGGGCCAGCGCTGGGAGCCGCCGGCTCCGCCCGCCGCGCCGCCGGCGCCGCCCCAGCAATGGGAGCCGCCCGTGCCGCCGGACCCGCCGGACCGGTCCTCGAGCTGATTCGCCGCTCGCCCGACGACGCTGTGGCACGGGTCGGTGCGAGTCGGGCACTCGGCGCCCTCGCCGCGACCCTCGCCCTGCTTGCCGCCGTTCCGGTCCCCGCCGGCGCCACCGAGGCGACGAGCGCGGAGCTCGGCACGCTCGCGGAGCGCGCCCAGACCGACCCCGCGGCGCTCCAGCAGTTGAGGGGCGTGGACCGCGTCGACAGCCGCCCCTACAGGGTCGCCGACGCCCTCGCCGGCGCGCGCGGGGAGGAGCTGCGCCGGCGCCTCGAGGACATCGCCGCCCTCGCGCCGCGCGACGGCAGCGCCGCCGAGGACCCCGCCGCCGCCCGCGGCGAGGCCGACGAGATCCTCTCCGACAACCGCTACGAGGGCAGCGACCTGCCGCGCCCGTTCAAGGGCGTGCTCGACTGGATCGGCGACCGCCTCGAGCCCGTGGGGGAATGGATCGAGAACGCGTTCGACGACCTCGCCGGCGTGACGCCGGGCGGCGATGTGACGCTCTGGAGCGTCACGGCCGCGTTGATCCTGGCTCTGCTCGCCACCCTCGGCTCGCGCACGCTGCGCGACCGCGCCGAGGAGGGTGCCGAGGCGCGCGCGAGCGCCGCGCGACCGGACCGGGAGACCCCGGCTTCGCTCGAGCGCGCCGCCGACCGCGCCGAGAGGGAGGGCGACCACGAGGCGGCGCTGCGGCTGCGCTTCCGCGCCGGCCTGCTGCGGCTCGACGCGCGCCACGCGATCGCCTTCCGCCCCTCGATCTCGACCCGCGAGGTCTCGCGCGCGCTGGGCTCGCCGGAGTTCGACCAGCTTGCCGCGCTCTTCGACGGCGTCGTGTACGGAGGCCGGGAGGCGTCGGCCGAGGACGTGGAGCGCTCGCGGCGCGGCTGGGAGGCGGTGCTGAGGGAGACGCCGCGGTGAGGGCCCGCCTGCGCGCGCTCCCCACCGGCTGGCGCGTGGCGCTGGTGTGCGTCGCGGTGGTCGTGGCGCTCAACGCGATCGCGGCGATCGGCAACCGCATCGCGCCGGAGCCCACGGGACCGGCGTTCAGCTCGTACTCCACGACCCGCGAGGGGACCGCGGCGCTGGTCGAGCTCTTCGAGCGCGACGGCCGCGAGGTGCAGCGGCTGCGCGGGTCGCTCGCGGACGCCGCGCCCGACCCCCGCGCAACGGTCTTCGTGCTCGGCGCGGGGCGCCTGACCAGCGACGAGTCGCTCGCCCTCGAGGGCTTCCTCGACCGCGGTGGGCGCCTCGTCGCGGGCGGCCCGAGCCCGCACTGGCTCGACCGCGCGGTGGGCGGCACGCCGGGGTGGTCGGCCGGGGGGTCGGAGGAGCTGCGGCCGCTGGTCCCCGCACCCGAGGTGCGCGCCGTAGGGGCGGTCGAGGCCGGCGGCTTCGGCGCCTGGGAGGCGGGCGCCGAGGGCCTGCCGCTGCTCGGGGCGGACACCGGACCGGTGCTGGTGTCGCGCCGGGTGGGGGAGGGGAGGGCGCTCCTGATGGCCGACGTCTCGCCGCTCCAGAACCGCTCGCTGGACGAGGCCGACAACGCCGCGCTCGCCCTCGGGCTGGCGGGGGAGGGCCGGGAAAAGGTGATATTCGTCGAGGGAGTGCACGGCTTCGGGGACACGCGCGGGCTGGCGGCGCTGCCCGGCGACTGGAAGTGGGCGCTCGCCGGGCTCGGCCTGGCCGGGCTCGTGCTGATGTGGGCGATCGGCCGCCGCCTCGGGCCGCCGGAGGACGAGCGCCGCCCACTGGCGCCGCCGCGCCGGCGCTTCGTGGACGCCCAGGCCCTCACCCTCGCGCGCACCCGCGCGCCCGCCGATGCGGCCGCACCCGTGCGCGCCGCCGCGCGCGAGCGCATCGTCCGCCGCGCCGCGCTCGGCCCGGAGGCCGGCGAGCCGCAGCTCCGCCGCGCCGCCGAGCAGCTCGGGCTCGAGCCCGACGAGGCCGAGGCCGTCCTCGGCCACAACCCCGACGTGCTCGCCGCCGGGCGCGCGCTGGCGCGGCTGTCATGAGGGATCTCCACGACCGGATCGCCGGTGAGGTGCAGAAGGTGGTCGTGGGCCAAGAGCGCGTGCTCGAGCTGCTTGCCTGCACGCTCGCGGTGGGCGGTCACGCGCTGCTCCAGGGCGTGCCCGGGGTGGCCAAGACGCTGCTGGCCAACTCGCTGGCGCGAGCCCTGTCGGTCGACTTCCGCCGGGTCCAGTTCACGCCCGACATGCTCCCCTCGGACCTCACCGGCACGATGACGATCCGCGCGGGCGAGCTGGCCTTCCGGCCCGGGCCGGTGTTCGCCAACCTGCTGCTGGCGGACGAGATCAACCGGACCCCGCCGAAGACCCAGGCCGCCCTGCTCGAGGCGATGCAGGAGCGGCAGGTGTCGGTCGACGGCGAGCCGCACGCCCTGCCGGACCCGTTCCTCGTCGTCGCCACGCAGAACCCGATCGAGTACGAGGGCACCTACCCGCTGCCCGAGGCGCAGCTCGACCGGTTCCTCGTGCAGATCGAGGTCGACTACCCGAGCGCCGACCAGGAGCTCGCGATGCTCGGCCGCCCGCGGCGCGGCGTCGAGGCGGGCGGCGCCGACCAGGTCCAGCCGGTCGCGACCCCCGACGACCTGCGCGCGGCGCGCGAGGAGGTCGACGCGACCGAGGTCGCGCCCGAGGTGGCCCGCTACGTGATCGACGTCGTCCGCAAGACGCGCGAGCTGCCCAGCGTGACGCTCGGCGCCAGCCCGCGCGCGGCCGTGCACCTGCTGGCGGCGTCGAAGGCGTGCGCGCGCCTGTACGGGCGCGGGTTCGTGACGCCGGACGACGTGGGCTACATGGCCGGCCCGGTGCTGCGCCACCGGCTCGTGCTCTCGCCCGAGGCCGAGCTCGAGCGATACGGCCCGGACGAGGCGGTCAACACCGCGCTCGGCGCCGTCCCCGTCCCGCGCTGATGGCGCCCACGCCGCGCGCCGCCCTCGCCCTGGCGCTAGCGGCGCTGTCGGTGCTGGCGCTGCCGGTGTGGATCGCGGCACTGCTGGTGGTCGCCGTCGCCGGCGCCACCGTGGTCGACGCACTGGTGGTGCGCGGCACCCCCGCGCTGGAGCGCACGCACCCGTCGATACTCGCGCGGGGCGTCCCGGCGCCCCTGGAGCTCGAGCTCGGGACGCTCGCCGCCGGCGCCGCACGGGTGCGCCAGCCGGTCCCCCCGGACGTGCAGCTCGACCCGCGCGAGGACGACTGGGGGCTCGCCGGAACGCTCACGCCGCTGCGCCGCGGCCGCCACCCGCTGCCGGCGCCGGCGCTGCGCGCGGTCGGCCCGCTCGGCCTCGGCGCCTGGTACCACCGCCCGGGGGAGGACGGCGAGCTAGTCGTCTACCCGGACCTGCCGTCGGCGCGCCGGATCGCGCTCGCCGTCGCGCGCGGGCGCTTCCTCGAGGGCGGCCAGCGCGGCCGCGGCCCGCTCGGGCTCGGCACCGACTTCGAGTCGATCCGCGACTACCTGCCCGACGACGACGTGCGGCAGGTCAACTGGCGGGCCACGGCGCGGATGGGGCGCCCGATGAGCAACCAGTACCGCGTCGACCGCGACCGCGAGCTGATGTGCCTCGTCGACTGCGGGCGGCTGATGGCCGCGCCGCTGGGCGAGCTCACGCGCCTCGACGCGACGATCGACGCCGTGACCGCGCTCGCGCTGGTCGCCGACGAGCTGGGCGACCGGATCGGTGCGGTGGCCTTCGACTCGGAGGTCCGCCACCACCAGCGGCCGCGGCGCGACGGCGGGCGGGCCGTCGTGCGCGCCCTCTTCGACGTGGAGCCGGCCGCCGTCGAGAGCGACTACGAGCTGGCGTTCCGGATCGCGGAGGGGGCCAAGCGCTCGTTCGTGCTGGTGCTGACCGACCTGCTCGAGCCGTCGGCCGCCCAGTCGCTGGTCGAGGCCGTCCCGGTGCTCACGCGGCGGCACGAGGTGGTGGTCGCGTCGGTGGCCGACCCCGACCTCGCGAGCGCGATCGCGACCCCGCCACGGCGTGAGCTCGACGTGTACGCCGCCGCCGCGGCCGTCGACGTCCTCGACGCCCGCGCCGAGGCGGTCACCCTCGTGCGCCGCGCCGGCGCGAGCGTGATCGAGTCGCCGCCCGGCGCGCTCGGCGCGGCCTGCGTGCGCGCCTACCTGAGGGCCAAGGCCCGCGCGCGGCTGTGAGGCGCGACCTGCGGCTCGCCGGCCGCGGCGTGGTGCGGGTCCGGCCGTCCGCGCCAGAGCACGAGCGCCCAGAACAGCGCGCCGAGCGCCAGCCCGATCGCCACGGCCGCGACCCAGCCGATCCCGCGCGGCGAGACGAAGCCCTCCACGACGCCGGCCACCACGAGCCACGGTGCGGTGCCGAGCACCGTCTCGACCGCGCCGCGCGCCTCCTCGACCAGCGCGTCCCCGCGCTTGCGGCGGCCGGGGCGGAGGATCGCCTCGCCCACCCGCAGGCCCGCGGCGGCCGCCACGACGATGCACGAGAGCTCGAGCACGCCGTGGCTCGCCACCTGCTCGACCAGCGGCACACCCTGGCCGTTCTCGATCGTGAGCCCGAACACGACGCCCAGCACGAGGCCGTTCTGGAGCAGCACGAGCACGGTCCCGACGCCGGCCGCGATGCCGGCCGCCAGCGCCATGAACGCGACCTGGATGTTGTTGGTGAGGACCGAGCTCGAGAAGACCCCGCTCTCGGCCCCGGAGAGGCCGCGGTCGCCGCCGGGCGACTCGACGGTCGGGAGGAAGTCGTCGGGCACGAGGCCGATCGCCGCGCCGGGGTCCTCGCCGGCCCAGAGCCCGCCGAGCACGCCCGGCACGATCATCAGCAGCGCGGCGGCGAGCAGCAGGCGCGGGCGCTCGCGGACGCGGCGCCAGTAGTCGCGGGCGAAGAAGCGGACGGGGGAGAGGCGGCGCGAGCGCTCCGCGTAGACCGCCTGCCGCGCGGCCACGGTGAGCCGCTCGAGCCGCGGCACGACCGGGTCGCCCGGGAAGGCCCTGCGCGCGAGGGCGAGGTCGGCCGCGGTGGCGCGGTAGATGCGGCCGAGGCGGCGCACGCCGTCCGGCCCGAGGCGCTCCGGCTTGCCGCCGGCGCGCTCGACCAGGTCCTCGAGCTCGGCCCAGCGGGCGCCGCGCGTGGCGTGGAAGCGCTCTAGGTTCACGTGGCCATGGAGTATGAGGATCGCCTGACGATCACCACGCCGGAGGGGGTCGAGCTGGAGCTCCAGCTCGCCGGCCTCGGGTCGCGCTTCATCGCCCAGAGCATCGACCTGCTCATCAAGGCGGCCGCGATCCTGCTCGTCGCGATCGCGCTGTCGATCGCGGGGCTCACCGGCGTGGCGATCATGATCCCGGCGTTCCTGCTGATCGTGTACGCCTACGACGTGGTGTTCGAGACGTTCGCGAACGGCCGCACGCCCGGCAAGCGCGCCGCGCGGCTGCGGGTCGTGAAGGTGGGGGGCGAGCCGGTGGACTTCATGTCGAGCGCGGTGCGCAACGTCCTGCGGCTCGTCGACGGCCTGCCGACGAGCTACGTCCCCGGGATGATCAGCATCCTCGCCACCAAGCGCAACCAGCGGCTGGGTGACCTGGCGGCCGGGACGATCGTGATCCATGAGGACCCGGTTGCCCCAGCGGCTCCGGCGCCGCGCCAGGCGGCGCCCGCCCCGCCCGCGGGCGCCTGGGGAGCGCCCGGGCCCGCCTGGCAGCCGCCCACGCCGGCCGCCGGCCCGGTCTGGGACGTGAGCGCGGTGAGCGCCGAGGAGACCGCGGCCGTGCGCAGCTTCCTCGACCGCCGCTGGACGCTCGACCCGGCCGCCCGCGGGCGGCTGGCGCTCCAGCTCGCCGACGCGCTCTGGCCGAAGGTCGGCGGCGCGCCGGGCGGGATGCCGCCCGAGGCGTTCCTCGAGCAGCTCGCGCAGCAGAAGTGGGGGCGGGGCTAGCCGGCCGCGGCGCCGTCGCGCTCGACGTACGCGTCGTGCGCGTCCTCCCAGCCCTCCCGCTGGATGTTCTCGAGGTCCACGCTGCCGCCGTCGAGCACGGTGGCGAGCGCGTCGAGGTGCGTGTGCCAGCCGGCGAGGACCTTGGTGCGGAATTCCTCGGGCAGCTCCAGCGTGCTGGTGAAGCGCAGGAGGGTGGCGCCGTCCCCGGCGGGCTCGAGCTCGAAGCGCAGCGTCCCGTGGACGTCGCCGCCGACCTCGATCAGGCGCGGCGGGTCCAGGCGCGTGATCGTGCCGTGCATGTGCGCGGAGTTGCCCTCCTCGTCGGTGTTCAGCCAGCGCACGTCGAAGCGCCCGCCGTCGCGGAGGTCGACGTCGGCCTCGCCCCACCAGCCGATCATCTCGCCCGGCTCGGTGATCGCGGCCCACACGCGCTCGGGCGGGTGGGCGATCGTGCGCTCGAAGCGGATCACCGCCCTGCCGTCGTCGCGCTTCTCGAGGGTGCCGTCGGCGGTCGTCATCCCTGCTCCTTCCGGTCGAGGTGTCGTTCGAGCGCGTCCAGCCGCCCCGCCCAGAACTCGCGGTACGGCTCGAGCCACGCGTCGACCTCGCCGAGCGGCTCGGCGCGCAGCTCGTACCAGCGCCGCTGCGCGTCGCGGCGGACGGCGACCAGCTCGGCCTCGCGCAGCACCCGCAGGTGCTTCGAGACGCCGGGCTGGCTGATCCCGAGCAGGTCGACGAGCTCGCCCACCGGTCGCGACCGCTCGCGGAGCAGGTCGAGGATCCGGCGGCGGGTCGGCTCGGCGAGGACGGCGAACGCGGCTGCGCTCATGCGCAGAGTATAACCGGATGGTTATATACCTAGGGAGCGGGGCGGAGGTGCTGCACCGTGACCCGGGGGAGAGCGGCGAGGCGCGCGGCGATCAGCGACCGGTGGCAGGCCTCCGGGTCGCGCTCGACGCACAGCAGCGCGGTCGCGCCGTCCCGCGGGAGCTCGGCCGCGAGCGCCTCGACGTCGACCGCGTCGAGGATCTCCCGCGTGTAGCGCTCGGCGTACTCCGGCGCGAGCCGCACGCGCGAGCGCTTGCCCACGCCGGCCCGCTCGTCCTCGCGGTACTGGAGCTGGCGCAGCTCGGTCGTGGGGGCGAGCTCCGGCCGGTGCTCGTAGGCGACGCCGGCCTCGGCGAGGGCCGCCTGGAGGCGCTTGGAGTTCGCCCACGCGTACTCGGAGCCACGCACGCCGCGGCGCTGGCGAACATCCATCAGCAGGACGACGCCGGCGTCGCGCAGGGCGGCGAGGAACGTGTCGGCGCTGAAGCCGTATACGCCGATCGTCGCGACCGCGGGCACGGCTGGATCCTCGCACGCACGCCGTCGCTCAAGCTCCTACGCGCCAGGCCGATACGAGGTCCGTGGTGGTCCGGACTCGCACAGCTGTGGTGGCCCTGGCGGTCGCGCTTCTCGGGGTCACCGGTTGTGGCGGCTCCGACGTGGCGCCACCCGCGCCCGCCCCGGCGCCGCCCGCGGCGACGAACGTCTCGACGCAGGGCTCCGGCGGCCTCGGCAGCGACTTCGCGCAGGAGCGCCGGGAGGCGAAGGCGGCGCTGCGCAAGTGGGGCCGCGCCGCCACGAAGGCGTGCCGCAGGCTCGACGGCGAGCAGGCGCCGTACGGGCGCCGCTTCCGGGCGATGTCGGCGTCGCCCGACCGCTCGAAGGACGCGATCGTCGACGCCGGCCGCGTGTTCAAGGCCTACACCAAGATCGCCGAGCGCGAGTACGACCTCGTGCGCGAGGTCCCGCTGCCGCAGCAGGCCGAGGCGATCGACGCGATCGACTCCTTCCTCCAGAAGGAGGAGGAGGCCATCATGCTGCTCCAGCGCGCGGCGCTCGAGCTCGACGCGCACAACGACTTCGCCTCGCTCGTCAGGACCGCGGTGCGCTTCCGCGACCTCCTCGACGACTACCGGCGCGCGGCCAGGGCCGTGTACGCCGAGCCCTGCTTCGACTGATCAGGCCGGCTCGGGCGCCACCTCCGGCCCCGCGCGCTGCGACGCCCGCAGCCCCTCCACGCTCAGGATCACGAGCGCGATCCACACCAGCACGAAGCCGACCCAGCGGCTCGCGGGCATCGCCTCGCCGATGATCAGGAGCCCGATCAGGAACTGGATCGTGGGGCCGAGGTACTGGAGCATCCCCACGACCGTCAGCGGGATCCGCGTGACCGCCGCGGAGAACAGCAGCAGCGGCAGCATCGTCACCGGCCCCGAGGAGACCAGCAGGAGCGTGTGGCCGGCGGACTCGTGGCCGAACGTGCCGTCGCCCTGGGCCTCGAGCATCAGCAGGTAGGCGAGCGCGGGGGCGAGCAGCACGAGCGTCTCCAGGGCGAGGCTCTCCGCGGCGCCCACGCCGGCCAGCTTCTTGACGAGGCCGTAGGTGCCGAAGCTGAACGCCAGGGTCAGCGCGATCCACGGGAGGCGGCCGTAGTCGATCGTGAGGACCACCACCGCCACGAGCGCGAGCCCGAAGGCGATCGACTGCCAGGTCCGAAGGCGCTCGCGGAAGAAGACCACGCCGAACGCGGCGCTCACGAGCGGGTTGATGAAGTAGCCGAGCGCGGCCTCGATCACGTGGTCGGAGGTGGTCGCGTAGATGAACACGAACCAGTTGATCCCCACGAGCACGGCGGCGGCCGCGATCAGCCGCACGCGGCGGCGGTCGCGCAGCAGCGCCGCGAAGGGGCGGAAGCCCGCCCCGATCGCGAGCACGGCGACGACCGCGACCAGCGACCAGACGATCCGGTGGCCGAGGATCTCCGCCGACCCGGCCGGCTCCAGCAGCGGGAAGTAGAGCGGGAAGAGGCCCCAGAGCAGGTACGCGGCCGTGCCGTAGACGATCCCGCGGCGGTTCTCGGCCTCCTCGTGGGTCACGCCCCCAGCTAAGCAGCGGCGGTCCGGCCACCGGACCGCGTACCCTCGCGGCATGGAGCTGGCCACCGCCGCGCCGATGCTCGTGAACCCGGCCGAGCACGACCGCTTCGTGCTGCGCCAGCGCTGGGCGCCGTTCGTGAACCGCTACGAGTTCTCGCTGCCGGGCGAGGACGGCGCGGCCGAGACGCCGGTCTGCTTCGTGCAGCAGAAGCGCTTCAAGTTCAAGGAGGACATCCGCTTCTACGCGGACGCGTCGAAGAAGGTCGAGCTGATGCGGATCAAGGCGCGGCAGCGCTTCGACCCGCGGGCGCGCTACGACATCACCGACCAGGCCGGCCAGCGGATCGGCGAGATCCAGAAGGTGTTCGGCGAGAGCCTCCTGCGCTCGACCTACCGGCTCTACGACGCGAACGGCGTGGAGACCGCGAAGGTGACCGAGAACAGCATGGCGGTCGCGATCATCCGCCGGGTGATCGGCTTCGTGCCGTACATCGGCGGCTTCGCAGACTGGCTCCCGATCCCGTACCACTTCGTGTTCCTGCGCGGCGAGTACGAGCTCGGCACCAACCGCCGCCGCCTGTTCAAGATCCGCGACATCTACGACATCGACCTGACCGGCGACCCGAACCGGACGCTCGACCGGCGCCTGGTGCTCGCGGCCGTGGTCGGCATGGACGCGCTGCAGGCGCGCTGACGGCCGCGGCCGGCCCGGCCGATCTCAGGGAGGTGGGCTCTCTTAGGTCCGCTATTCGGCCCTTAGAGAGCCCACCTCGCGCCGCGGCGTCTTTCGCGGCCGGTTTCCATAAGACCCGTTATCGCGTAGTCGTGGCGCGAGAGACCCTCAGCTCGAGGCCGTCGCCCACCCGCACCACGTCGCCGGGATGGAGCTGGCGCCCACGGCGCGTCTCGGGCGCGCCGTTCACGGACACGCCGCCATCCGCCAGCAGCTCCTTGGCCTCGCCGCCGCCGTCCACGACGCCGGCGAGCTTCAAGAGCTGCCCGAGCCGGATCATCTCGCCGCGGATCGGCACGTCGGGCACGGCGGCAACCTAGCGCCGCAGGCGCAGCGTGTGGAGCTCCACGCTCGGGCGCTCGCGATCGGCGCGCGTCTCGAGCCGGAAGATCTTCCTCGCCGCCGCCACGAAGGCGCGGCCCCCGGCGCGCTGCGGGTCCGCGACGATCGCCGTGGCGCCCGGCGCCATCAGGTCCGGCAGGAGCCGCAGCAGCGCGTCGACGTTGCGCGGCAGGTAGAGCACGTCGGCGGCGAGCACCAGGTCCCATGGCCCGCCGGATAGCGGTCCGTCGCACCAGTCGGCCCGCGCGACCTCGCCCACGGCGTCGTTGAGCGCGAGGTTGTGGGCGGCGAACGCCACGGCGTCGGGGGAGCCGTCGGTCGCCAGCACCCGAGCGCCCATACGCGCCGCCACGAGCGACGGGATCCCCAGGCCGCAGCCGAGCTCGAGCACCCGCCGCCCGGCCAGCGCGCGCCCCTCGAGCGCGTCGGCCAGCGCCAGGCCGCTCGGCCAGGTCGTGGCCCAGTAGGGCGCCGGCGTGCCGCTCGCGCCGTACTGGTGGCGCAGCTCCTCCCAGTCGCGCGGGCGGATCACGGTCACCGGCTCGCCGCCGAACGCGAGCTCCTCGCGCACGACGTCGAGCAGCGCCTCGGGCAGCGCGGAGCCGCCGCCGCGCATCCGCACGAGCTGCTCGCGCAGCGAGGCCCGCAGCGGGTCGGGCGGCGCCGCCAGCGGGTCCGCCGCCGCCATCAGCCGCGCTTGGCCGCCCGCGCGAGCTTGGCCCGCTGCGTCGCGTCGAGCACCGCCTTGCGCAGCCGCAGCTTCTCCGGCGTGACCTCCACGCACTCGTCCGGGCGGATGAACTCGAGCGCCTGATCGAGCGAGAGCTGGTGGTGCGGGACGAGCTTGACGGTGTCGTCGGAGCCGGCCGCGCGGATGTTCGTCTGCTTCTTCTCCCGCACGGCGTTCACGTCGAGGTCGTCCGCCTTCGCGTTCTCCCCGACCACCATCCCCTCGTAGACCTCCTCGCCGGGCCCCACGAAGAGCTGCCCGCGCTCCTGGAGCTTGACCAGCGCGAACTGCCCGGTCTCCCCCTGGCGGTCGGCGACCAGCGAGCCGGTCGGGCGCGTCTTGATCTCCCCGTACCACGGGTCGTAGCGCTCGAACACGGAGTGGAGGATCCCGCTCCCGCGCGTCTCGGTGAGGAACTCGGTGCGGAAGCCGATCAGCCCGCGCGCGGGCACCAGGTACTCGACCCGCACCCAGCCGGTGCCGTGGTTGACCATCTGCTCCATCCGGCCCTTGCGCAGCGCCAGGAGCTGGGTGGTCACGCCGAGATAGTCCTCCGGTATGTCGATCGAGACCCGCTCGACCGGCTCGTGGATCGCCCCGTCGACCTCGCGCGTGACGACCTGCGGCTTGCCCACCGTCAGCTCGAACCCCTCGCGCCGCATCGTCTCGACCAGCACCGCGAGCTGGAGCTCCCCGCGCCCCTGCACCTCCCACGTGTCCGGGCGCTCGGTGTCGAGCAGCCGGATCGAGACGTTGCCGACCAGCTCCGCGTCGAGGCGCTCCTTCACCTGCCGCGCGGTGAGCCGCGACCCCGAGCGCCCTGCCAGCGGCGAGGTGTTGATGCCGATCGTCATGCCCAGCGCGGGCTCGTCCACGTCGATCGGCGGCAGCGGCCGCGGGTCCTCGGCGTCGGCAACGGTCTCGCCGATGGTGATCTCCGCGATCCCGGCCACCGCCACGATCTCCCCCGGCCCGGCCTCGGACGCGCTCACGCGCTCGAGCCCGTCGGTCACGTAGAGCTCGCTGATCGCGACGCGCTCCACCGAGCCGCCGCGCCGGCACCACGCGACCGGCTCCCCCTTGCGCAGCACGCCGTTGTGCACGCGGCACAGCGCCAGCCGCCCCACGTACGGCGACGCGTCGAGGTTGGTGACCAGCGCCTGGAGCGGGTGCCCGCCCTCGTACTCGGGCGCCGGCACGTGCTCCACGAGCAGGTCGAGCAGCGGCCGCAGGTCGCGCCCCTCCTCCCCCTCGGCGACCGACGCCCAGCCGGCCTTCGCGTTCGTGTAGACGATCGGGAACTCGATCTGCGACTCGTCGGCGTCGAGGTCCAGGAACAGCTCGTAGACCTCGTTCACGACCTCACCGATGCGGGCGTCCGGGCGGTCGACCTTGTTCACGACGAGGATCACCGGCAGCCGCCGCTCGAGCGCCTTGCGAAGGACGAACCGGGTCTGCGGGAGCGGCCCCTCCGAGGCGTCGACGAGCAGCAGCACGCCGTCTACCATCGACAGTCCCCTCTCGACCTCGCCGCCGAAGTCGGCATGGCCCGGCGTGTCGACGATGTTCAGCTTGACGTCGCCGTACCGGACCGCCGCGTTCTTGGCGAGGATCGTGATCCCCCGCTCCCGCTCCTGATCCATCGAGTCCATGACCCGGTCCGACACCTCCTCGTGCGCCGAGAAGACGCCTGACTGGCGCAGCATCGCGTCCACGAGCGTCGTCTTGCCGTGGTCCACGTGGGCGATGATCGCCACGTTGCGTATGTCCTCGCGCGCGGGCATGGCGCTCAAAGCTACGACCGCCGCGATCGCCGCCCTCCTGCTCGCTGCCGCGGGAGCGTCCGCCGCGCAGCCCGCCTCGCTCTTCAACGCCAACGGGCAGAACCACGTCGCGCCCTGCGTGCAGCTCGCGGTCTCGCCCGCCGCGCTGCGCTTCTCCGACGGCTCGCCGACCGGCTTCACCGTCCACGACGCGCTCACCTTCAACGACGGCCGCTGCCCGCCGAACACGGTCCGCCTCGACCTCCACGAGGTCTTCCCGACCGCCGCCGGGCCGCTCGTCTTCCACCGCGGCGGCAACGGCTACAGCGACGAGCCCAACACCAAGTACGGGCAGCTCCTCGCCACCGACCTCGCCGGCCCCCTGCCGGAGGTCGTGCCGTCCGGCGGCGGGCGCGGCGCGCCGTGCGACTCGCTGACCGGCGCGCACCGCGTGAAGGTCGCCTCGATCCCCGAGGAGATGCACTACAAGCACCCCTCCGAGCTGGCGTCCGGCTCGAACAAGGGCTCGTCGTTCGAGCACTACGGCGACCCCGGCGCCGACCAGGGCGACCGCACCGACATCCACTACACCTACCTGCTCTGGAGCTTCGTGAACGTGCGCGGCGGCGGCATCGTGCGCACGCTGCTGGCGCCCGACCAGCTCGTGCGCACCTGCGACGTGGAACCGGTCGCGATGAGCGCCTGGGACCGCGACGGGAACGTGAACGGCCAGGTGACCGCGCGCTACGTGAGGACGCTCTCCGGCACCTGCCCGGTCTACGGCTGGATGGTCTGGTCGCACGCCCACTCCGCCGCCGGCCCGGCCGAGGTGCCGCACTCCGCCCCCGAGCCCTCGCCCCCCGCGGACCCGTCGCCGGACCCAGGCTGCCCGGTGGCCGCGGCCGCCGCGCCGCCGACCGTCGCCACCGGCGACGCCTCCGGCGCCCACGACGGCACGGGCACGCTGACGGGGACCGTGCACCCCGAGGGCACGCCCACCAGCTACCGCTTCGAGTACGGCCCTGGGCCGGGGTACGGCGCGGCGACCGAGGAGCGCTCGGTGTCGGTCGCGATGCGCACGAACGGCGTGAGCGCGCAGGTCGCGGGCCTCCAGCCCTCGACCACCTACCACTACCGGGTCGTGGCGACCGGCGAGCACGGCTCGAGCGCCGGCGCCGACCGCACCTTCACCACTCCCGACCCCCCGCCGCCGCCACCGCCTCCTCCCCCGCCCCCGCCGGTCGCGCTGACGGCGCTCGGCGTCACCCCGAGCCCGATGCGCGCCTCGCGCCACCGGCTCGGCTCGAGCGCGCGGATCGCCTTCGCGCTCACGCGCCCGGCGCAGGTCACGCTCTCCTTCACCCGGGCGACCGCCGGCATGCTCGCCGGGACGAAGTGCCGCACCGCCCCCCGGCGCGGCGTCCCGCGCGGGCGCAGGCGCTGCACGCGCTGGGTCGGCGTGCCCGGGTCGCTCCGCCGGGCGGCGCCCGCGGGCCCGTCGAAGCTCCGCTTCGGCGGCTGGGTCGCCGGGCGCCGGCTGGCTCCCGGCCGCTACCGGGTCAGCGCGCAGCCGGTCGAGCCGGGCGGCCCGGCCGCGCCGGCGCGCGTGGCCGGCTTCCGCGTGGCCGCTACGCCTGCGTCACGACCGCGACGAAGGTAGCCATGCCGAGAGCGACGGCGAGGCTCGTGATGCTGAGCACGGCCCGCGCGGAGAGCGGCGCGAACTCGCCGCGCACGACCGCCTCCTCCACGTCGCGCGCCCGCACCAGGCCGTAGCCGACGATCACGATCCCGACGATCGCCCAGCCGGCGCCGATCACGGCGTAGGGCCAGTCGTGGCCGTCGGTGAGGGCGGGCAGCAGACGGCCGACCGCGAGCGCGGTGGCCAGGGCCGCGATCCCGGTGCGCAGCCACGCGAGGTAGGTGCGCTCGTTCGCGAGCCGAGTTCGCCGGACGGCGTCGCCGGGGCCTGGGTCGGTCACCGGCGCGACTATAAGTTGACGCCCGCATGAGCGTCGCTCCCAGCCACCCGCGAATCTCCGCCGTCCTGCGCGAGGAGGAGCGGGTCACGCCGCTCGAGCTGTTCTTCGACCTCGTCTTCGTGCTCGCGCTCACGCAATGCACCGCGCTGATGGCGGCGGTGCCGAGCTGGGAGGGGCTCGCCCAGGCCCTGCTGGTCATGGCCCTGCTGTGGTGGGCGTGGAGCGGCTACGCGTGGCTAACGAGCGTGCTCGACCCCGAGGAGGGCGTCGTGCGCATCGTGATGTTCGCGGCGATGGCGGCCATGCTCGTGGCCGCGCTCTGCGTGCCCGAGGCCTTCGACCGCCTGGCGCTGCTGTTCGCCGGCGCCTACGCCGCCGTGCGCGTCGCCCACATCGCGCTGTTCGCGCTCGCCAGCCGCGACGACCCCCAGCTCCGGCGCTCGGTGATCGGCCTCGGGACGAGCACGGCGATCGGCGTGGCCCTGATCGCGGCGGCCGCCGCGACCGACGACGTCCTCCAGGGCGCCCTGTGGGCGGTCGCGATCGTGCTCGACTTCGGCGGACCGTACTTCTTCGGCGTCGAGGGCTGGCGGATCCTGCCCGAGCACTTCGCCGAGCGCTTCGGCCTGATCGTGATCATCGCGCTGGGCGAGTCGATCGTCGCGATCGGGGCCGGCGCCGAGCTCGGCGTGGACGCCGGCGTGGTCGTCGCGGCGGTGCTCGGCACGGCGGTGGCGGCGGCGCTGTGGTGGCTGTACTTCGACGTGGTGGCGATCGTGGCCACGCGCCGGCTGGCGCGGGCGGCGCCCGGCCGCGAGCAGAACTCGATCGGCCGCGACTCCTACGGCTACCTCCACTTCCCGATGATCGCCGGGATCGTGCTCGGCGCTCTCGGCCTGAAGAAGACGCTCGGGAACGTGGACGACCCCCTGAAGCTCGTGCCGGCCGTGGCCATGTTCGGCGGCACGACCCTCTACCTGCTGGCCCACGTCGCGTTCCGCTGGCGCAACATCCACACGCTCAACCGCCAGCGGCTCGCCGCCGGGCTGCTGCTCCTCGCGCTGATCCCGGTGGCCGTGGAGATCCCGGCCCTCGCCGCCCTGGCCGTCGTGGCGGGCCTGCTGGCGCTGCTGATCGCCTACGAGGCGATCCGCTTCGCCGACGCGCGCGACCGGATCCGCCACCAGCTCGCGCGCGAGTCCGCCGCGGACTGACCAGCGCGCGGCCGCTGCTGGAAAGAAAAAATCCCGCCGCGGCGAGGCAGGTCTTTCGGCCGGCCTCGCCACGACGGGTGGAATCGGGGGGAGCGGGGCCCGCGACGCCGTCGGGGGTTGTCCCGAACCTCAACCCGAGGTTCTTCCTTATCGTGTGTTCGACGCTTGTCTCGATAGAGCAGCGGCGTCTGGCGAAGTTGTCGGCAGCCGCAACGGAGACCTTTACCCCTGTAGGGTCAGCCACCGTGGGAGAGCGCGTGGCCACCTTCTTCGCCGGCCCGGTGATGACGTTCGCCGGAGTCATGCACTTCGTCAAGCCGCGCTGGTACGAGCGGATCATGCCGCCGTACATCCCGGCCCACCGCGAGCTGGTCTACGCGAGCGGCGTGGCGGAGATAGCCGGCGCCCTCGGCACGATGCACCCGCGCACGCGCAGGCGAGCCGGCCTGTTCCTGATCGCCACGCTGGTGGCGGTGTTCCCCGCCAACGTGCACATGGCGGTCAACGCCGGCGACTACGGCGACGTTCCCGAGCCCGCGCTCTGGGCGCGCCTTCCGCTCCAGGCCGTCTTCGTCTACTGGGTCTGGCGCGCGACGCAGCGCGACTAGCGGCGCTCAACCGCCGCCCCGCGGCGGCCGATGAGCCCGTGTGCCAGCGCGCCCGTTCCCGCTCGCCCGCTTCGCCGTCTACGCGGTCGTGATCGCGCTGGGCGTCCTCCACCTGATCGACCGCGGTGACGCCAAGGGCGCGCCCGGCCCGCCGGCCGGCCGCTGGGTGCAGGGCACCACGACTCAGGGGCTGCCGGTCGAGGTCAAGCTCGCGGACGGCCGCGTGGTGGCCGTCGAGGCCAGCTGGCGCTCGCGCTGCTCCGACGGGCGTGAGGTCACGCGGCAGAGCGGCTTCATGGACGCCTTCGACGGTGACTTCGCGCGCGACGGCCAGCGCTTCGCCGACGAGTGGGAGACGGAGAACGCCGGCTGGCACGACCAGACGGCCCGGCTCGACGCGCACCTCGAGGGCCAGGCGGCGGGCGGCGTCGCCCGCGGCAGCCTCGCGTTCACCCTGCGGACCTACAGCGGCGACCACCTCATGCAGACCTGCGACAGCGGCGCGATCGGCTTCGCCGTCGACCTCTAGCCGTTCGGCTTCAGCAGCACCTTCACGACCCCGTCCTCCTTCTTCTGGAAGCGCTCGTAGGCGCCGGGAGCCTCGTCGAGCGGGAGGCGGTGGGTGGCGAAGTCGTCCACGCCCAGCGGGTCGTCGTCGCCGGTCAGGAGCGGCATGATGCGGTCGGTCCAGGCGCGCACGTTGGCCTGCCCCATCCGCAGCTGGACCTGCTTGTCGAAGAGCGTGAACATCGGCAGCGGGTCGGTCTCGCCGCCGTACACGCCGCTCAGCGAGATCGTGCCGCCACGGCGCACCATGTCGATCGCCATCAGCAGCGCGCTCATCCGGTCGACGCCCATCCGCTGCATGATCTTCGAGGCGATCGCGTCCGGCAGCAGCGTGGTCATCTGGAGCGCCACGTTCGCCGCGGTGGAGCCGTGCGCCTCCATGCCGACCGCGTCGATCACGGAGTCGGGTCCGCGGCCGTCCGTCATCGCGCGGACCTCGTCGCCCGGATCGTCGAGGTCCTCGAGGTTCAGCGCCTCGTAGCCGCGCGCCTTCCCGCGCTCGACGCGGTCGGCCTCCAGGTCGAGGGCGATCACGCGGTGGCCGTGGTGCTGGGCGATGCGGGCGCACATGTCGCCGATCGGCCCGAGGCCGAGCACGACGACGGTGCCGCCGTCCGGCACGCCTGCGTACTCGACCGCCTGCCAGGCGGTGGGCAGCACGTCCGAGAGGTACACGAAGCGGTCGTCCGGCGGCCCGTCGGGCACCTTCACCGGCCCGTAGTGCGCCTGCGGCACGCGCAGGTACTCGGCCTGCCCGCCGGGCACCTGCCCGTACATCTTCGTGTAGCCGAAGAGCGACGCGCCGCGCCCGTACTCGCGGACCTGCGTGGTCTCGCACTGCGACTGGAGGTCCTGCTCGCACATGAAGCAGTGGCCGCACGAGATGTTGAAGGGGATCACGACGCGGTCCCCGCGCGAGAGGTTCGTCACCTCGGGGCCGACCTCCTCGACGATCCCCATCGGCTCGTGGCCGAGGACGTCGCCCTCGTCGATGAACGCGCCCATGAACTCGTACAGGTGGAGGTCCGACCCGCAGATGGCGGTCGAGGTCACGCGGATGATCGCGTCGGTCGGCTCCTCGATCCTCGGGTCCTCCACGTTGTCGACGCGGACGTCGCGCTTGCCGTGCCAGGCGACTGCCTTCATGGTCCGGGCTCCTGCGTCGGGTGCGGCTTGGCGGTACCCGCCCGCCTCGCCGCGAAACGTCAAGTCGGAGCGGCGATGCGCCGATGCGAACCCGGATGAACCCGGTGCTCGCCATGCGCCTGGCCGTCTACGGCATGGTCGCCCTCCTCGCGGTGGGAGTCCTCGCGATGCGCGCGACCCGCGAGCCGCCGCGGAAGCTCAGCGAGGGCGCGCTCTACCACGGGCAGACGCCGGAGGGCCTGCTCGCCGCGCTGTCGGTGACCGACGGCAAGGTGCGCGAGGCGTACTTCCGCTGGCGGATGAGCTGCGAGAAGGATCGCGCGCCGGAGGTCTCGACCCTCGTCTTCAAGCCCGAGTACGGCGACCGCTTCGAGCACGACGGGCGCCGCTTCAGCACCGACGGCCACGCGACGCAGGACGTCGGCGGCGGCGAGCGGATCAGCTACGACGTGCACGTGCGCGGCCAGCTCTCCGAGGACGGCCGCAGCGCCAGCGGTAGCGGGCAGACCGTCGAGACGTGGACCCGCAACGGGCGCGTGACCGACGTGTGCTACTCGAAGCGCGTGCCGTGGACGGTGCACCGCGGCATGGTCGTCAAGGGCTAGCGCCGGCGCGCTCCAGGCGCTTGGCCAGCCGCTCCATGCCGCGCTCGCGGGCCGCGGCGGCCGCGCGCTCGGCGTCGAGCGGGGTGTCCGGCGGGAGCTCCACGTCCACGTGCTGGAGCGTGGCCATGTGCTTGAAGACCGGCAGCAGCTCGCGCCCGTCGAGCAGCGCCCCAGACACGCGCGCCGGGCGCTCGCGCGCGGCCGCCGCCAGCGCCGCCTCCAGCGAGCCGTGGCGCTTCAGCAGCTCGGCGGCGGTCTTCTCCCCGATCCCCTTCGCCCCCGGAATGCCGTCGGAGGGGTCGCCGCGCAGGGCGATGAAGTCCGGCACCAGCTCGGGCGGGACGCCGTAGCGGCGCTTCACCTCGGCCGCGTCCACCACCTCGGCGCCCTGCCTGTCCCCGGTCCGCACGTACAGGATCGTGATCCCCTCCCCCGCGCACTGGTACATGTCGCGGTCGCCGGTCATCACGAGCGCGCTGCCGCCCGCGGCGACCTCGGCGCGGGCGTAGGAGCCGAGCAGGTCGTCGGCCTCGAGCTCGCCGTGCGTGGCGACGACCCAGCCGAACTCGCCGAAGAAGGCGGCGCAGTCGGCGAACTGCGGCGCCAGCTCGTCGGGCACCGGCGGGCGGTCCGCGTGGTAGCCGGCGAACGCCTCCACGCGGTAGGCGGCCGCGTCCGGCCCGAAGCAGAGCACCACCGCGCGCGGCGAGTGTCGCTCGAGCTCGAGCATGATCATGTTTGCCGTCCCGAGGAGCGCGTTGACCGGCTGGCCGTCGCCGTCGGTGATCGTCTTGGGCAGCGCGTAGAACGCCCTGAACAGCAGGGACGGCGCGTCCACCACGAGCAGCGGGCCGGCTATGCGGATCCCTTGTGCAGGCGCTCCTCGCGCACCGCCCGAGCGAGCAGCCACGCGAGCACGGCCGCCCCGACGCCAAGGGAGACGAAGTCGAGCACCCCGACCGACTCCGGGTCGGCGTCGCCGATGTCCACCAGGTGGTTGATCGTGTGGAAGAGGTAGTGGAGCGCCGCGTAGCCGAGCACCCCCACGCGCCACGAGGGCCGGAACACCGCGATGGCCATCGCCACCCCCAGCGACCCCTGCATGGCCGCGACGGCATCGCGGATGTAGTGGTCGTTGTACGCGCCGAAGGGCCCGAGCGCGTCGTAGAACCCCCTGGGGTCGACCGCCGCGAACAGCGCGGTCAGGACGTTGATCAGCGCGAAGGCGCTGAGTCCCACCCCGACGAGGTCTCGCTGTCCATCCGCCCTTCGGATGGCGGCAAGTTACCGCCTACGCGCGCGCTCTGTGAGCTGTGACAGCCGGCCCGCGCGGGCTACGGCATGTCCGGACGGTCGGTGAGCGGGTAGAGCGTCGGGTCCCACGGGGCCACCGGCTGCGGGCCGGCGTCCTCGCGGTCGATGCCCCACCAGATCTCGCCGTCCTGGTAGTAGCCGAAGGGCCAGTGCAGGTGGCAGCTGGCCGACCAGACCGGCTTGCAGGGGTTGTACGGCTGCACGCGGGCCCAGGGGTTGGCCATCGGGTCGGCGAACGGGAAGGCATCGCCGTACTCGCGGCCCCAGACGCCCGCTCCGGGCTGACCGGGGATGTACCAGTTGGAGGGACGCGCGACCTCGAAGGAGTTCGTCAGGCCGTCGTGGTCCTGGTCGTCGGCGCCGTCCTTGACGCCGTCGCCGTCGCTGTCCGGATCGAAGATGCTGACGCCCGGGAAGACGTTGACGTAGCGGGTCTCCTTGGGGTAGACCGTGCCGTCGTACTTGGAGTCCCACCAGTCCTGGAGCATGCGGCCGTGGGACTCGTCCCAGTTGGTGAGGCCGTCGGCGTCACCGTCGCGCTCGTCGTCGGAGAGCTTGCCGTCGCCGTTCATGTCGACGTAGGCGAGCTCGATGGCGGTCGGGGCGTTCTCGTCGACGCTGCGCTGGAGACCGGCGCTGTAGTTCAGCGGCACCGAGAGGTTCCCGTAGTACTTCCAGAGGAGGTACTCGTCGGTCATGTCGAGGCCGTCGCCGTCGTGGTCGGTGAACGCGTCGGTCGAGTCGAGCGGGTTCGGCCACGGCTTCTTCGAGGGGTAGGGCAGCGCGGCGACGTTGACGTCCTTGGCCGAGTGGTACTCGTAGCCGTCGCCCACGCCGTCGCCGTCGGTGTCGGCCTTGCACGGGTCGGTGTGGGCCGGCAGCGCCTCGAGGTCGTCGGTCAGGGCGTCGTTGTCGTCGTCGGGGTCGACGCTGTTCTTGATCTGATCGCCGTCGCAGTCGCCGTCGGGCGGGGTGGCGGGGCC
>DASVWC010000054.1:0-54955 GCA_036389835.1 Thermoleophilaceae bacterium | reverse complement strand
CGATCAGCGCTCGGCTGTTCGGACAGGTACGGGCGTTAGCGTGGAGCTTCATCCGGTGTCTCCTTGGATCTGGGTGGCTTAGGCACCTCCCAGCCTCCAAGGGGGCCCGGATGAAACAACGTGGTTAGGCGCTACACCTAGGGCCCGGGCCGACGCGCCGTCCTGCGCGTAGGCGGCGGCAGTATCACCTGCGGCTGGGCCGAAATCAAGCGGGTGCCGGAGCCACGCGGCCGAGACGTGCCCACGGGCCGAGCCGTGCGCAGGAACGCCGGGCAGTCGTCAGCCGACGTCGGGGCGGTGCCCTTCGCCTAGCCGACCGGCTCGATCTTCGGGTGCAGGGTCGTGCCCTTGACCTCGAACGTGGCGGTCGCGCCGTTCTCCTTGAACCGCACCTCGCCGCCCTTGACGTCGTGCTTCCCGCCCTCGACGTCCACGACGGGACGCAGCGCGGCCCCGTCCTTGACGTCCGAGAGCGGCCCCAGGTCGATGACCCGGGTCTGACCCGCGGGATAGTTCCCGGTGTCGCTCGTGCGGAGCTGACCGTCGACCTCGACGTCGAAGCGCATCACGAACGCTCCCTCGTTCACGCACGCGATCTTCTGTACCTCTGGCATTGCTCCCCCCTCGGGATGCGACTTCGAAACCAGACCCTGCAGGATCGGACGCGACCCTAAACCACCCGCCGAAGACACGGTCAATCCCCGCTCAGTGGTAAGGAGACGTGAGGGACACGAAAACCCCCCAGGTGGTGTCCAAAACCGCTCCAGAGCCGCCGTGCTGTCGGCGGGTCGGGTCCATCGTTCGGCTGCTCTGAGACGATTCGCGGCATGCGCGCTTGCAGCGTCGGCTGCCTGGCGGTCACGGCCCTGGCCGCCGCCGTCGCCGGCTGCGGCGGCAGCGAGGACGAGGAGCCGCCGGCCCAGCCGGACGTCTATGTCCCGGACCCGAGCCGGAGGCCGGTGCCGACGCGCCCGTCACCCGAGGAGCTCGAGTGCGTGCGCCCCGGGACCGGCGACGCCGGCGACGCCCAGCCGACCCGCGACGACCCGCGCACGCTCGTCCTGCGCCTGCGCGACCTGCCGAAGGGGTTCAGCTTCGCGGTCGAGTACCAGGAGGGCGGCGTCGGCCCGGTACTGCTGACGGAGGTCGGCGACGAGCTGGGCGAAGCCGTCGAGGCGGCCGACGCGAGGCGGTCCGCCGCGCGCGGGAGGTTCGGCAAGGGAGAGCTGCCGCCGCCGGCGGCGGCGCAGCCGCCGGGCGCCCCGCCCCCGCCACCGAGCTGCCCGAACCCGGAGACCGAGGTCGCCGCGGCAGCGGTGGTCGCGTCGAGCCCCGAGGGCGCCGAAGGTCTCTACGACCTGCGCGTCCCGCTGGCCGGCTCGACGATCAGCTTCGGCGAGGGGCCCATCAACGCGCGCGACCGCCACTCAGCGGCGCCGGTCGACGTCGGCGAGGAGGCCGAGCTGATCGAGCACGAGTCCGCGCACCGCGGGCACACGCAGCGGCTGCTCGCCTGGCGCGATGGCCGGATCGTCGCGTTCGTCCAGGTGCGCGGCGCCCGCGGCCGCGCGGACATCGACCTGCTCGGTAGGCTCGCCCGGCGTCAGGCCGAGTACGTCAGCGCCGCTCGCTAGCACGGGCGAAGAGGACGGCTCCGATGGGCGGTACTGGACTCGAACCAGTGACCCCCTGCTTGTAAGTTCGGACCGATCGGTCGTCGACGGACGCCGCTGACCGTCGAACGCGCATCGGGCCGCGGTCGGGCACCTGCGCGCGTCGTCGCTCGCGGCCGCAACTCGTCGCAGGTGCTTGGCTCCAGCTCGCACCCCTAGCCGCCCCTCAGCATGTGCCCGTACTCGGCCTCGAGCTGCGCGCTCGCCGAGCTCGCTTCCTTCGCCTCCCGGAACAGGTGCGCGTACACGCGCATCGTGATCGCGGGGTCGGCATGGCCGAGCTGGTCGGCGACGAAGACCGGGTCGCGGCCCTGCGCGATCAGCAACGACGCGAAGGTGTGGCGCAGCACGTGGTAGGTGACGCCGTCGAGGCCGGCGCGCTCGACGGCCTGCTCGAACGCGCGCGAGGCGTTCCGCGCGGAGACGTGCGTGCGGTTCGCGGTCGCGAGCACGGGATCCCCGTCATCGGAGAAGACGGCCGCCAGCCGGGCACGGCGGAGCATCGATGCGAGTCCGTCCATCAAGACGACGTCGCGACGTCCCGCCGGGGTCTTGATCCTCACGCGCGTTGGCGCCTTGCCGCGCGCGAGCTGGTGGCGGACGCGGATCCTGCCGGCGTCGAAGTCGACGTCCCCCCACGTCAGGCCTACCGCCTCCGAGACACGCAACCCGGCGAACAGACCCAGCGCGACGAACGCGCGGTAGCGCGGCGCCGTGGCCGCGAGGAGCGCGGCCATCTCGTCGTCGGTCAGGAAGCGCTTGCGCGCGTCGCCCGCCCGCGGCCGCTCGCGCCGCTCGAGCTGGTCCGCCGGGCTCGCCTCGAAGTAGCCGCGGCGCACGGCGTAGGCGAGCACGAGCCGGAGCGCGGCCCAGCGGTTCTTGATCGACCAGGTGGCGGCGCCCGCCGCACGCTGCTCGGCGTGCCACGCGACTAGGTCGTCGGGCGTGATCGCTCGCACTTGCCAGGCGCCGAAGTGCGGCACGAGGTGGCCGTCGACGGCGCTGCGGTAGGCCTCGAGCGTTCGCGGCGCGAGCTCGCCGACGGCGACGAGCTGCTCCTCCCGCTTGAGCCACTCGCCGGCGATCGCGGCGAAGGTCGCTCGCGCGGCCCTGCCCTCGACGCGCGCGCGCCCGGTTCGCAGCTCCGCGCGGAACTCGTCGCGCAGCACGCGCGCTCGCTGCAGCCCTACATCGCCGAGCGTCTTCCACCGTGGCCGGCGGTGACCGGGAGGGGTGGCGCAGGCGATGTAGGTCCTGCCCGCGCGATAGAGCCCCCGCTCGACTCGTACGCGGTCGGCCTTACGCGGCATCGGGCACCCTCCTCAGTCCTGGTGACGTGGGCGCGGGAGCGTAACCCAGCGCTCGATCGAGCTCGGCCACGTGGAACAGCTGGTGACGACCGCCGTGTACCGGGATCCGGCCCTCCTGGACCCACTTCTCGAACGTGCCCTTCTTCATGCGCGTGTACGCGATCGCCTCGTCCTTGTCCATCCAGGGCGTCGAGCGGCCAGCGCCGAGCTCGTCGCGCAGTCGAACGGCCAGGCGGTCGGCGAGCACGTCCAGGACCTCGTCGGGGATCTCGAGCGGAAGGCCGATGCTCACGACGGTCGCTCCCCCGAGACGTGGAGCCCGAGCTCGTCGCAGATCGCGAGCTCGTCGAGCAGCGCGCCCTCGATCTCCACGGGTCCGAGTTCGGAAATCACCCTGTGGACCCCTCACGGGACGGTCGGCCGAGTGGCTGTGTGCGCTTTCGTGCGGTTTCTCCGCGCAGTCCGGCCCAGAACCGCTCCGGCCCCGACTCAGGCTCGTAGCGGCGACGAGAGGCTTCCGCTCGGCAGCTGCCCGAGCAGTAGCGGGCGTGGCGCCGACGGTCGTCGATCGAGGTCCCGCAGTTCGCGCAGGTCCTCACGCTCGACCTCCCGCGGCCAGGGCGTCGGTGTGCAGCGGCTGCACACGTTCACGCCGGGCTGCTGGCCCCCCGGCTGGGCCATCTTCGCCGCTTGAGTCGTCGGGCCCGGCGCGGCTTGGCCGCACCGCACGGCGGGCACGTGGGCGGCCGCCGGTGAGCTGCGACCGGCAGCTCGGACGGCGCTGCGCCATCGGCACGCGGCTCGCTGCGAGGGCGTGCCGCTTAACGTCGTCACGAACCATCGCAACGAGCGCCGCCTGCCTCGCGTCGCGCTCGACCTTCCGCCGGTAGACCCTCCGCGCCGCGGCTGGCCACGAGAGCCGTCGCCCGTTTCGCAGCGGTCGACTGTGCTCGTCGATGATCGCGTCGACAAAGTCACGATCGACGCCGTCGAGGCCGCCGGGCAGAATCGCGGGGATCCCGTTGCTCGAGGCCGCGACGACCAATCGAGCGACCTCCGCGTAGGACTCGCAGTAGGCGAGCTCGGCCTCGCTCAGCTGCACCCACCCGCGCAGGCGGCGCCGTGGCGACGTCGCGAAGATGTTCGCGCTACGGCCGGAGCTGGGCTCCATGGAGCTTCGTCATCGTCGTCGTCATCGCTGCCGGGAAGATCGCACGCCGCGCAGACGGACTCGCGCACCGAAACGACGAACGCCGCCCCTGACGACTCGCAGGGACGGCGCTCGGCAAGCGATGAGCTGACGAAGCTCTGCACGGGAGTAGAGCAGCGGCGGCGGACGTTGCAGCGCGCGCCATGCCGCCATAGGCTCGAGCAAGTGAGGCGCGCAGCAGCCATCGGCGTGACCGCGTTGGCGCTCGTCGCCGGCGGGTGTTCCGAGGACACGGGCGCGCTCAACGGCGAGCCGAGCTCGAGCGGGGACCTGGTGCTCGACTACTGCTCCTACGGCGCGGTGTCGGACGCGCAGCTCGACGGCTGCGTCGACCACGTGACCGAGGACCAGGTCGACGCGCTCGACACGAACGCAGCACGCTACGCGCGGGGCGAGCTGCAGGAGTGCCTCGAGGACGCGGGCCCGTTCTGCGAGGAGCGGTAGCGCGGTGCTGCTCGCGACCGATCTTCTCGACCAGGAGGATCGCGAACTGTGCCTAGCGGCGGTCCCGTGGCGCGACGACGTGCGTGAGCTTGCGGTCGTCCTGATCGGCACGCTCCGAAACCGCGCGGTCGACCTCATCGACATCGCGGTCGGGACCCATCACGCTCGTGCGGCGCTCGTCGCGCTCCACGAGGGAGTCGATGCACTCGTGCAGGCGGCGCTCGAGCTGGCCGAGTCGTCCGCGTGCGAGCACTACTTCGCTGACCGCGACCTACCCGAACCGCTGACCGCAGACGAGCCCTTCCCCGCCGAGCACGTGCACCGAATGCGTGCACGCCTGGCGCGGATCCCGGTCGAGCACGCGATCGTGCGGGTCGCGAGCGCCGGCAATCACCTCGTGAACGCGCACTTGCGGCTCGCGTGGGAGGCGAATGCCGCCACGCGGGACGAGCTGCGGCTCTGCAGGTTCGACCCGCAGAGCACACAGGGGCGGCAGTGGGCGGTCGTCGCGAATCTCCGGCACGGGCTCGAAGACGTCCGCAAGCGGCCACTCGCGGTCTTCCCCGCGTTCGCGTTGAACGCCGCGTTCGACAAGTACGCGGCCGATCCCGCGGTCGTGGCCACTACCGACCTACGGGATCGGATCGTTCACCGGGACCGCCCGAGCTTCCGCGAGTCGCCGGCATTCGGGCGAGAGTCCCTGTGGGCGGGCGACTTCAGCGTCTCGTTCCCGGCCTTCGACGCGGACGTCGACGACGACGCGCCGACCATCGCCGAACGCCGAGACCAGACGAGCGCGGCCGCCCTGGCGGCGCTCCGCTACGCCGAAGCCTGCTGGGATCTGATGGTCCGGTGGCTATTCACCGTCGACGTGTCCGTGATGCGCGAGCCCGGCCAGGTCCGCGTCACGACGAACTTCAGGCCGGGTCAGCGGGGCCCACGTTTGCCGCGAGAGCAGCGCGACCCCTCGCCGTTCCTAGTCGCGAGTGGCTAGTTCGGCCGGGAGCGCGAGCCGACGGAGGGATGTGCGGGGCCCGACGCACCCATCTTCGGGAGCTTGCTGCCGAAGCCGTAGCGGCGCTTGAGCTGGCGTCGCGTGGCGTCGCCAACGCCGCCGTAGATGTGGACCTGGACGGCGGCCTGCGCGATCCACGGCAAGGAGATCCCCTTGTCGCGCAGGAAGTGCCGCATCTCGGCCTCGCTGCTTCGGCTCCTCGGAGAGCCTCCGAGCAAGCTGCGCGCCTTCTCGTACATGCCCTCGTAGCGGCGCACCTCGGCGCGCGTGAACCGCGGCTTCCGCCCGCGCGGCTCGTGTCGCGCGTTGCGGCCGGCCTCGGCGGCCGCGCGGTCGGCGTGCGAGAGGTCCTGCCCGCGGCGGGTGTTGCCCTCGCGGGCCCGGTTCGCGCGCTCGGCCTCGCGCTGACGGCGGGCGGCGAGGTCGGCGGCCGCCTTCGCCTGCGCCTGGTCGGCCTCGAGGTCAGCCGCCTTGAGGTCGAGCCCCTTGACCGTCGCGAGGTTCTCGAAGCCGGTCTGGCGCAGGCCCAGGAGGTTCTTCGTCGCGAGCGGTCCGCGTTGCGCTCTGACGTCGGCCAGGCGCCCCTCGAGTTCGGCGCGCTGCGAGGCGATGCGGTTCGTGAGCTCGCGCTGGACCTCGCCCCCGCGCAGCTGCCGCGCCTGGCCGATCGCGCTCGAGAACTGCTCGGCGCCGGACGCCTGCAGCTCGCCGGCCGACTTGAACGCAGCGCCGGTCTGGGCGGCCCGCGCGCGCTGAGCGGCCAGCTCCCGATCGAGGCGCTCACTCGACGCGGGCGCCGTGTGCGACGTCGCAGCGGCTCGCTCGCGCGCCTGGCGCTCGGCCTCGTTGATCCCCGCGGCCGCGCCGGCCTCGACACCGGCGAGGCTTGTGCGAAGGCCCGAGCTGAGCGCCTGCATGCGCGCGACCTCCCCAGCGGCCTCCGTGGCGAGGTGCTTGTAGTAGTCCGCGTTGCGGTCGAGCAGCGCCGCGCCCTGCCGGCCGGTGTTCTGCACCTGACGCTCGAGTGCGGACTCCTGTGGTCCGAGCTCCTGGTCGACGAGACCCTGCACCGCGCGGTGAAGGTCGAGCCCCGACAGCTGGGCGCCGGGGTTGTAGAGCGGGTTCTTCGCGTACTTCGTGCGCCGCTTCTGCTCGATCCGCGCTTCGCGCTTCTTCCTCTCCTTCGGCGTCTTGGCCGCGTCGACGAACGTGGACACGCCTTACCTCCCCTCGGTGGCTGCGCGGTCGGCGACGGCGCAGCTTCTGACCGTCATCCGTTCGACGTTGATTCCCACGACGGCGCCGCGCATGAGGAACGCGAGCGCCATCGCCCGCCACGCCTCTAGCGCGTCGTCGTCGTCGCGCAGGAAGTCCTCGAGCGCGGCGTCGGCCAGCCCATCGATCGCGTCGCTGAAAGCCTGCATCGCCTCAGCCGGATCGAACCCGAGCTCGGCGAGCTGCTGCTCGATCTCGCGGATCGTCGCCGCGCGCTCGGCCGTTGCGAACACCCCTGTCATCGCGACCAGCGTGGCAGCCCTCGCGGACAGCGCAGCGCGTGTGCAGTGGCTGCACACGGCGAAGTGCGGCCGCCCGCGAGGCTCTGAAAACTTGCAGCGGCTCCTTGGAGTCCCAGACCGCGACGAGCGGATTTCCGCCCTCCCCCCCTCCTCGTGTGCGATGCATCGTCGCGTCTGCTCGACGTCGCCGGAGCGTCGCGACCCGACCCCCCGTTGTAGAAACGCCTCGCACGAAACGCAAGCGAGCGATCCCCGTCGCGCCTACGGTGGTCGACGACCATCAACCCAAGTGGCCCGGCAGCGCGCCAACGCTCCGGGCCCGGCACCAGGAGGTATGGACTCCCGATGCAGCCTCAGCGTATAGACCGCGCAGCGACCGTCGTGACGCAGATCGCCCGGATCCCGAGCCTCGCCGGCGGCGTCGTGACCTTCACCGCAGACGAGCTGGCCGGCGGCGAGTGGTTGCGGACCGACGACCTGCTCGACGTCGGCCTCGACCAGGTGTGGGTGCCCGTGCCGCCCAACGACGACCAGCTCGAGGACGCGGCACGCGCCGGAGTCCTGATCGCCCTCGAGCAGAACCAGCGGGCACGCCGCGAGAACGCGGCCGCACGCGCAGCGTGACGACCGGGGCGCCGCGCGACGCGGACCAGGCGATCGCGGTCGAGTCGGCCGCGCGGCGGCGCCCCTTCTTCACCCCGCGCACGCTCGCGGAGTACCTCGCGGTCGACCGACGCACGGTCTACGCGATGCTCGCGCGGGGCACCCTCCCGTCGTACAAGGTCGAGGGCCTGCGCCGGATCGCCGCCGAAGACGTGGACGCCTACCTCGCCGAGCGCCGAGATCCGCAACCAGGGCGGCGCTAAGCGTGCCGCCGCCGCGCCGCCCTCTGCTCACGCCGCGCGACGTCGCCGAGCAGCTGCAGATCTCGCGTAGCACGCTCTACGAGATGCTCAGGCGCGGCGAGCTCCCGTCGTACAAGATCGCCGGCGCCCGCCGCATTGACCCCGACGACCTAGACCGCTACCTGACCGAGCAGCGGGAGCACGGCACCGGACGCGCCACCCAGCGATAGGTCCGACCCACGTGGGCGGCCGCAAGTTCGAGAGGACGGCAGCGCGCGGTCCCAGGAGCGCCGATCACGGGACACTTGCCGCAGGAGAGTGGCGCGCCCCCGCCCCCTTCCGCCGGGACGGGATCTCAGGCCCCGAGCGGCGTCACCGGGTGGGCGCACGCGCTACACCCTAAAAATCGCGGCCGGAAGCCACAATCGGCGGATGCCGGGGCGCCGGCCGCGAACGTCCGGACGCTTCTAGGCGACCGCGACGCCGTCGGCCGCGATCACGACAGCCCGCACCGTTGCGGGGTACCACCGTGCGCCTCCTTGCGCCGTCGGGACCCGATCAGCGTTGAGCGCCGCGGCGATCGCGCCGTACGACTCCCCGCGGCCGCGCGCTTCGACAATCCGCTCGACGACGTCGTCCGGGAGCTGGCGTGGCCGGCCGAGCCGGACCCCCTGCGCGCGCTTCGCGGCCAGGGCCTCGCGCGTGCGCTGCCCGATGAGCCGCCGCTCGAACTGCGCGAACGTCGCGAGCACGTTCGCCATCGCCTCGCCCGCCGGCGTCGTCGTGTCGACGGCGCAGTCAAGCGCGACGAGCGCCCACCCCTCGCGCTGGGCGCGTGCCATCACCGCGGTGAAGTCGAGCATCGAGCGCGAGAGGCGATCGAGCTTCGCGACGACCAGGCCGTCGGCGTCGCCGCGACGCAGCTGCTCGAGCGCAGCCTGGATTCCGGGCCGCTTGAGGTCCTTCGCTGAGTAGCCGGCGTCCTCGACGACGTCGGCGACGCGCCAGCCGCGGCGCTCGCACTCGGCGGCGATCGCTGCGCGCTGCGCGGCGAGCCCGGCGCCGCTCGCCGTCTGTTCTTCGGAGCTGACCCTCACGTACGCTAAGACCTGCATGGGAGCTGACCCTCCTGTGTCAGACCCCCGGCGGTTGCCGCCGCGCGGGGGTCACTTAACGCGCGCAGCGTATACCAATCGACCTATTGCTATATGCGCGGCTCCGGCAGAGCGTCGTAGCCGGCCACCTCGAGAGCGACCGCCTGGCCGCGCAGGAACGCGACGAAGCGCCGATCGCGCGGCCGCGTCGCTTCAAGCCGACCGCGGTCGATGAGCTCGAGCCACGTGCGGACGCCGGCGGCGAGGTCCTCGGGCTGCAGCTGCTCGGTCGGGCCGTTCACGGACCCACATGCTGCGCGCCGGCGCGGACACCTAGTCCAGACGCGCGCGTGAGGCGGGTGCGCGCGCGCAGGCACAGCTCGGCTCTCCAGCCCCCTAGCCCAGTCGCGACTTGCCGCACGCTGCATATCGCGCGCAGCCCGAGCCCGCTCCGCTACTCGATTTCCTCGAACAGGCCCATTCGATCGTCCTCGGGCGGCCCCGGCTCGAGGTCGTCGAGGACCAGGTCGAATCGCTCGGGCTCGATCGTCGTGCCCGGCAGGGGCTGGCGAATGAGCAGCTTCGCCGTCACCGGCTCGCCGATGAGGCCCTCCTTGATCTCGGCCTCGACCGAGCGCTTCTCGTAGAAGGCGATCAGCCTCGTCTTGGACTTGTCGCCGGGGGGCCGCGTCGACCAGCTGTGCAGGTGGATCCCGACGCTCCCCAGGAAGCCCTCTCGTGTCGACTCGGTGATCACGCGATACAGCACGCCGTGAACCGTCAGGTCGCGGTCCTTCAGCTCGGGAGGTGCGCTGAGTCGCAAGTGCTGGCGGTCTGCCCGCGCCGGCGAAAGGACGCGCGGCTCGTCTCCCTGAACCGTCCAGCGCAGGGTGATGCCCTCGCTGAGCACCAGCTGCGCGAGATCGTCGTACTGACGCATAGGTCGGCCGATCTGTAGGGCGCGCGCGAACAGCTCGTCGCCCTCGAGGTCGATCAACTCCGCGACACGTTCAGCTTGAGCGGCGGTCGTCGCCATCGGAAGGGTCGCCTGCGCCTCGTCGGGATCCGGGTCCCCGAAGATCAGGTGGATCGAGCCGCCCGGTACCGCTGCGTAGAACATCGGGCCCACGCCGCCCCCCATCTCCTTGAGCAGCACGGCGACGCGCTCGGTGAGCTTCGCGACGAGCTCGGCCGGCGCGTAGTTCGACGCGACCGCCCCATTCTCGACGGTCACGACGAGCGGGGGCTCCTCGCCGTCGCGACCGATGATGAACCGCTTCCGGATCCGCGCGCTCGGATCCGGCGCCGGCATATCGCGGCCTCTCCGCGACGGCTCGTGCTGTGCGTCGCGGGGCTCGGGCTTTCGCTCGTCCTGCTCCTCCGACTTGTCGGCCCGCTCGTCGTCGGGCTGCTGCGGCTCGCCCGGTTCGCGCTGCTCGGCCAACGTCAGATCCGAACAGCGATCGCGACGAACAGCTCTACGCCAGCCAGGATGAGCGCGAGCCGCGTCGCGTCAACGACCCCGTCGAAGTTCCGGCCGCGGATCTCGTTGTTCGCCGTGCGATCCGGCGCCGTCTCACTGAGCTCGACGATCAGCTGCTCGGAAACACCGTCGGGGTTCTGTCGCAGCCACTCGACGATCGCGGGGGGATCGAGGTCCGACTCGACCTGCAGGTCCTCGCCGTGCGTCACCCGATGCGCAACCTTCGCGAGCGCGGCGCCAGCGAATACGGCGGCCGCGAGCAAGAACACTCGTTCGAGCGACCGCACGTCGTCTTGGGCGAACGCGCCGAAAGCGACGGTCTGCACAACCGCGAAGAAGAAGGCGGCCAGGGCGAACGCTTGGCGCGACTTCGCGTCGAGGCGCTCGCTGATGCGGAACTCCTCGTCGACGCGCGCGCGAAGCACGTCGAGCGCGTGGCCAAGCTCCTTCCCGCCCCCCTCACCAGCGCTCGTCCCGTGAGCCTCAGGCTCCTCTTGACGTGCGGCGAGCTCCACGATGAGGATTCTAGGTCCGGGGGCCGTCGTGGCGCGCCGCCGCTTGCGGGGACTCCCTGCTCCCGGAGGGCTCGAGGACACGAGCCGGCCTGAAGGCGTACTGCCCCCCTTGACGGGGGAGCAGCTCGCCGACAGTCGGGTCGTCCCGTTGGGACTGAGGTATCCGCCGCCGTCGGCACGGGATCTCGAGCGCGCCCAGGTCCTGCTTTGCCGCGCAGCCGCTCTCGCGGCGTTCGATCCCGCCTGCCTCCGCTTGCGCGGACAGGGACGGGCGTGTATCTGGGGAATCACCGGGTTCACCGTGCCGACCCAGCAGGCCGGCTTCAGCTGCGCATGCCTCGAGGCCTCGACCACGGCCTCGTCGTCGTCTGCTCTGACCGGATGGCTCCGGGCGCGGGCAGGGTGTAGACCCGGCGGTCCCCCGCGGCGCGCGGCTGCATCATCGGGCGCTGCCCGGCGCGGCGGTTTACGCTGTGGCCCCACCTCCGGCTGGCAGGTCGAGGTGAGGACTGCGGGGCCCGGTGCGAGCCGGGCCCCGGTCGTGTCGCCAGCGTTGGCGACGAGCTCGTGTGTGCAGCGGCTGCACTTTCGGCAGCCGCGTGCGGGGCGCCGGGGCCATGTGCAGCGGCTGCACATGGCGAGCCCGGCCGGCGCAGGTGCTTGGTCCCTGCTCGCCCCCCTGGCGCGATCGCGCGGCGCAGGCGACCAGGCATGGCGCGATCTCCCTGGAAATCGCGAGTGGGCGGTGCAGGACTCGAACCTGCGGCCCCCTGCTTGTAAGGCAGGTGCTCTAGCCAGCTGAGCTAACCGCCCGGCGGCGCCCGAGTCTAGAGTCCGCTCCGTGCAGGTCGCGAACCTCAACGAGGTCGAGTCGTTCACCACCCTCGACGGGTCCACGATCCGCGAGGTTGCCGGTCCCGCGTGGACCGCCGCCCGCAACCAGAGCCTCGCCGAGGCGACCGTCCCGCCCGGCCGCGACACCCACGCGCACTACCACCGCACCACCGAGGAGATCTACCTCTTCACGGCCGGCGCCGGGCGGATGCGGCTGGGCGACGAGGAGCGCGAGGTCCGCTCGGGCGACTGCGTCGTGATCCCGCCCGGCACCGAGCACAAGCTCTGGAGCGACGGCCCCGAGCCGCTCGTCCTCCTGTGCGCCTGCGCGCCCGCCTACAGCGACGAGGACACCGTCATCACCGAGCCGGGCCGCTCGTAGGATTGCGGCCGTGAACTCGCAACGGTTCTGGCGCGCGGCCGCGATCCAGGGCGCCCTCGTGGGCGTGCTCTTCGTCGCGCTCGCGCTTGCCTTCGACGACGACTTCTTCGAGGACTTCGGGATCTTCCTCGGGCCGCTGATCTGGATCGGCTGCTCGCTGATCACCGGCCGCGTCCTCGGGCTCCCGATCGGCTTCACGCTCTTCTGCGCGCTCGCGGGCGCGGTGGCCGGGATCGTGGTGGAGCTGGCCGCCCCCCACGGTGCCGCGATCGTGGCCGCCGTCGCGGTCTTCGCCGCGTCGGCCTCCGGCTACGACGAGACCGCCGACCCGAGCGGTCAGGCCTCGACGCCCTGAGCGTCGAGCCACTCGCTCACGTGCGGCGGAACCTCTTCGCCCCAGCGCACGCGCACGGCCTCGCGGATCGTCGCCTCGTCTGAGCTCCCACCGGTCGGCTTGGTCGACAGGTAGAACGCGACGGCGGCCGCGACCTCGGCGGCGGCGCTGTCGTGCTCGGGGTCGAGCCCCTCGACCGTGCTGTCGAGCTCGTCGCGCAGCCCCTCCCCCAGCCCGACGGCCGGGCGGTCGTCATCCTCGAAGGCGAGCAGGAGCTGGGAGCAGGCCTCGTCGGCGCCGTCGGGATCGCAGAGCGCCACGGCGCTCTGGACCACGCTCGCCACGCTGAGTTGGGTGACGTCGTCCATGCCCCAAGGGCTACCCCGGCGGCACCCGGCACGAAACCTTCACGCGTGCGCGAAGATCGCGGCCGCGTGAAGCCGCTCGCCCTCGCCATCCTGGCCCTCGCGCTGCTCGCGGCCCCCGCGGGCGCGGCGACGCACTCGTTCACGGCCGGCGCGATCGACGTCAACGTGGCCGACGACCCCTTCTCCCTCGAGCTCGTGGACGCCGCCGACGGCGACGTGCTGAGGACCGTCGCGGCCCCCACCGTCCCCGCCGACGACCGCCGCGCCCGCTACGGGCCGCTCGGCTTCTCGTTCGACCTGCGCCAGCCGATAGTGAGCAACGCCTACTTCGGCTACTACGAGGCGGCCGAGGCCGAGACGGTCTGGTTCCACGCCACGCGCGTGCTCGCCGCGCGCCCGGCGGCCGGCCGGTTGGAGCTCGACCTCGCCACCAGCGACCCGCTCGGCCACCGGATCCTCCTCACGATCGAGTCGCTTCCGCAGGGGGGCGTGCGGCTCGACTCGCGCCTGGACGGGCCGCTGGCCGACCGCGCCTCGCTCTCCGGCGCCGCCTTCGAGCACGCCGGCGGCGAGCGCTACCTCGGGTTCGGCGAGCGCTCCAATGCCGCCGACCAGACCGGCAACCGCGTCTTCTCCTGGGCCGAGGAGGGGCCGTTCTCCGGAGGCAACTACCAGGACGAGCTGAACGTGGTGCTGCCCGACTACACGTTCCCGAACGGGCCCACGACGACGAACTTCCCGATCCCGTGGCTCGTCTCCACCCGCGGCCTGGGCGTGCTGATCGACCAGACCGAGCGCTCCTACTTCAACCTCCTGAGCGAGCGCCCGGACGCCTGGCTGGCGGAGGTCGAATCCGCGCGGCTGCGGCTGGCCGTGTTCGCCGGACCGAGGCCGCGCGACGTGGTCCGCCGCTACTCCGACTACGCCGGCCGCCAGCCGAAGCCAGCGCCGTGGATCTTCGGGCCCTGGTTCCAGCCGACCCTCGAGAAGGAGCCGCTCGAGCTGGCCCGGCGCTTCCGCGCGGACAACGTGCCGGTCTCGGTCGCGCAGACCTACACCCACTACCTCCCGTGCGGAGTGCACCGCGGCCGCGAGCAGCAGGAGCGCGACCAGGTGGCGAGCTACCACCGGCTCGGCTTCAAGATCACGACGTACTTCAACCCGCACGTCTGCCGCGACTACCAGCCGGTCTACGACGAGGCGGCCGGGCGCGGGCTGCTCGTGAAGAACCCCGCCGGTCAGCCCTACCTGCTGTCGAACCCGTTCACCGCCGACGAGCAGGTCTCGGAGGTGGACTTCACCCACCCCGAGGGCCCCGCCTTCTACGGCCGCCTGCTCGACGAGGCGCTGGCCGCCGGCTACGACGGCTGGATGGAGGACTTCGGCGAGTACACGCCGGGCGACTCGGTGCACGCCAACGGCGAGACCGGTCGCACCATGCACAACCGCTACCCGGTCGAGTACCACTGCGCCTCGACGCGCCACAGCCGCACCCGGGCCCCGGGCGCCTTCATCCGCTCCGGGTTCCACGGGGTCCAGCCGTGCGCGCGTGTGGTCTGGGGCGGCGACCCCACCGAGGACTGGAGCTGCAACGACGGCATCTGCGCCGCCGTGCACCAGCTCCTGTCCACCGGCCTCTCCGGGATCGCCTACCAGGGCTCCGACGTCGGCGGCTTCCACGCGGTGGTGAACGGGCGCACGACCGACGAGCTCAACGCGCGCTGGATCCAGGTCGGCGCGATCAGCGGCGTGATGCGAACGCAGGCCAACGGCTACAGCGTTCGCTACTCGCGCGAGGACCGCTCGCAGGTCTGGCACGAGGCCGTCTACCCAATCTGGCGCCGCTGGGCGCGGCTGCGCACGCGCCTCTACCCCTACATCGCCGGCGCGTCGGCCCAGTACCAGCGCGACGGGATGCCGATCGCCCGCCACCTGTCGCTCGCGTTCCCGGAGGACCGGACCGCCGCCGGCCGCCAGCGCGAGCTGATGTTCGGCGACTGGCTGCTCGCCGCACCCGTGCTCGAGCCCGACGCGCGCACGCGCAAGCTGTACCTGCCGCCGGGCCGCTGGGTGGACCTCTGGCGCAGCGTCCGCTATGTGGAGAGGGACGGGCAGCTCCTGATGGGACGCGCCCGCGTGCTCGACGGGGGCCGCGAGGAAACGCTGCCGGCGCCGCTCGACGAGCTGCCGCTCCTGGCCCGGGCGGGCGCGCTGATCGCGCTGGCCCCGCGCGACGTGGACACGCTGGCGGACGATCTCGACGCGCCCGGCGTGGTGAGCCTCGGCGACCGCGCGCGCCTGCGCGAGCTGCTGGCCTTCCCGCGCGGGAGGAGCACGGCGCTCTTCGACGGCGAGGAGCGGCTCACCTCGCGCGAGGGGAGGCGGCGCTGGACGCTCGACATCGGCGGCAGGCGCACGCGCACCTGGGGCGTCGCGGCGAGCTTCGCGACCCTGGAGCGCCCGTTCCGGCCGTGCCGCGTGACGCTCGCCGGCAGACCGGTGCGCAAGTGGCGCTGGCTGGCGAAGGAGCGCGTCCTGCGGGCGATGGTGAAGGTACGCGCGGGACGGCTCGAGGCGCGCGCCTGCCGCTAGGCCGGCGCTGCGCTCGCTCCGGTTAGAGCAGCGCCAGCTGGCCGGTCTCGAGGTCGAGCAGCGCGCGCTTGCGGTCGAGCCCGCCACCGTAGCCGGTGAGCGACCCGTCCGATCCGATCACGCGGTGGCACGGCACCACGATCGGGGTCGGCGTACGGCCGATCGCCGCCGCCACCTCGCGCACCCGGTCGAACTCGCCGATGGCCCGGGCGAGGGCGCCGTAGCTCGTGGTCGCGCCGTACGGGATCGTGCGGAGCTGACCCCAGACCGCTCGCTCGAACGGGGTTCCGTCGAGTACGACCGGCAGGTCGAACTCGGTCCGGCGCCCGTCGAAGTACTCGTCGAGCTGGCGGGCGACCTCCTCGAAGGCGCGGTCGTCGCGGGCGCCGGCGCCGAGGCGTCCGACCTCGCCCGGGAAGTGGATCGCGACGAGGCGGTCCGCGCCGCCGCGCAGCGTCAGCGGCCCGAGCGGGCTCTCGTACGTGGTCCATGCGGCGGGAGCGGTCAGCATCCGCATAGTAAAACGCCGCGGGACGACGCTTCGTGAGGAATAGGGGCGACGGGGATCGAACCCGTGTCCTCCGGCTTGAAAGGCCGGCGTCCTAACCACTAGACCACGCCCCCGGCGCGGTACGAGTGTACGTCTAGGGCAGCGGCCTCTTGCGGGGATCGGTGCCGAGCGCGACCTCGGTCCCGTCGTTGATGCCGTCGTCGTCGGTGTCGGCGTCGCGCGGGTCGGTGAAGCGCGCGAGCTCGTCGGAGTCGCTCAGGCCATCGCCGTCGGTGTCGGACTTCGCGGGGTCGGTCCCGCGGGCGCGCTCCTCGGAGTCGCTCAGGCCGTCGTCGTCGTCGTCGCTGTCGCAGGCGTCGCCGCCGTCGTTCGCGCCGTCGCTGTTGCGCTGGCTCGTGTCGGGCACGGTGGGGCAGTTGTCCGAGCCGTCGGCCGCACCGTCGTTGTCGTCGTCGGGGTCACACGCGTCGCCGCCGTCGCCCGCGAGGTCCGAGTTGCGCTGGTCGGGGTTCGAGACCGTCTTGCAGTTGTCGCTCGGGTCGCCCACCCCGTCGTCGTCGGCGTCCGGGGTGCAGGCGTCGCCGCGCCCGTCGCCGTCGCGGTCGACCTGGTTCGCGTTGGCCACCAGCAGGCAGTTGTCGCGGCCGTCGGCGGCCCCGTCGCGATCGCTGTCCTTGCTCCGCGGGTTCGACTTCGCCTCGATCTCGCGGGCGTCGCTCAGCCCGTCCGAGTCGGTGTCGGACGCCGTCGGATCCGTGCCGGCGTCGTTCTCGCGCCGGTTGCTGAGACCGTCACCGTCCACGTCGAGCGTGGCGTCGCCGCGCACGTCGCACCTGAACCCGTAGCGGACCTCGAACAGGTCGTCCATCCCGTCGCGGTCGCTGTCGGCGGCCTGCGGGTCGCACTTCTCCTGGAACTCGGCGACGTTGCGGACGCGATCCTGGTCGGGGTCGCGCTTGCGGTCGCGCGAGCTGCGCGGGTTGAGCCCGTGCTTGCGCTCCCAGGAATCGCGCATCCCGTCGGCGTCGCGGTCGCTGCGCGACGCGCGCGTGGCGGCGTCGGCCGATGCGGCGGCGAGCGGCGTCCCGCCGAGGGCGGCCGCCACGATGAGCGCGAGGGCGCCCAGGCGCATATGTGCGAGCCGGAGGGTCATCGTCGTTCGAGGGACCGGCCTTGGCCCCGGGGCTCCACGGTAGCCCGCGCGCCTCGCTATCGCCAACTACCTCGCACGGATGACGCGCTCGCAGCCCTTCCGGAGCCGGTCGGTTCGGTCCGCGCGGACCTTGTCGCGGCCCTTGCCGCAGTCGATCGTCTCCTTGCGGCCGTTCACGGCGTTGATGACGTCGTTGCCGGACCCGCCGAAGAACCTGTTCTTGCCCTGGCCGCCATTGATGTTGTCGTTGCCGGCGCCGCCCTGGAGCGTGTCGTTGCCGGAGCCCCCGGCCACGATGTCGTTGCCGTCGTCGCCGAGCAGCGTGTCGCTGCCGTCGTCGCCGCTCAGGCGGTCGTTGCCCTTGCCGCCGAACAGGTTGTCGTTGCCGAGCCCACCGCTGAGCTTGTCGTTGCCACCGGCCCCGAACAGGTTGTCGTTGCCCTCGGCCCCGCTGAGCTTGTCGTCGCCGTCCGCGGCCGCCGCCTGCGCGGACGAGACCTTCGCGCGGGCGTCGCAGGCGTCCCCGTAGAGCGTGTCGTTGCCCTGGAGGCCGTTGATGATGTCGTCGCCGCCCAGTCCGCAGATCGTGTCCGCCAGGGCGGTCCCGTTGAGCAGGTCGTCGCCATTCGAGGCCTGCGGCTGCGGGTCCTTCCTGGACGGGTCGCGCGGGAAGGCGTCGTCGGCGTCCAGCGTCCCGTCGTTGTCGTCGTCGGGATCGCAGGCGTCGCCCTGGGGGTCGCCGTCGGTGTTGAGCTGGTCCGCGTTGGCCACGTCGGGGCAGTTCTCGTTCGAGTTGCCGAGCTGGTCGTTGTCGCGGTCCCCGTCGCAGGCGTCGCCGGCCCCGTCGCCGTCGATGTCGGACTGGGCGCCGTTGGCGTCGGTCCGGCAGTTGTCACCGGCGTCGCTGACGTCGTCGCCGTCGTCGTCGCCGTCGCAGGCGTCGCCCTGCCCGTCCCTGTCGGTGTCGGTCTGGTCGGCGTTGGCGGCGTTCGGGCAGTTGTCCGCGGCGTTGGCCCTGCCGTCGTTGTCGAGGTCGTTCTGGCAGGCGTCACCGACCCCGTTCTTGTCGGAGTCCTCCTGTCCGCTGTTGGGCGTGGTCGGACAGTTGTCGACGTTGTCGGTGTCGCCGTCGGTGTCGGTGTCCGCCGCGAGCGGGTCCGTCCCGTCGGCCGCCTCCTGCGCATCGGAGACGCCGTCGTTGTCGTCGTCGCCGTCCTCGTCGGCGTTCTTGCAGCCGTCGCCGTCGGTGTCGGTCCCGGCGCTCGCACCGGTCCGGCAGGCATCCGAGCCGTCGGCGACGGAGTCGTTGTCGTCGTCGGGGTCGCAGGCGTTGCCGAGCGCGTCGGTGTCGGAGTTCGTCTGGTTCTCGGTCCCCTGCGTCGGGCCGTTGTCCACGGTGCCGCAGTTGTCGGTGTCGTCCTGCACGCCGTCGCCGTCGGTGTCCTTGACCAGCGGGTTCGTCCCGTTGGTGGCCTCCTGCGAGTCCGAGACGTTGTCGTCGTCGTCGTCGGTGTCGCAGACGTTGCCCTGGCCGTCGCCGTCGGTGTCGGTCTGGCTCTGGTCGGCTCCGGGCGAGCTCGGGCAGTTGTCGTTCGCGTCGCCGAGCCCGTCGTCGTCGGAGTCGGGATCGGTCGGGCTGGTTCCCCTCGACGCCTCCTGCGCGTCCGTGAGCCCGTCGTTGTCGTCGTCGGTGTCGCACAGGTCGCCCTGGGAGTCGCCGTCGGTGTTCGTCTGGCTCGGGCTGGTGCCGTTGGTCGGACAGTTGTCGTTGGGGTCGGTGACGCCGTCGTCGTCGGAGTCGGCCTTGATCGGGTTGGTCCCGTTCGTCGTCTCCTGGGCGTCGCTGATCCCGTCGTTGTCGTCATCGGTGTCGCAGGCGTTGCCGGGCGCGTCGGTGTCGGAGTTCGTCTGGTTCTCGGTCCCCTGCGTCGGGCCGTTGTCCACGGTGCCGCAGTTGTCGGTGTCGTCCTGCACGCCGTCGCCGTCGGTGTCCTTGACCAGCGGGTCGGTCCCGTTCGTCGCCTCCTGGGTGTCCGAGACGCCGTCGTTGTCGTCGTCGGGGTCGCAGGCGTTGCCGCCGTCGTTCGCGCCGTCGGTGTTGAGCTGGTTGTTCGGCCCGGCGTTCGGCCCGTTGGGGTCGTTCGGGCAGTTGTCGGTCGTGTTCGGGACGCCGTCGTCGTCGTTGTCGGAGTCGAGGACCGTCTCGCAGTCGACGGTGACGTCGGTGTCGTCCACCGTGGCGGTGTCCGCGTCGCCCGCGTTCTCGCCGCAGTTGACCGGGTTCTCGGTGATCGCGTCGGCGGCGAACAGCTGGTCGTTGCCGGTCTCGCCGAAGAAGTCGTCGTCGCCGCCGAGGCCGGTGAGCTTGTCGTTGCCGGCGCCGCCCGTGAGCACGTTGGCGCCCGACGAGCCCGTCAGGTCGTCGTCGCCGGAGCCGCCGGTGAGGTTCTCCACGTCCGTGAGCACGCTGTCGCCCTCGGCCGCTCCGCCCTGGCCGTCGTCGTTCGGCGCGTTGGCGAGGTCGCCGGCGCTGCCGTCGATGTCCACGGTCACGCCGGCGCCGCGGGACGCGTACGTCGCGGTGTCGGTGCCCACGTCGCCGATGAAGTCGTCGGCTCCCGTGCCGCCGTCGAGCGTGTCGTTGCCCGAGCCGCCGTTCACGGTGTCGTTGTCGGCGCCGCCGTCGAGCGAGTCGCCGCTGCCCTCGCCGAAGAGCTGGTCGGTGCCCGCGCCACCGAGGAGGGTGTCGATGCCGCCGCGGCCGCGCAGCTCGTCGCCGCCGTCGTTGCCGGCGAGGCGGTTCGTGCCCGAGTCGCCGAACAGGTGGTCGTTGCCGCCGCCACCCGTGAGGTTCTCCACGTCGGAGCCGATGACGTCGTTCTCGCCGGTCTCGCCGCCGCTGTCGGCCTCGAGGTCGGCGGTCACGTCGTGGCCGGCCTCGCGGCTCGAGTAGTCCACGGTGTCCACGTCGTCGCCGCCGGAGAAGGTGTCGGTCTCGGTGCCGGTGCCCGCGTTCAGCGAATCGTCGCCATCGCCGCCGCGGAGAGTGTCGGACCCGCCCTCGCCGCTGAGGGTGTCGTCGCCCGCGTTGCCGCTCAGGTCGTTGGCGGCCGCGCTGCCGGTGATGGAGTCGTTGGCCGAGCCGCCGAGCACGTTCTCGACGCTGGTCAGGACGCTGTCGCCCTCGGCCGCACCGCCCTCGCCGTCGTCGTCGGGCGCGCCGGCCACGTCGCTGCGCGAGCCGTCGACGTCCACGGTCAGCGCGGCGTTCCGCGACGCGTAGGTGGCGGTGTCGGTGTCGGCGGCGCCCGCGTCGACGCCGCCGTCCAGGTCGTCGGCCCCGAGGCCGCCGTCGAGGGTGTCGCTGCCGTCGTTGCCGTCGAGCAGGTTGGCGTCCAGGTCTCCGATCAGGACGTCCTGACCCAGGCCGCCGACGAGGTTCTCGACGTCCGCGAGGACGCTGTCGCCCTCGCTGCCGTTGACGTCGCCGTCGTCGGAGTCGTCGCCGTTGATGTCGACGCGGACGTCGACCGTCGAGACGCCGTCGGCGCGCGTGGCGTAGGTGACCGTGTCGGTCTGATCGCCGCCCGCCATGTCGTCGGCACCGGCCCCACCGTCGAGCGTGTCGTTGCCGGTGCCGCCGCTGAGGCTGTCGTTCTCCGAGCCGCCGTCGAGCCCGTCGCCGTCGGCGCCGCCGTCGAGCGTGTCGGTCCCGCCCTCGCCGTTCAGCGTGTCGGCGCCGGCGTCGCCGTTGATGGCGTCGGTGTCGGCTCCGCCGTTCAGCGTGTCCCCGTCGGCTCCGCCGTTGAGGGTGTCGTCGCCGGCGTCGGCGTTGATCGTGTCCACGCCGGCGTCGCCGAAGAAGGTGTCGTCGTCGGCCTGGCCCTGGAGCGTGTCGCCGCCCTCGCCGCCGTGGAAGGTGTCGTCGCCCTCGCCGCCGTTGATGATGTCCGCGCCGTTGTTCCCGAAGAACTCGTTGTCGGCGGTCGTGCCGTCCAGGCGGTCGTTGCCGGATCCGCCCTTGAACTTCTCGACGTCGGAGAAGACGCTGTCGGCCTCGGCCGCGGGAGACGTCCCGTCCGGGTCCTCGCCGTCGTTCTCGTCGTCGCCCGCCGGGCTGATGATCACGCTGTTCGCGCGGCCGGAGTAGTCCACGGTGTCCACGCCGGCGTCGCCATGCAGCTCGTCGCCGTTGGTGGCCGCCGTCGCGCCGCTCACCTCGCCGTTGAGCGTGTCGTCGTTGCCGCCGCCGTTCAGGACGTCCGGGCCGCCGGCGCCCTGGAGGTCGTCGCCGCCGTTGTTGCCGTCGAGGATGTTGGCGGCCGTGCTGCCGATGAGGAGGTCGACGTGCGGGCTGCCGCTGACGTTCTCGATCGACGTCCGGACGTTGTCGCCCTCCGAGCCGCCGCCCTCGCCGTCGTCGGCGTCGTCGTCGATGTCCACGCGCACGCCGGCTCCCTTCGAGGAGTAGTCCGCCGTGTCGCCGCTCAGCTCGCCGCCGGTGCCGCCGTCGAGGCCGTCGCCGTCCGCGCCGCCGTCGAGGGTGTCGTCCTCGGTGCCGCCGTCGAGGCCGTCGCTGCCGGCGTCGCCGTCGAGGTCGTCGGTGCCGGCGCCGCCCGTGATCGTGTCGTCGCCGGCGTCGCCGGCGAGGATGTCGGTGCCGTCGCGACCGGCGATCGTGTCGTCGTCGTCCGCTGCCGCTCCGTTGGTGCCGTCGAGGCCGTTGATCGTGTCGTCGCCGTCGCCGCCGGTCAGCGTGTCGCCGCCGGCCCCGCCGCCGATGTTGGAGCTCGCCGTCGCCGGGACCTCGTTCGAGGCGTTGCAGGAGCCGGTGACCTCACCGGCGCACACGCGGACGACGTCAGCCAGATCGAGGGTGTCGATCGTGAGGGTCGAGCCGGTCGTTCCCACGCAGTCGGCCTGGTTGTTGCCCATCTGGACGCAGCCGCTTCCGGCGGACACGCCGGCGCTGTCCACGACGTGGTAGGTCCCGGCCGGAGAGATCGCCGCGGTGAAGCCGACCGTGACGTTGTTCGCCTCGCCGGCGTCGGCCGTGTACGTGACCGTGGTCCCGTTCGAGGTCGCGGTGCCCGCGTGCGCGGCCGCGGGGGCGAGGGCCGCGACGAGGGTGACGAGGGCGGCCGCGATCGCTGCGCGCAGGAAGTTGGGGCGGCCGGCGGCCGCGCTGGCGAGGGAATGGGTCACCTGTGTCGAGTCCTCCGTGAGTGGGCCGGGGCGGTATGCCACGAATCCTGGCGCTCAAACCCAGCCTTGCCCCAAAAGTTGCGTATGCCGCTTATGAGGGTCAGCCGCTGCCGGGGCGACCCCAAGGTACCTGCGCGCGCGCGGCGCCGCAAGACACCTTCGTGTTAGGGCTTCGTGAAGCGAGGGGCGAGTGGGGGTGCTGGGAATCGAACCCAGACCGTCGGCTTAAAAGGCCGCTACCCGACCTTCGGGCGACACCCCCGGATCACAGCGTAACCTCGCGCAGGCGGAAAGGCGTCCGGGTCGTATGCGAACGTAGGTTCGTGTCAGATGTACCGCCCCCGCGCCCGCACGTACGCCGGACAGGCCGTCCGCGGACCGCGGTCGACTCGGCCGAGAACGTACGCGTCTGCTCGCGCCACGGACGCATCCTTCACTACCGAGTCAAGCGGGGAGACGGCCATCGGTGGCGCTGCCGGCGCTGTGTCGGCGAGGCGGTGACGCGTCGGAAGCAGCGCGTGAGACGTTTGCTGGTTCACGAGGCGGGTGGATGCTGCGCGATCTGTGGCTATGACCGCTGCGTGCTCAACATGCACTTCCACCATGTGGACCCGTCGACCAAGAGCTTCGTAGTCCTCGTCATGCGGCCGGTCGCTCGCCGCCTTCCGCGCGGAGGCCGAGAAGTGCGTCCTGCTCTGCGCCAACTGCCACGGCGAGGTCGAGGCGGGGCTGATCGACAGCCCGCCGGCGCAGGCGCGCTACCGCGGCGGGCCGCCGCCGCCCTTGCGGCAGAGGTAGATGTCCTCCAGCGAGATCAGGCCGAAGCGGGCGATCTCCTCCTCGGGCAGGGTGCGCAGGTAGCCGTCGACCGTCACGTCGAGGCCCTCCGAGCGCAGGCGGTCGGGGAAGTCGTTCGCGTACAGGCGCATGTGGTCGGCCTGCCAGTACGCGCGCTCGCGCTCCTCGGGTGACTGGATCGCCGGGTCCTCGAGCGTCTCGGCGCGCTCGTAGTCGATCGGCACCTGCACGATCGCCCAGCCGCCGGGCCTGAGGATGCGGCGCAGCTCGCGCATCGCGGCGCGGTCGTCGGGCACGTGCTCGAGCACGTGGCTGCAGACGATCGCGTCGAACGAGTCGTCGGGATGCGGCACGTCGGTGAGGTCCCAGTTCTCCATGGCCGGCTGGTCGAGGTCGGCGCTCAGGTAGTCGATGTTCGGCCGCGCGCGCAGCCGCTCCGCCAGCACGTGCTCGGGGGCGAGGTGCAGGAGGCGGGTCGGCGCGGTGAGGAGGTCGGTGCGGCGCTCGATGTAGAGCCACAGCGCCCGGTGGCGCACGTGGCTGCCGCACCACGGGCAGACGGCGTTGAGCTGATCGGGGTCCGGCCGCATGAACGCGCGGAAGCCGCGCTCGCAGCACGGGCAGCGCACCGAGCGGCCGGCGTAGGTGAAGAGGCGCGCCCGGCGCCGGAGTGCGGGGAGGACGCGGCTCAGTGCCGGAAGTGCCGGCGGGCGGCGAAGACCATCGCGATGCCCGCCTCGTCGCAGGCGGCGACCACCTCCTCGTCGCGCTTGGAGCCGCCCGGCTGGATGATCGCCGTGACCCCGGCCTCGATCGCGAGCTGCGGCCCGTCGGCGAACGGGAAGAACGCGTCGGAGGCGAGCGCGGCGCCCTGGAGCGGGCACTGGGCCTTGTCGACGGCGAGCCGCACCGAGTCGACCCGGCTCATCTGGCCGGCGCCGATGCCGACCGAGGCGAGGTCCTTCGCGATCACGATCGCGTTCGAGCGCACGTGCTTGCAGACCTTCCAGGCGAACAGCATCTCGCCCCATTCCTGCTCGGTCGGCTTGCGCTCGGTGACCACCCGCATCTCGTCGCGCAGCTCCACGTCCTCGTCGCGGTCCTGCACCAAGAGGCCGCCGCGCACGCGCCGCATGTCGCGGTCGGACGTCGGCTCGCGGCGGCGCTCGGCGTCGTGCAGCACGCGCACGTTCTCCTTCTGCGTCAGCACGTCGAGGGCGCCCTCCTCGTAGCCCTTCGTCATCACGACCTCGACGAACATCGAGTTGAGCCGCTCGGCCAGGTCCTCCTCGATCGGCCGGTTGAAGCAGAAGACACCGCCGAACGCGCTGACAGGGTCGCAGGCCAGCGCCTTCTCGAACGCCTCGAGCGGTGTGCTCCCGACCGCGCAGCCGCACGGATTGTTGTGCTTGACGATCACGGCGGCCGGCACCTCGAACTCGTGCGCGAGGCGCCGCGCGGAGTCGAGGTCGAGCAGGTTGTTGAACGACAGCTCCTTGCCGTGCAGCTTCGACACCATCGACAGCAGGTGCGTGCGCGCGTTGGCCTGGGCGTAGTAGGCGGCGCGCTGGTGCGGGTTCTCGCCGTAGGGGAGGTCGAGCACCTTCTCGTACACGCGCGGGTAGAGCGCCGGGAAGTCGTCCTCGCGCTCGGAGAACCAGCGCGCGATCGCCGCGTCGTAGCGCGCCGTGTAGCCGAACGCGTCCATCGCGAGCGCCTCGCGCGTCTGCTCGGAGAGCAGCCCGTCGGACATGCGCAGCTCCTCGATCACGGCGTCGTAGCTCTCCGGGCTCGTGACCACCGCGGCGAACGCGTGGTTCTTGGCGGCCGCGCGGATCAGGGTGGGCCCGCCGATGTCGATGTTCTCGACGATCTCCTCGGTGGAGGCCCCGCGCGCCGCCGCCGTGCGCTCGAACGGGTAGAGGTTCACGCACACGAGGTCGATCGGCTCGATCTCCTGCTCGCCGAGCGTGGCCACGTGCTCGGGCTTCGAGCGGACCGCGAGCAGGCCCGCGTAGATGCGCGGGTTCAGCGTCTTGACGCGCCCGTCGAGGATCTCCGGGAAGCCGGTGTAGTCGTCGATCGCGCGGGTGCCGATGCCCGCGCTCTCCAGCTCGCGCGCCGTTCCTCCGGTCGAGACGATCTCCACGCCGAGCTCCGCGAGGCCGCGCGCGAAGTCGACGAGGCCGCGCTTGTCCGAGACGGTCAGCAGCGCCCGGCGGACGCGCACCGCACCGGGCTGGGTGACCTCAGGGGCCGTCCCCTCAGTCGTCCCCATCGGACCTCGAGGCGGGCGGGTCGGAGGGGGCGGGCGCGATCCTCACGTGGCGCGGCTCGGCGGGGTCGATCGCCACGCGTCCGGCGGCGATCAGCCGGACCGCCTCGGGCAGCAGCCGGTGCTCGATCTCGTGGACGCGTCTCTCCACCGCGGCGATGTCCCGAGCATACGGGACCGGGTCGAATGCTTCCTGGAGGATGATCGGCCCGCTGTCGACGCCCTCGTCCATGAAGTGGACGGTCACCCCCATGACGCGGACGCCGTAGTCGAGCGCCTCCTGGATCGGCCGCAACCCGGGAAAGGCCGGGAGCAGCGACGGGTGCACGTTCACGATCCGCCCGGCGAAGCGCCGGACGAACCCGGGTCCGAGCAGCTCCATGAAGCCGGCGGTCACCACGAGGCCCACGTCGAGGGCCTCCAGCCACGCCGCCATCGCCTCGTCGCGCTCGCCGCGGCTGGGGTAGCCGGCGGCCGGGAACACGCCCGTAGCTATGCCCGCCGCCGAGGCCCGGCCCAGGCCCCGGGCCTCGGGCTTGTTCGAGGCCACGCCCACGATCTCCGCGGCGCCCTCGGCGTGCACGGAGTCGATCAGCGCCTGGAGGTTGGACCCCTCGCCGGAGATCAGTACGCCGATGCGCAGGCTCACGCGGCGGTCGGCTGGACCTCGACCCGGAGCACGGGGTACGGCCCGCGCGAGGTCGCGAGCCGCTTCTCGCCGATCAGCTCGTCGATGCGGGCGAGGATGTCGGCGCGGCGCATGTGCGACGCGGTGGCGTACGCCGCCAGCCCGTCGTAGCTGTTGCGCTCGATCTTCTTGGTGCGCGCGCCGTGGATGATCTCCGCGCAGGTGGTCCGGCCCACCTCGGGCTTGGCGGTGCGCGCGACGGAGAAGATCGCCTCGTCGAGCGAGGCGATCGCCTCCTGGGTGTCCACCCGCGGGAGCTCGGGCAGCAGATCGGCGCCGCAGGCGTCGCAGCACGGAAGCGGCTCGCCGCCGGGTCCCACCACGGCCGCCGGCTCCGCGTGGTCGCCGAAGTGGCGCAGGATCGTGCGCCGGCGGCAGCCGTCGCTCTCCACGTAGGCCCAGATCTCGCGGTACTGGCGCCAGCGCGCGCGGCCCGCGTCCGCGATCGACGAGCGGCACAGCGCCCGCGCGCGGCCGTCCATCTCGCTCACGAGCCTGCCGACCACGCGATCGGGCGGTGCCGGCGTCGGGATCACCACGCCCGCGCGCGAGAGGTGCCCGATGATCGCGGCCACGTGGTCGCGCCGGCAGCGCACCGCCTGGGCGAGCTCGCCGGCGTCGACGTCGTAGCGCGCCTGCGCGAGCCCCGGGAGCGCGCCGTCCGAGCGCGCGTCGCGCTCCAGCACGGCCGCGAGCCGCTCCGGCTGGTCCTCGCTCAGCTCGTCGCGCTTGATGAAGTGCACGTGCAGCGCCTTGTCCTTGTTCTCGGCCAGCAGCAGCGCGCGAGCGGCCTCGCCGTCGCGCCCCGCGCGGCCCGCCTCCTGGTAGTAGGCCTCGAGCGAGGCGGGCACGCTCGAGTGGAGGACCGTGCGCACGTTCGGCTTGTCGACCCCCATGCCGAAGGCGTTGGTCGCGACCACCACGCGCACCTCGTCGGCGAGGAAGCGCCGCTGCACGTCCGCCCGCGCGCCGCGCTCGAGCCCCGCGTGGTACGCCTCCGCCGGCTCGCCGAGCTCGCGCGTGAGCTCCTCGGCCAGCTCCTCCGACCCCGCGCGCGTGCCCGCGTACACGATCGCCGGCAGAGCGCCGTCGCGGCGAAGCGCCTCGACCACCATCCGGCGCTTCTCGTGCGGCGCCGGACGGGCGACCGCGAAGGCGAGGTTGGGGCGGTCGAAGCCGGTGGTCACGCGGACCGGGTCGCGCAGCGCCAGCCGGCGCACGACGTCGGCCGCCACCTGCGGGGTGGCCGTGGCGGTGGAGGCCACGATCCCCGCGGCGCCCAGCTTGCGGGCCGCGTCGCCGAGGCGGAAGTAGTCGGGGCGGAAGTCGTGCCCCCACTGCGAGACGCAGTGGGCCTCGTCCACCACGAACAGCCCGATCCGCACGGCCGCGAGACGCTCGAAGAAGCCGGGCGAGGAGAACCGCTCCGGCGCGACGTAGAGCAGCCGCAGCTCGCCGCGGGCCGCGGCGGCCAGCGTCTCGGAGTTCGCCGACGCGTCCTGCTGGGCGTTGATGACCGCCACCCGGTCGCCGAGCCCGCGCGCCCGCAGCGCCTCGACCTGGTCCTGCATCAGCGCGACGAGCGGCGAGACCACGATCGTCAGGTCGTCGCGCAGCAGCCCCGGGAGCTGGTAGCAGAGCGACTTGCCCGAGCCGGTGGGCATGACCACGAGCACGTCGCGCCCAGCCGCGGCGGCCGCGCACGCCTCGCGCTGCCCCGGCCGGAAGCCGCGGAAGCCGAAGTGGTCGTGGAGGCCGCGCTCGAGGTCCATCCGGCCACCGTACCGGCCGGGTCGGCGGGAGCGGGCGCGGTGTTACGCCGCTGCGTGCGCCCGTAACGCGCAGTTCACGGACGTTGCGCGGTCAGCCGCTGACCACGGCGAGCTGCTCCAGCGCGTACTTGCCGCGTGAGTCCTCGGTGCGCTCGAGCGGGTAGTCGCCGGTGAAGCAGGCGTCACAGTGGGTCTCGCGAGTGGAGCCGATCGCCTCGTAGAGGCCGTCGAGCGACAGGTAGGCGAGCGAATCGGCGCCCAGCTCGCGGGCCACCTCCGCCTCGCTGCGGTCGTGGGCGATCATCTCCTGGCGGGTCGACAAGTCGACCCCGTAATGGCAGGGGTGGCGGATCGGCGGCGCCGAGATGCGCAGGTGCACCTCGCTGGCCCCGGCGTCGCGCAGCATCCCGATGATCTGGCGGGTGGTGTTGCCGCGCACGATCGAGTCGTCGACGACCACGACGCGCTTGCCGCCGACCACCTCCGGCAGCGGGTTGAACTTCATCCGCAGCCCGTGCTTGCGCAGCTCCTGGCCGGGCTGGATGAACGTGCGGGCCACGTAGCGGTTCTTGATCAGGCCGTCGTCCTTGTGGATGCCCGACGCCTGGGCGTAGCCGTTCGCGGCCGGGTTCCCGGAGTCCGGCACCGCGATCACGAGGTCCGCCTCCACCGGCGCCTCGCGCCAGAGGATCTCGCCCATCTTCGCGCGCGATACCTGGGTGCGGCGGCCCTCGAGCTGCGAGTCGGGCCGCGCGAAGTAGATGTGCTCGAACACGCAGAACGAGCGGCGGTCGGACTCGATCGCCTGGCGCGTGTCGATGCCGCGCTCGGTCAGCTCGACCAGCTCGCCCGGCAGCACCTCGCGCAGGAACTCGGCGCCGATGATGTCGAAGGCGCAGCTCTCCGAGGCGACGCAGTAGCGGTCGCCGAGCCGGCCGAGCGCGAGCGGCCGCAGGCCGTTGCCGTCGCGGAACGCGTAGACGCCGTCGGTGGTCATCACGACCGTGGAGAAGGCGCCCTCGAGGCGCGGCAGCACGTCCTCGATCGCCTCGCCGACCGTGTCGGCGGGGTGGGTGGAGATAAGCGCGGCGATGATCTCGGAGTCGGACGTGGAGCTGAACCCGACCCCGCGCCCGCGCAGCTCCGAGTGCAGCTCGACCGCGTTGATCAGGTTGCCGTTGTGGGCGAGCGCGACGTTGTGGTGGTCGGAGCGGTGGATCGGCTGCGCGTTCGACCAGGCCGAGGAGCCGGTGGTGGAGTAGCGCACGTGGCCGATCGCCAGCCCGCCGGGCAGGGCGCGCAGCTTGGACTCGTCGAAGACCTGGGAGACGAGGCCCTGCTCGCGCAGCGCGATGATCTCGCCGTTCTCCGAGGTGGCGATGCCGGCCGACTCCTGGCCGCGGTGCTGGAGCGCGTAGAGCGCGAAGTAGGCGAGCCGGGCCACCTCGGACTCCGGCGCGTACACGCCGAAGACGCCACACTCGTCGCGCGGCCCGTCCCGCATCGGGAGAGGTGTGGTGGAGGTCACGAGAGAAGGTCGAAAAGTGCCTGCTCGTACGCCGATCTCAGGGCCCCGACCGGCAGCGAGAGCCTAGCATCGGAACCGGCCAGCTCCAGCCGGTCCCCGCCGACCGTGCCGAGGGTCACGAACGGCACCCGCGCGGCCTCGGCGGCCAGCTCGCGGAGCGCATCGGGGGCGCCCGAGACGACGAACCCGCCGGGTCCCTCGCCGAACAGGACCGTGCGGTCCTCGCCCGGCGCCGCCTGCTGCGCGACGCCCCAGCCGACCCGCGCGCCCACGCCTCCCGCGATGCAGCACTCCGCGAGCGCGCAGGCGATCCCGCCCTCGGCCACGTCGTGGGCGGAGGCCAGGCGGCCGGCGCGCACCGCCTCGCGCACGAACGCGAGCGTGCGCGCGTGAGCATCGATCTCCACGTCGCGCAGCGCCTCGAGCGGGCGGCCGAGCAGCTTGGCGGCCTCGGACCCGGCGAGCGCCGGGGCGAAGGCCCCGATCAGCGCGACCTCGTGACCCTCCGCGGCGAACCCGATCGGCGCGGTGCGGCGCGGGTCGGGTAGCGAGCCCACGATCCCGACGACCGGCGTCGGGTAGATCGGCCCCTCCGCGCCCTCGTTGTAGAGCGAGACGTTGCCGCCGACGACCGGCACGCCGAGCGCGCGGCAGGCGTCGCCGAGGCCGCGCACCGACTCCGAGAGCTGCCAGGCGATGTGCGGCTTCTCGGGGTTGCCGAAGTTCAGGCAGTTGGTGAGCCCGAGCGGCTCGGCCCCCACGCAGGCCAGGTTTGCCGCGCACTCGAGCACGGCCTCGACCGTGCCCGCGTAGGGAGCGCAGGCCACGCGGCGGCCGTTGCCGTCGATCGAGACGGCGATCGCCCCGCCCTCGCCCTCCTGGCGGAGCAGCAGCACGGCGGCGTCGGCGGCCTCCGGGCGGCGCACGGTGCGCGAGCCGACCAGCGCGTCGTACTGCTGGAACGCCCAGCGCTTGCTGGCCACGTTCGGGCTGCCGAGCAGGGCGAGCAGCAGCTCCTCGGGACCGGTCTCCTCGTTCACGCGCGCGCGGGGAGCCGGGTAGACCGGCTCGGCCGGCGCCTCCGGCTCGAGGTCGTAGAGCGGGCAGTCGTCCACCAGCGCCTCGACCGGCATGTCGCCGACGACCTCGTCGCCGCAGGTCACGCGCAGGCGGCGCGTGTCGGTGACCGCCCCGATCGACGTGGCCCGCACCTCCCACTTCGCGCAGCGCTCGAGCACCGCGTCGAGGCGCTCGGGCGCGACGACGCACAGCATCCGCTCCTGCGACTCGGAGACCATGACCTCGAACGGCTCCATGTCCTCCTCGCGCAAGGGGACCCGCGCGACGTCGACGTCGATCCCCACCTCGCCCTTCGAGGCCATCTCCGAGGAGCTCGACGACAGCCCCGCGGCGCCGAGGTCCTGGAGCGACTCGAGCAGCCCGGCGTCGAGCAGCTCGAGACAGCACTCGAGCAGCTTCTTCTCCTCGAACGGGTCGCCGATCTGCACGCTCGGGCGCTTGGACTCGTCGTCCTCGTCGAGCTCCGCGCTGGCGAGCACCGAGGCGCCGCCGATGCCGTCGCGGCCGGTGAGCGCGCCCATCAGCACGAGGTGGTTGCCCACGCCCGCCGCGGCGCTGCGCGTGAGGCGCTCCTGCGGCGCGATCCCCAGGCACATCGCGTTGACGAGGCAGTTGTGCTCGTACGGGCCCTCGAAGTAGATCTCGCCGCCGACGGTCCCGACGCCGATCGAGTTGCCGTAGTGGCCGATGCCGGCCACGGCGCGGTCGAGCAGGTAGCGCGAGCGGCCGGAGTCGAGCTCGCCGAAGCGCAGCGAGTCGAGGATCGCGATCGGTCGCGCGCCGATGGCGAAAACGTCGCGCAGGATCCCGCCGACGCCGGTCGCCGCGCCCTGGAACGGCTCGACCGCGCTCGGGTGATTGTGCGACTCGACCTTGAAGGCGATCGCCATCCCGTCGCCCACGTCGACGGCGCCGGCGTTCTCGCCCGGCCCCATGACCACGGCCGGGCCCTCGGTGGGGAGCGTGCGCAGCAGCTTCTTCGAGTGCTTGTAGGCGCAGTGCTCCGACCACATCAGGCTGAACACCGCGAGCTCGACCTCGTTGGGCTCGCGCCCGAGCTTGTCGCAGATCAGGTCGTACTCGGCGTCGGTCAGCCCGAGCTGGCGGTGCCGGGGCTCGGCGGTCGCCGGCGGGGTCACGCCGGGACAGGCTCCGCCGCGAACAGCCTGCCGCCGTCGGTGGAGCCGAGGATCGGGTCGACCGCGTGCTCCGGGTGCGGCATCAGCCCGACGACGTTGCCGCCCTCGTTGCACACGCCCGCGACGTCGCGCAGCGATCCGTTGGGGTTCTGCCCCTCCGCGTAGCGGAAGACGACCCGGCCCTCGGCCTCGAGCCGGTCGAGCAGCTCCTCCGGCGCGTAGTAGCGCCCCTCGCCATGCTTGGTGGGGATCGAGAGGACGTCTCCGCGCGCGCACGCGCGCGTGAAGGCCGTGTTGGGGTTCTCGACGACCACGTCGACCTGCTTGGCGAGGAAGCGGAGCCCCTCGTTGGGCAGCAGCGCGCCCGGCAGCAGGCCGGCCTCGCAGAGCACCTGGAAGCCGTTGCAGATGCCGAGCACCGGTCCGCCGTCACGAGCGAACTCGGCCACCGCCTCCATCACCGGAGAGAAGCGGGCGAGCGCGCCCGGGCGCAGGTAGTCGCCGTACGAGAAGCCGCCCGGGACGACGACGGCGTCGGCGCCGCGCAGGTCGCGGTCGCCGTGCCAGAGCAGCTCCGCCTCGCCGAAGCGCGCGCAGGCGAGCTGGGCGTCCACCTCGTCGCAGGAGCCGGGAAAGCGGACGACGCCGAACTTCACGCGTCCAGCACCTCCACTTCGTAGTCCTCGATCAGCGTGTTGGCGAGCAGCTTCTCGCACATCTCGCCGAGCTGGCTCGGATCCTCGACCTCGAGCTCGACGAGGCGGCCGATCCGCACGTGCGAGGCGCCCTCGAAGCCGAGCGCGGGCAGCGCGCGCTCGACGGTCTGGCCCTGAGGGTCGAGGATCCCCTCCTTCGGGCGGATCAGGACGCGCGCGCTAGCCACGCGAGGTCAGGACGCGCGCTCCAGCCACGCCTCGAGCGGCTCGCCGGTGATCTTCTCGTAGGCCTCGCGGTAGCGCTGCGTGGTGCCCGCGACCACGTCGTCGGGGAGGGCGGGCGCCGGCGGCGTCTTGTCCCAGCCCGAGCCCGAGGCCCAATCGCGCACGTACTGCTTGTCGAAGGAGGGCTGGCCCCTGCCGGGCTCGTAGGTGTCGGCGGGCCAGAGGCGTGACGAGTCGGGCGTGAGCACCTCGTCGCCCACGACGATCCGGCCGTCGCGGTCGCGGCCGAACTCGAACTTGGTGTCGGCCAGGATGATCCCGCGCTCGCGCGCGTGGTCGGATGCGAACCGGTAGAGCTCGATCGAGAGCCGGCGCAGCTCCTCGAGCGCCGCGCGGTCGCCGAGGATCTCGGCGGCGCGGTCGAAGCTGACGTTCTCGTCGTGGTCGCCCACGTCGGCCTTGGTGGCCGGCGTGAAGATCGGCTCCGGGAGCTGCTCGGACTCGACGAGGCCCTCCGGCAGCTCGACCCCGCAGACCGCGCCGGTGCGCTGGTAGTCCTTCCAGCCCGACCCGGTGATGTAGCCGCGCACGACGCACTCGACCGGGAACATCTCGAGGCGCTCGACGAGCATCGCGCGCCCGCGGACCTGCTCGGGGACGCCGTCGGTGTAGGAGACGACGTGGTTCGGGACGATGTGGCCGGTCCGCTCGAACCAGAAGGCCGAGATGCCGGTCAGGACCTGGCCCTTGCCGGGGATCGGCGTGGGGTGGATCACGTCGTATGTCGAGATCCGGTCGGAGGCGACCATCAGCAGGCGGTCGCCCTCGTCGTAGATCTCCCGGACCTTGCCCGATGCGAGCAGCTTGTGACCTTCGAGGGTGGCGGCGGAGCTCATGGGGCGAGTGTAGATCGGCGAGTGGTCGCACCCGCGGCCCGATATCCGCAAAGAGCGAGGCGTATGCTCGCGGCGTGACCGAGGAGCTGGCGCGAAAGATCCTCACCGAGGGGCGCACCTGGGCCGTGGTGGGCTGGTCCCCCAGTCCCGGGCGCGACAGCAACCGGGTCGCGAGCTTCCTGGAGAGCCGCGGCTACCGCGTGATCCGCGTCAACCCGAACGCCTGCGACGAGCACCCCGAATGCTTCCCGGACCTCGCCTCGATCGAGGAGCCCGTGGACGTGGTGGACGTCTTCCGCCGCAGCGAGGCCGCGGGCGAGCACGTGGACGAGGCGATCGCGATCGGCGCCAAGGCGGTCTGGATGCAGCTCGGGGTGATCGACCCGGCGGCGGCGAAGCGCGCCGAGGAGGCCGGGCTCGACGTGGTGATGGACCGCTGCCCGGCGGTGGACCATCCCCGGCTGATCGGCGTCTAGGCGCGCGTTCCCCGCGACCGGAGGATTTGGTCGCCCATACAGCCCAAACCCTACGGTCACCGGCCTCGCGGCCGGGCGGGCGCCTTACCCGGCCGCAGTTACGGAACCGGAGCGGGCGCCGGCGGCGCGGGCGCCGGCTCGAGCGCGTCGAGGCGGCCCACGATCTCCCGCGCGTGGCGCACGAAGGCGGCCGGGTCGAAGATCGCGTCGAGGTCGAGCTCCGGCGCGGCGGTCGCCAGCAGCTCGCGGAAGTGAGTGCCGGTGTCCCAGGCCCGCTGGGCGTGCTCCTGGACGATCCGGTAGGCGTCGTCGCGCGTGCGGCCGGCCTCGACCAGCGCCAGCAGCGCTCGCTGCGAGTAGAGCGCGCCGTGCGTGGCCTCGAGGTTCGCGCGCATGCGGTCCGCGCGCACGGTCATGCCGGTGACCAGCCGCAGGGCCAGCGACTGCGCGTAGTCGATCAGGATCGTGGCGTCCGGCAGCGTGACCCGCTCCACCGACGAGTGCGAGATGTCGCGCTCGTGCCAGAGGGCCACGTTCTCGGTGGACGCCTGCGCGTAGCCGCGCAGCAGGCGCGCGATCCCGGTTAGCCGCTCGGACACGATCGGGTTGCGCTTGTGCGGCATCGCCGACGAGCCCTTCTGGCCGGCCCGGAACGGCTCCTCCACCTCGCGCACCTCCGTGCGCTGGAGGTGGCGGACCTCGGTGGCGAAGCGCTCGAGACCGGCGCCGGCGAGCGCGATCGCCGTCGCGAGCTCCGCGTGGCGGTCGCGGGCGACCACCTGGGTGGAGACCTCCTCCGCCCGCAGCCCGAGCCGCTCGAGCACGCGGCGCTCGAAGTCCGGCGAGGTGGCCGCGTAGGTGCCGACCGCCCCGGAGATCGCGCCGACCGAGGCCTGCTCGAACGCGCGCTCGAGCCGCGTGAGGTTGCGGTCGGCCTCGAACGCGAAGCCGGCCAGCTTGACCCCGAAGGTGGTGGGCTCCGCGTGGACCCCGTGCGTGCGCCCGACGCAGAGGGTGTCGACGTGCTCCCGCGCGCGCGCGACCAGGGCGGAGCGCAGCTCGCGGGCGCCGCGCAGCACGATCTCGCCCGCGGCCCGCAGCTGGAGCGCGAGCGCGGTGTCGAGCACGTCCGAGCTGGTCAGGCCGAAGTGGATCCAGCGCCCGCCCGGGCCGGCCGACTCCGAGAGCACGTCCACGAACGCGGCCATGTCGTGGTCGGTGACCTTCTCGCGCTCGTTCACGGCCTCGACGGTGAACGTCGCGGCGCGGATGCCCTCGAGGTCCTCCGGCGTCGGGCCCTCCATCTCCTCGCAGGCCGCGACCTCCACGCGCCGCCAGGCCTCCATGCGGGCCTGGTCGGTCCAGACGGCCCCGATCTCGGGCCGCGTGTAGCGCGCGATCACTCCGCCGAGGGTACCGCCGCTGGCGGATCGCGCCTGACCCTACCCAGCCCCAGTCGCGGCCCTCAGCAGCGCCAGCGCCGACCACCGCATCACCTCGACCGCCTCGTCACGCGAAAGTCCTGCCACGTCGGTGAGCCACACCAGCGAGTCGATCCCGACCGACGCGGCGATCGCGACGACCAGCCGGTCGAAATCCGCGGCGGGCAGCCGTGCCCGCAGCGGCTCGAGCGCGTCCGCGACCCAGTCGATCCGCCGGCCGCGGCGAAACGGGAGCTCCTCCTCCGTGTGCGGACCGGGCTCGAGCGAGAGACGCAGCATCGCCCGCAGCGCCGGCTCCGTGTCGAGCGTCATCGAGATGATCTCGCCGATCGCGAGGGCCAGCCGCTCCTCGACGCCGGCCGGGGGGCTCTCGCCGAGCATCGTCTCGGCATCGAGCCGCGGCTGTACGGCCGTGAGCAGCGCGCGCTGGTTCGCGAAGTAGCGGTACGCGGTCGCGCGCGAGACTCCGGCGCGCGCGGCGCTGTCCTCGACCGTCGCCGTGCGTCCTTCCGCGAGCAGCTCCCGCGCCGCCCCGACCAGGGCCGCACGCGTGCGCGCCTTCTGACGCCGGCGCCCTGTCTGCTCATATGGGACTTGAATACTCATCGTGATAAGTGTAGTCTCACGAAGGACAACGAGGCGGGGAGGCCGTCATGACGATCATCCGGGCCGCGGGCGAGGGCGAGCCACTCTGGTTCGCGAACTCGCTGATGGAGCTGAAGGCCGGGAGCGAGGAGACCGGCGGGGCGTTCCTGCTGTTCGAGCTGCGCTCGAGCCGCGGCAAGGTCACGCCGCTGCACTCCCATCCCACGGAGGACGAGAGCATCTACGTGCTCGAGGGCGAGCTCCTGATCCACGACGACGGCACCGAGCACCGGGCCCGCGAGGGCTCGTTCGTCTGCCTCCCGCGGGGCACGCCCCACGCGTTCATGGTCACCTCCGAGACGGCGCGCTTCCTGACGCTGCTGACCCCGGGCCCGGCCGCCGCGGAGGCGTTCTACCGCGCCGGCGGCGACCCCGCGCCACGGCGCGAGCGGCCGCCGCAGGAGCCGCTCGACATCGGCCGGATCAAGGCGGCGGCCGAGCGAAGCGGGGCCATCGAGGTGCTCGGGCCGCCGCCCTTCGCCGCGGCGGGCGCTCCCGCCTAGGCCCGCCCGAGGATCCGCGCCGCCAGCACGGCCGCGTTGCGCGCGTTGTCCACGCCCACGCAGGCCACCGGGACGCCCGGCGGCATCTGGGCGATCGCCAGCAGCGCGTCGAGCCCGCCGGCCACGGAGGTGGAGCTGGTGAGCGGCACGCCGATCACCGGGAGCTGGGTGTGCGCCGCCACCACGCCGGGGAGCGCGGCGGCCAGCCCGGCGCCCGCGATGATCACCCGCAGGCCGCGCATCTGCGCGTTCTTCGCGTAGTCGGCGACGGTGTCGGGGTCGCGGTGGGCGCTCATCACGCGGGTCTCGGACTTGATGCCCTGCTCCTCGAGCCACACGCTCGCCTTCTCCATCGCGGGCATGTCCGACTTCGATCCCATGACGATCCCGACCAGCGGGGCGTCCACGTCCAGCTCGTCGAACTGGGTCTCGACCTCGGTCTCGGTCATCGCCTCCGGCTCCGGCGCCGACTCGCTCATGCACCCACCCTCTCCACCGCTCGCGCGGCGATGTCGCGTCTTATTTGCTTTCCGTCGAACTGAATCCGATCCGCGGCCGCGTACGCGCAGCCGCGCGCCTCGTCGGGGTCGTTCCCCAGGCCGGTCACGTTCAGGACCCGCCCGCCTGCGGTCACGAACCCGTCGGCGGTCTCGGCGGTGCCCGCGTGCAGCACCTCGGTGTGCAGCGAGTCGAGCCCGCGCAGGCCCTCGATCGCGTCGCCCTTCGACGAGGACTCGGGATACCCGCGCGAGGCGAGCACGACCGTGACGGCCCACTGCGAGGACCACTCGATCTCCACTCCCTCGAGGCCCCCCTCGCGCGTGGAGCGCTCGAGCAGGTCGAGCAGGTCGGAGCGCAGCCGCGGCAGGATCGCCTGGGTCTCGGGATCGCCGAAGCGGCAGTTGTACTCGAGCACCCTGGGCCCGCTCGCCGTCATCATCAGGCCCGCGTAGAGCACGCCGTGGTACGGCGTGCCGCGCCGGCGCAGCTCGTCCACGATCGGCTGGTGGGCCGCGAGCGCGAGCGCCCGCGCGTGCTCCTCGTCGAAGCCGGGAACCGGCGAGTAGCTGCCCATGCCCCCGGTGTTCGGCCCGCGGTCGCCGTCGTGGATGCGCTTGTAGTCCTGGGCGGGCGCCATCGGCACGGCGCGCACGCCGTCGCAGAGCGCGAGCAGCGACAGCTCCTCGCCCTCGAGGAACTCCTCCAGCACGACCTCGGTGTCGCCGAAGCGGCGCTCGCCGAAGAACTGCTCGATCGCCGCGCGGGCGTCGGCCTCGGTCGCGCAGATGATCACGCCCTTCCCCGCGGCGAGCACGTCGGCCTTGAGCACCGCCGGGTACGACGCGCAGGGGATCTGCGCCTCGGCCTCCTCGCGGCTGCGCAGGACCATGTGCGCGGCGGTCGGCACCCCGAGCTGCTTCATCAGCTCCTTCGCGTAGGCCTTCGAGCCCTCGATGCGGGCGGCCGCGGCGCTCGGCCCGAACGCCGCGATCCCCTCCGCCGCGAGGGCGTCCACCAGCCCGGCGACGAGCGGGGCCTCGGGGCCCACGACCACGAGGTCGGCGCTCTGCTCGCGCGCGGCGCGGACCAGCCCGTCGACGTCGTCGACGGACACGTCGACGAGCGGCACCCGGTCGCGGGCCATCCCGGCGTTGCCGGGAGCGGCCACCACCTCGGGGTGCCGGGGGCTGCGCAGCAGCGCGCGGACGAGCGCGTGCTCGCGCCCGCCCGACCCGACGACGAGGACGCGCTCGGGCGTCACAGCGTGGCGATGAAGTCCTCGACCGGGATGCCGGTGAGCGTCTCGTAGCTCGCCGTGCCGCGCGAGCCGAGCTCGAGCGAGACGCGGGCCATGGTCTTCTCATCGGGGGCCTCGATCACGTTCACGAAGTCGTACTGACCCAGCACCGCCCACTGCGCCTTGACCTCGGCCCCGAGCTGCGCCAGCTCGCGGTTGACCTCGAGGATGCGGGACGGGTTGTTCTTGAGGGTCTGGACGCCCTCGGGGGTCAGCTTGGTCAGCATCACGTAGGTCGGCACGGTCCTCCTCCAGGGTGGGCGGCTGCTTCCGGGCCGGACGGTACTACGGGCACCGCGCTCAAGGAATCCGGGCCACCCGCCGACCGACGACACATGGAGTCGACCGGGAGCCCCGGCCTCGAAGCGCTCCGGCACGCCCTGCCGGAGGCGGGCGTCGCCGTGCGCGCGTTCCTCGCGCCGGAGCCGATTCCGGCGGAGCTGTTCGGCGAGCCGGTCGAGCCGCTCGCGGAGGACACGGCCGAGGCGATGCGGTCGGAGCTCGGCGCCGAGGAGTCGCGGCGGCTCGCCGCGGCGGCGATGCTGCTGCTGCGGGAGGCGTTCCCCGCCTCCGACCTCGCCTACGAGCGCGCCGCCAACTGGCCGCTCTGCGCCGCGCTGCTGCCGCACGTCGTGACCGCCGCCGGCCACGCCCGCCGGCTCCGGGTGGCGCACGACGCCGCGGCCTTCGCCCTGGTGGGCGCCGCCGCCTACGTGATCGCCAGCCACGGCTCGGGCGACGGTGCCGCCGTCCTGGCCGAGCGCGCCCACGCGATCGCGCTCGAGGCGCCGGAGCCGGACGAGCTCGCGGTGGCCGAGTCGAGCGCCCAGATGGCCTTCGTGCGGCACGCGCAGGGCGACGCCGCGTCGGCGCGCGCGTTCGCCGAGGAGGCGCTCGACATCCGCGTGCGGCTCCAGGGCGTGGACCATCCGGACACGCTCGGCTCGATGAACAACCTCGCGGTGATCCTGGAGGAGGAGGGCGATCCGCGCGGCGGCCACGAGCTGCGCGAGGTGGCGCTCCGGACGGCCCAGCGGGTGCTCGGCGACGACGACCCGCGCACGCTCACCATGACCAACAACCTCGCGCGCTCCTACTTCGCGGCCGGCGACCTGCGCCGCGCCCTCGAGCTCGACCAGCGCGTGCTCGACGCGCGCCGCCGGGTGCTCGGCGGCGACCATCCGAAGACGCTCGCGTCGAAGTCCAACCTCGCCGCCGTCCTGAACGAGCTCGGGGACGCGAAGGCGGCCCGCGACCTCCACCGGGAGGTCCTCGACTCGCGCATCCGGGTGCTGGGCGAGAGCCACGCGATGACCGAGCAGGCCCGCCGCAACCTCGCCGAGGCAGACCTCGGCGCCGAGCGCGAGCTGCGCGAGCAGCTCCTCGCCCGCGCGCGGGAGACTCACGGCCACGAGCACCCCGAGGCACTCGCGGCCATGTCGCGCCTGGCCGACACCCTCTGGCGCCAGGGCGAGCAGGCCCGCGCCCACGAGCTGGCGCAGGCGGTCGTGGCGATCAGCCACCGCACCGTCGGCGGCGAGCACCCCGACACCCTCCAGGCGATGGGCAGCCTCGCGGCGATGATGGCCGCGGGCGGGCTGACGTCCGGCGCGCGACTGATCTACGAGCAGCTCGTCGCCGCCAGGCGCGAGGTGCTCGGCGAGCGCCACCCGGCGACGGTCGCGGCGCTCGAGGGGCTCGCGACGGTGCTGCGCGACGACGGCCGCCGCCGCGAGGCGCGCACGATCGGCCGCCGCGCGGCCGAGCTGGGCGGGCACGACCCGACCCGCCGGCTGGGCCGCCGCCGGCGCTAGTCGATCAGCCGCTTGGTCATCTGGCGGATCGCCACCCGCCAGAGCGCGAGCGCCAGCGCGAGCAGGGCCGCGACCCGGATCGGGTCGGTCGCCTCGAAGCCGAAGCTCGCGTGGCGCACCAGCTCGACCAGGTGGTGGAGCGGGTTGAGCTGCGAGGCGACCTGCACCCCCTCCGGGAGCTGGTCGATCGGGAAGAACGTCCCCGCGACCAGGAACAGCGGGGTGACGAACAGCGTGGTCACGTAGTTGAACTGGTCGATCTTCGCGACGGTGCCCGCCACCGCGATCCCGAACGCCGCGAACCCGAGGCCGGTCACGAAGTTGAAGAGCGGCACGAGCAGCATCCCGGGCGCCGGGTCGAGCCCGAAGATCATCGCGGCGATCAGCGGGAAGCAGCCGTAGAAGCTGGCGCGCAGCCCGATCCAGAGCATCTCCGCCGTGACCAGCTCCTCCACGTCGACCGGCGCGGCGAGGATCGCGTCGTAGGTGCGCTGGAAGTGGTGCTTGACGAAGACGCCGAACATCGCCGGCAGCGCGCTCGAGAAGATCACGGCGGTGGCGACCATGCCGGTCCCGACGAACTCCACGTACTCGAGGCCGTCCACGCGGTCGACGATCGTCGCGCCCAGGCCGAGCCCGAAGGCCAGCAGGTAGACGATCGGCTCGAGCACGCTCGAGAACGTCATCGCCTTCCAGATCGTCCGGTAGTTGGCGACCTCGCGGCTCATCACGCCGGTGATCGCCGCCGGCTCGAGGCGCCTCACTCCGCCTCCTCCCCGGTGAGCATCACGAACACGTCCTCGAGCGTCGCCGCGCGGCGTATCGCACCGTCGGGGATCGCGCCGTCGGTGGCCCGCTCGGAGCCGACGATCGCCACCGCGGGCCCGGCCGGGCGCACCCTCAGCCCGTTCGCCTCGGCGTGCAGGCGCACCTCGGCGAGCCGGTCGGGCGGGCCGTAGAACTCCGCCGTCTCGCGGCCCGCGTGCTCGCGGATCAGCTCGCTCGGCTTCCCGCGCGCGAGCACCTTGCCGTGCGTCATCACCGCGACCTCGTCGGCGAGCCGCTCGGCCTCCTCGATGTAGTGGGTCGACATCAGGATCGTCTTGCCCTCGGTGCGCAGCCCGTCGATCAGCGTCCACAGCTCGGTGCGGATCTGCGGGTCGAGGCCGACCGTGGGCTCGTCGAGCAGCAGCAGCTCGGGGCCGTGGATGAGGCCGCGGGCGAGCAGGAGCCGGCGGCGCATCCCGCCGGAGAGCTTGTCGACGGGGTCGCCCGCGCGCTCGGTGAGCCGGGCGATCCGCAGGCCGCGGTCGACGGCCGCCTTCACGTCGGGCACGCGGTAGAGGCGGGCGAACACCGCGAGGTTGTCGCCGACCGTCACGTCCACGTCGAGGTTGTCGAGCTGCGGCACCACGCCCATCCGCGCCCGCGCGTCCTTCGACTCCTCCGGTAGCTGGTGCCCGAGCACGCGGATCGCGCCGGCGTCGGCGATCGCCTGCCCGGTGAGCATCCGCATCGTGGTGGACTTGCCGGCGCCGTTGGGGCCGAGCAGCCCGAGGCAGATGCCCTCGGGCACGTCGAGGTCGAGCCCGTCGACGGCGGTGATGCGGCCGAAGCGCTTGACCACGCCGCGGAGGTGGATGGCGGGCTCGGCGCTCACGCCGAGTGACGATAAGGGTCAGGCGGCCGCGGCTTGGGTGACGGGCGCACGCTCGAACGCGAGCTCCCCGTCGCGGGCGTCCACCCGCACGGTGTCGCCGGCGGCGAACTCGCCCTCGAGCAGCGCCAGCGCGAGCTTGTCCACGAGCTGCTTCTGGATCACGCGCTTGAGCGGGCGAGCGCCGTAGGTCGGGTCGTAGCCCATGTTCCCGATCAGCGTGCGCGCGTCGTCGGTCAGCTCGACCTCCACCCCGCGCTCGCGCACGCGCGCGACCAGCTTGGCGACCTGGATGTCCACGATCGCCCCGATCTGCTCGCGGGTGAGCTGGCTGAACTCGACGATGTCGTCGAGGCGGTTCACGAACTCGGGCTTGAAGTGGCCCTCCACGCCCGCGCGGCCGCCGGGGATGTTCGAGGTCATGATCAGGACGGCGTTCTTGAAGTCGACGGTGCGGCCCTGCCCGTCGGTCAGGCGGCCGTCGTCCATCACCTGGAGCAGCACGTTGAAGACGTCGTTGTGCGCCTTCTCGATCTCGTCGAGCAGGACCACGCTGTAGGGCCGGCGGCGGACCGCCTCGGTGAGCTGGCCGCCCTCGTCGTAGCCGACGTAGCCGGGCGGGGCGCCGACGAGCCGGGACACGGAGTGCTTCTCCATGTACTCCGACATGTCGATGCGGATCATCGCCTGCTCGGAGTCGAACATGAACTCGGCCAGCGCGCGGGCCAGCTCGGTCTTGCCGACGCCGGTCGGCCCGATGAACAGGAAGGTGCCGATCGGGCGGTTGGGATCCTGGAGCCCGGCGCGCGAGCGGCGCAGCGCGTTCGCCACGGCCTCGACGGCCTCGTCCTGCCCCACCACGCGCTCGTGCAGGCGCGCCTCCATCTGGATCAGCTTCTCGACCTCGCCCTCCATCAGCTTGGAGACCGGGATGCCCGTCCACTTGGCCACGACCTCGGCCACGTCCTCGTCGTCGACCTCCTCCTTGAGCATCGTGCTGGTGGACTGGAGCTCCGACAGGCGCGCCTCCTGCTCGCGGACGGTGCGCTCGAGCTCGGGAATCTCGCCGTAGCGCAGCTCGGCCGCGCGCTGGAGGTCGGAGGCGCGCTCGGCGCGCTCGGCCTCGCGGTGGGCCGACTCGAGCTTCTCCTTGGTGTCGCGGATCGCCTCGATCGCGTCCTTCTCGGACTGCCACTGGGCCTTCATGCCCGCGGAGCGCTCGCGCAGCTCGGCCAGCTCGCGGTCGATCGACTCGCGGCGCGCGACCGACGCCTCGTCCTTCTCCTTCTTGAGCGCCTGGAGCTCGATCTCGAGCTGCTGGATGCGCCGCTCGACCTCGTCGATCTCGGTCGGCATCGAGTCGATCTCGATGCGCAGCCGCGAGGCGGCCTCGTCGATCAGGTCGATCGCCTTGTCGGGCAGGAAGCGGTCGGCGATGTAGCGCTGGGAGAGGACCGCCGCCGCGACGATCGCGGAGTCCTGGATGCGCACGCCGTGGTGGACCTCGTAGCGCTCCTTGAGGCCGCGGAGGATCGCGATCGCGTCCTCGGTGGAGGGCTCCTCCACGAACACCGGCTGGAAGCGGCGCTCGAGCGCGGCGTCCTTCTCGATGTGCTTGCGGTACTCGTCGAGGGTGGTCGCGCCGACCGCGCGCAGCTCGCCGCGCGCCAGCATCGGCTTGAGGAGGTTGGCGGCGTCGACCGCGCCCTCGGCCGCGCCGGCGCCGACGATCGTGTGCAGCTCGTCCATGAACAGGATCACGGTGCCCTCGGCCTCGGCGACCTCCTTGAGCACGGCCTTCAGACGGTCCTCGAACTCGCCGCGGTACTTGGCGCCCGCGATCAGCGCGCCGATGTCGAGCGCGATCACGCGGCGGTCCTTCAGCGAGCTCGGCACGTCGCCGGAGACGATCCGCTGGGCGAGGCCCTCGGCGATCGCGGTCTTGCCGACGCCCGGCTCGCCGATCAGCACCGGGTTGTTCTTCGTGCGGCGCGAGAGGACCTGGATCACCCGCCGGATCTCGTCGTCGCGCCCGATGACGGGGTCGAGCTTCCCGTCCTCGGCCGCCCGGGTGAGGTCGCGGCCGAACTTCTCGAGCGCCTGGTACTTGTCCTCGGGGTTCTGGTCGGTCACGCGGTGCGGCCCGCGCACCTCGTTGACGGCCTCGAGCAGCTGGTCGCGCGTGGCGCCGACGTCGACCTTCGGGTCGCTCGCCAGCGCGAGCAGCAGGTGCTCGGTGGAGACGTACTCGTCGCCCAGCCCGCGCGCCTCCTCCTCGGCGCTCTGGAGGACCTTGGCCGTGACGCCGTCGACCGGCGGCGCGCTGACGTCCTCGCCGGTGACCTTCGGCGCCGCGTCGAGCGCCTCGTTGGCGCGGCGGCGGACGCCGGTGACGTCCACGCCCGCGTGCTGGAGCACGGGGACGACGATCCCGCCCTCCTGCTCGAGCAGGGCGGCTAGGACGTGGTGCGGGGAGGTCTGCGGGTTCCTGCGCGCGGCGGCGAGCCGCTGGGCGGCCGCGAGCGCCTCCTGGGACTTGTTGGTGAAGCGATCGATATGCATAGAAAATCTATGCGAGGTTATAGAAGATCTGGCGCGGTCCGTCCACCGCCGCCGCGAGCTTGCCGCGGTCTGGGCTCCCTACCGCGCGCGGACCACCTCGAAGCGGTCCGGCGGGGAGGTGGCCTTCGCGTGGGCGAAGTCCTCGGCCACCACGCGCGCGCGGTAGCTGCCGGGCTTGAGCGCCCTGCCGTTCACGGTTCCGTCGAACGGCAGCGAGTTCTTGCCCTCCTGCGCGGTCACCTGGCTCAGCGACGCCGCCTTCTTCCAGGCGGTGCAGCGCAGGCGCCGCGGCACGCTCCCCGACGCCGGCTTGCACCTCCTTCCCGAGCGCTTGCCGCGCACCTGCCGCTCGAAGACGACCGTCGCCCGGGCGAACTCGCTGAGCTTGAAGGTGAGCCGCCTGCTCGCCGCCGTGGCGACCGGGGCCGCCGGCAGGACGACCCTGGCCGGGACGCTCAGCCGGGTGACCTCCGGAAGGCCGGGCAGGTCCGCGGGCAGCACCCCCAGCGCGCCCACCGTGTCGCGGTAGAAGACGTCGCCGAGTGCCGTGTCCTCGGGGCTGAAGTTCTCCGCGCGCGAGACGAACGCGACGCGCGCGTTGTTGGCCGCGAGCGCGGCCCCGAACGAGTAGTTGTCGCCGGCCGCGCCGAAGACGCCGCTCGCGCGGCTGACCAGCGTGGTGCGGCCGGCGGCGACGTCGCGTATGAAGACGTCGATGTCGTCGGGCCCGTCGAGGGAGTCCGCGTCGAGGTTGTCCGCGAACGAGTCGAACGCGACGTAGCGCCCGTTCGGCGAGATCGACGGGTCCTGGGAGGTGCCTGCGCCGGCCGCGCCGGCCGGGCCGCTGGCGCGGGAGACGAGCACGGTGGTGTTCGCGGTCACGTCGCGGCGGTAGACGGACTTGCCGCCCGGCGGCGCGGCCGGGTCGAGCTGCTGCCAGGCCGAGAAGGCCACGTAGCGCCCGTCGTCGGAGACGTTCGGGTCGTAGGCCCCGAACCTGTTGGAGGCGGCCACCGAGCCGGCCGTCCCGGTCGCCTGGCTGACGAGCACGGTGTGGTTGGCCGCGACGTCGCGCAGGAACACGTCGGAGCGGGCGTTGCCGTCGCCGGCGACCAGGTTCGAGGCGCGCGACCAGTACGCGACGAAGCGCCCGTCGGGCGACATGTGGGCGTTCCGGGACGGCCCGTCGCCGACCGCGCCCGCCCCCTCGCCGCGGCTCGCCAGCGTCCAGGCGCCGCTGCCGAACGAGTACACGTAGACGTCCTCGACGCCGTTGGCGTCCTCGGGCACGTGCGCGTCCTTCGACGTGTACGCGACCTTGTCGCCGTCGTCGCTCACCGCGCAGTTGGCGCCGGTGAAGTCCTCGTCCTGGTCCTGCTCGGTCCCCGTCGCGTTGCCGGGGACGTAGCGCGTCGTGTCCGCGACGACGTCGCGCACCACCATCGACCCGTTCCAGAAGCAGACGAAGCGGCCGTCGCGCGAGATCTGCGGGTCGGCGCCGGACATCGGCGTGCCGTCGGGGCCGTTGGCGCGCGAGGCGAGCTCGAGGTCGCCCGTCTGAGCGTCCTTGACGTACACGCGCCCGGAGCCGGGTGCGCCGCCCGGCCAGTTGCCGGCGAGCGTGAAGAACGCGACGTAGCGGCCGTCGGCGGAGATCGCGGGGCGCCGGAACGACTGGTCGTTGCCGGCCGGCCCGGCGGCGCCCTCACGCGAGACGAGCACGGTGTCGTAGTCGGCGCCCGCCCCGCCGGGCACGCCCAGCGCGGCGGCGGCCATCGCGGCTGCGAGCAGTGACCGGCGGCGCATCGAGGCGGACCCTATCTACACGTTCAGCCGCACGGCGGGGTCCCCGAGGAGGGAGTAGTTGCGCGCGTCGTTGCGCTCCACGTAGCGCTGCGCCACCTCGGCCGGGGACACCGCCGCGCCGTGGAGCGTGTACTCGATCATCTGGCTGAGCTCGGCCGACAGCGAGGCGAAGCGCTCGTTGAAGTCCTTGACCGCGTGGCCGACCGGCCAGCCCGCCAGGATCGCGCGCGCGGCGTTGGTGAACGGCTGCACCTGCCGTCCCGCGGCCGGCGACCCGATCGACGATCCCCAGGCACGGTCGATGTGGCCCACGGCCGCCAGCGCGCCGCCCTGTGGATGCGACAGCAGCGCCTGCGGCATGCGCGCGACGAACGGCCGCGGCGCGACCGCCACCGGCGGACCGGGCGGGGCGAACTCGTCGTACTGCGGCGTCCCGATCGAGAAGCAGGCGAAGTGGAAGAACACGCGGCCCAGGAGCTGGGCGTCGGCCGGCACGTCCGCCGCCGAGAAGCAGTGCGTGGCGTAGTCGAGCGGGCTCCCGGGTCCCCCCCATTCCTGGCAGACCAGCGCCCCCTGGTACGCCTCCTGGTTCGGGTCCCCCGGCGGCGATCCGCACCCGTGCGAGGCGGTGAAGGTGAGCGGCGCGCGCTGCTCGCCGCCGCGGACCAGCTCCACGAGCGCCTGCTTGGTGGCCGCCGGCCCGATGGCGCGGATCACCCCCGCCGACTCGGGCGCGTGCTCGACCGCGTCGGCGACCGGCGCCGCGAGCTGACTCGCGCTGAGCTGCGTCGCCCCGTCGCCCGGCGCCGCCGGCGCGAAGACCGCGGCCCAGGCGCGGTTGCCCGACGGGGGCGCGCCCTCGCTGGCCACGACGCTGGCGGCGTAGACGCCGTACTGCTCGGGCCGCTCGAACGCGATCCGCCCGACGGCGTACTCGACGTCGAGCAGGACCTGGAACTCGTAGGGGATCTGCTCCGGGGTGCCGGCCAGCAGCAGGTAGTAGGGGACCCGGGTGGGGTCGACGCTGCCGGGGGCGGCGCCGTGCCGCGCGAGCCAGGCCTGGCGCGTCTCGCCGCGCTGGTAGTCGAGCACCTTGAAGCGGTCGGCGGCCACCTTCGACCGGCGGTGCGCGACGAGCGGCGCCAGCGCCTCGCGCACGGCGGGGTCGGCGTCGGCGCTGAAGACGATCCCCCACCCGGCGCGCACCACGTCCGTCGGAGCGACGTCCATCGGGAGACCGAGGAACACGTCCTCGAGGGCGCGCGCGACGCGCTTGAGCAGGCCTGCCTGCGCCGGGTCCTCGCGCTCGCCGCGCGCCGCCTCGGCCAGCTCCTCAGGCGTCGCCGGCGGAACGAGGTACTCGCCCGTCGTCGCGTCGATCCCGTTGAACGTGATGCGCTCGTCCGCCATCGTCATCCCCTCACCGCGCGGCAGCGGCCGCGCGCATCGCTTTCTCCCGGTGGGTCCGGATCTCCAGGCTGTGCTCGTACAGCTCGACGGCGCGGTCCAGCCGCTCCACCGCCTCGCGGTCGCGTCCGAGGGCGCTCAGCGCCAGCCCGGAGGTGTCCAGGTACACGGCGCGCGCCGGTCCGTCGGGCTCGAGCGCGACCGCCCGCTCGGCAAGGGCGAGCGCCGCGGCGGGCTCGCGCGGCTCGTGCAGCAGCTCGTGCCGCGCCAGCGCGTTGGCCGCCTCCGCGCAGTCCGGCTCGGCCTCGTGGGCGGCGCGGAAGTCGGCGGCGGCGCGGTCCGGCTCGCGGTGATGGGCGAGCACATAGCCGCGGTCGAGCAGGGCCAGCGGCCCGCTCGCGGCGCCGAGCGCGTGCCCGAGCGCGGCGCTCGCCTCCTCGTGGCGGCCGAGCGCCTCGAGCGTCAGCCCGGCTCCGACGTGAGCGTGGATCGCCGGCCCCCGCGCGGAATCCAGCGCGAGCGCCCGCTCGAAGTCCGCGAGCGCATCCTCGTGGCGGCCGGCGAGCCGGCGGGTGCGCCCGCGCGCGATGTGGGTGGTCGCACGCGCGCCGTCGAGCTCGAGCGCCCGGTCGAGGTGGCTCAGGGCAGCGTCGAAGCGGTCGAGCTCGCCGAGCGCCTGCCCGAGGGCGTCGTGGGCGGCCGGCGCGAGCGCGGCCACCCGGGCGGCGCGCTCGAGGTGGGGCAGGGCGGCCTCCGTGCGCTCGCGCTCGAGCAGGAAGTAGCCCCAGAGCCGGAGCGCCTCGCCCCAGGCGAGCTCGAGCATGGCGATCGACGGCTCGTCGAGCGCGTCGCCCACCGCGGCGGCGGCGGCCTCGACGGCACGATCGTAGGCGCCGAGCCGGGCGTGCACGACGGCCGCGCCATAGCGCGGGGCGGGCTCGACGGGCAGGCGCTCGGCCGCCTCGCGGGCGAGGTCGAGGACGCACTCGTATGCCGCGCGCATCGCCCCGAGCGTGTCGCGCGACGTGCGTGCCTCGCCGAGGCTCGCGTAGACCGTCATGCCGGCCGCGATCGCCTCCAGGCTCCCGGGCGCGAGCTCGCGCGCGCGGCGGTACTCGACCAGCGCCCGCTGGTGCTCGCCGCCGAGCGCGAACAGCTCGGCGCGCAGGACGTACGGCCCCACCTCGCGCGGCGCGAGCGCGACCGCCGCGTCGTAGTCGCGCAGTGCGAGCCCGCGCTCGCCCGCGAGCATCCGGAGCCGGCCGCGACCGGCGTAGCGCGCGGCGCTCGCCGGGTCGAGCTCGATCGCGCGCGTGTAGTCGGCGACCGCCTGGTCGAGCTGGCCGAGCTGGGCCTGGGCGTCGCCGCGGTTGGCGTAGGCGTCGGCGGACCCGTCGCCGAGCGCGATCACGCGCTCGTAGTCGCGAAGGGCGTCGGCCGGGCGCGCGCTGAGCGCGTGCTGGAGGCCGCGCGCGCGGTAGGGCGTCGGGTCGTCGGGGGTGAGCTCGATCGCCCGCGTGAGGTCGGCGATCGCCTCGTCGCGCAGGCCGCGGATGCCGCGCGCGAGGCCGCGACCCACGAGGAAGCCGGGCTCGGCCAGCGGGGCCTCGGCGCCCACCGACTCGAGCGCGCGGTCCCAGTCGGCCAGCCCCCCGGTGAGGTCGCCGAGCGTCACGCGTGCGCCCGCGCGAGCCGCGTAGGCGAACGCGCTCCGGTCGCCCAGCTCGATCGCGCGGTCGGCGTGGCGCAGCGCCTCCTCGGTCCGTCCCGCCGACGAGTAGGCGCCCGCCAGGCTGCGGTGCCCGTCGGGCCAGTCGGGCAGCTCGCGCACGACGGCCTCGAAGTCGGCGACCGCCTCGTCGGCCCGGCCGAGCTTCGACAGCGACAGGGCGCGGCTGAACGCGATCTGCGCGTTCGGCTCGAGCTCCAGCGCACGGTCGTAGGCGGCGACCGCCTCGGCGTCGCGGTCCGCCATGCCGAGCGCGTTGCCGAGGTCCCAGTGGGCCCAGGCGGCGTCCGGGTCGCGGCGCACCCCGTCCTCGGCCACGGGGAGGGCGTCCCCCGGACGGCCGAGCGCGATCAGCGCCCGCTGCAGGCCACGCCGCGCGAACACGTCGCCGGGATCCAGCTCGTACGCGCGCCGCAGGTCGGGCGCGGCCGCCGCGGCGTCGCCGCGCTCGTAGAGGTGCGCGGCGCCGCGCATCGACCAGGTCGCGGCGACGTCCGGCGCCAGCGCGACGGCGCGGTCCAGGGCCGCGAACGCCTCGTCGCCGCGGCCGGCGCCGATCAGCGCGCGGCCGGCCGCCACCCAGCCGCGGTGGTCGTCCGGGGCGAGCTCCGTCCACTCCCGCGCGGCGGCGAGCGACTCGGTCCACAGCTTCCGGGCCCGCTCGGGGTCACCCGCGGCGAGCGCTGCGTCCGCCTCGGCCGCGAGCGCCCGGCCGCGCTCGCGCTGCTCCACCGCCGGGTCGCCCGGCGTGCTCACCGCGCCGCACCCCCGGCCGCCGCCGGCAGCGAGCGCAGCACGTGCTCCAGGTCGCCGAGCCGCCCGCCCGCCTCGCATCTGCGCAGCAGCTCGCGGGCGCGCACCTCGGCGAGCGCGTCCTCGAGCTCGGGCGGCTGCTCGCCGAGCACGAAGTAGGCGATCGTGCGAAGCCGCTCGACGGGCAGCGCCGCGAGGTCGCCGAACAGCCGCATCCGCAGGCCCGCGTCGACGGCGCCCAGGGCGCTTCCGACGGCGGGCGGCGCGGTCGCCCCGACGACGGGCGAGAGGAGCGGCCCGGCGGCCGCGGGGGCCGCGGGCGCGGGCGCGGGCAGCTCGAAGACCCGCCCCTCGCCGCGCAGGAACAGCACGGGGATCGCCCAGTCCCAGCCGTCCTCGCGCGCGTAGTAGAGCTCGTCGCGGGCGTCGTTCATGGCGACGTCGACCATCCCGTTCGCGCGCGCCGGGTCCGCGAGCGAGTCGTAGAAGAGCTGCGAGAAGCGGCGCGCGCTGTCCGTGCTGACGCGGTCCTGCATCGCGACGACCGCCGGCATGCCGTACTCCACCAGCCGCGGAGCGAGGCCCATGAACGGGTCGGTCCGCGAGCGCGACGCGCCGTGGCAGGAGGCGAGCACGACCAGGCGGAGCGGCGAGTCGCCGAGGCCGCTTACCAGCTCGCCGAGGCGCTCCTCGGCCACCGGGTCGCCGCTCTGGTCGTCGTCCTCCAAGAGCAGCGCGCCGCGCCCGTCCGGCGTCCGCCATCCGTGCCCCACCACGTGGAGCACGTGGAACTCCTCGTCGCGCAGCCGGCGGCGCAGCGCCGCCAGGCTCGCCGGCTCGGTGAGCACCTCCCAGTCCACGTCGAGGCCGGCGAAGGCGCGTTCGAGCGTGTGCCGCTCGAGCTCTTCGTCGAGCGGGTCGAGGCCCGGCCAGCGGCTGCCGAGGTCGGCGGGGCTGGAGATCGCGACGAGCACGCGCAGCGGCGCGGCCCTCACGGGCGCGCGGGCCGCGGGCAGCGGCAGGTAGCGCGACAGCGGCGTGAAGCGATCGGTGGCGAACTTGCGGTGCGGCAGGCGCTCGTCGCGCAGCGCCTCCCACCAGATGTCGTGGAGGGCGGGGTCGCAGAGGTTGAGCCGCACGCGCCAGTGCGTGGCGTCGGCGTCGCTCGCGGCCACCGCGGCGCGGTAGCCCTCCTCGGGCAGGCCGTCGCCGAACGTCGCCCGGAAGAGCGCCGTGCCGTAGGCCGCGGGGCCGGCGTCCCAGAGCGCGTCGATGCTCGCCCGCGACGACAGGCCGTGAGGCCCCGAATAGTCGCGCCCGTCGATCCGGAACGAGACCTCGTCCCGCTCGATCCGGACCTCGAGATCGGCGAAGCCACCCACCAGCAGCGCGACTCTAACTCCCCTGAGCGGCCGCGCAACACTGGCGCACGGGGTAGCGGGAACACTTTGCTACCCCATGGGGTAGCAAAGTGTTCCGAGCGCCCGTCAGGTGCGCGGGGACCCGCCGTCGCGGCGGGGCTGGCGCTTGATCGGGATCCGCACGCGCGGAGCCTTCGCGTCGCGCGCGGGGATCAGCGCGCTGCCGGGCGCCTGGTAGGGCACGAGCTCGGCGCGGAACGACTTGCGCACCTTCTCGATCTCCTCGGCCATCTCCTGCTGGATGCGCTCGGCCTGGCGCTCCATGCGGCGCATGCGCTCGCGCATCCGCTCGAGCTCCTGCTCGAGCTCGAACACCTTCTCCACGCCGGCGAGGTTCATCCCCATCTCCGACGTCAGCTCCTGGATGCGCCGCAGCCGCTCCACGTCCTCGGCCGAGTAGCGGCGCGTCCCGCCGCTGGTGCGCTCGGGCTCGATCAGCCCGCGCGACTCGTAGATGCGCAGGGTCTGCGGGTGCATCCCGGCGAGCTCCGCCGCCACCGAGATCATGTAGACGCCGCGGCTCGAGTCCACTCGCTTCGCCATCACGCCTCCTTCGAGAAGAGCCGCTCGCGCGGGTTGCCGTCCATCACCTCGGCGAGCTGGTCGACCGCCTTCTTCTGCTTCTTGTCGAGCGAGCGCGGGACGTCGATCGCGAGGCGGTAGTGGATGTCGCCGCGGCCCTTGCCGCCGAGCCTCGGCGGGCCCTCCCCGCGCAGCCGCTGGACGGTCCCGTGCTGGGTGCCGGCGGGCACGCGGATGCGCTTGGTCCCGTTCAGCGTCGGGACCTCGACCGTGGCGCCGCGGATCGCCTCGACGATCGTGATCGGGACGTCCACCTCGAGGTGCTCGCCCTTGCGGCGGAAGATCGGCGAGTCGCCGACGCGCGTGATCACGTAGAGGTCGCCGGGCGGGCCGCCGCGGCGGCCGGGCTCCCCCTTGCCCGCCAGCCGCACGCGGCTCCCGTTGCGCACGCCCGCCGGGATGTTCGCGCGGTAGCGCTTGACCTGGCGGGTGTTGCCGGTGCCCTTGCAGGTCGGGCACGGGTCCTTGATCTCGGTCCCGGTGCCGCCGCACTTGGAGCACGGCTGCGAGATCGAGAACAGGCCCTGGCCCTCGTTCTCGATGCCGCGGCCCTGGCAGCGCGAGCACACGCTCGGCGAGGTGCCGGGCTTCGCGCCGGTGCCGCGGCAGGTGCCGCACGCCGCCGTCATCGGCACGGTCACCTGGACCTGCGCGCCCTCCATCGCCTGGTCGAAGGACACGTGCACCTCGGTCTCGAGGTCGCGCCCGCGCTCGGGGCGCGACGCCGTGCGGCCGCCGCCGCCCCCGGCGGCGCCGCCGAAGAGGTCGGAGAGGATGTCGCCGATCCCACCGAAGCCGCCAGCGCCCGGGCCGCCGCCGCCGGAGCGGAAGCCGCCGGGGTCGAAGCCGCCGAAGAACCCGCCGCCGGAGTCGAACTCCTTGCGCTTCTCGGGGTCGCCGACCATCGAGTAGGCCTGCTGTACCTCCTTGAACCGCTCCTCCGCGCTCTTGTCGTCGGGGTTGCGGTCGGGGTGGTACTGGCGGGCCAGCCGCCGGTAGGCCTTCTTGATGTCCTCCTGCGACGCCTTCTTGTCGACGCCCAGGACGCTGTATGGATCCTTGACCGCTGGCATGCCCCTCCCTACGCGGAGACGACCACGCGGGCCGGACGGATGACGGTGTCGCGGCTGCGGTATCCCTTCTCGACGACCTCCACGACGACGCCGGACTCGCTGCCCTCCTGCGGGGTGGTCGAGATCGCCTCGTGCACCGTCGGGTCGAACCTCTCGCCGACCGGCTCGAGCGACTCGACGCCCGCGCGCGCGAGCACGCCCTGGAGGTCGGCCAGCACCAGCTTCACGCCCTCGTGCAGGGGGCCCTCGGAGTCGGCCGCCGCGGCCTCGGCGCGCTCGAGGTTGTCCACCACCGGCAGCAGCTCGCGCAGGAGGCCCACCTTCGCGCGCTCGCCCGCCTGCGCGGCCTGCTGGGCGGTGCGCTTGCGGTAGTTCTCGAAGTCGGCCTGCGTGCGCCGGGCCAGATCGAGGTACTCGTCGCGCTTGGCCTCCGCCTCGGCCAGCGGGTCGGCGGGCGGAGCCTCCTCCTGCGGCTGCTCCTCCGTCTCCTCGGCCGGCTGGGGCTCCTGGGAGTCCGGTCCCTCGGGTGGGGCGGCGGCCTCTTCGACCACCGCCTCCCCCTCGGCGGGCTGGGCCTCGGGCGTGGGCCGCGTCATTACTCGCGACCCTCGCCGTCGACCACCTCGGCGTCCACGACCTCCTCGTCGGAGGCGCCGGCGTCACCGTCCGCCGACGCGCCGTTCCCAGCCGCCGCCGACTCCGCCTGGGCCTGCGAGGCCTGGGCGTACATCTGCTCGGACACCGCGTGGAACGCGGTCTGGACGGCCTCGGTCTTCTGCCGCAGCTCGTCGGCGTCCTCGGACTCGAGCGAGTCGCGCAGCTCCTTGATCGCCGACTGGATCGACTCCTTGGAGGACTCGTCCACCGCGTCGCCCAGCTCGCCGAGCTGCTTCTCGGCCTGGTACGCGGCGTTCTCCGCGTTGTTGCGGGCCTCGACCAGCTCGCGCTGCTTGCGGTCGTCCTCGGCGTGCGCCTCGGCGTCCTTGACCATCCGCTCGACCTCGTCGTCCGAGAGGCCCGAGCCCGCCTTGATCTCGATCTTCTGCTCCTTGCCGGTGCCCAGGTCCTTCGCGGACACGTTGAGGATGCCGTTCGCGTCGATGTCGAACGTGACCTCGATCTGCGGCATGCCGCGCGGCGCCGGCGGGATGCCGGTGAGCTGGAACTTGCCGAGCGACTTGTTGTTGTTGGCCATCTCGCGCTCGCCCTGGAGCACGTGGACCTCCACGCTCGGCTGGTTGTCCTCGGCCGTCGAGAACACCTCCGACTTGCGCGTCGGGATCGTGGTGTTGCGCTCGATGAGCTTGGTCATCACGCCGCCCTTGGTCTCGATGCCGAGGGTCAGAGGGGTGACGTCGAGCAGGAGGACGTCCTTGACGTCGCCCGCGAGCACGCCCGCCTGGATGGCGGCGCCGACCGCTACGACCTCGTCCGGGTTGACGCCCTTGTGCGGGTCCTTCCCCGTGAGCTCCTTGACCTTCTCCTGCACCGCCGGCATGCGGGTCATGCCGCCCACCAGCACGATGTGGTCGATCTGGTCGCCGGTCACGCCGGCGTCCTGCATCGCCTGCTTGGTGGGCCCGACCACGCGGTCGAGCAGCGACGCGGTGAGCTCGTTGAGCTTCGCGCGGGTGAGGCGCTGGTTGAGGTGCTTGGGAACCGAGTCGACCGCCGTGATGAAGGGCAGGTTGATCTGCGTCTCCTGGGCCGAGCTCAGCTCGGACTTGGCCTTCTCGGCCTCCTGG
>DASVWC010000053.1:0-76446 GCA_036389835.1 Thermoleophilaceae bacterium | reverse complement strand
GCGCGCGCTGCGCGAGCAGGGGCTCGACTCGCTCGGGGCGGTCGAGCTGCGCAACCGCCTCGCCCAGGCCAGCGGCCTGCGCCTGCCGGCGACGGTCGTCTTCGACCACCCGAGCGCGCGGGCGCTGGCGGAGTTCCTCGAGGCGGAGCTCGGCTCCGGCACGCCCGCCGAAGCGCCCGAGCCGAGACCGGCCGCGGCGCAGGGCGCCGACGGCACCCTCACCGCCCTCCTCCGCCACGCCCACCGCGAGCGCACGACGGCCGACGCGATGCCGCTCCTCATGCACGCCTCGAGCTTCCGGCCGGCCTTCCAGACGCCCGCCGACCTCGACGAGCCCCCCGCCAGCGTGCTGCTCGCGGACGGCGACCCGCCGCGGATGGTCTGCATCCCCTCGTTCGTCGCCGGCTCCGGACCGCACCAGTTCGCGCGCTTCGCCAAGGCGCTCGAGGAGCCGCGCCCGGTGGCCGCGCTCTCGCTGCCGGGCTTCGGCGACGGACGGCCGCTGCCGGCCTCCTGGGACGCCGCCATCGACCTGCTCGCGGAGTCCGCGCTCGCGGCCGCCGAGGGCGGGCCGTTCGTGATCGTCGGCTACTCGATCGGCGGAGCGATCGGCGCGGCCGTCACGCAGCGGCTCGAGCGCGAGCGGGAGGCCCCCGCCGGGCTGATCCTGATCGACACGCACGCACCGGGCGCGGAGCTCGTCCAGGTGTTCGGGTCGGTCATGGGGGACCTGATCGAGCGCGACCACGAGTACATCGCGCTCGGCGACGACGACCTGATCGCGATGGGCGCCTACATGCGCCTCTTCCCGAGCGACCCGTCGCCGGCGCTCGAGGCGCCGTCGCTGCTCCTTCGCGCGAGCAGGCCGCTGACGAGCGCCGGCAGGCCGCTGCCGCCGTGGCCGTTCGCGGACGCCGACGTCGAGATCGACGGCGACCACTTCTCGATCATCGAGGCCGACGCTCCGGCCGCCGCGAGCGCGGCCGCGAGCTGGATCGCGGCCACCGTCGAGCTGGCCGGCTCCGCCGCCTGAGGCGTTTTCGACAAGCGCCCGGCGGTCGAGCAGACTCCGCCGCGAGCGACCGCGGGCGGCCAGATGAATCTCGACGGAAAGCGCATCCTCGTCACAGGCGTCCGGACGCACCACTCGATCGCCTTCGCCGTGGCCCAGCGCGCGCAGGAGGCGGGCGCCGAGATCGTCCTGACAGGCTTCGGGCGGACGATGCGCATGACGAAGCGCGCCGCTCAGCGCCTGGACGGGCCGCCCGACGTGCTCGAGCTCGACGTCCACAACCCCGCCGACTTCCTCGCCCTGCGCGCGGAGCTGGCCGGGCGCTGGGGCCGCGTCGACGGCGCCGTCCACTCGATCGCCGCGGCGCCGCCGGGCGCGATCGGCAACGGCTTCCTCGGCACGAGCGAGGAGGACGCGGTCGCCGCCTTCACGACCAGCGCCTTCTCGCTGAAGTCCCTGGCCGAGGCGCTCGCGCCGCTCATGGAGAACGCGAACGGCGCGGGCGGCAGCATCGTCGGCTTCGACTTCGATGCCCGCGTCGCCTGGCCCCAGTACGACTGGATGGGCGTCGCCAAGGCGTCGCTCGAGTCGATCGCCCGCTATCTCGCGCGCGACCTCGGCGCGCAGCGGACACGCGTGAACCTGGTCTCGGCGGGCCCGCTCCGGACCGCCGCCGCCCAGGTGCTCGACAACTTCGACCTGCTGGTCGACGTCTTCGCCGCGCAGGCCCCGCTCGGCTGGGACGCCGCCGACGCCTACCCGACAGCCGAGGCCGCCTGCCTGCTGCTCTCCGACTGGGCACGCGGCATCACCGGGTCGGTCGTGCACGTGGACGGCGGCTTCCACGCGATGGGGACCGCACCCGCCGACAACCACCGCGCGATGGCCGAGCAGCTCTACGCGGGGGCGCCGGTCGGATGAGTGCGCCGGGCACGATCTTCCTCACCGGCGGCTCGGGCGTGCTCGGCCAGGCGCTGCTCGCGGAGCTGACGAGCGAGCGCGTGATCTGCCTGCGCCACCGCGGCCAGCCGCCGGTGCCGGACTCCGCCCAGCTCGCGGGCGACCTCCGCAGCCCGCGCATGGGCCTGAGCGAGGCGGACTTCCGCCGCGTCGCCGCCGCCACCGACTACGTGGTGCACGCCGGCGCCACCACGAACTGGACCGACGACCCCGCCGACATCGAGCGCGTCAACCGGACCGGCACCGAGCGCGCGATCGAGCTGGCGCGGGCCGCCGGAGCGCCGCTCCTCTACGTCGGCACCGCGTTCGTCGCGCGCGCGGAGATGACCCGCAGCGCCGCCGGCCGCGCCCGGAACCCCTCGCAGGTCGACCGCGGCCTCGACGCCTACCTCGCGTCGAAGCAGGCCGGCGAGGACGCGGTCCGCGACGCGGGCATCCCGGCCACGATCGTGCGCGCCCCGATGATCGTCGGGGACTCGCGCAGCGGCCGGATCGCCCGCTTCCAGGGCGCGTACCACATCGCCTCGCTGACCGTCCGCAACCTCCTGCCGGTCGCCCCGCTGGGCGCCGACAACCCGATCGACTTCCTGCCGCAGGACGTGCTCGCCAGGACGATCGCCGCCCTCGTCCGCAGCGGCCGCAGCGGCGACGAGCTGTGGCTGACCGCGGGGGAGCGATCCGTGCGCGCACGCGAGCTGCTCGACATCTCGATCCAGCTCGCCGAGGAGCTGGGCCGGCCGGTCGACCGCCCGCGCTTCGTGAAGCCCGACGTCGTCGACCGGCTGATCCGGCCGGTCTTCATCGCCGAGCTCGAGCCGAGCCGGCGCCGGAGCTTCGACCTGATGCTGGCGACGACGTCGCTGTTCACCACGCCCGAGCCGCTGCCCAGCTCGCTGCCGGAGCTCGAGCGCAGCCTCGGGATCGACCTCGGCGTGGACCTCGCGGCTGCCTTCCGGCGCTCGCTCGACTACTGGGCCGAGCGCAAGCGGCTGCGCAAGCGGATCGGCGCGCTGAGCGCCGCATGACCAGAGGGGAGGCGACTTGCGCTCGATCAGGATGACCTCGATCGCGCCGGAGACGGAGCCGGAGGAGGTGTTCGAGCTCCTGTGCGACTTCGAGCGCTACCCGGACCTCTGCCCGACCGTGCTCGAGGTGACGGTCGACGAGGACGTGACGCCGATCCAGAGCTCCTGGACCGTCCGCTTCCGTGACGGCCTGATGATGTGGACCGAGACCGACGAGGTCGACGAGGAGCGGCTCGAGGTGCGGTTCGAGCAGATCGACGGCGACTTCGAGGAGCTCTCCGGCGGCTGGCGCGTCCTCCCGCGCGAGGACGGGGGCGCCGAGATCGAGTTCACGTCCGAGTTCGACGTGGGGATTCCGAGCATCGGCGACGTGGTGAACCCGCTCGCCGAGCGCACGCTCTACGACAACAGCGCCGAGCTGCTGCGCGGCCTCCTCGGCGAGAGCGCGCGGATCACGAGCCCGCCGCCCCACCTGCCCGACTTCGGGCGCCGGCTGCGCGAGCGGGTGGAGGCGTCATGGTGAGCGCCGACACCGCCGCCGTCAACCGCCTCTACCGGCAGCACATCAGCCGGAGCACCGCACGCCTGCTGAAGCTCATGGGCACGGGCGTCGAGGACCGCGCCGAGGGCAGCTACATATACGCCCGCGACGGCCGGCGCTACCTGGACTGCGGCGGCTTCGGCGTGTTCCTGCTCGGCCACCGGCATCCGGCCGTCGTCGCGGCGGTCGAGCGCGAGCTGGCCACCGGCCCGCTCCCGAGCCGCCTGTTCCACAACCAGACGCTCGCCGAGGGAGCCGCGGCGCTCGCGTCCAAGGCGCCCGACGGCCTCGAGTACGTCTACTTCACGACGACCGGCAGCGAGACCGTGGACGCGGCCGTGAAGCTCGGCCGCGCCACCGGCCGCCCCCGGCTCGTCGCCATGCACGGCGGGTTCCACGGCAAGACGATGGGCGCGGTGAGCATCGCGGGGAACCCGATCTTCCGCGAGCCGTTCGAGCCGGTCCTGCCCGACGTGCACCTGCTCCCGTTCGGACAGGTCGACGCCCTGGAGGAGGTGCTGCGGGCCCACCCCGGCGAGTGCACGGTGATCCTCGAGCCGGTCCAGAACGAGGCCGGGGTGATCTCGCCTCCACCGGGCTACCTGCGCGACGTCGAGCGGCTCTGCCGGGAGGCCGGGGCGCTCTTCGTGCTCGACGAGATCGGCACCGGCCTCGGGCGGCTCGGCGACTGGTGGGGCGCGACGCAGGAGGGCGTCACGCCCGACGTGCTGCTCGTCGGGAAGGCGCTCACCGGCGGCGTGGCGCCGGCCGCCGCGCTGGTGGCCACGCCGGAGGCGTTCGAGCCGCTGAACCGCGACCCGTTCATCCACACCACGACGTTCTCCAACAGCCCGCTGACGGCGGCCACCGTGCGGGCCGTCATCGACGTGATCGAGCGCGAGGACGTCATCGGCCGCGTGCGCGAGCGCGGCGCCCAGCTCATGCGCGCGTTCGAGGGCATCGTGCGCGACGAGCCCGCGGTCCTCGCCGAGGTGCGCGGCCGCGGGCTGATGATCGCCCTCGAGTGCACCGACGTGTCGCTCGCCGGCGACCTCGTGTTCGAGCTGCTCGCCCGCGGCGTCGCGCCGAACCTGACGAGCGGCCGCCAGCGCGTGGTGCGCCTGACGCCGGCGGCGTTCGTCACCGAGGGCGACGTCGACCACCTCGTCGAGGCCGTCGCCGGCGCCGTCGGCGCGGTGCGGGAGCGCGCCGAGGCGAGCGCCGCCAACTACACGGAGGCACCAGCATGAGCGTCACCCAGGTCATCGAGGTCGAGGCCGCCGTGGCCGCGCTCAGGGAGCTGATCGCGATGCGCCGGCCGGACGTCGATCCCGACACGATCCACGCCGGCACCGACCTCGACGAGCTCGGGCTCGACAGCCTCGACGTCGCCGAGCTCGTGACGATCCTCGAGGAGCGCGCCGGGGCGTTCCTCGACACCTCGTCGGTCGAGCGGATCGTCCGGGTCGAGGACCTGACGCAGCTTCAGGCGCTGCCGGCCTGACCCGCGGCTTCCGCGCAGGCCCGCACCAGCGGGTGGTCGGCGAGCGGCCCGGGGCGCTGCGCTCGCGCGACCTGCTCGCGCAGCACCTCGTCCGCCCCGCCGCCGATCCGCATCGCCCGGCCGTCGCGCCACAGCCGCGACATCGGCGCCTCGTCGGTGAACCCGCGCGCGCCCATCACCTGCACGGCCTCGTCCAGCGCGGCGCACGCCACGCGCGTCGCGTAGAGCTTGCCGGCCGCGCCGGTCGCGCCCGAGACGGCGCCGCCCCGCTCGGCCGCCACCAGCCCGTCGGCGATCGCCCGCGCCGCGGCGACCTGGCACTCGAGGTCCACCAGCCGGTGCGCGATCGCCTGGTGGTCGCGCAGCGCCGCACCCGCCACGCGGCGCCTCGACGCGTACGCGAGCGCGATCTCGTAGGCGAGCTCGGCCACGGCCGCCGCGGCGACCGCCGCCCAGAGGCGCTCGCGCCGCAGGAACTCCAGCGTGATGCGCAGCCCCACGCCCACGGGCCCGACGCGCCGCTCGTCGCCGACCTGCACCTCTGCGAGGTCGACGGCGCAGGTCCCGGCCGCGCGCGCCCCCGCCGGCGAGTAGGGCGTCGCCGCCACGCCGTCGGCGCCGGTCGGCACCAGGAACAGCGTGAAGTCGTTGAGCGTGCCCGTGTCGGACGTGCGCGTGAACACGACGCAGTCCGTGGCCGTCCGGAAGTTGGACACGTAGTGCTTGTGGCCCGCGATCGCCCAGCCGTCGCCCGACCGCCGCGCCCGGGTGGCGCAGTTCCCGAGGTCCGACCCGCTCGTCGCCTCGGACAGCGCGATGCAGCCGATCCGGTCCTCGGCGCCGTCGCGCCCCAGCTCGCAGAGCCTGAGCGCGGGCAGGAACGCCTCGCTGTGCGCGCTGATCGCGATCGCCGCCCCGATCGAGACGAGCGTGCTCTCGCGCGCGAGTGCCGCCGCCACGTCGACGTCGCCCGCTCGCGACGACCCGTTCCAGCGCGCGTCGAAGACGCCCAGCGCGGTCAGGCGCTCGAAGACGTGCCGCGGCAGCAGGCAGTCGCGCTCCCAGCCCTCGACCTCCGCCGCCAGCTCGTCGCGGAACAGCGAGCGCAGCTCCGCGGCCAGGTCGGCGGGCGCGGCGGTCGCGGCGGTCGCGGTCACCGCAGCCGCACCCGCGCCACGGCGGGGATGTCGTCGCCCTGCACGAGCTGGCGGCAGCGGAAGCGCTGGAGCTTCCCGGTGGGCGTCTTCGGAAGCGCGCCGCGCTCGAGCAGGATGCACTCGTGGATCGGCATCCCGGCGCGGCGCGCGGCCACCCGCGCCGCGTTGGCGGCCAGCACCGGCGGGTCGGCGCCGTCGCCGGCGAGCTCGAGCATCAGCACCAGCCGGGTCTCGCGCTCGGACGGCACGTCCACGATCGCGCAGCCGCCTCGGCGCGCCCCGTCGAGCGCCGCGATCTCGGCCTCGACGTCGCGCGCGTAGACCTTGCGGCCGGCGATGCTCAGCACGTCGTCCTCGCGCCCGACGACGTAGAGCCGGCCGTCGCGCATGAAGCCGAGGTCGCCGGTGTGAAGCTCGCCGTCGCGGAAGCGCCGCGCGGTCAGCTCGGGGTCGCCGCAGTAGCCGGAGGCCAGGCTCGGGGCGGACAGCACGATCTCGGAGATGCCCTCCGGCTCGACCGTCCGCATGGTCACCCCGCTGGGCGGACGCCCCACGCAGACCACCTCCACCGCCCCGTCCGAGCCGGGCGCGACCTCCTCGAGCTCACGGTCGGCGAGCCGGCGCGCGTCCACCGCGATGCTGCTGGGGCACTCGTCGCGGCCGATCGCAGTGACCCCGGCGGTCGCCTCCGCGAGGCCGTAGCCCGGGCTGAGCGCCTCGAAGCGCAGCCCGTTGGGAGCGAGCATGTCGCGGGCGCTCGCGAGCGTCGACCACTCGATCCGCTCGGCGGCCACGAAGCAGCAGACGAGCGAGTCGAGCCGCGCGCTCGTCCCCCGGCGTCGCACGTGGCGAAGCGCGAGGCCGAGGGCGGACGGCGGACCCGCGGTGATCGTCGCCTCCCAGGACGCGACGTCCTCGAACCAGGTCAGCGGCGCGAGCGCGAACCGCTCCGGCGGGCCGAGCAGGACCGGGACGCCCCGGACGAGCGGCCAGACGACGCCGCCGAACAGCCCCATGTCGTGCGACATCGGCATCCAGCTCGCCACGCGGTGGCCGGCCGGGTCGCCGCCGCCGAGCAGCTGCTCGATGATCTCGTTGTGCGCGGCGATCGCGCGAGCGGTGAGCATGCACGCCTTGGGGATCCGCGTGCTCCCGGACGAGCACTGGACGAACACGACCTCGTCCTCGGGCGCCGGCTCGGGCGCCAGCGCCGCCGCCCGGTCGAGCCCGGCCCAGTCGTGCACGCGCACGGCTCCCTCGAGGCCGGCGCCGACCGCCCCGCTCACCATCGCGTCGCTCAGCAGGAGCTCCGCCCCGACCCGGCGGCAGAGCGCGCCGAGCTGGCTCACGTACTCGTCCGGGTCCATCCCCCGGGCCGGCGTGGGGAGCGAGACCGCGGTGCCGCCGGCGAACCAGACGCCGAGCAGCGCGGCGACCGCCTCGGGCGTGTTCAGCAGGATCAGCGCCACGCGGGTCCCGCGCTCGACGCCCTGCGCGCGCAGCGACGCCGCGGCGCGCAGTCCGCGCTCCACGAGCTCTCCTCCGGTCGTCTCCTCCACGGCGTCGTCGCGAACGAACGCGAGCGGCGTGGCCTGCCCGGCGCCCGAGAGGATCGGCTCCCAGAGGCCGCCCACGGTCAGTCGCCCGTCACCGCGAGCCGCGCGACGTGCGACCGCGCAGGCATCCTGCCCTGCGGCCGCCTCACGCCCGAGACGTGCGGGATCCCGAGGATGTCGAACGTCTCGAGCACCTCGAAGTCGAACAGCGGGGCGAGCGGCTTCATCCGGATCTTGTCCGCGATCGCGAAGACCGGGATCCGCTCGCGCTCGGAGCGCGCGATCACGTGCTCGAACATCGCGGCCGCCACGCCCTTGCCGTGGAACAGCGGCTCGACCGCGAGCGGCTCGAGGTGGATGTGCGGCTCGTCGAGGTCGTGGCGGTCGCGGGCGCGCGCCACGTGCATGAGCTTCGCGGTCGCGCGCGGGCTGCCCATGCCGAGGCTGCGTGGCACGAGCTGAATCAGCTTCGAGGGACTCATCCGGCACCGGCCCGGTCCCTGGACCCCGAGGACCCCCACGAGCTCGCCCCGGAACCAGGCCGAGATCGGCGTCCCGCCCGAGTGCGGCAGGAACACGCGCATCCCCTTGCGGATGAAGCGCATGCGCCGGTCGACGCCGCCCGGCACGGCGCGCAGGATCGTCGGCTGGTCGCGGATCGCGCGCGCGTACAGCCCGGCGGCGAGCTCCAGCTCGTCCGGGGCGAGCGGACGGACTTCGAACCGCGGCATGGTCGCAACCTACGGACGCCCCGGCCGTGGGCCAAATCGCGCGCGGGCGGCGCTCAGCGCGACTCGGCTTGGCACACGACCGGGCGCTCGAGGCACGCGTTGGTGCGGTCGAGCGAGCGCTTGGCATCGGTGAGCGTGGCGTTCAGGTCGCGGATCGCCGGCAGCAGCTGCTCGAGCGTGTCGGCGGTGTGGGTGAGGGTCGTGTTGGTACCCGTGAGCGTCCGGTCCGCGCGGCTCAGGGCGCCGCTCGTGGCCGCCAGGTTCTCGTTGGTCGGCGCGAGCGTCCGCGCGGCGAGGCCGACGTTCTCGTTCAGGCTCGCCAGCGACCCGGTGGTCTCGCCGAGCGGCTCCAGGGCGGGAAGGAGGAGGTCGACCGAGTCCCGCAGGCCGCCCAGCGCGCTTGCCTGCTGGGCGAGCTGCGCGAGGTCCTCGGCCGCCCGCGGGAACGCGGCCGTGTCGTGCGTGACGCGCTCGAGCAGCGGCTCCAGCGAGCGGAGGTTGGCCGCCCGGAGCTCGCTGCGCAGCGCCGACGTGCTGCGGTCGACCTGCTGGGCGAGCGACTTCCCGCCGCGGGTGGGCGGCGGCAGCGGGGCCTGCTCGGCGCCGCCGGCGCCGGCGCCCGCCGCGCGGTTGTCCTTCCGCGTCTCGTCGAGGAGCTGCCAGAGCAGGACTGTCGCGACGCAGAGAAGCGCCAGCGCGAAGGCCGCCGCGGCCCCGAGGAGGGCGCGCACGCCGTCCGGCGTCCCCCGCCCGCCGGCTGCGCCGGCCCGCTCATCCACTGCGCAGCGCCTTCGCCAGCCGGCTTCGGTGCCTCATCACCACTCGGTCGAGCCCGAAGTCGCGGCGTTGCTCGACCTCCTCCTCCACGACGACGTTGCCGTCGAGCGCCACCCACCTGACCGAGTGCTCGCTCCCCTCGAGCTCGCCCTGGAACGACGTGCGCACGTCGATGCCGACGGCCTTCACGGACGCCCCGTCCACCCGGAACGTGCGCTGGCCGATCACCTGCGCGACGTAGCGGCCGCTGGTGGCGCCCCCGAAGGCGCCGCCCCACTCGGTCTCGCCGTCGGCCAGGACGCGGATCGGCGGCTCGGGGCGGATCTCGAGCAGGTCGCCGCCGGCGGCCGCCTCGAGCTGCGTGGCGTACACGTCGCCGCCGCGGACCACGAAGGTGGCCGTGTCGACGAGGCCGGCGCCGTAGCGGCGCTGGACGCGGAAGCAGCGCAGCTGACCGGCGCTTCGCGGCCGCGTGACCAGCGTCTGGCTCGCGCCCGGCAGCCGCTGGGCGGACTGGCCCTCCACGCGCTTGGTCCCGGCGGTGCGGTAGCGGTAGCGGCCGGGCGGCGTGACGAGGTCGTCGGGCGCGACGGAGGTCCTGAGCCGCGCGGTCGCGCAGTCGCTCTCCGCCGGGGTCGTCGGAGCGGCGACGCCGGCCCCGGCGCCCTTCCCGCCGCCGCCCCCGTCCCCGCCGCAGCCGGATGCCGCCAGCGCTGCGACCGTCATCCAGGTCAGGGCGCGCGTGCGCATGGCTAGGGGTGCGCCAGCGCGTGGCTCGGTTGGACGCGCAGGGCGCGGCGCGCGGCGACGAGCGCGGCCACGAGCGCCACGGCGGAGCTGATCGCGATCGTGACGAGCATCGGGACGACCTCGACGGAGAAGTGCACGGGCAGGCCATTCTCCTCCGCGATCCAGTGCACGGCGAGTGCCTGCACCGGGGTCCCCGCCGCGACGCCGATCGCCGCCCCGATGCCGACGACCGCCAGCGCCTCGGCCACGAGCGCAGCGGTGGCCTGCCGCGGCGACATCCCGAGGGCGCGCAGCCCCGCGATCGACCGGACGCGCTGGGCGGCGGCGAGCGTCATCGTGGCGGTCACGGCGAGGAACGCGGCGAGCACGACCATCACCACGATCCCGCGAAGGCGCGCGAGCCCCTGGCGCGCCGCGTCGCCGAGGCGGCGGTGAAGCTCGCCGCGCGTCTCGACGCTCAGCGTGGAGCCGGGGCCGAGCGCGTGCTCGACCGCGGTTCGCGCGCGCTCGACCGGCACGCCCGGCTCGAGCTCGACGTCGAGCCCGGAGATCGCCGTCGTCCCCCAGAAGCGACCGAGCTGGTCGCGGCTCATCGCGACCGCGCCGGGGGGCCACGCGTAGGTGGTTACCTTGCCGGCGAGCGTGACGCGCTGCGGCCCCGTCGGCGTCGGCAGCGCGAACGAGTCGCCGACCTCGATCCCGCGCCTGCGTGCCAGCGCGCTGCTCATCGCCACCGCGCCCGGGCGCCGCAGCGCCCGCCCGAGCTCGTCCGGCGAGCGGTCCACCACCTGCGCCGGCGTGAAGCTGGCCGGGTCGGCGCCCACGAACAGGACGCGCCGGTCGTGCCAGTCGAGGAACGCCGCACGCAGGGCGCGAGTCGACCGCACCCCCGGCGCCTGGGCGACGCGCCGCTCGACGGCGGCCGGGAAGAAGTCGCTCTGGTAGATGTTCGACGCGCGCCGGTTCGAGATCGTCATGTCGGCGCTGGCCCGCTCGCGCAGGAGCTCGGTCGACGCGGTCTCGACGTTGCGCACCACGCCGCCGACGACGCCGAGCGCCAGCGCCGTGACGCAGGCGATCCCCGCGAGCGCGATCGTCCTGGCGGGGACGGTGGTCAGCTCCGCGCCGCCGACGTGCGCGGCCGCGCCCGCGCGGTCGAGCAGATGCCGGCGCAGCAGCCTGACGAGCCCCGGCACCGCCGCCGGCAGCGCCAGCATCACGCCGACGAGGAGCAGCGCGATGCCCGCGACGGCGAGTGACGGAACCAGCAGCGCGATCGCGGTCCCGGCCGCCAGGAGGACCGCCGCGGCCAGCCCGGGGATCCGCGCCGGGCGCCCGCCGCGCCGCTGCGGCTCGGGCACGTGCTCGGCCTCCAGCGCGACCGTCGCCGGGACGCGCAGCAGCGCGAGCGTCGGCAGGGCGGCCGCGACCAGCGAGGCGGCGAGTCCCGCGACCGACGCCATGGCGATCGCGCGTGCCGGCACGCGCGTGGGCGGCTCGAACACGAACGCCGACCGCAGGTACTCGGGCGTGTCGTCGACGAGCTCCGCGACGAACGCCTTTCCGACGACGAGGCCGAGGCTCGTCCCCACCACCCCGATGGCGAGTGCCTCGGCGAGGATGCCCGCCACCAGGGCGCGCGGGCCCACCCCGATCGCCCGCATCAGCGCGATCTCGCGCCGCCGGTCGAGCACCGCGAGCAGGACGACGTTGTAGGCGAGGAAGGTGCCGACGACGAGGGCTATGGCGCTGAACAGGAGCGTCGCCTGCCGCTCGGGCGCCGACGCCTGCGCCAGGAGGCCCGCCTCCGCGTCGATCGGCCGCAGGTCGAGCCGGTCGCCGAGGCTCGCCTCCAGCGCTTCCCGGGCCGCGCCGGCCTGGCCCGGCTCGAACTGCACCAGCACGCGGTTGAGCCGTCCCAGGTCGCCGGTCAGCCGCTGCGCCAGCCCGAGTGGCGCGACCGCGACGCGGCTGTCGCCGGCCGCGCGCAGGCGCTCCTCGTCCGGGATGGCGCGGACGCCCGCGGGCCGGATCCGCCCGTAGGTCTCCACCGCCACGCGCCCGCCCGGCTCGACGCCGAGGCGCCCCGCGAGCTGTCGCGGCAGGTACACGCCCAGCGCGGACTCGTCGCGCACGCGCCCCAGCGTCGCGCGCACGACCGGCCCGCCGAGTCGCAGCGCCCGCCTGTCGATCCCGAACAGCCGCGCCTCGACCCGCCGCGACCCCGCGCTCAGCGTCACCTGGCGCTCGCTCACGGGCGCCGCCGCGCGCACGCCCGGGGTGGACGCGACGCGGTCGTACACGCTCTGCTCCACGCCCTCGGGGGAGCGGGCCAGGAGCATCGCTTCGGCGCCCCCGGCCAGCTCCCGCTCCACCTGGGTGCCGGAGCCGGCCAGGTTCTCGTGCACGAGGAGGAGGGAGAACATCAGTGCGACGCCGGCGGCGATCCCGAGCGCGGCGAGCAGCAGCGGCAGCGGCCGCTCGCGCGCCCTGCGCAGCGCGAGGCGGAGGATGGGCGGGAGCCCGGTCACGCGAGCGCGACGTCGCGCGCGGGCTCGCCGGCGGGCGCGGGAGCCGCGAGGCTGCCGTCGCGCATGGTGAGCACCCGGTCGGCGTGCTTGGCCGCCCGGCCGTCGTGGCTCGCCAGCAGCACGGCGATGTCGCGCTCGCGCGCGAGCGAGGCGATCAGCTCGAGGACCAGGTCGCCGTTGCGGCTGTCGAGGCTCCCGGTCGGCTCGTCCGCGAGCAGCAGCGCGGGCTGCGCCACGATCGCTCGCGCCACCGCGACCCGCTGCATCTCGCCGCCCGAGAGCTCGCCGGGCAGGTGGCCACGGCGGTGCTCGACGCCGACTCGGGCGAGCGCCTCGCGGGCCCGCTCCGAGGCGTCCCCGGCCGCGACCCCGTCGAAGCGCAGCGTCAGCGCCACGTTCTCCACCGCCGTGAGCGCTGGGACGAGGTTGAAGAACTGGAACACCACCCCGAGCCGGCGCCGGCGCAGCGCGGAGCGCTCGGCCTCCGAGAGCCCGGCGAGGTCGGTGGCCTCGAACAGGACGCGCCCCTCGGACGGGTGCTCGAGTCCCGCCGCGAGGTGCAGGAGGGTGGTCTTCCCCGACCCGCTCGGCCCGAACACCGCCACGACCTCGCCGGGCCCGACCGCGAGGTCGACGCCGTCGAGCGCGAGCACCTCGGCGCCGCCCGTGCCATACCGGTGCCGGACCGCCTCCAGCTCGAGCACCGCCCTGCCGGCCATGGTCAGTGCGAGCGGCCCGCCGCCGCCTCGATGGCCTCGCGATCGCCGTGCACCGGCACCAGGCAGCCGCACTCGGGGCAGACGACCGGCTCCGCCGGGGGCAGCGACGCGACGCGCCGGCGCCCGTTGTGCTGATCGCAGGCGCGGTTGGCGTGGCGGTCGCGTCGCAGCTCCTCGCGCAGGTCGCGAACCGAGAGCCGCTCGCGCTCGGCGTGGGCGAGCCAGCGGTCCTGCTCCTGGGGCTCCATCGCGGCGAGCTCCGAGTGGTGGCTCCAGGACAGCTTCTCCCGGCGTCGGGAGATCTCGAACCGGGAGGCCACGTAGACCATGTTCATCAGCGTCTGGACGTCGTAGCCCGTGATCCGCGCGGCCCGCACGTAGCGCTCGCCGTAGGCGACGTTGCCGTACTGCACCCAATCGCCGATCCACCACGCCGCTCCGCGCCCCATCACGCCGAGCCGGCGGCCCTGCTCGACCCAGTCCTTGAAGCAGAGGGCGTCGGCCGACGGCGACCACGAGACTGGCGTGAGCGCAACTCGCCTGGGCTCCCTCGGACCGACCTCCTGCCGGATGTGGTTCCCGACCTGCGTCGCGGCGTTCAAGCGGTCTCCCCTCCTTGACCTGGCGACCGGCTGCGGTGGCGGTCCGCGGCGATCCCCCATTGTTCGTGCCCTCATCCCCCGTTTGACCGTAACCATCTCGCGGCCACGTTGCGTAAGGCGAGGCGTACTCCGAAGCAGGGGACAGTCGAACAGCCTTCTTTTGGTTACGCAAACTTGACGCGGTCGCCACGCGATCGGTTGGTTTCAACGCCAGTCGTGAGCGCGCAGCGGGGCACATCGAGACGGGCCAGCGCCGTCGTCTTCCCAGGACAGGGAAAGCAGTCGCCCGCCATGCGGGAGGACGTGCAGCGCGAGGCGCCCTTCCTGATCGACGTGGTGTGCGAGGCCGTGGGCGCCGACCCGTTCGAACGGGTCGGCGCCGGCACCCGCTACGTGCAGCCGGCGATCTTCGCCCGCAGCGTCGCGAGCTGGCTGGCGCTGCGCGACCACGTCGATCCGGTCGCGTTCGCCGGCCACTCGATGGGTGAGATCGCCGCCTTCGTGGCCGCCGGCGCGATCGACGTCGAGGACGGCGCTCGGATCGTCGCCGCGCGCGGCGTCCTCACGGCCGAGGTGGCGGCCGGGACGGGGATGATGGCGCTCCTGGGAGTGGCCGCCGAGACGTCCGAGGCGATCGTCGCGCGCCGCGAGCTGACCGTCGCGAGCTACAACGCGCACGATCAGATCGTCGCCGCCGGGCCGCGAACCCAGCTCGCCGGGGCGCGCGCCGAGGTCGAGGCGCTGGGCGGGAAGGGCGTCGAGCTCGCGATCGGCGGGGCGTTCCACTCGCGGGCGCTCGAGTCCGCGCTGCCGCGGTTCCTCGACGTGGTCCGCCGGGTTCGCTTCCGCCAGCCGGATCGCCCGGTCGTGTCGAGCGTGACCGGCGAGCCGTTCACCTGCCCCGCCCGCCAGCTCGGCGCGAGCCTGGTCGAGCCGGTCCGCTGGCCGCGCGCCGTGCAGTGGCTCCACGCCGCCGGCGCCCGCCACTTCGTGGAGGCGGCGCCCGGCAACGTCCTCAGCCGCCTGATCCGCACGATCCTGCCGGGAGTCACCGCCGAGCCGGCCGCGAAGCTGCTCGCGCGCGAGGCCGCGAACTCCCCGGTGCCGGCCCGTGGCTAGCAACGGGCACGGCGGCTGCGTGCTGGTGACGGGGGCGTCACGGGGGATCGGCGCCGCCGTGGCCCGCCGGATCGCTCGCGACGGCCTGACCGTGGCGGTCAACTACCGCGCGGACGCCGAGGGGGCCGCGGCCGTCGTCGAGGAGATCGCCGCGGCCGGCGGCGAGGCGTTCCCCGCGCCCGCCGACGTGACGCAGCCGGAGGCCGTCAACGAGATGTTCGACGGCATCGAGCGCGACCACGGCCCGGTGCTGCGGGTGGTCAACAACGCCGGCACCCGGCACGACGGGCTCCTCCCGCAGATCGGCGAGGACGACTGGAATGCCGTGATCGAGACGAACCTGAGCGGCGCGTACCGCGTGACGCGCCGGGCGATCCGGCCGATGCTGCGCGCGCGCTTCGGGCGGATCGTGAACGTCGCCTCGATCGTCGGGCCGCGCGCGAACCCCGGCCAGTCGAACTACGCGGCGTCGAAGGCCGGGCTGATCGGCTTCACGAAGTCCACCGCCGTCGAGGTCGCGCGGCGCGGCATCACCGTGAACGCCATCGCGCCGGGGCTCGTGCGGACCGAATTGACCGAGGACGTCGCAGACGGCATCGTCCAGCACGTGCCGGCGCGGCGTTCGGGGGCGCCCGAGGAGATCGCGGCGTGCATCCCGTTCCTGCTGTCGGAGGACGCGAGCTACGTCACTGGCGCCGTGCTCGTCGTCGACGGGGGCCTGAGCGCCTGAAGCGACCGGACCGGAAGAACGAACCCAGGAGGTCACCGGAGTGCCAGCCATAGACCCCAACCGAATCCGCGAGGTCGTCTTCGACGCGCTCGAGAGCTTCGGCGCGGAGCGCGACGACATCGCCGCGGACACGACCCTCGAGTCGCTCGACGTCGACTCGCTCGACCTGGTCGAGCTCGCGCAGATCGTGGAGGACGAGTTCGGCCACCGGCTCGAGGCCGAGGAGTTCAAGGGGGTCGTCACCGTCGGCGACGCGCTTGCGGTCGTCGAGCGCTGCATCATGCAGGCCGTGGCCTAGACCCGCCGGCGCGAGGGGCAGAGAGCCCGCCATGGAAGCCGGCGGCGACGCGATCGCCATCACCGGCGTCGGAGCGGTCACGCCGTTCGGCGTGGGCGCCGAGCTGCTCTTCGAGCGCTGGGTCGCGGGCGAGTCGGCGATCCACAACGGGATCGCTGCGGCGAGCGACTTCGACCCGGCCGACCACCTGTCGCGCAAGGAGATCCGCGCGGCCGATCGCTTCACGCAGATGACGCTCGTGGCGGCCGAGGAGGCCATCCGGGCGGCCGGCTGGCGGGACGCCCCGCCGTGCCCGCCCGAGCGGATCGGGTCGGTCATCGCCACGGGCGTGGGCGGGCTCGAGACGATCGAGGAGCAGTTCGACGTCTTCCGCGAGAACGGGCCGCGCCGGCTCTCGCCGCTGGGGGTGGTGCGCCTGATGCCGAACGCGGCGACCGCGTCGGCCGCGATCCGCTACGGCTGGCGCGGGGAGACATGCACCGTGAGTGCAGCCTGCGCCGCCGGCCTCCAGGCGCTCGGCGCCGGCGTCCGGATGATCCAGACGGGCTCGATCGACGCGGTCGCGGTGGGCGCTTCCGACGCGACGCTGACCGAGTTCACGGTCGCAGCGTTCGACGTGATGGGCGCCGTGTCGGAGAGCGGGAACTGCCGTCCGTACGACCGGCGCCGGGACGGCTTCATCCCCGGCGAGGGCGCCGGCGTCCTGCTGCTCGAGCGCGCGTCGGGCGCGGCGGCGCGCGGCGCCGAGCCGCTGGCGACGCTGAACGGCTACGGCGCCACGACCGACGCGCACGACCTGGCGGCACCCCCGCCCGGAGGCGACGGCATAACGCGCGCCATCCGCCTGGCGCTCGAGTCGGCGCGGCTCGAGCCCGGCGACATCGACTACGTGAACTCGCACGGCGCGTCGAGCCTCGTGGGGGACCAGGTCGAGACGTCGGCGATCAAGGACTCCCTCGGCCAGCGCGCGCGAACGGTTCCCGTGTCGTCCACGAAGTCGGTGATCGGCCACCTCCAGACCGCGGCGGGCGCGGTCGAGGCGATCGCCACCGTGCTGGCGGTGCGCCACGGCGTCGCTCCGCCGACCGTCGGGCTCGAGCAGCAGGACCCCGAGCTCGACCTCTTCTACGTGCCGGGCGAGCCGGTCCCGATCACCGACGGCAGCGGCAAGCACGCACGCGCCGGGCTCAGCTTCTGCTTCGGCCTAGGCGGTCACAACGCGGCGGTGATCGTCTCGGTGGCCGACGGCAACGGCGCCGTCGCCTGAGTCCCAGTCGACGTCGACCGTGAGGACCGGGGTGCCGTCGGCGGTCGTGGTCACGGCGCGGGTGCCGAGGGGAGCGCCCGCGCGCGGCTCCGCGACGGTGGTGGTGGGCCCGACGCCCATCGCCTGGCACGCGACGGAGGTGTGCACGGGCAGGAGCCCGGCCGGCCCGTGCGCCGCCAGCGCCAGCGCGTGCGAGGCGCCCTGGGCCGCCCCGTACAGGGCGCCCGCGTGCCGCACGCCGATGTGGTTGTCGAGCTCGGCGGCGTCGGCCTGGACCACGACCGCGCGCCGCGGCGACGACTCGACGAGGTAGGCGCGCACATGGTTGGCGAACCGGCAGCCGTGGATCGGCGCCCCGTGCGCGCTCGCTCCGCGCTCGGTCGCGGCGGCGCGCGCCGTCATCGCGTCGAACTGCCGCTCGCGCATGAGACGGAACACCATGTCGAGACGTACCTCCGCGGCCGCGGCCGACCCGCCGGCGGCCACGTCCACGCACACCTCGAACTTGAACTTCCGCGTCTTCTCGAGCGCTGCGGCGAGCTCCGCCGGACCGATCTCCACGTGCGCCTCGCCGCGCAGCGGGCCGGGGGCGACCGCGGCGCGCATCCGCAGCCGGGCCCCCGTGGTCAGCAGCCCTAGCTGGGTACCGGCCGGCGGCTCGCCGAGCGCGGGCAGCAGCGCGTCGCACACCGCGAGCCCGGCGGCCACGTCGCCGACGGTGAACAGCGCGGCGTCGGAGTGGCGCCCGTCCGGCTCCGTCAGCTCGGGCCGGGCCGGGAGCGTGACCACCCCGCGGCCGCGCTCGTCGCGATCGAACTCGATCCCCAGATGCCGGTGGTAGGCGACGTCGAGCGCGCCCCAGAACTCCTCGGGACCCTTCACGCGGGCGCGCCCGCGTGCTCCTCCTCCGGCTGCCGCACGCCGGGAGCGGTGAGGAGCGCGTCCTCGACTATCAGCGCGTCGAGGTTCGTGCTCTCGAACATCCGGACGGCGTCGGCGGGGCTGCAGCAGATCGGCTCCTGGTCGTTGAGCGACGTGTTCAGCACCATCGGGACGCCGGTGCGGCGGGCAAACGCGCGGATCATCCGGTGGTAGAGCGGCGCGGCGGCGGCCGTCACGCTCTGCACGCGCGCCGTCCCGTCGACGTGCAGGACGGCCGGGACCTGGTCGGCGCGGTCGGCCGCCACCGACGAGGCGAAGCTCATGAACGGCGACGGGGGGCTGTCCGGGAACCAGGCTCCGAGCTCCTCCTCGAGCACCGACGGCGCGTACGGGCGGTACGGCTCGCGGTGCTTCACGTCGGCGTTGAGGTGGTCCTTCATCCCGGGCGGGCGCGGGTCGGCGAGGATCGAGCGCTGCCCGAGCGCGCGCGGCCCCATCTCCATCCGCCCCTGGAACCAACCCACCGTGCGGCCCTCCGCCAGCAGCGCCGCCGCGGCCTCCGCCGGGTCGGCGACCGGCCGCGCGCCGTGCCCGGCGGCCGCCCGCCCCACGTCGGCGGCGCCGTACTCGAGCCCGAACGCCGAGTGGAGGATCGGCTCCGCGCGCGGATGCCCGTTCACGCAGTGGTGCACGTGCATCGCAGCGCCGAGCGGCGTGCCGCCGTCGTCGGGGTTCGGCGGCACGTAGATCGCGTCGAAGCCCGACTCGCGGGCGAGCCGGCCGTTCGCGGCGCAGTTCAGCGCCACGCCGCCCGCGAGGGCGAGGTTGGGGATCCCGTGCCGCTCGCGCAGCCGCCGCGCGATGTCGAGCAGGGCCTCCTCGAGCGTCCACTGGAGCGCCGCGGCGAGGTCCGCGTGGCGCGGCTCGAGCCGCTCGCCGCGGCCGCGCTCCTCCCCGAAGCGGTCCTTGAACTTGCGCGTGAAGGGATCGAGCTCGCCGGCGCGGTGGTAGTTGAGATACGAGAAGTCGAGCCGCGGCGGCCCGCCCGCCTCGTCGAGCTGGACGATCTCGCGGAAGTCCGCGAGCATCCCGTCGCCGCCGAGCGCGGCCAGCGCCATGACCTTGCCCTCGTCGTGGCAGGCGCGGTAGCCGAGATGGCTCGTCACCGCCCCGTACAGGAGGCCGAGCGAGTGCGCGAAGCTGTTGCGCCAGAGGAGCTCGATCCGCGTGCCGCGGGCGAGCCAGGCCGACAGCGAGCAGTCGTCGCCGTAGCCGTCCGCGACGAGCACGATCGACTCCTCGAACGGCGAGCCGAAGAACGCCAGGCAGGCGTGCGCGCGGTGATGGCCGACGAACCGGATCGGCGGCCGGCGACCCCCGAAGTGGCGCCGCACGTCAAGCGGCAGCCGCGTCCACGCGAAGAGGGGCAGCGCCGCGCTGCCCTCCGGGTCCGCCGCGGGCCGCAGCATCTGGAGGCTGCGCGGCAGGCCGGCGCCCAGCACCTTGGCCTCCTCCCAAAGCAGCTTCGCGGGATCCCACGGGAACGCGACGCACTCGACGTCGCCCGGCTCGAGCGCGGCGGCCTCGAGCGCCATCCGCGGGAACGCCTTCGTCTTCTTCTCGCGGTTGAGCCGCTCCTCCTCGAGGACCAGCCGCACCTCGCCGTCGTAGAGCGCGGCCCCGGAGCAGTACGTGTAGGCGTTGAGCCCGAGGATCACGCCGCGCTCACCGCGAGGACCGCGTTGTGGCCGCCGAATCCGAACGAGTTGCTGATCGCGGCCGGCGGCGAGCCGTTGGTGTCGCGCAGCCGGCGCGCCTCGCCCGGCACGTAGTCGAGGTCGAGGCCCTCCTCGGGCTCCTCGAGGTTGAGCGTGGGCGGCGCCACCCGGTCGCGCAGCGCGAGCAGCGTGGCCACGGCCTCCACCGACGCCGCGCCGCCGCCGAGGTGCCCGATCGCGGACTTCAGCGACGACATCGGGATCCGCTCGGCGACCTCTCCGAGCGCGAGCTTGACGGCCTTGGTCTCGGCGCGGTCGTTCAGCGGCGTGCCGGTGCCGTGCATGTTCACGTAGCTCAGGTCCTCGGGCGCCAGGCCCGCCTCCTGGAGTGCGCGCTCGATCGCCCGCGCCGCCTGCCGCCCGCTCGGCTCGGGAGCGGTCACGTGGTGGGCGTCGCAGGTCACGCCGTACCCGCACAGGAACCCCACCGGCTCGGCTCCGCGCGCCCGCGCGCCCTCCTCGCGCTCGATCACGAGGATCCCCCCGCCCTCGGCGCCGACGAACCCGTCGCGGCGCCGGTCGAACGGCCGCGAGACCCCTGCTCGCGACGAGGCCCCCATGACGCCGAACACCGCGCGCATCTGAGGCGTGATGCCGGCGTCGGACGACCCGGTCACGACCGCGTCCGCCGCTCCGCTGCGCAGCAGGCCCATCGCGGCGCCGGTCGCGATCGCCCCGCTCGCGCACGCTCCGCAGACGCCCATGGACTCGCCGTGCAGCCCGTAGCGCGCTGAGATCGCGGCCGCCGCGGCGTTCGGCATGTGCTTGGCGATCGTGAGCGGCGACACCTGGTCGTGGCCGCGCTCGCGGGCCCGGTCGATGTCGCTCTCGAGCGACTCGACGCCGCCCATGCCGGTGCCGACGACGCACGCGATGCGCTCGGAGTCGTACGGCAGCTCGTCGAGCCAGCCCGCCTGGCCGAGCGCCTCGTTCGCCGCCACGAGCGCGAACTGGGTGAAGCGGTCGAAGCTGCGCATGTCGCGCCGGCTGAGGTGCTCGGACGCGTCGAAGTCGGCCCGCCCGAGCCCGTCCTCGATGCCCGACTCGCCGGCCGTCCAGCGCCTGTGGAGCGTCTCCGCCCCGACGCCGAGCGGCGTGACGGCGCCCACACCGGTTACCGCGACGCGAACGGGCTCGACCACGGCGCGAAGTTCAGCCGCTGCCGGAACGGCCGTCAAATCCCGCCGAGCCGGAAGGGCTCAGCGAGGCGCGGCGGGAGGCGACCAGCCGCCGAGCGCGCGCTCGAGCTGCAGCGCGACGGCGATGGCCACGTGGTCGCGCCCCGGGCCGGCGGCGACCTGGATCCCGACGGGCAGCCCGCCGCGTCCGAGCCCGAGCGGCACCTGCGTGACCGGGACCGGCGCGATGTTGAAGGCGAGCGCGGAGGTGAAGTAGAAGGGCCGCCCGGTCGTGCGGCCGTGGCGCGGGGCGGGTCCCGCGAGCGGGGGGTGGAGCAGCACGCCGTCCCCGATCGCCTCCGTCAGCTCGGCGCCGAAGCGCTCGCCCGCGGCGACCGCGCGGCGGAGCTGGCGCTCGGGGACGCGCCGGTAGAGCGGCTCCAGCAGCGCCATGATCCGCAGGGGGGTCGTGTAGGGGTCGTCACGACGGAGCGCGCCGAGCACGGTCGGGCGCGGGCCGCCCGCCTCGTCGAGCAGCGCGAGCACCGACGCGCTCCCGGCGTCGCCGAGCGTCGCGGCGCCGGGCCAGACGGCGCGGCGCGGGTCCGGCAGGGCGATCCGCTCGACGCGCGCGCCGGCCGCGGCGAGCGCATCCGTCGCGCGGTCGCGCGCCGCCAGCACGTCGCGGCCGAGCGGCCGGGCCCAGCGGCGCTCGCCGATCCGCACGCGCAGCCCCTCCAGCGCCACCGCGCCCGGGTCGCCGAGCTCCGCCGGGCGCACCGAGTCGTCGGCCCCGTCGGGGCCGGCGAGGGTGCGCAGCAGCGGCATCAGGTCCTCGGCGCGCCGCGCGAGCGGGCCGAAGCTCACGAGGCGCTTCGACAGCCCGGAGATCTCCGGATAGCTGCCGGTCAGCGGGATCAGGCCGCGCGACGGCTTGTGACCGAACACGCCGCAGCAGAACGCGGGCACCCGGATCGACCCGCCGGTGTCGGTCCCGACGCCGGCCGCCGACGCGCCGCAGGCGATCGCCGCCGCCTCGCCCCCGGACGACCCGCCGGACGTGCGCCGCGGGTCGTACGGGTTGCTCGTGCGCCCGTAGACGCGGTTCTCGCACTCGAGCCAGAGCGACAGCTCCGAGCTGTTCGTGAGGCCGACCAGCACCCCGCCGGCGGCCCGCATGCGAGCGGCCACGGTCGCCGTCGTCCGCGCGCGCACCTCGCGCCGCGCGACGAGCCCGCCGGACTGCGGCATCCCCTCGACGCCGAACAGCTCCTTCACCGTGAACGGCACGCCGAGTAGCGGGGGGAGCGGCTCGTCCGGGGCGGCGGCCGCCACGCGCGCGTCGGCCGCGTCGGCCTCCGCGCGCGCCGCCTCGAAGCGCGGCACGACGATGGCGTTCACGCTCGCGTGGAAGCGCCGGTGGCGATCGAGGTGCGCCTCGAGGACCGCGCGCGCGCTGGTGCGGCGCTCGCGGATCGCCGCAGCCAGCTCGATGGCCGACTGCTCCGTGAGCGGCCTACCGCCCGTCATGGGGCGACCGTAGCGGACGGTGCGGGCGCGCCGGCCGGTCAGGCGCCGGGGTCCAGCGCGATCTCGGCGCGCGCGCGACGCACGAGCCGGCGCCGGTCCTGCCGGACGTCGTGCTCGACCAGCGCCCGGCCGTCGCGCACGTCCCTCACCGTCGCCGCGACCGCGATCTCCCGCTCCGGGAGGCCCGCGCTGCGGAACTCGACCGACAGCCGCTCGAGCCGGGCGGGGTCGCCCCCGGCCGCCGCGAGGTCGACTCGCGCGAGCTGCGCCATGGTCCACAGGCCGTGCAGGATCACGCCGGGGAGCCCGGCCGCCTCGGCGTACTCCGGATCGAGGTGCACGGGGTTGAAGTCGCCCGAGACCTCGGCGTAGCGGCGCGGCACGTCCGCGGCCGGGACGATCCGCTCCGGGCCGATCGCGTCGCCGGCCCTCACGGGCGCTCGCGCCTGATCGCCATCCAGCGCCCGCGCACGAGCTCCTCGCCGGCGGCGTTCGACGAGATCGACTCGACCACGTGAAAGGCGAGCCCGCCCGCCTCGGTGCGCTCGACGGCGCGCGCCTCGGTCGTGATCGCGTCGCCGGCGAACGCGAGGCCGCTCCACCGGAACTCCTGCGCGCCGTGGAGCACGCCCTCCATCCCCGTGCCGACGGCCTCCGCCATGGCGGGCCAGACGGCCGGCGCGGCGTACACGGCCGCGAACATGGGCGGCGCGACCAGGTCCGGGTAGCCCGCGCGCCGCGCCGCCTCGGGGTCGCGGTAGACCGCCTCGCGGTGACCGACGACGTCGGCGTACGCCCGGACCGCGTCACGGGTGATCTCGAACTGCGCGACCACCGCGTCGCGCACGTCGAGGGGCGTCGGCTTTCCGAAGGTCGTCGTCACAGGCGCCGGATCCGGCCGCAGCTTGGAGGATCGCGACCGGGCGTGGCAACATGCGGGCGACCCGGGATGGGCCACGGGACCCGCTACGGGCAGCGCTCGGTGACGGTCCAGAGCCGCGAGGCGGCGACGGGCTCGAATCCGCGCGGCCGGAGCGTCCCGACCGGCAGGATCGCGAGGCCGCGGGCGGGCGGATCGGGCACGTCGACCAGGATCTCCTTCGGCTCGCGGTCGAGCGCGAGCGCCACCTGGGGGCGGTAGCCGAAGGTCGCGACGAAGACCGCGCGGCAGCGCCGCGAGGCCGCGCGCACGGCCGGCGTCTCGGCGAGCCGGTCGAGATCGCGCACCGACTCGCCGGCGCGGTGGCTGAGCTCGGCGACCCGGTCGATGCGCTGGAGGTCGTCGCGCAGGCTCGGGATCAGGACGGCGGGCACGGCGAGCGCCGCGAGGATCCACACCCGCCGCAGGCGCGGCCGCGACTCGACCCCGAGCCATCCGAACGCGGTCACGCCGCAGAACAGCACGAGCATCGAGGCCGGCAGCATCGCGTAGCGCGTGAGGCGCGGCACGTCGGCGAGGCCAAGGGCGAGGAACGCGCCCATGCCGAGGCCGCAGATCGCGGCGGGGAGCAGCACGCGCCGGCGCAGGAACCAGAGTCCGCTCACGAGCCCGGCGACGCCGAACACGGCGACCGGACCCGTGAGCGCGTCGCGCAGGTGGTCCGGCAGAGCGGCGAGGCCGGAGGGGCCGCTCCGGCCTCCAGGGTTGAGCGCGGTCGTGATCTGCACCGTGCTGTGACGGGAGTAGAACGGATCGCCGGTGACGATCAGGTCCGCGAGCGCCCAGACCACCGGCGCGGCAGCGCCGAGCGCGACCAGGCGCGGCCGGCGGCGGCGGTCCGAGGCGGCGAGCAGATAGACGGTGTAGGCGGCCGCCAGGAGCCAGCCCTCGGGCCGCAGGAGGCCGGCCAGACCCAGCAGCACGAGCACCGAGGCCCCGCGCCGCGGCCGCCGCGCCTCGGCGGCGGCCGCGGACGCGACCAGAGCGAGGAAAAAGACGTCGGGCGACGCGTAGAGGGTCTGCTCGACGAGCGCCGGGCGGGTGAGCACCAGCGCGGCGGCGAGCGCGCCCACCGGCCACGCGATCAGCACCCGGCCGAGCTCGAAGAGCTGGTAGGCGAGCGTGACGAGGGCGGCCGCGTGCGCGACCAGGAGGATCGTGGGGCGCGCGTCGCCGAGCGGCGAGAGCAGCGCGCCGACGGCGTTCGCGAGCGGGTGCGGCGTGGGCGTGATCAGCACGGCGGAGTAGTCCGGGAGCTCGCCGCCGGCGAGCTGGCCGCCCCAGACCAGCGCCCATTCCGTGTCGTAGCCGAGGTAGCCGCGGCCCAGCACGAGCCAGACCACGGCGGTCCCCGCCGCGACCGCCGCCGCGGCCCGAAGTTGGCTCCGGGCGGTCAGGTGCGCCATGATTCCGGCCGGCACGGCGGCCGCCGCCGGCACGATCGCGGTCAGGCGCAAGCGCGCGAGTATACGTCCGCTATATGTGCCGCCGATGTCCGCAGAGCTCGCGATCGTGGTGCTCTCGTATCGCAACGACGAGACCATTCTCGACGCGGTCGACTCGGTGCTCGCGCAGGGTGGCCCGGTGGAGCTGGTGGTCTCGCACTCGGGCTCCGGCGAGGCCGCCCGCCTGCTCGCGCGCGAGCGACCGGACGTCCGCGTGACCGCGTCGGCGGAGCGGCGTCTCCCCGGTGCGGCCCGCAACGCGGGCGTCGCGGCGACGAGGGCGCCGTACGTCGCGTTCCTGTCCGGCGACGCGCGCGCCCGTCCGGGCTGGGTGGCGGGCAGGCTCGACCGCCACCGCCGCGGGGCACAGGCCGTCGCGTCGGCGATCGTCCCGCGCGGCGCGCGGCTGCCCGCGGTCGCGGGCTGTGTCGTCACGCATGGCTATCGCCTGCCGGGGATCGACACGCCGGTCCGGCTGCGCTACGGGGTGTCCTACTCCCGGTCTTCGCTGGAGGCGCACGGGCCCTTCCCCGAGGATCGCGAGATCGGCGAGGACACCGCCGTGAACGCGCGCCTGGTCGCCGCCGGAATCGACATAGAGCTGGCGCGCGAGGTCGTCACCGAGCAGGCCTACGCGCCGACCTTCGCGGGGCTCCTCGCCGATCAGTTCGCCCGCGGACGCCGGCGCGGGCGCATCTTGCCGGAGCGCCGCCGCCGCGCTGCGCTGCAGGCGCTCCTCGAGGCCCCGCGCGGCCTACGGCGCGCGCGCCGCTCCCCGGCCCTCGACGTTCGCACCCACAGGCTCGCGCCGATCGTCGCGGCCGGCGTGCTGGCCCGGGCCGCCGGCGTGGCCGTCGGCGGGTCGCGCCGCGCCGCCGCCCCGTCCGGGGCTCTCCGCTGAGTACGGGACCGCGATCGCGACGAGCGGCGAGCGTCCGAGGCGGGCCAGCACGGCCTCGTAGACGAAGCCGGCGGTGTTGAGCACGTGCCAGGTGAGCAGAAGCAACGCGATCCGGCCGCGCATCGTGCGCTGGCGGAACGGCGCGCCGGCGACGGTCGCGTAGAAGCGGAGATCGGGCCGGAACGGCTCGCGGCCCGCCTGCGCGCGCTTGCGCCAGAAACGCTGCGCACCGCGCCCGTAGTGCCAGTTGCGGCTCACGAACCCGCGCAGCCCGATCGGGTGTGCATGCCAGACGGTCGCCTCCGGGACGTAGCGCATCCGCCAGCCGCGAGCGAGCCAGCGATCGCTGAACTCGCGGTCCTCCGCCGTCCAGAACGTCTCGTCGAATCCGCCGAGCTCCAGGAAGCGTGCGCGCGGCACGACGAGGTTGTCGGTGGTGAAGAAGCGGGCCGCGTTCGGCTCGTCGCCGTTCTGGCGGTAGCCGATGTTGATGATGAGCTGGCTCGCCTCGGCGTACGGGTTGTCGGTGAGCGTGCTCAGCGTGTGGCCGCCGAGCGCCTCGCCTGGATCGACGCGCGCCTCCACCAGCAGCCGAAGCCAGTCGCGAGCGGGCCGGCAGTCGTCGTCGACGAAGGCCACGAGCTCGCCGCGCGCACGCCGCGCGCCGGCGTTCCGGCGCGCCGCAGGAAGCAGTACCTCGTGCGGGAGGAACGCGACCTCGAGCCGGCCGCGGACCTCGTCGAGGATCGGCTCGATCGGCTCTTCGCCCACGTCGCCGACGACGATCGCCTCCAGCCGGTCGCGCGGATAGTCGAGCGCGGCGAGCGCGGCGAGGCACTCGCGGAGCCGCGCGGGCCGGCGGTGGGTCGGCACCACTATCGAGCAGCTCGGCGTCAGAAGTCGGCCTCCTCCAGCTCGAGCCGCGCGCGCGGCTCCGGATGACGGATCGCGGCCATCCAGTTGGGGTGCCAGCGGCAGCAGCCGTCGCGCTCGTAGTAGAAGCGGAAGCGCGGTACCGGGGCGAAGCCGAGCGACTGGCCCTCACGGCGTAGGGCGACGGTGTCGCCGACGACGACCTCGGCCCCCCGCCTCCAGGCCTCTTCGATGGCCGTCGCGACCAGCCGCCTGGCGATGCCGCGGCCGCGCCACGGGCGGAGCACGGCGTTGTCGCCCAGTCCGTAGAGCCGGCGCGGCGGTCGCGTGCCGATCCGGAAGACGGAGACCTGCCCGACGATCGAGCCGTCGACGCGGGCAAGCACGCGGAACTCGGGTCGCACGCGGCGCCACGGCCGTTGCGCGTACTCCGCCCCGAGCCGGGTCATCGATTGCGCGAGCAGCGCGCTCAGCTCGGCGAGCTCGGCCTCGCCGAGCTCGGCCTCGGCGACCACCGCCACGTCGGCGCCGCCGTCCGCGCGCGGGACGGCCGCGAGTGGCCGCAGCGCGCGATCGACGGCGCGCCGGCGAAGCGTCCTCTCGTCGAGCGCGGCCGGGTGCCAGCCACGCTGGCGCAGTTGGCCGACGAGCGGTTCGATCAACTCGACGGTCTGCGAGCAATCGGCGCGGGTCGCGCCCGGGCCGAGGCCGTCGTGCATGACGACGACCGCGCCCGGGTGCAGCTCGCCGGCGACACGGGCGAGCAGCACGCCGGAGGGCTCGCCGGACCAGTCGCGCGGATCCGCGGACCATCCCGCCAGGCGCAGGCGGTGGCGGCGAGCCACCGCCCTGGTGAACGGAGCGAGGGCTCCGGCGGGTGGCCGCCAGCGGCGCGGGCGGATCCCGAGGCCGTCGAGCACCTCGAGCCCGTCGCGCGTGTCGCGTTCGACCACGCCTCGCGTCGTGTCGGTATGACGCACGTGGCGCATGCAGTGGAGGGCGACCTCGTGTCCCTCCGCGTGCAGGAAGCGGACGATCTCAGGGTGCTCCAGCGCGCGCTCGCCGATGACGAAGAACGTGGCGCGCGCCCCGACGCGCGCGAGCTCCGCCGTCACGCGCGGCGTCCACTCGGGGTCCGGTCCATCGTCGAACGTCAGGTACACGCGCGCCGGCATGCGTGCCTCGACGACCCTCGCAAGGCGGCGCTTCACTCGACGAATCCGCGCGCCGGGTGGACGGCGCGCACCCGCAGGCCGGTCTCGTCGGTGAGGTAGGCGTATCCCTCGCGCGGCTGGTGCAGCGCGCCGGGATCGAGCCGCTCGTAGCGCCTCCTCCGCGCCGCGCGGTCCTCGGGGCGGAGCATCCCCAGGTGGTAGATCCGCAGGTCCGCGGCCGGCCATCGCCCCAGGACGCGGCCCTGCTCGGGCGCCTTGAGGGCGTGAAGCGGTCGCGGCTCGAAAGCGTGGTCGGGACGGGCGCGGAACAGCCGCGCGACTCGCTTGCCGCCCCAGATGCCATCCGTTCGGAACCGGTCGGGCGAGTCCCACAGGTCGCAGAGGCGCAGGGAGTACGCGTCGAAGCCGAGCATCCGGCCGCGCCGGATGACCCGCTCCGCGCGAGCGCGGAAGTCGCGCTCCACGCGCTCGTCCGCGTCGAGTGCGACCAGCCAATCCGCCCCGTGCCGGAGCGCGGCCGCGACGAGCCTGCGGTGGTTGCCGGCCTCGTCCCATCGCATCCGGCTCGAGGGAACGCGGATCAGTTCCACCACCTCCGGCCTCCGCGCGAGCAGCTCGGCGGATCCATCCGTCGAGCCGTCGTCGAGGGCGACGATCCCGTCGACGTGAGGCGTCACGTTCGCGAGCCAGCCGGGGAGCTGGTCGATCTCGTCGCGCTCCTGGAGCAGCGCGAGCAGGCGGACGCGCGTACGCGCGAGCACCGACGGACCGCGGGAGGGGACGCAGAGCACCGGCGAAAGCTACCTATGATGCGGCTATTGCCGGGCGCGGCCGAGATCCTCGTGACGCTGAGCGCATCCGATCTTCGCGCCCGCTACGGGCGCGGGCCGTGGCGATTGGTCAAGTGGCTGGTCGACCCGTTCGCGCTGGTCGGCGTCTACCTGATCCTGGTGAGCGCCGTGCTCGACGAGCCCGGCCGCGCGACCGGCTTGAGCCTCGCCTGCGCGGTCGTGCCGTTCCAGCTCCTGATGATGTCGGTCCTCAACGCGATGGACTCGGTGCGGATGCGCGCGCCGATCATCACGAACATGGCCTTTCCGCGCACGCTGATTCCCCTGGCCTCCGTGATCACCGAGGCCGCGGCGTTCGCGGCGAGCCTGCTTCTGCTCGCGATCATGATGGCCGCGTACGGCGTCGCCCCGACCGCGGCGACGCTATGGCTTCCGGTCGTCGTCGGTGTGAACCTCGCACTGGCGGTGGCGGTCGCGTACCCGGCGACGCTGCTCGCGGTGTGGGCGCGCGACATGACCCCGTTCGTCGTCAGCGTCGTGCGCACGCTGTTCTTCGTGGCGCCGGGCCTCGTCGCCCTCGATCAGATCTCCGGCGATGGCGAGGGTCTCGTGCGCCTGAACCCGCTGACCGGCGTGTTCGAGGCCTACCGCGACGCCCTCCTCTACGGTCGCGCGCCGGAGGCCTGGAAGCTGCTCTGGCCGCTCGCCGTCGCCGCGGTCGTCGCGGCGATCTTCGTGCCCGTCTTCCGCCGCGATCAGGCGCAGCTGGCGAAGGTCGCGTAGTCGTGCCCCACGTCCGCGCCATCGACCTCGGAATCCGCTTCGAGTTCGACCGCCAGGGGCGGCCGATGACGGCGGCGATGGCGCGCGTGCGCCGCCGCTCCACGCACTCGTGGGGGCTGCGCGGCGTGACGGTCGAGGTCGCGAGCGGCGAGAGCGTCGCCCTGATCGGCCCGAACGGGGCGGGGAAGACGACCTTCCTTCGCGCTCTGGCCGGGGTGTACGCGCCCGACGAGGGCCGCGTGGAGGTCGCCGGACGGATCGGCTCGCTGCTGGCGGTGCGAGCGGGGCTGCTGCCGCCGCTGACGGGCCGCGAGAACGCGGTCCTGCTCGGAGTCCTCGCCGGGCTGACGCGCGCGGACGCGCGCCGCGCGGTGCCGGCGGTCGCCGAGCGCGCCCGGCTCGGAGACGCGTTCGACCGTCCGGCGTCGAGCTACTCGATGGGGATGAGCGCGCGGCTGGGGTTGGCCGTGGCCGAGCAGGCGCGGCCCGAGGTGCTGCTGCTCGACGAGGTCCACGAGGCGCTCGACGCCGAGTCCCGCGGGTGGCTGCTCTCGATCGCCGGCTCGATCGTGGCCGGCGGCGGCGTGGTGGTCGCCGCGGGCCATGACCTGTCGGAGCTGCGCGCCCTCTGCCGCCGCGCCGTCGTCTTCGGCGGCGGCTCCGTTCGCGCGGACGGTCCGTTCGACGAGATCGTGGAGCGCGACCGTCCGGCGGCGGCGGCGTCGTGAGGCACGCGCGGCAGCCACGCGGCTCCGCGACCAGGCCCGCACGCAGCAGATCGCATCGAGCCGTCACCCCGCCAGCGTCGGCGCCACGCGCTCGAGCGCGCGCAGCGCGCCGGCCGGCGTGCCGGGGCGGGCGTGCGCCCGGTGCAGCTCACCCAGGCGGAGCAGGTCGTCGAGCTCGCGGGCGGCGGCGGCCACGCGGCCGTCGTCCTCGGCGGGCTGAGCCTGGGCGCGCACCGCGGCGGTGACCGCGCGGCGGGCGCGCTCCAGCCGCTTGCGGTAGGCGGCGGGCGTCGTCTGCGCCACCTCGGCGCCCACGCGGTCGGGGACCGCCAGGACCTCGCCGAGCAGATACAGCCGACGCGTCTCGGGCGCGAGCTCGGTCAGCACGCCGACGGTGCACGCCAGGTGGACGTCCTGCTCGACCAGCCGCCACTCGGCCTCGGTCATCGGCTCGTGATCCGCCACGAGAGCGACGTCGGCGAGGTCGGCGGTGAGCTCTGCCTCGCGCGGCGTGCGCGCCGCGCGCCGCAGGATGCTGCGCGTGGCGATCGCGTAGAGCCAGCCCGCGAAGCTGCCCTCCCAGCGGTAGGTCCCGATGCGCGCGCAGACCAGGATCAGGACCTCCTGCACCGCGTCCTCGACGTCCGCGGAGCGCCCGAGCAGCCGGCGCGCGTGCCGCACGAGCAGCGGCCGGGCGCGGGCGCACACCGCCTCGAGCGCCGCGGCGTCGCCGCGTTGCGCGCGGGCGACCAGGGCGTCGATGCCGGACGGTAGGGCCATGCCTCCAGACTACGCGCGGCGCCTCCACCTGGCGCGCGCGATCTCGAGCGACTCGAGCAGGAGCGGGCGCAGCGGCGCGAACTGGTGCGCCGTGGGCGCCAGGATCTGCACCCAGCCCATCCACCCGTAGACCGGGTGCGGCATCAGCAGGCCCACGCGCGTCGGGTCATAGCCGGGCAGGTCGATCACGCCGCCCTTCGGCGGGCGGTCCGGCTGAGGGCCGAAGCGGCGCTCGTACGAGTCGGGAGCCATGCCGAATGCGAAGCGGTAGAGGCCGTGGCGGTCGAGGTCCGCCGACCGGTCGTTCGGCCCGTCGTGGTCCTTGATCGCCGCGAGGATGACGCCGAGCGGCGCCGCCCGGCCGGGGTTGTAGAACACCGCGTCCTCGCCCCAGTAGCGCTCGCGCGTGAGGCCCGGATCGAGCCCGAGGAGCTCGCTCAGGATCTCCTCGGGCTCGAGCGCGCGCCGCGCGGTCACGCGTGGACCGGCGCGATCACCGGCTCGGCGTGGAGCATCAGCGTCGACTCCGTGTCGATCAGGCCGAACATCGGCGCGCACGACTCCGAGCTCAATGACCGCTCGGCCGCCCCGTGGGCGTCCTCGAGCGTCCGCCAGCGAACGATGTCGATCCAGCGGTCGCCGCCCGGGTCGTGGGCCAGCTCGCGCCCGGCGAAGCCCGGCTGCTCGGCCGCCCAGGCCGAGACCGCGTCGACGGTCCCGAGCAGCTGCTCGCGGGTCGCGCCGTCCTTCAGCTTGAAGACGACCAGCTCGAGCACTGCGCGTTCGCTTGTATCCACCTGCGCCTCTCCTTCGGGTCGATGTGCCGTTCACCCGTTGAGAGGCCGCGCGGAGGACGACTGTGACGCGGGCGCGGCCGGCCGGCTCGGTGCGCCGGTCCGGCCTCAGCCGCAGCTCACTGCTTGCGCAGCGTGTTCACGTTCACGTGCGGCCACATGATCAGCTGGTCGGGGTTGCCGAACTGCGGCAGGAACTCGATGTTCGTCTGCTGCGAGTACTGGAGCTGCTGGACCAGGTTCGGCGCGCCGCCGTGCGGCGGCGTCGCCTCGATCGTCTCGATCCAGTAGTCGCACGAGAACCGGCTGGCGTTGGCGTTCGCGTCGACGAACGGGATGTTCAGGATGCCCCCGCCGCCGTCGGTGGACACCGACAGCGTCGTCGTCTCCACGACGTTCAGGCCCGCGAGCGCGTCCTTCAGCACCTGGTTCGGGTGCGCGGGGTTGAACTTCACCGCCGGATCGCATGGCGACGGGACCTCGACCTGCCAGGCGTCCGCGTAGCCGAGCGGGGCGTCGGGCCCCGCGTCGGGCACGGCGCTCGGCAGCTGGATGTCGGGCGGTCCCGCGGTCTCGCTCGAGGTCCCGAGGGCGAGCATCGAGTCGCCGTGGGGGATCGTCGCGGAGCGCGCGATCGGCTGGTCCGGCGGGGTGCCGCCCTGCACGTCGGCGAGGTTGAACCACATCCCGGTCTCGAGGTGGAGCGGCTCGTTCGTGACGAGGTCGGCGATCCGCATGTCGTACATCAGGCCGGTGATGAACATCTCGCCGGCCGGGCCGCCGCGGTTCGGGACCGGCGCTCCGATCGGGGTGAACGAGACGATCTCGACGTAGGGCCGGGCGATGAAGGTGAAGCCCTCCGGCCCGCCGGGCTCTCCCTCCGGGACCGCGATCAGCTCCCATCCCTGCGTACCGATCCACACGCCGACCAGGTCCGCCAGGGGCCCCAGCTCGGCTGCGGACGCCTGTGCGTCGCGACCCAGCCGGACCAGCCCCCTCGAGGTCCCGCCCGGCGCCGTCAGCTCAGCCATCACGTCTCCTTCGATCGAACGACGCTGATCGTTCAGCGCATCTCACCTGTCCGGAAAGGCATATCAAGGACCGCAAGGGCGCCCCCCGGCCGGGGGTCCCTCGCGTCCGCGAACGGACCGCCATCAGGGCAGCTCGATCGACTGCCGGTGGTTGAACACGTCGCCCGGGTCCCAGGTCGCCTTCGCCTGCTGGAGCCCGGCGTAGTTGTCCTTGTAGTAGAGGTGCTGCCAGTCGACCAGGTCGACGTCCGGGTAGTTCACGTAGCAGCCGTCCATGGTCCCGTCCGGGACCGGGCCGTCCGGCCCGTACATGGCGGTGTAGAAGTCGCGGATCCAGCTCAGGTTGGCGTCGTCCTGCGCCGGGTCGGTCCAGTAGGTCTGGTACTGGAGCTTCATGATCGACGAGCGTTGCGGCACCGCGGTGGCCGCCGGGTCGACGGCGTTCACCTGGCAGCCGTACGAGTCGACCTGGAGCAGCGCGGACGGGTTCGGGTTCGCGGCGTCGGTGAGGTAGGTCCAGATCGTGTCCACCTGGTCGCTGGGGAACGGCTCGAGCATGTAGGCCGACTTGTACTTGCCGCGCTGGTTCGGGCCGGTGCCGTTGAGGGTCTGGGTGGCGTACAGCCACGGGAGCTGGCGGATGTCCGGATCGCGTGTCACGGCCACGCCGTGGAAGCCGACCGGCGCGACCTGGCCGGTCGGCGACGGGATCCCGGCCTCGATCGCCTGCGCGAAGTCCTCCAGCAGCTGCGGCTCGTCGCCGACGTACTGGGCGGTCAGCACGATCTGCGGGCAGTTGCCGGCCCGCTGGGTCAGGTGCAGCAGGCTGAACAGCCCGGCGAAGGGGCTGCCGACGTCGCTGTTCTCGGCGAGGAAGCCGCCGTAGTTGGCGACGAGCTGGGCGAACGCCGGGTAGTCGACGTCGCACCAGTTCCAGGCGTGGCTCAGGACGTGCGCCTCGCTCGGGGCGGCGGGCGGGTCGCGGAAGAGGTAGCGCGTGACGATCCCGAAGTTGCCGCCGCCGCCGCCGAGGTTCGCCCACATGAGCAGCCAGTCGGCGTCGTCCTGGGAGTCGCGCGTCACGGTGGTCGCACGGGCGGTCCCGGAGGCGTCGACGCAGACGATCTCCACGCCGTAGAGGTGGTCGACCGTCAGCCCGTGCAGGCGCGACAGGAGCCCGTAGCCGCCACCGCACACGTGTCCGCCCGCGCCCACCGACGCGCACGAGCCGCCGGGGATCGTGACGCCGTACTCCCTGTACATCTGGACGTACGCGTCCCACAGCGTGGCTCCGCCCTCGATCACGTGACAACCCGTCGCCTCGTCCAGGTAGACCGCGTTCATGGCGGAGAGGTCGAGGATCGCGCCGCCGTCGTTGCCCGAGACGAAGTCCTCGTAGCAGTGCCCGCCGCCGCGGACGGTGATCCGCAGGCCGCCGTCGACCGCCTGCTGCACGGCCCGCACGACCTGGTCGGTGTCGGCACAGAGCTCGACGTAGCGCGGGGCGCCGACCCAGCGCAGGTTGAAGCCGCGTACGAGCGTCGGGTAGCGCGGGTCGTCCGGGTTGACTCTCGCTCCCGGGAACGTCCCGCCGCTGGCCGCCGCCGCGCTCACTGCGCCTGAAGCCCATCACCTCCGACGTGCACCCGTCAATGCCCCGATCGGGGGATGGCGGCGTCCGCGCGGCACGTCCGCGTCTCACGCGGGCGCACCGGCAGCGCGACGGTCGCGATCCGGGCGGCTAGGTAGCGCTCCCCAATCGTCGCGGCGCCCGCCGGCGCCTCACGCTCCCGCCCTCACGAACGTGCCGTCGTACTCCGGCTGGAAGTCGCCGCCGCCGCAGCGGGCGACGAAGCCGAGCGCCCCGCTGTCGTAGTCGACCGTGATCGGCCCCTGCTGCCCGCTGCCGAGCGTGATCGTGCCGGCGCCCGAGTTCGAGGTCGCCACGTCGGCGGTCTTGATCGTTACGCTCGTGGACAGCGAGCTGCCGCCCGACGGCGTGAACGTCAGCGTGCCGGTGAGCGTCAGGTAGCTCGGCTGCGCGATCGAGATCAGGCTGCAGCGCTGCGCGCGGTAGGTGCCGCTCGCGCTGAACTGCGTCGGGACGCGGACGGTCGGGTTCGCGAGCCAGCACTCGCCGGGGCCGGACGCCGAGAACGACCCCGAGCTGCCGTTGTCCATCGGGGTGCTCACCGACAGGCTCAGGTCGCACGAGTAGTCGCCGACCCCGGCGGCGCCCGCCGAGGCGGGAACGGCGGCGAACGCCACCGCCAGCCCGATCGCTAGGCACGAAGTCCTGACGCTGCTCCTCATACGGCCCCCCCTTGGTCTGAGAACGTGAAGCATCGTATTCCCCGATCGCGGTCGGTTCACGCCGGCAATCCGGCGTCGCCCCTACTTCGGCGCGGCTATGCGCGCGCTGCGCTTTCGGAAGCTGCCCGGATCGGGCTTCGTCCTCTTCTGCCCGATCGTCTTCGCCTTGACCTTCATGGGGACGGTGATCGGCCCTATGCCTCCCTTGAGGGCGGTCTTGCGCTTGCGCTTCTTGTAGCCCGCCGACGCGTCGACCGTCCACCGCTTCGACTGACCGCCCCTGCGCCCCCCTCGCCCGATTGTGCTGCGCTTGGACGTCGGCTTCGCGCCCGTGCCCGGGTTCGCCTTGAAGTGATCCTGCTCCCACGTAAAGACCGTGGGCTTGACGGTGCCGCTGCCGAGGGCCGCGCCGCCCCGCGTGTTCTGCCTCACGACGACGTCCTCGATCGCCTTGAGGAACGCCTGCTTGTCGCCGGCGGCGCCGAACTTGCTCGCCGTCTTCGCGGGGCGGCTCTCGTGTGCGGTCAGGACCCACTCCAGCAGCATCTCGCGGAACTTCGGATAGGCCGCCGTGGGGTCCGCCGCCACGGTCCCGCTGGCGTAGTAGTCGTTGAGCGCGGTGGCGAACGCCTTGCCTCCCGTCGCCGCGAGCGGGTACGACGGCTGGTCGGCCTTGAACGTGTGGGCGAAGCTCCGCTTGCCCCACTTGATCAGATCGAGCGCCAGCATCCCGAGCGGCTGTCCCAGTATCGATCGGTCCGTCTCGGAGATGCCCATCACCACCGCGACGAAGCCGTTCGGGTCGGTCGGCGCCGGCTCGGCCAGCCCGATCTTCCCCTTGAGCAGGCGCTTGACGTATTGCGCCGACTGCGACGCGTTCGCTCCGTCCTCGAGCCAGTCGTATTTCCAGCCCCCACCCCGCGTGTGTCCGACGACTGTGCTGTAGTGCACGCCCGGCTCAATGTCGCTGTGCTGCGTCGCTCGGTAGGGGCCGTAGCCGAGCTTGTACTTCGGCGCGGTGGCTTTCTTCTGGATCACCGCGAACCCGCCGGGGCCGACCGCGTAGGCCGGCATCTCCTCCTTCACGCCGCTCTTGCTCAGCATGTCGAAGCTGCCGGTCTTGACGAGCGACTGCTGCTCGGCCCACGTCTGGACCTTCCCCGCCGCGCTGTGGACCGCTTCGAGGATGTCGAGCGGCGTGATCACCTCGGCCGTCCCGCCGATCTGGAGGCCGGCGTTCCCCACCAGGGACAGCTTCACCAGCCCGGCCACGTCGACGAAGCTGGCCGGGTTGCCGCCCACGAACGCGTACAGGTTGAGCCCGTCCGCGTGCCCCGCCGGGTCCGGCGACAGCCAGCGCCCCGACCACGGCGCGTAGACCCGCGCCCCGAAGTCGTACAGGCCGGTCGTGCGGTCGCGGCGCTTCGACTGGAAGCGCTCGAGCTTGAGGCGATCCTCCTCGTCCGAGGTCACGACCGCGAACGCGGTCGCACCGTACGGCGTGAATGCCTCGTAGCTGCGCAGGGCACCGCGTCCGTCGAGGCGGAGCGTCACCGAGTCGGCGAGGTCGCCGACCAGGTACGTCGTGGTGGAGTTGCCCTCGCCGTCGACCACGGTCTCAGCGACCACCCGCTCGCCGTCCATCACGCGCGTCCGCGATTCGACCGGGTCAGCCACCCCGTGCACGGCCGCGATCTCCGCCGCCCCGAGGAGCAGCCGGTCGAGCGGGTCGCCGCCGTCCGCCGACAGGAGCTCGCGCGCGAGCCGGCCGTCCGCGTCGTGGCGGCGCAGGGCGGAGCTCGACCCCGCGACCGCTGCGGCCAACCGGTCGGCGTGGTTCCACTCCAGCGCGGCGCCGCCGTCGAGCGCGAGCAGATTGCCGTTCCCGTCGAAGCGGCGGCCGGCCTCGCGGTTCGATGCCTTCGCCAGGACGGTCTTCGCGTTCCACGACGCCGAGTCGCCGGAGCGGCGGGTCTCGACCAGGTTGCCGGCGGCGTCGTAGGCGTGGACTCGAGTGGCCGTCTCGAGCGTGCCCGGGGCGATCCGCGTGCCCCTCGTCGCGGCAACCGGGGCGAGTCCCGGGTCGCGCTCCGACTCCCGCTCCAGCCCCGCCAGCTCGGGCCCCTGCGACCTGACGAGCCGGTACAGCGCGTCGTAGGCGAACTCACGGCTTCCAGGGGCGCCGGCGTCCGCCCCGAAGGTCGGGGCGAACGCCGCGTCGCCGACGTGGGTCACGTTGCCGACGGGGTCGTACACGTAGGTGAGGTCCTGGACCGGCTCGCCGTTCTCGCCACGGCGCGCGGTGATCCGGACCACGCGGTCGGCGAGCGGGTGGTACTCGCGCTTGGTGACCACCCCGTTGCCGAGCACGACCCGCGTACGCCGGCCGCGGGCGTCGTGTTCGATCGACCTGACGATGGGCTTGGTCCTGCCGCGCGAAGGCGCGGCCTCGATCGACTCGAGCAGGCCCGCCGGCCCGTAACGCCAGCGGCAGGACCCGCCGGCGGCATCGGTCGCGCCGACCAGGAGGCCACGCGCGTCGTGGCGTTGCGTGCTCCGCCAGGTGCGGTCCTCGAGCGCGGCGGAGTCCGGCGTCGCGGCGGCCGCCTTCCAATCCGGCGGTCGTTCCGGATCCGCGGCGTAGCGCCGCACGACTCCCAGCGGCCGGCCGCCCAGGTCGTAGCCCTCGAACTCGTGCATGCCGGACTCGTCGAACACCCGCCGCAGCTCTCCCACGAGGTTGCCGTCGGCCGGGCGCTCGAGGGCGCCGTGCTGGTCGCCGTAGACGTACGCCTCGACCGTGCGCGCTTCGTCCTCCGGCTCGGTCAGCGTCACCGAGGTCGGGCGGCCGATCGCGTCGTAGTCGGTCGCGAGCACCAGCCCGCGGCCGTCCCGTACGAGCAGCTCGCGGCCCTCCACGTCCGGCACCCGCCAGCGCGGCCCGGCGTCGGCGCTCTGGCTGGCGAGCGCCTGGCCCAGGAGGGAGTAGACCGTGCTGTGGCTCTTCGCGCCCTCGCGGCCGCGCCAGGCGGCGACCAGCCGCGCGTCGGCGGCCCACACGAGCCGGCCGTCGGCATCGCGCCCGTAGCGCTCGACGAGCCGCTCGCCGCCGGCCAGCTCCTCAACGTGGGCGATCGGCCGTCCGAGCGCGTCGAGCTCCGTCGTCGCGGGTGTGTTCGCCGACGCCTCCGCCTGCCGCAGCGCGGCCAGCTCCTCGGCCGTGATGCCCGCGCCCGAGCCGTGCGCGCGCCGGTACGGGGAATCCATGACCGTGTCGACCTCGTCGGAGCGCACCATGCTCCACGCCCGGAACGCGGTGGTGGACAGGAACCCCGCCGGCGTGTCCACGCGCACGAGCCGGTCGAGCGGGTCGTAGCTGTGGACGGTCGCCGCGCCGTGGGTCAGCGCCCCGAGCTCCCAGCCGTCGTCGAAGTATGGCTCGTACTGCTGGTGCAGCAGGCCTCTCGCATCGTGCACGACGGCGCCCGACACCGACCAGCGGTCGTCGGCGAGACGCAGCCGGCGCTCGACCGAGCGGCCGAAGCCGTCGACGTACTCGACCGCCGTGCGCGGCGGCCCCGGGCGGCGGTCGGGGTAGTCGACGGCGCTGACCGTCACTTGGTGCGGGGCGACCCGCGCGGCCGCGGCGGCGACGGCGCCGTGTACGTCGGCCTCCCGGCCGGCGAGCGCGCCGGGCAGCTCCAGCCCGGCGGGATCGCGGAGGGCGCGGAACGCGTCGAGCACGATGCCCTCGGGGGTGGTCCAGCCGCCGCTGGCGAGCGCGTCGAGCGTCGGCCCCGGCTCGAGGCCGAGCGCCGCCAGGGCGCCCGGGAGCACCCGGCCCGACCACGCGGTCAGGGCGTGGTGGACGACCTCGGCGGCACCGCCGAGGAAGCGCGCGGCCTCCCCGATCAGGGCTGCGGCGCTCGGCGGCGCGCCGACCCGGTCGTCGAGCGGGTCGAACCCGGCTCGCCGCCCTCCCTCGGTCCCGTGGAAGGTGCGCGCCACCACCCGGCCCAGCGCGTCCAGCCTCACCTCGTGGACGTTCTCGTTCGGATCCCTCACGCGCAGCGGCTGGAGCGCCCTGTAGTCCTGGAGCTCGGTGGTCGTGCGGCGCTCGACGAGCCCCGGCGCGGCCTCGACCGTCTCGACGGGCGCGTAGCTCGTGGCGTCGTAGCGGTGACGGGCCGTCGCGCCGAGCGGCCCCGTCGTCGTCGCGACCCTGTGGAACTCGGCGGCCGGGGCGTACGCCGTCACCTCGCCGGGCGCCCACCAGTGCCCGCTCTCCCGGTCGAGCTCATAGCCGCCGCGCGCGAGCAGCCGGTCGAGGGCCTGGCCGTGGACCGCGGGATCCAATGTCGCCCGCACGTCGGCGTCCGCGAACGCCGCGCGTTCGGTGTGATGGACCAGCGCCGCCGGTCCGGTGTCGCCGAGGCGCGCGCGAGCGGAGCCGCCCGCGGCGTAGTAGTGCGACCGCACCCACTCGATGGTTCGCGCCGACCCGCTCGCCAGCGCGGCCTCCACGTGCTCCCGGAGCTCGTCCGCCGAGTAGCGCCCGCTCGCCGGCGGCGGGAGCCCCGGGAGCTCGTGGCGCCGGCGCTCGCACGCGGCGTCGGTGCGCAGCGCGTCGGTCGCGTCCACGTCGGCGAATCGAGTGTCCGCGCACACGGCGAGCGTCTCCGCCTGCGCCGGGAGCGATCCGGCTCGATCCGGCCGGCGGGCGTAGGCGACGGTGCAGCCGCGCACGGCCCGGCCGCGGTCGTCGCGGTCGAGCGTCAGGCCGTGCCGCACGACGGGGTCGGCCGGGTCGCGTTCGTAGACGTGCTCGACCGACTCGCGCTCGCCGACCAGGAAGGGAGCGTGCGGCCCGGCGTGCGCGGCCCGTACGCGCACCCCGTAGGAGGTCTCCGTGACCCTGTAGGGGTTCCCGGCGAGCGCGCCGCCGTCCTCCCCGTAGATCTCCTCGCGGATCGGCCGCCCGCGCAGCGCGTCGCGTGCCTGAAGCAGTGCCCGGGGGTCGCCCGGCGCCGCGCGCTCCCACACGGGAGCGCCGCCTTCGATCGGGTCGGCCTCGGGATCGCCGTGGAAGCGCTCGGCGGCGAGGCGGCCGTCGCGCTCGGGGTCCGCCGCGCCGCCCGGCGCGTGCCACGTGCGCGTGTGGCGTGCCGCCGTGGACGCCGCGCTGTCCGCGTCCCAGCGGTCCACCAGCGCGAAGCCGACGGCGCGATCCTCGGCCGCGTACAGGCCGTGGTGGTAGGCGAACCGCGTGCGGGTCGACCATCCGGTCACGTGGTCCGTCTGCGTGAGCCCGGCGACGACCGGGACGGCGAACGGCAGCCGGGTGCACCACGGCCTTCCGCGGGCGGCGTCCTCGAGGCTGCAGCGGGCGGAGGTCGTGTACGCGACGCGCGTCTCCCCGCCCATCCCGTTCTCGAACGACTCGAGCAGGTGGGCGCGCCCGCCGCCGAGCGCCAGGGCCCAGTGGCGCACGGGCGGGCCCGGGCTCGTCACGACGATGCTCGGGGATCCGTCGCCGCCGAGATCGTCGATCGTCACCTCCTCCGGCGCGCCGACGGTCACCGGGAAGCGCACGCTCACCGGGTCCGCGAAGGCGTTGCCCGACTCGTTGACGAACACGAGGGCGCGGTCCGCGAGCACGTAGACCAGGTCGGCCGCGCCGCTTCCGTCGAGGTCGGCGAGCATCACGCGGGCCGCGTCGAAGCCGGGCCCGAAGGCGGGTGCGTTGCCGATCGTCACGCGCTCGGCGAACCGGCCCCCGCCGAGGCTCGGCCAGCACTCGACGAGGCCGTCGGAGATCCGCACGAGCCCCTGCCCGCCCCCGAGGACGTCCGCGAACAGGACCCGCTCGCGGCGCCCGCCGTCGAGCGAGGCGGGGAAGCCCGGGGGCGCGTCGCGCTGCTCGGGCGCGGCGAACCCGCCGCCCCGCTTGCCGCGATACCAGCGGACCTTGCCGCGGTCGAGCACCACGAGGTCCTCCAGGCCGTCGCCGTCGAGGTCGGCGAGGGTGCCCGCCCCGTGCAGCTCGGAGGGCGTCCCGTCGAACGGCCGAAACGCGCCGAACCCGCCGCGGGTGCCGGGATACAGCCCCGCGCGCCGCCCGTGCACCACCAGGTCGGCGACGCCGTCCCCTGTGGCGTCGCGGAGGGCGGCCGTGCCGCCCGCGGCCCGCTCGACCGGGAAGGCCGCCGGTTCAGCGCCGGCGCCGAGCGGGTGCCCGTCGGCCGAGGGCGCCCAGTAGCGCACGGTGCGTCCGTCGGCGTAGAGCACGCCGGGCGCGCCCTCGCCCGCGAGGTCGGCCACGGTCATCGCCGGCCATTCGTGCGGCGCGGGCAGGCGCCGGCCCGCGCTCTCGTCGAGGGGCTCGAACCGCGCGCCCTCCAGCTCCGCGCGCGTGTAATGGAACGAGATCGGGGGCAGCGGCTCGAACGTGAACGCCTCGGACTGGCTCGCGCGCGTGCATCCGACCGCGTCGCAGCGGACGAGGAGGCTGCCGGCGCGCCGCTCGTCGTAGACGAGGCGCGTGCGGTGGACGAGCTCCGGTGCCGGGCCGAGCGCCTCGAAGCGGTGGAAGAGCCTCACCTCACGGAGGAGCCGGCGGGTGCGGACCTCGAAGCCGCCGTCGTAGCGGGAGAAGGGGTCCTCGCGCCCCGACCACTCGAGCAGGACCTCGACGTGCCAGTCGGTCTCCGGCACCGCGCCGATGTGGTGCTCGGGAGGGGCGACGGGCGCCTGTGGCGCGTAGCGCACCGCGGCCAGGTAGCGCTGGGCGGTGCGGTCCCGTCCCAGCTCGCGCGGGCTCAGGTCCGTACCCGGGTCGGCGACGTGCTCGTAGGCGATCGCCTCCCCCAGCGCGTCGTACTCGGCCTCGAGCAGCCACTCGAGCACACGGCGCGGGTCGGCGGGGTCCGCGATCCGCGCGGCCGCGGTCGCGCCGAACACGTGGACGGCGCCGGCGCCGTCGAGACGGCGCCACGTGGTGTCGCCGTCGCGCACGCGCACCCACCGCTCGATGCGATCCGCCGTCGCGGCCACGCGCGGCGCGTAGCGGGTGACGTCGTACCGCTCCCCACCGGCGTCCGTCCGGGAGGAGTCCTCGGCCAGCGGCACGAGTGGCTGGCCGTCCAGAGCGAACACGTCGGAGTCGACGTAGCGCGGCACGACCCCGGCCGTGGACCGCGCGATCGACGGCAGGGGCAGCGACCAGCCCCTGCCCAGCGGTCCGTTCCCGGCGTGGGTGGCGTACGCGAGGTGAAGGTCGGGCTGGAGCGCGCGAGCCGGGGACGTGTGGAGGGGGATCGCGAGCGACGCGGCGCCGGTGAAGCCGTCGACGCTCAGGGCGGAGTCGGGGGACTCGGCGGCCGCCGCCGGCGCCGCGGCGCCGGAGGCGCGCGAGTCGACGCGCGTCCGTCCGTCGCTCACGCTCCTATCCCGAGCCGCCGGCGGGCGCTGGCCAGTCGACCGACCCGTCGTATCGCAGCACGAGCTCCAGGTTGAGCAGCTTGGCGGGGTCGATCCGGCCGTCGTCGCCGAGCAGGCCGGGCGCCGCGTCGCGCGCGCCGCCGAGGTCCACCACGACCTTCCAGTCGCCGCCGACGTCGCGCTCGGAGCTCGCGGGCGCGAGCTCGCCGACTCCGCCCTGGAGCGTCACCGGTCGCGGCTCCGCGGCGCCGGCCGCCACCGCCACGAAGTCCGCCCCGTCCGCGACCTCCACGCCGTCCGCGGCCGTGAGCTTGACCCCGACCCCGGTGAGCACGGTGCGCGAGAAGTGCTCGAGCCCGCGCGGCTCGACCCGGAACGCGAGCTCCTGCTTGCCGGGGTGAGAGCGGTCCTCGAGGAACGCCGCCCACTCGGCCGAATGCCCCTGGGCGAGGCTGAGGTACACCGCCCCGGGCAGCGGACGGGAGCCGAGCTTGCCCGTCACCTCCTCGGCGAACGCGTCGCCGCCGTCCTGGGCGGTGTAGCGGACGGTCACGATCACGTCGCTGATCGCGTCGAAGTCGAACCTGTTCGTCTGTCGCGGCATCGACAGCGACCAGTCCGAGACGGCGCCGGTGCCCTCGAACGGGAGGTAGCGCTCGTCACGGAAGTCGAGCACGAACATCCCGGAGTCGTCCACGCCGTGCGAGATCGCGACCTGGCGCGCCGAGCCCGGGCGGTCCTCGACCAGCCCCGGCACATCGCCGGCGGCGTCTTGGCTCGCCCCGCTCCGGCCGCGGTCGAGCAGGCGCTCCACCGCTCCGGGCGCCGGATCGGTGACCACCGCGCTGTAGGTCTGCCTGAGCGTGGCCTTGACGTTCTCGTACGGCCCGAGCACGGCCGGTATCGAGAGCGACACGCTCTTGATCTGGCGGTTGTAGTGGCCCGGGTAGTCGTAGTCGAAGAGCTCCTCGGTGAGCGAGAACGCGCAGCGGCCGTCGCGCTTGAGGTCCCACAGCGCCTGGGGATTCGAGAGCGCGAGCGACACCGTGCGCTCGATCTCGAGCCGGCGGGTGTGCTTCGCGAGGTACGACGACTCCATCTGGGCCAGGGAGAAGGCCAGGTTCTCGCCCGCCATCAGCCCGTGCTTCAGGCCGTCCCAGTACTGGAGCGTGACGAAGACGTCGTCTCCCCCGAGCTCGTAGCGGTACGCCGTCTGGGCGCGCAGCGCGAGGTCGAGCGCGAGCCGGTAGGCCTGGAAGTAGACGGCCGAGATCCGCGAGGCCATCCACTGGTAGAGATCGGCGTTCGAGAACTTCGCGGCCAGATAGGCCTGAACCTCGGCGTTCTGGTCGATCTCGCGCTGATGCACGTCGAGCTCGTGCCGGGCCGCGGCGAGCCGAGCCTGCGCGGCGGCTATCTGCTGCTGGAGCACGTCGGCCTCGGACTGGGCGTCGTCCATGGCGAGCTGCCAGTCCTGTGCCCGCCGCTCGTAGCCCGCCATCGTGAGCGCGGTCTGCGCCACCCAGTCGGAGATGTCCGCCCCGACCTCCACGGCGCCGGCGTCGCCGGTGAGCTGGGCGCCGATCTGCTCGCCGCCGTAGGTCATCGCGAACGGCGATCCCACCTGCGGCACGGCGTAGCCGATGGCCCCCGCCACTCGCAGCTCCGCCGCGATCGCCTTGAACACCAGCGCCGCGGCCGACGCGCCCAGGTGCGTCGCCTCGCCCGCGTTCAGTCCCGCGCTGATCAGCCCCCGATAGTGGGCGACGCGGTTCTGCTGGGCGGCGAGCGAGACCTGGAGCCCCGCGACCGAGGCCGTCTGCTCCTCCACGTCGCGCTGCTTCATCGTCGTGAGCAGCGTGAGCATCTGGCCCTCGTGGGTCGCGTGCAGGGCCTGAAGCTGCTCGGCGTCCTTCCCCTGGAGGGCGGCGAGGAGCTTCGAGCCGAGCTCCGTGACCTGAGCCGTGATCGCCTTCGCCCGGTCGATCATCGTCGTGAAGCGGTACGGCGGAAGCTCGGCGGCGCCGTGCTCCAACGCGCCGATCGAGCCCGGCGAGGCCGCGGCGGCCCTCACGAGCTCCATCGGGTCCAGCTCCGGCGAGAACAGGGCGAGCTGGCGGACCTCGCCCTCGATGTTCATCGAGCTGCGGATCTTGTGGAGGCGGTCGTCGAGCGTGTCCCAGCGCCGCAGGAGCTGGTCGTTCTCGGGGAGGCGGAAGTGCGCCGTCAGCTCGCTGAACGAGGCCCCGGCGTCGTCGTCGCCCGCGGCCTCGTCGGTGGTCGGCGCGAGCCGGTTCTCGAGCTCCACCATGAACGCCGGGATGCCGCCGCCGCGGGTCCGGTGAGCGGCCGCTATCTGCTCGAACGTCAGCGGGTCGCCGCTCGGACGCCGACCCAGGTTCTCCGGGCGCCTCCCCAGCAGGTCGTAGGCGTAGACGTAGAGCATCGTCGCCGAGGCGACCGACTCCATCGTGTCCTCCGAGAACAGGCTGTCGCCCCACTCGATCAGGTTGTCCACGTACTGCACGAGCGTCGCTCGCTCGTACGCCCCGATTCGCAGCGCGGCGATGGCGTGCGGGTCGAAGGGATCGCTCTCGTGGAGCGCGACGGCGCCGTTGTCGTCGGCGAGCGCCAGCTCGAGCGTCTCCGGAGCGGCGCGCCTGAACGGGAGGAACTGCCACACGCGATCGTCCGGCGAGGCGACCTGGTGGTTGAGGAGCACCTTCTGCACGGCCCAGTACTCGAACGGGTTGCCGGTGAGCCCCGACAGGGAGACGTTCGCGTCGAAGCCCGGGTCCACGCGGCCCCTGTCGTCGAGGATGGGCCTCGGCTCGCTCATCCGAACGGCCCCCGGAAGGCTTTGATCGCGTCGTCGATCGCTTCGGTGACGTCCTTCAACTGATTCACCATCGTGGCGGTGCCGTCCACCAGCGCCTGGTCGGTGGATGTCGGCGTCGGGGGGACCTCGGCCGGCGGGGGCGCGGCGGGGCTCTCGACGGGCGTGGGCCGGCCGTCCAGCGTCACCGCGCTTCTCAGCCGCTCGAACCACTGCGCCGATACGTCAGGCGCGACGAGCTCGCCGGCGGCGTCCGAGAACGTCGTGGGGCCCACGGATGGGACGGCCGCCGTCGGATCGAGGACGTAGCGGAACCAGCGCTCGGCCTCGGCGAACTGCCGGTTGGCCGAGAGCGCGCCGGCCACGAGCATCGGGACGTGGAAGAAGACCTCCCAGAAGTAGCCTCCCTGCGGCCCGTCGAAGTCGACCTCCGCGCCGTCGAGCAGCGGCGGCAGCTCGACGCCCGCCGGCTCGAAGCGGCCGAAGTTCATCTTCGTGACCGCTGGCGCCTGCTGCGACTCCAGCGTGAGGACCCCCTCGAGCCCGCGCGCGAGGAGCGCGCGGCTGAGCCGTTCGGCCACCCCGGTGCCGAGACGGGCGACGTCGAGGAAGAAGTCGAACGGCTCCCCCTGTGTCGTTCCCCCGTACGCCAGCCGGACGGGGCTGTGGGCCGCGCCGTCCGGCCGTGTGGGAAGCACCACCAGCCCCTCGTCGATCGAGCGGACGCCTGGAGCGCTGACGAGGAACGACTCGTCGCCGTTGTCGAAGACGAAGGTGCCGGGCGCGTTCTTCGCCGCGATCACCCGCGCGTTCGACGGGGACACGTTGCGGAACAGGACCGCGGCCCCCCTGCTCCGGAGGAGGTCGCTCGCCACGCCCTGCGCCCGGTCGCCGAGGAACGAGAGATCGGCGCCCTTGGGGAACGTGGGCACCACGTACCCGTCCTGGTCGAGGATCCCTCGGGCCGCGAGCTCCTGTGCGAGAGGGCTGTCCCAGCGTGAGTTGACGGCGTGAGACGGGACCTCGGCCGTACGGATGCTGGGGTCCTGCGGCAGGAACTCCGGGAGCGGTTGGTCGTCCACCGTCTCCAGGCTGGTTGCGACCGGGTGTGCAACGTCGACGGGGACGCCAAATACGTCCGTCTTCCGAAAGACGGTTCCTTCGAAGCGATGCTCGTGGATGACGTGCGCGAACCGCCGGGCGAGCGGGGGGCGTTCGGATCGGTCGTCCCTGCGGTCGGCGAGGTGGTTGTGCGCGATGGCGGAAGGAGCGGAGACGATCTGCACCTGCTCGGCGCCGGCGTCGAGCCGCGGTGCGACCGGGAAGGGCGCCCCGAGGTCCGCCGCGATCGCGATCAGCTCCTTCGCGCCGACCAAGTGGTCGGCCTGGAGGTCGGCGTTCAGGTTCACGGGCGGGTTCACGGGCAGGCTCAGCGGGCGTCCTTCCTCCGCGAGCGGAACCAGGGCGGCCAGCTCCTCGTTCAGGGTGTTCATCCGCCGTGCGAACGCGTCTCGCTCGGGGTCCTTTCCGTCGAGCGCGAGTCGCGGATCCGCCTCGGCGCCCGGCCGGATCGAGAAGGTCGGCCCGCGGACGATCGAGATCCGCTCGCGGTCGCTGGGGTGGCCGCCCACCTCCGGATGGTTGCGGCGGCCGCTGTGCAGCGCGTACACCTTGTGCCAGGTCAGGTCGTCCATGTCGTACAGGTGCGAGAACTGCCCGGTCAGCGGGGCCCCCGTGCCCGGGACGTAGTTCACGAGCTCGTCCGCGACGAGCGTCTGCGGCGCTACCCAGCGCCCCTCGTGGTTGACGAAGGAGAAGCGGACCGACTGCCGCCAGGCCGTGTCGTGAACGGACTGCGACCCGCCCCCGTCGTTCGAAATCGACGTCGAGCCCGACGTCTTCTTCAGCTCCGACCAGAAGACGAACAGGCGGCCGAACGCGTAGACCGGCGTCACGTGGTCGGACTTGATCGACACGTCGACCTTCCGCCACTCGCTCCAGTCGGTGCCGGCCGTGAGCGCGCGCCAGTAGAAGACGGCCGGGGAGGCCTCGGTGCGCGCGAGGAGGAACAGCCTGTCGACGGACCCGCGTTGCGGGTCGTCGACCGTGCACCGGTACAGATCCACCGGCTTCAGCTTGGCCAGCTCGCGGAAGCCCTCGAAGTACGACGCATAGGCGGACTCGACGGCGGCGTCGGTGACCTCGCCCTGCTGAAGGGCGCTCTCGAGGTCCTTGAAGAGGCTGGTCTTCGTGTGGCGCACCGAGGGGAGGAGGTAGTTCTCGGGGTAGAGGAAGACCTTCTGGTTAGCCTGCCACATCCGGAAGTCGGTCAGCCACGACCACCACGCGTCGGGTATGTCGAGCTCCTCGACGCCGGGCTCGAGCTTCATCCGGCAGCGGTGCAGGTAGAGCTGCACCGCGTTGGTCGCCTCGACGATCCTGGAGGTCTGGCCGACCGGGCCCATGTCCACGTCGATCAGCAGGTACTCGTAGAGGTCCCGGTCGGTGCGCACGTCGGGGTCCTCGCGCCCCATCCGCCAGATCGCGAGCGGAGCCAGTGCGTCGCGCCTGCGAGCGAGCAGATCGCCGTCGAGCCGTCCCGCGATGGCGTTCCACGCGCTCGACTCGTACCGTCCCGCGATCTTCTGACGCAGGTTCCGCGCGATCGTCGCCGTGGTCGCGTACGGCACGCTGCCGTCGCCCGGCCAAGCCGACGCCAGCTTTGCGAGGAAGCCGGCGTCCGCGCCCAGCCGCCGTGCCAGGCGGAAGCAGGCGTCGAGGCGCGCGAGCGTGCGGGGCACGTCCGCGCCGTCGCTCCACGGCCCGCGGAGCAGGGCGCCGATCTGCTCGGCATCCCAACCGGTGACGGCCGCCAGGCTCGCCGCGCTCGCGTCGGTGGCGGCCCCCTCGGCGACGGCGCCCGCGAGGGCGGCCAGCCCGGTGTCCGTGTCGTGGGAGAGCGCACGCACCTGCGCGAGGCCGCGCACCTGCGCGAGGCCGATCGAGCCCGGGCCGCCTTCGAACCCGTAGGCGGCGGGACGGTCGGCGACGCCGGCGAGCATGGCCGGAGGCAGCCGGAGAGCGTTCGCGAGCACGAGCCAGCGCGATGCACCCTCGAGCAGCTCGGCGAGGGCGGGAAGCGCGGCGTCGGGTCCGAGCACCGCGTCGACCCACGGGGTCGCGCCCTGCGGCCGGGTGACCGTCGCGGCGGCCAGGGGCATCACCGCGCCGACGAGCTCGCGCGGGGCCCCGAACAGCGTCGCGAGCTGCGTCAGCAGCAGCTCCGCGGCCGCGGCGGCCGGCGCTCCCGAGACCAGTGTGCGCGTGGCCTCGAGCCACGCGAGGAGGACGGTCGGGTCGCGGTCGAAGAGGGCGTTCACTCCGGGCCCTGGCTCGCCGCCGTGCACGACGTAGTCCGCGTCGTAGACGCTGAGCGGCGACTGCGCGATCCAGTCCGCGGCATCGACGAGCGCCACGACGTCGGAGGCGGTCGGCTCGCGGAGGCTCGTCGCCGAGGCGTCCCCCGCGGGCGGCGCCAGGACGAGCAGGCGCACGTACTCATCGGCGGACAGACCGAGCGACCGCATCAGCAGCGTGTGGCGGTGGAGGACCGAGAGGTTCCCCACGGTGAGCTCCACGTGCGCCTCGGAGGGGAAGAGGGCTCGTCCCAGCACGTTCAACGCGTCCACGCCCACACGCAGCGCGCCGGCAAGCCAGCCCGCCTGTGCTGCGCCGTCCGTCTCGCCGATGCTCCACCGCATCGGGTCGTCGCCGTAGCTCGGGTTGAACGCATCGCCGCTCGGGCGATACGGCGCCTCGTCGCGGCGGCGAGCGGGCTGGTTGAACACGCGGTCGAACTGGGTGGGGCCGTCGCCCTCCCCGTAGGTCTTGAGCTGGCCGGCGAGGCTGCACGCGGTCAGCCGGTCGACGTCGAGCCTGCCCGCGAGCTCGCGCAGGTCGGCGAGGCCGCCCAGGAGCCTCGGGTCGTCCGCGATCGCGGGGTCGCCGCCTCCGGCCAGGCAGCGCAGGGCCCAGTCGAGCTCCGCGTGGGACCAGCCGAGAGCACGCGCCAGGCGTGTGAAGCGATTCACGCGGTCGAGTGCCTCGAGGTCCAGTCCCGCGACGCTCGGCGGGCGATCGTCGTGGTGCTCGAGCCGGAGGCTGAGCTGCCGGTCGTCGAAGCCGCGATTCACGAAGAAGTGGCGCGACAGCCCGGACCGGAGCTCGTCGTCGGAGAGGTCCTGCTGGACCAGTTCCCGCAGCTCCTGTGCGGACACCCCGACCTGAGTCCCGAGGTCGATGGTGGCGGGGTCGACGGAGTCGAGGCCGAACGAGAGCGCGAGCGAGCCGGCGTCGGCGCCGGCGGGCGTGGTGACGAGCTCGTACTGCCCCGGCGTCAGGCCCAGCCGCTCGCGCGCGATCTCGCGCTCGGGGCGGTTCCAGGCCGCCATCACGGACGCGAGGTCGAGGTCGAGGGTGCGCAGCAGGGCGCGCGTCTCCTCGAGCGGGAGGTCCAGCGGCAGGGCGAACGGATACGGCTGCCGCGACAGCATCTCGTACAGGTCCTCGCGGCGCGTGCCCGATTCGGCCGCGACGCGGTCCTCGAGCCGCTCGACGACGAGTTCGAGGTACGGCACCATCGTGCGGGTCGCGCTCGGTGTGAGGGGGATCTTCGCTATGTCGGGCCGCCGGTCCTCGAGCCGGCGGCGTGGAGGAATGGGGTTCGGCTCGGTGACGTAGCTCTCGACGATCCTGAGTAGCTCGACGAGGTATGCCGGTGCTCCGAGGACCGACTCGTCCTCGTCGCACTCGAAGTAGTCGAGGTCGCCGAAGAGGTCCTGGTAGCTCGGTAGCCGCTCGAACGACTCGGCGAGCCTGTCCCCCGCCGCATTGGTCCGGAGGGCGCGGCCGTGCGGCGAGGCGACCGTGGAATGCGCGGTCGCGGCCATGTGCTTCACCTTCGCGCGCACCCGCAATGCGCGCCCGTGTATCCGGCGTGCGTGCTCCTCGTCGAAGAGCCCTGCCGTCGTGCGGACGAACGATCGCCGCGGGACCATCGCGATCCGCTGTGCCGAGTGGTAGCCGAGACCGATCAGCAGGGCCGCCTTGGTCTGGTCGGGCTCGATCCGCCGGATCCGCTGGTACGCGCGCAGCGGCTCGAGGGCCACGTCGTCGTCGAGGGCCAGCTCCCTGAGCGTCCCGGGGTCCCACAGGTCGGTAGTGGCCAGATCCACCGCCGGGTGCAGCATGACCCACCTGAGGACGAGCTCGGCGAGGCTCGGATCGGCATCCCGCGGGATGCTCATCCGGTTCGCTGCTGGTACATCGTCGGCACGCCCCTCCGTATGGTCGAATGACACTAACCGCGCGACGGCTTTCGAGTCAATGGCCCTCGGAGCCGGTCCAGACGGGACTCTCGCGCCGATCGCGTCGGGCTCTGCCGCGCCGAGCCTCCCCTGACCTCGGACGGCGCGCGCCCGAAGCTCGCGATGCCCTTACCGCACAGCGACGCTGGCGGGCCCCGCTGCGTGTGAGACGCTAAGCGTGTCGTGCGCCTGTTCCCGCATCGACGCCCACGCTCCACCTCGGCAACGGAGGGCTCGCCGCGCCGCGAGCGGCGTGACCTCTTCATCTCCTACGCCCGCACGGACACCGAGTTCGTCCGCCGCCTCCACGCGCGCCTGCTCGAGGCCGGCAAGAAGAGCTACGTCGACTTCAGCGACATCCCGCAGTGGTCCGAGGACTGGCAGCGCGACCTCTACGCCCAGATCGACGCTTCGGACACGATCGTCGTCGTCGTCAGCCCCGATTCGATCGGCTCCCCCAACGTTGGGCGCGAGCTGGACCGGGCGATCGCGGCGAAGAAGCGCCTGAAGCCGATCCTGCTCAGGGAGGTCGACGCGGATCGAGTCAGACCTGAGGTGGTCAGGCCGCAGTGGATCGACTTCCGCGACGACGCGCACTTCGAGACGCGGTTCGGCGATCTGCTCGCCGTCCTCGAGACGGACGTCGACTGGGTCCAGCGGCACACGCGCTTCCTGCTCGCCGCCACCGACTGGGAGGGCCGCGACGAGGATCGCAGCCTCCTGCTCGGGCGCAGCGACCTGCGCGACGCAGAGAGCTGGCTGGAGCGTCAGGCAGGCGAGGAGCCTCCGCCGAGCGCGTTGCAGCTCCGCTTCATCGCGGCGAGCCGCAGGGCGGCGGCCCGCCGCCAGCGGATCACGATGGGATCCGTGCTCGCCGCGCTCGCGATCACCGTCGGGCTGGCGATCTTCGCGCTCGTCCAGCGCGGGCAGGCGATCACGCAGCGCGATCAGGCGCGCTCGCGCGAGCTCGCGGCGCTGTCGGGCGCCCAGCTCGCGTCCGACCCCGAGCGGAGCCTGCGGCTGGCGCTCCGCTCCGCGGAGAGCGCTCGCACCAAGGAGTCCGAGGCGGCGCTCCAGCAGGCGGTGGGTCAGTCGCACCTTCGCCTCGCGCTGCGGACGCCGGCCGCGGCGGGATCGCGCAGCCAGATCTTCGCCAGCGACGTCACCCCGGACGGCCGCTTCGCCGTGACCGGTCACTTCGACGGGCGTACACGCGTGTGGGACCTGCGTACGGGGCGTCGTGTCGCGACGCTCGCAGGGCACCCCCGCGCGGTGACGAGCGTCGACATCAGCGCCGACGGGCGCCGTGCCGTCACCGGAAGCGACTTCCCGGGAGGACGGAGCGACGGCACCGCGCGCGTCTGGGAGCTGCCGTCGGGGCGGCTCGTCGCGAGGCTCGCCCACCACGCCCACGGCATCCGCACCGCCGTCTTCAGTCCCGACGGGCGTCGCGTCCTGACGGCGGCCGACTTCGACGCGGCGGATCGGCTGGCGGTCTGGGACGCGCGAACCGGCAGGCGCCTCGCGCGGGTAGGCACGGGCGGTACGTTCGGCACCTGGGCCCCGGGCGGAAGACGGATCGCGACGATCGACGGAGACGACGTCGGGGTCTGGGATGCGCGCACCGGCGCGAGGCTGCGGATCGTCCGCGCGCCTCCGCACGTCGTTCCCGTCGACGTCGCCTTCAGTCCCGACGGGCGCCGGCTCGCGGCGGTCGGAGACGGTGGAGGCTGGATCGCGAGCGTCGCGACAGGCCCGAGCGCGAGGCTCCCGGGCGAGCGCGGCTTGCAGACGGAGCTCGCGATCGTGCGCTTCTGCCCCACCGGCGCGTGCGTGCTGACGACGTCCGGCGGCAACACCGCGGAGCTGTGGAGCACGTCCGGCCGGAGGCTGAGACGCCTGCGGGGCCACAGCGCGGAGGTCACGGATGCCTCCTTCAGCCCCGACGGCAGGCGCATCCTCACCGCGAGCTTGGACTCCACAGCGCGCCTCTGGTCGGCTCGCAGCGGAGCGGAGCTCGCCGTCCTGCGGGGACACGACTCCCAGGTCACGGGCGCTCACCTCCTGCCGGGCAATCGCATCCTGACGAGCAGCACCGACGGGACCGGGCGCGTCTGGGATCCCGGCGTCACGATCCTCGAAGGTCACGATGGTCCGGTGGTCGACGCCCGCTTCAGCCCGGACGGGAGGGACGTGGCCACAGCCTCGCTCGATGGCACGGCCAGGCTGTGGAGAGCCGATGGTGAGCCGCTCCACACGCTGAAGGGCGCCGGAGGGACGGTCGTGGGCGTGTCCTTCAGCCCCGACGGCAGCCGGCTGCTGACCGACGAGCAGGACGTCGAGTTGCTCTGGACGCGAGCCGGCCGGCCGGTGCGGACCATCGACGCCGGCGTGGACCCCGAGTTCTTCGGCAACGCAGAATCCGCGACCTTCAGCCCCGACTCCTCGACGATCGCCATGGCGGGGGGCGACGCCGTCGTCCTCTACGACGCCAGGCGCGGGGAGCGGCTCGCGGAGCTCGCGCTCGGTTCACCCGACGATCGCGAGAGGGCGGTGTACAGACCACGGTTCAGCCCTGACGGCCGGCTCGTCGCCGCCGGCGGCGAGCGCACCGGGCTGCACGTCTGGGACGTCCGCGACCGCTCGGTGCGCCTGCGCGCACGAGATCGGGCGGGCGCCGTCGCCTTCAGCCCCGACGGCGAGCGCCTCGCGAGCGTCGACGACGAAGGCAGAAGGGTGCGGATCTGGGACGTCCTCCGGAAGAAGAGCGTCGTGCTCGCCCGCTACCCCCACGGCGTGGGACGGGCCGACTACAGCCCCGACGGGCGCTTGATCATGGCGCTCTTGCCAGCCGGGGCGGGGGTCGACGTCTATGACGCGAAGACGCGGCGCCGTGTCAGCGCCCTGCGCAAGGAGAGCGACGTCCGCGGGGGGAGCTTCGATCCCGGCAGCCGCTTCCTCCTGAGCGCGAGCGCGGACCAGGGGGCGCTCCTGTGGGACGCGCGCTCCGGCAGGCTCGTGAGCACGTCGGACGGCCACACGGGCACGGTCTGGGCGGCGCGCTTCAGTCCGGACGGCCGCCGGATCGTGACCGCCGCCAACGACGGGACCGCGGTAGTTCATCGATGCGACCAGTGCCTCCCCTATGACGAGCTGCTCGATCTCGCCCGCCGCCGGGTGACCCCGCTCTCCGCGGGCGGCTAGCAGCCCGCTGAGCGCCGAATCGCCCGGCCGCCGGTGCTCGCCCTACCTCGGAGCGGGCTCGGCGTCGCTTGCGAGCTGGCCCCACTGGCCCTGCTCGCGCTGAAGGATCCCCTCGACCTCCTCGACCCACGCGCGGATGGTCGCGGGGTCGCCGGGCTGCGCGGGCTTGCGCAGCTCCGCCAACCGGAGCGCCGCGAGCGCGTCGCCGAAGATCTTCGCGTTCTGCTCGAAGCCGAAGAGCGCCTCGTAGGTGGCGAGTGCGGTCGCGAGCGCCGGCGCGGCCACCGCGACGAAGGCCCAGGCGTCGTGACCGCCGAAGGCGTCGGCACCGGCCAGCACGCCAGCCACCCCGCCGAGGGCCACGAGCGCCGCGGTCACGAGCGCGAGTTGCCCACTCGCGCGCTGATACTCGTCGCGGCGCTGTTCGTAGTAGCGGCGCTGGTCGCCCAGCCGGCGCTCGGCGTAGACGTCCAGGAGCTGGCGGTCGCGGTCGCTCACCCGCCCGCCTCCTGCTCGATCCGGAGCACCCGTTCCTTCAGCCGGCTCGCCGGCGCGGCGCCGGTGTACTCGCCCGCGCGCGCGAGGAAGAGGAAGTACTCGGAGCGCAGGCGCTCAGCGCCCAGCCGCGCGCTGAGGTAGCGCCGGTGAAACCCGCGCGCCTGGAGCAGCGCCGTCACCCCGGCGAGCCCGGCACCGACCACGCCCTCGGCGAGACCCGCCCACGCGCTGCCGTCCGAGGCGGCCTGCCAGGTGCCGAGCAGCGTCGCGAGCGCGGCGCCGAGGATCAGGACGAGGCGCAGCAGCCGGTAGCTGTTCTGGGCGCGCAGCGCTGCCGCGTCGAGCCGCTGGAAGGTCGGCTCGAGCAGCTCGTCGAGCACCGCGAAGTCCGCCGACAGCGCGGCGGCGCCGGCCCGGGCATCCGGCTCGACGATTGATCGCCGGTCGTCGCGGTATACGAGTCTCGGAAGCCTGCGCATCGCAGACGGCACGCGTTCGCGGCTCATGCGTCCTCGCCCGCGCGCTTCAGCTCGGCCTCGATCTCGTCGGCCCAGGCGACCACCTCGTCGCGCTCCGCTCGCGACTCGCGTATCAGCGAGAGGTTGTAGGCGGTGCTCGCAGGCTCCCAACTCTCGCGGACCGCGGCCAGCGCGGCGCGCGCGCCGAGCGTGGCCTCGTCCGCGTCGCGTGCGATCACGCCGAGCTCGAGCCGGGTCGCGTGGTCCCAGTAGTCGGGCGAGCCGCCTTCGATCCGGCGCAGGCATGCGTAGCGCACCACGGGCAGCAGCTCGGCTTGTGCCGATCCGCCCGGCTCGCGGATCTCCATCAGCGTGACCGCGTTGACGCCGGGGTAGGCGTCGCGCCAGTCCGTCTCGAAGCCCCTGCGGTAGGCGTCGATCGCCTGGTCGAGGTGGCCCGCAGCGCGCAGAACGCTCCCGGCGCGCTCGGCCTCCCAGCGATCTTTGTAGACGCGCCCGAGCAGTCCGTAGGTCTCACTGCTCGGCCCGTGCTCCTCGACGACTGCCCGGAGCTCGGCCTCGGCCTCCTCGCGGCGACCGGCGCGGTTCAGCGCGAAGCCGTACTGCTCGCGTATGAGGACGGCCGCGCGCAGCGGCGCCAGCAGGCCCTCGACCAGCCGGATCATGTCCTCCCACGCCTGGGTGGCGCGATAGGAGAGAAGCAGATCGACGATCACTCCGGCTTCGACGTCCTCGAGCGGGCCGAGCTCGTGCTCGAGCGCCCGCACCGCGTTCGGCCCCTCGGCGCGCGCATCGGTCAGCCGTCGCTTGATCTGGACCGAATAGGCGGCCTGCTCGCGGAAGACGTCGGTCTTGAGCCGGTCGATCTCTGGCGTGGGCAGGTCGTCGATCAACTGGAAGACCGGGCTGTCGGTCGTCGCGTGCCGCGAGTGACGTAACGCCTCGACCAGCGTCGCCCGATCGTGCTCCGCATTGGCCGGCCTGCCCGAGTGGTCGAGCGAGTAGGGGCGCACCCGATCCGGCGCTAGGTCGAATGGCGTGCGCTTGACATCGGCCCCGATCAGCACGGTCGAGTAGGGCCGCACCGCATGCCGCACGCCGAGCTCGTAGAAGACGTTGGCGTTGACGGTCGTCAGGTCGGCAACCGCGTAGTCCGCGAGGATCAGTCGCTCGAACATCGGCTTGTGGACGATCCCTCCGACGAGCTCCTGGTCGGCTCGCAGGGGGTACAGCCCGGCCTCCTCGATGGCCGGCGCTATCAGCTGCTCGTAGACGGCGTCGAAGTCGACCGCCCCGCCCTGGCCGTCGGGCTTGACGCCGAATGGCATCACGACGAAGCAGAGCGGCGGCAGAGCGGAGCTCATGCCACGCCCGCGCGAGCGGCTACCGGACTCGCAGACGGCATGCCGCAATCTAACCAAGACCGTGTCCGCTTCCACTGCTGGCCGTACGTCGTGTACCGCCCGTCACGCGGCGGGGGTTCTCCGGACGTATTTCTTGAGCGCTTGATTTGCCCTGCCCCATGTGGGAGGGTCACAGGCGCACAACGGGGGGAAGAAGCTTCCCATGGCAAGGGTGGATCACTCGAAATGGCTCTGAGGGGAGCTCGCGGGAGGAAGAGCGAGCTCGCTCCAGCGGCCTGCGCCCTTACCGCTTAGGGGGACCGACATGGCACTACTCAACGTCTTCCGCGGCCCACGGCCGGACATCACGGCGGCGCAGGTGATCGGCGCGATCGCCGCGGCGGTCGGGCCCGTCTGCCAGCTGGTCGGCATCGGCCTCTCGCCCGACCAGCTCAAGGCGGTCGACGACCTCAAGGTGATCGGTCTCGGGCTGATCGGCGCCGACGCCGCGCTGCGCATCGGGCGCAACATGAGGGAGGGCAGGGTCCGCGCCGCCGCGCTCGCCATACCTCCCGAGCCGCCGCCCGCGGCGCTTGCCGCACCCGCTTTCGGCGAGGCTCCGCCAGAGGCGGCGGAGATGGCCTTCACCGAGGCTCCGCTCGAGGCGGCGGAGATCGGAGGCCTCGGCGAGGAGATCGGGATCGACGACCTCGGCGAGGAGATCGGGATCGACGACCTCGGCGACGAGATCGACGTCGGCGACCTCGAGGACGAGGCGCTGTCGATCGAGGAGGAAGAGCTGGCCGGCGTACCGGAGGAGGACGAGTCATGAGGCTCGACGCAGCGGGGATCGCATTGCTCATGCGGGAGGAGGGCCTCCGGACGACTCCCTACAACGACTCCGCCGGCCACGCCACGATCGGAGTAGGACACCTCATCCACCGCGGGCCGGTGACGGCTGCGGACATCCGGCGCTACCGCGGCTTCACGCGCGCGGACGCGGAGAAGCTGCTCAGGGCGGACGCCGCGTCGCGCGAGCAGGCGGTCGAGCGGCTCGTGCGCGTGCCGCTCAGCCAGAACGAGTTCAACGCGCTGGTCTCGCTCGTCTTCAACATCGGCATCAACGGATTCGCCTCGTCGACCGTGCTCCGCAAGCTGAACGCCGGCGACCGGCACGGGGCGGCCGACGCCTTCCTGATGTGGCGGATCGGTGGGCCGGGGCTCATCTTCCGGCGCCAGCGCGAGCGCCAGCTCTTCCTAAGCGGCGGCGCCAAGGCGGATCCGATCGCCAGGCTGGGCAAGACCGAGCGGCGCTGGTGCGAGGAGTACGACCGGATCCGCAGGATGAAGCGGAACGAGAAGCGGATCGCCCGGCTGCGCGCCCTGCGCCGGGCGATGGCCCGCCAGGCCGCGGCGATCAAGCACGCGGCGGAGGGTGAGTCGGGCGGCTGGGAGAAGGAGAACAGGCGCGTGCGATTCTCGGAGCTGCAGAGGCGCGCCGGCGGAGGGACGAAAGCGCACGGAAGTCCGGCGCGAGCCCAGGGAGGTCCGGCGCGAACCCGCGGCGCAACGAGGCACAAGGTGGCCGGCGACGTCGACTGGAGACCGCGACAGCGCCTCCTGAACAAGAGCGTCCGGCGCCTGAAGCTCCTCGACATGGAGCCGCTCGACGTGGACGGCGTTCCCGGGCCCGCGACGCGCAACCGCATCCGCCAGCTCAAGAACCTGCTCGGCTACAGCGTCGCGAAGCAGACGGGCGCATACGACCGCGCGTTCCACCTCCGGCTCAAGTATCCGTTCAGCTCGAAGTACAGCAGCGAGGCGATGCTCGCTGCCGCCGCGAAGCGGCGGCGCAGGCACAACGAAGCGGTCCGCGAGTCGCGCGAGAAGGCGAGGGCGGCCACCGGCATCGGCACCTTCGACGGCAAGCCATGTGCGGGTTGGCTGGTCCCGTACCTCTCCTGGGCTCGCGAGAACGGCTGGAGGGGTGGGCTCATCTCCGGGTACCGCGCGCCGGCCCACTCCGAACGGATCTGCTTCCAGAAGTGTGGCCAGCCCAGGTGTCCGGGGCGGTGCGCAGGCCGCTCGTCCAACCACTCGCAGCACGTCAAGCCGACCGGGGCGATCGACGTGTCGGATTACGTGACGTTCGCTCGGCTGATGCGACGGTGTCCGCTGACCCCGAGGATCTTCAACGCGCTCGGCGCGCAGGACCCGAACCACTTCAGCTCCACGGGGCGCTAGGAGGAAGCGAGGACGACGATGGCCTTGAGGGACCTGACGAGGGGGAACCGGCCGGATCTCACGGCCGCCCAGATCATCGCTGCGTTGCTGACGGCGATTCCCACCCTGCTCGTCCTGTTCGGGATCGAGCTGTCCGGCGAGAAGACGGCGGCGCTCGGGGGGCTGATCGCCACCGGCGTCGCCCTGATCGGCGGCGATGCCTACCTGCGTGGCAAGCGCAACGAGGCCGACGCGCTGAGTAGCGCCGCGGGGGCGGCCGGCGCCGGTGGCGTGCCGCCCGCGCCCGAGGAGGCCTTCGCGGACGAGGTCGGCGACCCGGCCGGCGCGGAGCACGTCCCGGACGCCATGTCGCTTCAGTTCGTGGCGGCTGAGGACGGCGAGGAATCTGAGCTGGACGGGAACGAGGACGTGTTCGAGGACGAGGACGACGATCCGACCGGCGTGGAGCACGTCCCCGACGACGTGACGCTGTAGGCGGCGCTGGCGGTTCGGATCGCCCGCCGCGGCAGCGGCTCAGATGCAGTCGATCCGCTCGAAGTCGGCGACGGTCTCGAGCGCCGGCATGGGGTTCGTGACCGCCGCGCAGCCGGTCAGGTCCTCGATCTCGATGAACACCTCGGCCAGGTCGACGCTCTCGAGGTCGAGCGAGTCCAGGCGCGTGGCCGGGGTGATGCGCTCGGTCCGCCCGTGCCGGCGCAGCAGCACGCGCGCGAGCGCCGCCGCCGCCACCGCGGCGCTGATGTGGGCGGGTTCGGGTGCGCGCGTCAACCGTCGCGCTCCAGATCGAAGCGCTCGGCCCCGACGGGCTCGAGGCCCTGCGCGATCGCGCGGCAGCGGTGGCGCTGGACCTTGCCGGTCGGCGTCTTCGGGAAGGTCCCGCGCGGGACGAACACGCACTGATCCAGGCCACGGCCCAGGAGCCCGCCCACCCGCTGCGAGAGGCGGCTGGCCACCGCGCTCGACGGGCCCTCCGCATGCGAGCGCTCGGCCACCAGGACGAGCAGCCGCTCTCCTCCGGCGCCCACCTCCACGAGCCCGCAGCAGCCGGTGCGCACGCCGGGGTCCAGGTCGAGCTCGCGCTCCACCTGCGTCGCGTTCACGTTGCGCCCGCCCGGGGTCAGGACGTCGTCGGAGCGCCCGACGACGTACAGCTCCCCATCCTGGACGAACCCCAGGTCACTCGTGCGCAGCCAGCCGTCGTCGAAGGCCTCGGCCGTCCTGGCGGGATCGGCCAGGTAGCCGGACGCGAGCGACGGTGAGCTGATCCGGACCGTCCCCACGTCGGCGTCGCCCTCGACGTCGAGCTCGACCTCGCGCAACGGCGAGCCGCAGGAGACGAGCCTGACCGTGCCCGGATCCGGCTCCGCTCGGCATGCGACGCGGCCGCGGGCGAGCGCGTCCGCGTCGAGGTCGAGCGCACTCGGGACCGTGCCGGGTGCCTTCATGGTCACGGCCAGGGTCGCCTCCGCCAGTCCGTACGCCGGGGTCAGCACGGGCCAGGTGAGCCCGCGGTCGCCCAGCGCGGAGACCGACCGTGCCAGCGAGTCCCACGCGATCGGCTCGGCACCGACCACGCACGTGCGCAGCCGAAGCGCGGGTCCGGGCGGGCGTCCGCGGGCTGCCCGCACGGCGAGGTCGAGGGCGCTCGGTGGCACGGCGGTCAGCGTTGCTCCGAAGTCGCCGCAGTCGTCGAGCCAGCTCCGCGGGCGCATCAGGAAGCGCTCGGGCGAGCTGAGAAGGGCCGGCATCTCGGCGTACAGGGCCAGGAGGAGCCCGAACATGCCCATGTCGTGCGACAGCGGGAGCCAGCTCGCGTAGCGCCCGTCGATCGCCGCGCCGATCCGCTCGGCGACCAGCTCGAGCTGGCGGGCGACGGCCGCGCCGGTCAGCTCGCACCCCTGCGGATCGCCAGTCGTCCCCGACGAGCACTGGACGAACACGACCTCCTCGCCGGAGGGCGGCGACGGGCGGGCCGGCGAGCCCCGGGCGAGCTCTCCGAACCGCACGATTCGCATGTCCCGGCCCGTGTCGCCGAGCAGCGGGGCGATCGTGTCGCTCACGAGCAGCAGCTCCACGCCCGCGCGTCGCGACAGCGCCTCGAGCTGGCGCCGGTACGCGCCATGGCTGACGCCGCGCGCGGGCAGCGGCATCGACACCGGCGCGGCGCCCGCGAACCACGTGCCCAGCAGCGCGGCCAGGGCGCCGATCTCGTTCGTGAAGACGACCCCGGCGCGCGCCCCCGCGCCCAGCCGGCGAAGCGCGCCCGCCGCTCGAAGGCCGTGGTCGGCCAGCTCGCCCCAGCTCAGTTCGTCGAACGCGCGCCCGTTCCACACCGACAGCGGCGTCCGTTCCCTGCCGGCCAGGAGGAGGGCGGGCCAGAGGTCACCCCGAATGGGGGATGGCCGGTGGCAAGCCACGCGGGTTAGGTTCGCACATACCGATGGCGCGACGCTCGCGGTCGCGGCCAGAGGGGACTCGCACATGGCCGAATTGACACGAAGGGCGTTCATCACCCGTACCGGAACGATGGTCGGCGCCGTCTCGCTGGCCGGGCTCGCCGGCAACGGGCTGGTGGCGAACGCGCTCGCGGCGGATGCGCTCAGCGAGCGGCGGCGCGGCACATACGCAGGCCTCGTGGACGCCGTCGCCGAGCTCCACTCCGACATCGACCGCGACCGCGTTCCGAAGGTCACCGACGCCTTCGCCGCGCGGTACCAGGGGGAGGATGCGTTCGTGAGGCGCCAGCTCGATTACACGCTCGATGCGCTCGACGAGGGCAAGCCCGGGTCGTTCGCCTCGCGCACGCGAGCCGGCCGCCTGCGGACGATCGCACGGCACACGGGCGCGAACGGCGACGAGCTCTGCCCGCAGATCATGGATGCCGTGCTGATCGCGCGCCAGCCGTTCTCACCGCCCGGCACCCTCCCGGATGCGGGAACCACGATCACGCTCGTCCAAGCGTCCTACGGAGCCGCCTGATGCCGCCCCCCTACAAGATGCTCTCGCTCGCGGGCCACGACGTGATCCAGCACCCCGACAACTCGGCGGGCGCGCACATCAACGACTACAACTACTTCGGCAACCGAACCGACGTGCTGGCGTGGCAGGGCAGCCACTGGCTGCGGCCGTGGGTGTCGTGGTACGACTGCCAGCAGAACTTCTGGGCCCAGTACGGCCGGCTCCCGACCGGCTGGGAGGAGACGTTCAACTACCTGAGCGGCACCAGCCCGACCCGGGACTACTTCGCTCACCTCGACCACATCATCGGCCAGGCGAACGCGGACGGCGTGCCGGTGATCCTGGTCAACGACGCGCGGACGCCCACCTGGTCGAAGAACGCCAACCCGAACGGCGCGTGGGTGCCGTGGACCGCCTCGGAGCCGAACACCGGCAAGGGCCCCGAGTACAAGTTCCCGGACAACCTCGATCCGGCGTCGCCCTGGGGCATCTGGATCATCTACCTCATCTGCCGGTACAGGGCGGGAGTCGCGGCGCGCGGGGACGGCTCCGGCCCCACGAGCAGCAACATCTACGGCAATCCCTACGGCGCCGCGGTGTACGGCCTCGAGATCATCAACGAGCCGAACGCGCAGAAGGACCAGGGCTGCTGGCCGCTCGACGGCTACGCCGGCTGCCGCGTCGCGACGATGATGAAGAGCGCCCGCGACAACGCCGTGTTCCACGGGTGGAACAGCACCGGGCAGGTCATGGTCGGTCCGGCGACGGCGGACAAGCCCGACGACGTGTACGTCAACGGGACGCGCGAGACGATGAGCTATCTCAACTTCACCAACGCGGTCCTCGACAACGTGCAGGGCTGGAACCCGGCGCCGCTCTACTTCGCCTGGAGCCACCACAACTACCGCGACACGACCAACGGGAACTGCACCTACCTCGACACGGTCCGGTCGCGTCTGATCGCGAGGAACTGGAAGACCGTCGCCGAGGGGAACGTCTGGCTGACCGAGGGCGGGCGGCCGTACGACGTCACGAACAAGACCGCCGCCGAGGTGACGGCGCTGGAGAACGACCAGAACTCGAAGGTCCAGAGCATGTGGGGCCAGTTGAAGCAGCGTTCGTGGGCGCTCGTGTGGACGCAGCACACGATCAACGACCGGGCCGGCACCCAGCTCAAGTACGGGATCCGGCGCGACTTCCAGGAGACTCCGACCCGGCAGCAGGGCAGCGCGAAGCCCCTCTACTCGACCTGGCGGGACCTCCTATGAGCGAGCTCCCGGCCATGCACGTGTTCGGCCTCGAGCGGTTCGAGTTCCCGGGCCGGGCGGGCGAGCTCCAGGCGGCCGGCGCCGTTCCGGCCATGGTCCGCGAGCTCGGCGACAACTACGCGCCCTACCACGGGGAGCTCGCGGCGCGCCTGGCCAAGACGGGCGGCCAGCCCGACCCCGGCGACTTCGGGGACGACTTCGACGGCTACGCGGAGGCCTGCACGCGCGTGCTCGACGTCGTGCGCGCGGAGGCGTTCCTGCGGCGGTGCCGGAGCTACCGCCGCGACGGCACTCCGCTCGACGCGGACCTGAGCGACTCGCCGCCGCTCGTCGACGAGTCGCAGCGGCTCGTATCGGTCGAGACCGGGCGCGGCGCCGGGCCGCCGGTCAAGGCCCCGGCGGCGCCGGTCGAGATGCCGCCGCCGCCCGAGTAGCGCGGCTCCGGGTCCGAGTCAGCTCGCCAGGAACGTGCCCGTGTAGCTCGGGCTGAACGGGTCCGCGCCGTGGCAGCGCATGATCACGCCGAACACCGGGACGCCGTAGTCGACCTTCACGTAGCCCGCCTGCCCGCTCTCGAGCGAGATCGTGCCGGCGCTGTCGTTCACCGTCGCCACGTCGGACGTCGTGATCGTCACGCCTGTGCTCACCGAAGAGGAGCCCGACGGCGTGAGCGTCAGCGTGCCGGTCAGCGTCAGGTAGCTCGGCTGCGCGGGGTCGAGCAGGCCGCACCTCAGCGCGCGGTAGGTCCCGCTGGCGCTGAGCTGGGTGCTGACCTTCTGCCCGGCGTCGCCGGTCCAGCAGTTCGCGCTGCCGCTGGCCGTGAACGGCCCGGACCTGTTGGTCTGGAGCTCCTCGTGCACGGTCAGGCTCGTGATGTCGCACGAGTAGTCCTCGACCGGCGCGGCGCTCGCCCGTGCCGGCACGACCGTGAACGCCGCCGCGACGGCACACGCCAGAAGACACGTCCTCCGATTCATCCCCGCCCCCTCTTCGGTTCCCCTACCACGCTGGAAGGTACAGCACCGGACAGGAGATTCAAAGCGGTGGCCGGGGGGCTACGGCGGCGGTGCGTGCCCCAGCTCGACCAGCTTGTCCCAGGTGTAGCCCGCCACGATGCCGTCGGCGGGCGGGATGTGCTTGGCCTGGAACTTCTTGACGGCCGCGAGCGTCCCGTTGCCGAACTTGCCGTCGATCGGGCCCGTGAGGAAGCCGGCCTTCACCAGCGCCTCCTGGAGGGTCCTGACGTCGCCGCCCTTCGCGCCCTTCTTGAGCGTCGGACGCAGCCCTACGACGTGGACTTCGAGCGCGTCCTGGACGAAGTTGATCATCGTGGCGATTCCATACGTCTCGGTCGGGTCCTCACGCGGGCCCGCGGTGGGCAGCGCCGCGTACAGGAGGCCCACGGCCTCGTCGTCCGTGCTGAGCACCACCGAGCCCGAGTCTCCCTTCCAGGCGAATTGAGTGCCCGCCTGCGACGGAGCGATGATCAGCTCGAGCGTCGGCGCCTTCGGGTCGGGCGCGTGGAACGCGGTGACGCGGCCGGTCGTCAGTTGCGTCGTACGGCCGCGCTTCGCGACCTGGCGCTCCGCGTCGGTCAGGGACTGGGACAGGACCCGCACTCCCCTGACCGGCCCCACCTCCTCCATCGTCGCGCGCAGCTTGCGCTTGCCGTTCGGCTCAACCACCGCGCAGTCGAGCCCCTTGTCGTGCCGCTCGACCGTCCCCTTCCCCGTGTTCGCGACGACCTCGCCGCCGGCGGGCTGGTGGATGTCGCCAACCAGCGCTCCGTTGGCGTCCCTGATCACGTGCGAGGCGGTCAGCAGGACCATCACCCGGTCCGAGCGACGCCGGGCTATCGCGCCGAGGGTGCCTGAGGTCTGCCCCTGGATGATCCCGCTGGGGTCGAGGGGCACCGGGTCGGGGGCGATCTCGATCCCGCCGTGCAGGTCCTTGTATGCCTTGCTGTCCTCGATCAGGACCGGCTTCCACTCGACCACGTCGACCGGGTATCCCCCGAACTCCCGCGGGATCGTCTCCTCGGCCGAGAGGTCGGACTCCGGTTTCTTCTCCGGAACGAAGACGAGCAGCGCCACCGTGTTGGACAGCTCACCGCCGGTCTCCTTGAAGCCGACGCCGAACGTCACGTCGCCCGGCACCGACTCGGCAAGTGCCTTCGCCTGGTCGAACATCCCTTCCGGAATCTCGAGTGGTCCCTCCGGCGCTGCGGACATCGCTGCGCCCCCCTTTCGTTAGCCCCCTGCCAAGGACATTCGGCACGGTACCGCCGATGGGCTGCCCTTTTGGGCAGAAGACGGCGCCGAATCCACCCCCCAGAAGGGCCCCCCGCTTGGGGGGCGTCAGCCGCCTCGGCCCGGGCACGCGAAGAGCATGATGAAAAAACTCACATACGCGACGCTGCTGATCGCAGCGATCGCCGCGCTGGCCGGCGCACCGGCCGCCGGGGCGGCGACGGATGTACGCCTCGACCTCACTCCGGGTGAGCTGGTCCGGATCGACGGCGTCGGCGCGGTCGTCCCGCCGCCGGGGCAGTTCGTCTACGCGGAGTCGCTCGGCGAGAACGGCGCCTCCGAGATGACCGTCGTGACCAAGCTCGACGGGACGGTCCTCGTCGACGACCACGTGGGCGACGCCATGAGCGACGACGTCGGCGGTGAGCTGAGCCCGGTCACCGCGCCGGATGCGTGCAGCGACGGCGCCTACAACTTCAACAAGTTCAAGCGCGACAGCGGCGCCACGAAGAAGTTCCGCTGGAACTCGACCTTCAACTGGCGCTTCAACGAAGACTCCACCCCGAGTGAGATCACCAAGTCGAACGCGCTGACGGACATCCAGCAGGGCACCCGCAACATCACGTGGGTGAACACCAACTGCAGCGGGTTCGGCGACAACGTGAGCGCGAGCGCGAACTACGCGGGCACCACGCAGCAGGGCTCGAACATCGACCAGAAGACGAACTGCGGCAGCGCCGACGGGACGAGCGCGACGGTCTTCGGGACGATCGACCCGACGGACAAGCTCGGCGTCGCGTGCGTGTGGGGCGACTGGAACGAGGGCGGCGAGTGGGCGATCGCCCACGAGTCGGACACGAAGTTCGACAAGGACAACCACAACTGGTACACGGGCCCGTCCTGCCCGGCCGGAGTCACCAACTGGAGTCTCGAGGCCGTCGCCACGCACGAGCGCGGGCACACGTTCAGTCTGGACCACGTGGGTGAGGCCGAGCACGGCAACCTCACGATGAGCCCGAAGATGGAGGGGAAGTGCAAGAAGCCCGAGGCGACCCTCGGGAAGGGCGACATCCTGGGGCTCGAGGCGGCTTACTAGGAGGAGGCCCTCATCTGGCCGCCGAGGCCCTCACCTGGCGCCGCCGCCGGCCCTCGCGCCGGCGGCGGCGGCCGCCTCGCGTCGCCGTCAGCGCGGATGCATCTTGTCCATGCCGTCCCTGAGCCTCGCCCGCTCGAGCTTTCCGGGCTCGATCGGGAACACGCGGTACGACAGCGCTCCCTGCTCCAGCGTCAGGCGGAAGGCCTTGTCCCCCGCCGGGGTCAGCTCCGAGATGAAGCGGCTCTGCCCCCACGAGGCCACCCAGTTCCCGCCGGACAGGCGCCGGGCGTTCCCGCAGCATCCCGACCGCGGCGGGTCGGGGTCGGTGACCTGCTCGAGGAGCGTCGCGGTGCGGGTCAGGGTGTCGATGCGGTAGCGGACGGCGCGCACGTCCCGGTCGCGCGCCGAGCCGTTGTCGTGAAGCGACACCGTCCCGTCGCGGAGGACGCGCGCGTCGTGCTGCCCGCCGAAGCTCTCCGAGCCGAAGCCGTCGCCCACGATGGTCAGCCGCTGGGGTGTGTCGGTGCCGCCTAGCTTCCAGTCGATCGCTCCGCTGGCGCGGTCGACGCGGTAGACGGCGTCGGTGTTGCGCATCGAGAGCAACAGCCCGTCGCCGTCCGGCTCGACCGAGTTCACGTGCACGACGTCGTAGGCGGGGCGGTCGTCCTCGGTCGGGAGGGGATTGCCGACGATGGCCGGCATCAGGCGGCTGGAATCCGACAGCGGGATGTGGTCGCCGGAGTTCCAGGACCACACGACCTCGCCGCGGTCGTCGATCTCCTGCACCTCGGCATCGAGGACGGTCGCGTCGCTCGGCCCTCCGTAGGCGCTCAGGTCGACGCCGTCGCGTGGCCGGTAGGTGAGCAGCAGATGGTTCCCGTTCGGAAGGACCTGCATGTCGTGGAAGTCCGTCGGGGAGCCGACCGTCCGGAAGACCCGCAGGATCGACCCGTCCAGCGCACGCTCCTCGTAGCCGCCGACGGCGGTTCGCCCGAACGCAAATCCGTTCGTGCGCGCCCACATCAGGGTTCCGTGCGCGGTCAGGCGGGCGTCGACCGGCACGGGAACCGGCGACTGCCACCAGACGGGCACGCCATTCGTGTCGAACACTGCGGCGTAGGTCCCGCGCTGGGCGCTCGGCGTGGCCACGTACCACTCCGCCTGCGGCGAGCCGAGGCGCTCGGCCGTGAACCTGGGGAAGTCGTCCGGCAGGCAGCGGACGTGGAAGGCCCGCCGCTCGACCCGGTTCGCGACGGAGAACGAGAGCCGCTGACCCGGCCCCAGCGCCACGGGCACGGTGAACGAGCCGCTCCGCGCGGGGCCGCCGTCGACCTCCACGTCGAGTCCGGCTGGGGCGTCGACCGCGACGTCCACGACCTGTGCCGGCTCGCACCGGACGACGTAGTCGCCGATCGCGGGATCCCAGGACGGGAAGAGCGCCGGCTCGGCGCCGATCTTCGCCTCCGCGAGTGGCGTCGGGGCGGGCGGCGGGGGCGGCGAGTCCACACCGGAGTCCGGCGGAGCGGGGCTCCCGGCCGGGTCGGAGCCGGGCTCCGGCTCCGGGACGGGCGCCACCGGCAGCCGGCGGATGGACCACTCCGGGGCGGGCCGTCCTCGGAAGCAGCCGATCGTGTAGGGGAAGTCGGGGGTCGCGTGGTAGTGGTAGAGGCGGCGCTTCACGCCGCCGAGCGAGACGCGGTGCACGTGCCCGTGGCAGGCGTCGAGGTCCGAGCTGCGAAGCGGCACGCCCCGGGCGTCGCGCGGCCCGTACAGCGGGAAGCCGTCGCGCGCCCAGCCGACGACTCCCGAGTGCTCGCGGCCCGCGCCGCGGCGCCCCAGGCAGCGCGACGCCTGGCGGTAGCGGTAGAGCCCCGTCGGGTCGGTGCTCCCGCCGCAGCGATCCGTGACCTCGCGCGCGGAGCGGTCGAGCCCGGTGCCGTCGAACGGGGTCAGGATCGGCGCGCCGTTCGTCGCGATCGCGATCGCCGCGTCGGGGCGCAGGCATGACGGGCGCGACGCGGCGCGCGGCGCGGTCGGGTAGGTGCCGCGCAGGTCGTGCTCGACCGGGCCGGCGGCGCCGGCGGCGTACGCGCTCGCGTCGTCGCCGTCCCCCGGCGGGAACACGCCGGTCGCGGTGGCCACGGGCAGCCCGTTCCCGGCGAACGACGTCCTCGACCCTTGGCGGTCCAGGGCGAACCTCGCCTGCCCCCAGAGCACGTGCCCGTCCACGACAGGCCTGCGCGCGGGACGCCAGCTCCGGCTGCCGGCCCAGGGGACCGCGGCGCCCGCGCCGGCGCCTGCCGGCCGCTGGCACGAGTACGCGAAGCCCGCGCGTGGACCAGCGACCGTCACGCGGCCGTCGCCGAGCCGGAACGCCTGGTCCCGCGCCGCGGCGGACGCGCCGAATGGGGCTGCGGACGCGAGGCCGACGGCGAGCAGCGTTGCGCGAAGGGCGCGGCGAGGGGAACGCACGTGTCCGTGATAGCACGGAGGCCGTTACTAGAGTGCAGCGCATGGCCACCTTCGTCTTCAGGCTCAAGGCCTCCCGGCCGGATTTCGCGCTCGACATGACCGACGAGGAGCGCGAGGTCATGGAACGTCATGCCGCACACTGGCGGCCGTTCGTCGAGTCCGGGCAGATGGTGGTCTTCGGCCCGGTGCTCGACGGGACGGGCTCGTGGGGCCTCGGTGTCGTCGAGGCGGAGGACGAGGACGAGCTGCGCGCCTTCGCCGCGGAGGACCCCGCGGTCACGAGCGGTACGGCCGCGATCGAGCTCGGCAAGATGCTCACCGGCTTCGTCCGGCCGCCCTGAGCGGCGCGTCCGCGGCCGTCCGCGGACGGATATTACTGTTGGTAGCATACGCCGCCGAGTGGCCGATGGGGGGGTCAGCGGTGGCAGCCGGCGCCGAGCGGCACGAACGACGACATCCACGCGCGCGTACGCGCGCGGCTGCTCGATCGTGCAGCTGACGCCGCGCGGCTACGGGAAGAGCGGCGGCTGCACGGACTGGCGGCAACGAAGATCCCGGAGACCCTGCGGGCCGAGCGAACGGTGCCCGCGCCCGCGACGCCCGCGCTGCGGACGGCGCCGACACGACCCTCGGACCCGCGGCTCTCGGTCCGCCCGCGGACCGTGCCGGCGCGCCGGCGCGTGGTCCTGAGGGTTCGGGTCCGCGCCGGCGGGAGCCCGCTTCGCGGCGCGATCGTGCGCGTGGCGCGAGCGCGCCCGCTACTAGGTCCGCTCGATGATCCGGGTCGAAGGTCGGTGCGGCGTATGACAACCCTCCCCGATTAGACCTAAGAACCCCCATTTGGCAGGTACAAATCGGGGAGGGAGCATCAAGCAGGCGCGCTAATAATGCGTGATTCGGGCGGCGGCTTCCTCCAGGGAGACTCCGCTTGTCGAAGGGTGTATCCCACTGGCGTTTGCATGTTCAGTTGAGGGCCTGAGCAGCACTTCGGAGAGGGGACGGGACGGAGAATCGGTAGCACCGGTGTGCACCGGCGGCGACGTCGTCCTCCCATATCGGTGCCAGGGCCATGAATGGGGGGAGGAGAGCGCTCAGATGACGGTGGAGACGGGGCGATCCGACGCGGATCCCGCGGCGGCGGCCGCCGGAGCGGTGGTGAGAGCCGCCGGCATCAGCAAGGTGTACGACGCCGGCGGCGTCGAGACGCGTGCTCTCGAGCCGTGCGACCTGGAGCTCCGCCGCGGCGAGATGGTCTCGATCATGGGACCGAGCGGCAGCGGCAAGTCCACGCTGCTCCATCTGCTGTCGGGCCTCGACACGCCGACCAGCGGAACGGTCGAGATCGACGGCCGGTCCCTGAGCAGCATGAAGGAGGCCGATCTGGCGCGGCTGCGTGCCACGCGCATCGGCTTCGTCCTGCAGCGCGACAACCTCGTACCGACGCTGCGCCTCGATGAGAACGTCGCGGCGCCGTTGATGCTCGGTGGCGCGAAGCGGGCCGACGCGCTGGCCGAGGCGCACCGCTGGCTCGATCGCGTCGGCCTCGAGAACCGCCGCGACGCCTTCCCCTCCGAGGCCTCCGGCGGCGAAGCCCAGCGAGCGGTGGTGGCGCGTGCCTGCTGCGTCGAGCCGGCGCTGATCGTGGCCGACGAGCCGACCGGTGCGCTGGACAGCGCGAGCGCCCAGCGCGTCGTCGAGCTCCTGGCCGAGGTGACCGCCTCGCTCAGGGCGGCGACCGTGGTCGTGACGCACGACGCCGACGTCGCCGCGGCGGCGCAGCGGCGGCTGCAGATCAGCGACGGCCAGCTCACCCCCAGCGCCGGATGAGCGGGGGGTTCGGGCTCGTCGGCCGCTCGCTCGGCCGCTCGCTGCGCGCGCATCCGCGGCGCGCCGCGAGCGCGGCCCTGGCGGCGATCTTCGGCATCGCCATGACCACCGCCGTGCTCACGCTCACGGGCGCGGTGACGAGCGCCATCGAGGGCGCGTCGGTCGACGTCCCGGGCGTGAACTGGGTCGCCGTGGCCCGGTCGTCGACCGGGATGGAGCGCTCGCTGGTAGACGGGGTGGAGCAGCGTGTGGACGGCGTTCAGGTCGCGCCGCTGCTGACGGTCAACACGCGTCTCGAATCCGGCGACCCAATCGTGCTCGTGGGCGCGACGCCCGAAGCCGCGGCCTTCCTGCCCGGCGCAGCGGGGGGCGGTGCGCGAGGCAGCGGAGGCGAGCTGTCGCTCGTCGCCTCGAAGGGGTGGCTCGACGATCACGACGCGCGCGTGGGCAGCACCGTTCGCCTGCGTGCTCCGGGCGGGCTGCTGACCGGGCGGATCGGGGGCCAGATGCCCGGTTCGGTCGTCAGCGGCGGCAACAGCCTCGTTGCCGCCTACGACGACGTCGAGGCCGCCTACGACCGCACCGGCGTGGCCGACGTCGCGCTCGTCCGGACCACGCGCGAGGACCGCGAGGCCGCGCGGCGCGAAGTCGCCTCGGCGCTCCAGGGCGCCGCGAGCGTCGTCAAGCCGGAGGAGGCCACCGCCTCCTACGAGGAGGCGTTCGCCTCGGTGCGCTCGATCCTCTCCCTCTTCTCGATGCTGGCAATCGTCATCGCCGCATCGGTCGTGTTCTTCACCTGGCGGATGACGCTCAACGACGCGCGCGCGAACGTCGCCCGGCTGCGGCTCGTCGGCGCGTCGCCGCGCACGCTGGCGGGCGGCGCCGCCCTGGTGCTCGTCCCGCTGATCGCGGTGAGCGCCGCGATCGGGGCGCCGCTCGGCGTGGCCTTCGGCGCGCAGGCGTCGTCGTTCACCAACGACCTCGTGTCGCTGACGCAGCTCGCCGTCGAGCCCGAGACGCCGGTGCTGATGCCGGTCATGGGCGGCATTGCCGCGGCGGGGGCGATCTTCCTGGTCGCGCTCGCCGACAGCGTGCGCAACTTCACGAAGGTCGCGCCGATCGACGCGACCTTCGCGTTCCGGCGCCGCAACGAGACCGTCAACGTGCGCCTCTGGGCCGTGGTGGGCGCCGGTGCGGCGGTCCTGTCGGTCGCGCTGCTCCTGGGGCCCGACGACGCGCGCGGCGGCGCGCTCCTCCCCCTGCTCGTCCTCGTCGTCGCGCTGAGCCGCCTGGTGCCGCTGGCGGCGGGCCGGCTGGTGCGCCGCGGCCGCTCGTTCGCCGGCTGGTCCGCCGGCGCGGCGCTCGAGCGCGCACCGGCGCGCGTGGCGTACGTCGTGTCCGCCTTCGCCCTGGCGGTCGCGCTCGCGATCGGCCTGCAGGGTGTGACCGACAGCCTGAAGGACGACATCGACGCGAGCGTCGCGGCGTGGACGAAGGCCGACGTCTTCATCCGTCCCGCCGAGCCGGGCAAGACCTTCCAGGACGAGACGTTCGCGCCGGGCAGCGACAGGGCCCTCGCCGGCCTGCCCGGCGTGGCCGGGACGGGCTGGTTCGGCTCGACGACGATCGAGCAATACGGCAGCCGCGTCCCGCTGTGGACCTGGGCGGCGTCGGAGCCCCGGCTCCTCCCGGATCTCCGCATCACGGACGGTCCGAGTGGTGGCGCGCTGTGGACGACCCTGTCCTCCGGACAGGTCGCGGTGACCGCGAACTACGCCCGGCTTCACGACGTGGAGGTCGCCGAGCGGGTGTCGCTGCCGACGGCGTCCGGGCTCCGCGACTTCCCCGTCGGCGCGATCGTCGACGACAGCGTCGCCGACCGCGGGGCCGTGATCGTCGCCGCGAACACGTTCCGCGAGCTGACCGGCACGTCGCGGCCGCTGCAGATCGACCTCTTCCTCGAGCCGGGCGCCGACCGCGCGCAGACGCTCGCCGCAGTGCGCGACGAGCTCCGGCCCAACCACCCCGGGGTCGCGGTCTACGACCGCGACGGCATACGCGACATCTTCTCGGAGCTGACCGGCAACGTTCTGAGCTCGTTCGTCGCCGTCGGCTGGGTCCTGGCACTCCTCGCGACGCTCGTGTGCGCGGCCGCGACGCTGACCGGGCTCACCGTGCGCCAGCGGGAGTTCGGCGTGCTGCGGCTCATCGGCGCCGACCGCCGGGTCATCCGCGGGCAGGTGATGCGCGAGTCGATCGCCAGCGGTGCGTCGGCGTGGCTCATCGGCCTGCCGATCGGGCTCGCGCTCGTGTCGGCGATCCTCGAGATCCTGAGTGGGAGGACTGGCGTGAGCCCGCCGGTGGAGCTGCCGTGGGCCGCCGGGATCGGGCTGCTCCCAGCCGTCGTCGGGCTGTCGCTCGGCGCCCTGTTCCTCGCCTCGCCGCGGCGCAACCTGCGGCCGATCGCGAGCGCCCTCGCCGATGAGTAGCGCGCCGGAAGTCAGCGCGGCCACGCCCGCCGCGGACCTCACGGCGCTGCCCGGCGGCCTGAGCCGCGCGGAGCTGCTCGGCCTGCACCGGGACATGGCGATCCTGCGCGCCTTCGACGAGCAGGCGGTTGCCTACCAGCGTCAGGGCCGGATCGGGACGTACGCGATCTACTGGGGCCACGAGGCCATGCAGGCGGGCGCGATGCGGGCGCTCGCTCAGCACGACTGGGTGTTCCCCTCATACCGCGAGTCGGCGGTCGGACTGCTGCGCGGCATGCCGATCGAGACGGTCCTCTCGTGGTGGCGCGGCGAGCCCGCCGGCTGCTGGGACCCGTACGCCAGCTGCGTGGCGAACATCTGCGTGCCGATCGGCACGCAGGTCCCGCACGCGGTCGGGTACGCGTGGGGAGCGCGACGGAAGGGCGAGGACGCATGCGCGCTCGCCTTCTTCGGCGACGGCGCGACGTCTGAGGGCTCGTTTCACGAGGGACTGACGTTCGCCGGCGTCCTGCGCGCGCCGGTCGTCCTGCTCTGCAACAACAACGCTTGGGCGATCTCCACGCCCGTGTCCGCCCAGACCGGCGCGCGCGACCTGACCGACAAGGCCAGCGGCTACGGGATCGCCGCCGTCCAGGTCGACGGCGGTGACGTGCTCGCCGTCTACGAGGCCACCCGCGAGGCGGTCGCACGGGCGCGCGCCGGCGGCGGCCCCACCCTCATCGAGGCGGTCACGTACCGGCTGGCGCCGCACGCGACCGCCGACGAGCCCTCGCTCTACTGGGACGCCGAGCGCGTGCGCGAGGAGCGCAAGCGTGAGTGCCTCGTCCGCTACGAGGGACTGCTCCGCGATGCCGGCATCCTCGCCGGGGACGAGGCCCAGCAGGTCCGCGACGAGTGCCGCGCGGCCGTCTCGGCGGCGATGGCCGTCGTGGAGCGGCGCCCGCCGGCGCCCGCGCGGGTCATGTTCGACCACGCGTACGCAAGTCCGCCGCCCGCGGTGCTGCGCGACCGCGACGCGCTCGAGCGGGAGGCTTCGCGCTGAGAACGCTGGTAGAGGCTGTCAACGACGCGCTGCACGTCGAGCTCGAGCGCGACCCGCGCGTGATGGTGATGGGTGAGGACGTCGGCGTGCTCGGCGGGGTGTTCCGCGCGACGGCCGGCCTGGTCGAGCGCTTCGGGCCGGAGCGCTGCTTCGACACGCCGCTCGCCGAGGCCGGCATCGCCGGCACGGCGGTCGGACTGGCGCTCGCCGGCTGGCGGCCGGTCTGCGAGATGCAGTTCGATGCGTTCAGCTACCCGGCGCTCGACCAGGTGATCGTCCACCTCGGCCGCTACCGGGCCCGCGCCGGCGGCGCCGTGGAGATGAGCGTGGTCATCCGGATGCCGTACGGCGGCGGCGTCCGCGCGCCGGAGCTGCACCAGGACTCGCCGGAGGCGTTCTACGCGCACGCGCCGGGGGTCAAGGTCGCCGTCCCGTCGACGCCCGCGGACGCGAAGGGGCTGCTCGCCGCGGCGATCCGGGACCCGGATCCGGTCGTCGTGCTCGAGCCCAAGCGGCTCTACCGCTCGGCGAGCGGCGAGGTGCCGGAGGGCGAGTGGGTGGTCCCGCTCGGCCAGGCGCGGATAGCGGCGCCCGGCACCGACGTGACGCTGGTCGCGTGGGGTGCGATGGTCGACGTGGCGTGTCAGGCCCGCGACGAGCTCGCGGCCGAGGGCACGAGCGCCGAGGTCGTCGACCTCCGCACGCTCAAGCCGCTCGACGAGGAAACCCTGCTCGACTCGGTGCGCAAGACCGGCCTCGCCGTCGTCGTGCAGGAGGCGCCGCGGACCTGCGGTGTCGCCGCGGAGGTGGCCGCGCTCCTCGCGGCGGAGGCGATCTTCGACTTGCGCGGCCCGGTGGCACGGGTCACCGCCTCGGACATCCCGTACCCGCCGTTCAGCCTCGAGGACGCCCACCTCCCCTCGGCCCAGAGGGTGAGCGCCGCGGCCCGCCAGGTCGCCGCCGCAGCGTGATGGCCTACCGGTTCCTGCTCCCGGACCTCGGAGAGGGCGTCGCCGACGGGGAGGTCGTCTGCTGGCACGTGGAGCCCGGCCAGTGGGTGAACGAGGGCGACCCGCTCGTCGACGTCGAGACCGCCAAGGCGATCGTCGAGATCCCGTCTCCGGCGACCGGGCGCGTCAGCGCCGTGCACGTCGCCGCGGGCGAGCGCGTGCCGGTGGGGACGACGCTCGTCGTGATCGAGACCGAGTCCGTGCACGTGGGGGCGCCCGAGCCGGTGCCGGAGGCGCCCGCCCCGGCAGAGCCCGTGGCGGCGGCAGGCCCCGAGCCCGCGGCGGCAGACGGCGCGCCGCCGCGCGTCCAGGCCTCGCCGCGCGTGCGCAAGCTGGCACGCGAGCTCGGCGTGGACCTCGCCGCGGTCGCGTCGGGCGCGCCCGGGCGGCCGGTGACCGAGGACGACGTGCGTGGGGCGGCCGGGACGGAGGGGGAGCGCCGGAGCGAGACGGAGGAGGAGCGCCGGCCGCTCAGCGGCGCCCGGGCCACGCTCGCCCGGCATCTCGCACGCGCGCAGGACGTCCCGGCGGTCACCGTCGCCGAGGAGTGCGATTTCACGGCGTTCGACGCGCTGCGGAGCGGGCACGAGCGCACGGCCCTGCTCCTCAAGGCCGTTTCGGCCGCGCTCGAGGACGTTCCGGAGCTGAACGCGACACTCACCGACGACGGCCTCGCGCTCCACGCGCGCCATGACCTCGGGCTCGCCGTCCAGGGACCCGACGGGCTCCTCGTGCCGGTCGTCCGCGGCGTCGACCACTCCCCGCTCGACGAGCTCGCCGGGGAGGTCGGCAGGCTCACCGCGGCCGCCCAGGCCGGGACGCTGCAGCCGCCGGACCTCGTCGGGTCCACCTTCACGGTCACCGACGCCGGTCGATTGGGGGGGCTGTTCGCCACGCCGCTGCTGAACGTGCCCGAGGTCGCTCTCCTCGGGCTGCACCGCGTCGACGACCGGCCGGTCGTACGCGACGGCGAGATCGTGGTCAGGCGGATGGGGAATCTCTCGTGCACGTTCGACCACCGCGCGGTCGACGGGTTCCACGCGAGCACGTTCCTGCTGCGCTGCGCCGAGCTCATCCAGGCACCCGAGGCCCTGCTCGACCGGCGAGCGCCCGCCGCGACCCCCGCCATCGACGAGCTGCTCGAGGGTGTGGCCGAAGGCGATCGCGCCGATGCGGTGCTCGCGCTGGTCCGCGAGCACGCCGACGCGCTGCTCGGCGAGGGCCGCGCGGTCGGCCCGCGCGAGGCCTTCAAGGACGCCGGGTTCGACTCGGGCATGGCCGTGGAGCTGCGCAACTGCCTGGCGGAGGTCACGGGGCTGCGCCGCCTGCCGTCGACGCTGCTGTTCGACCACCCCACCCCCGCGGCGGTCGCCGAGTACCTGTGCGAGAACGTCGCAGGCGCCCCGCGCCCGCGCCCCGCCCCCGCCACCCCGGCGCGGCGCGAGGAGGAGCCGATCGCGCTCGTCGGCATCGGCTGCCGCTAC
>DASVWC010000052.1:0-121013 GCA_036389835.1 Thermoleophilaceae bacterium | reverse complement strand
CCGGCTCGTGCCGCGATACATGGACGACCTCGATCCCCTCGGCCGCGAGGTCGTGCAGCTCGTAGGTGCCCGTCCCCGTGATTACCCCGACCTTCACCGCGCGAAATCTAGACGTGTCTTAGCCCAGAGGCGGCGAAAACCAAGCCTGGCAAGGACGCAGGGAGCGTGGCGTGCGAATGCACGCGAGCGACCGAGGACGCGACCAGGCGCAGGTTTGCAGCCGCGGGCCGGCTACGACAGTTGCTCGACGGCCTCGATCGCATGATCGAGGCCGTGGATCTGGCCAGTGTGGCCGATGCTCTCCAGGAAGTCCTGGAGGCGCTGGAAGTGGTCGTAGAGGCAGAGCCGGCGGACGTGGATCACCGGCACGTCGTCGTGCGGGACGGTCCGGGCCTCGGTCTCGCCGCAGCGGCCGGGCGCCACGAGCAGGTGCGTGATCTGCGTGTCTGCGCTGCCGTGGCCCAGGTAGGTGCTGTCGAGCCAGATGCCGCGGTCGCGGATCGTCGTCGAGAGCACGAGCGCGTTCGGGCCGGCCTCGGTGAGGATGGTCTCGCTGCGGACGGGCATTCCGTCGAGGCGGATCCGGCAGGCGATCGGACGGCGCATACGTAGAAGACGGTAAGCCAGCGCTCCGGCGTGCGCAAGCCGCGCGTGAGGGTTTGCACGGATTACTGGACGGATGTACGAGGCGCCATCATGTGGGCGTGCCGATCTACGAGTTCGCCTGCGACGCGTGCGGCGCGACCTTCGACGAGCTGGCCCGGGCGGACGAGTTGCCGCCGTGCCCGAGCTGCGGCGCGCCCGAGCCGCGGCGGCTCATCTCGCAGGTCTCGCCCGCGCCCCGGATCGGCCTGCGCGGGGCGGCGGCCAGGCGCAGCGACGCCACCCGTCGCGCGCGCGAGGAGAAGAAGCGCGAGGCGCGGGCGGCGAAGCGCGAGAACGGCTAGCGGAGGGCTAGGCCCGCGCAGCGGAGGGCTAGGCCCGCGGCGGCGCGGCCAGGTCGCGGCGCTCGCCCTCGAGGCTGCGCTCGAACCGCCGCGGGACGGCGCGGCGACCGGGCCGGCGGCGCTCCGGCTTGAGCGGCTCGCCGCACGTGGAGCACTCGGACTTCTTGCTCGCGAGGCCCAGCACGTCCCAGTTGATCGCGCCGCACCCGTCGCATCGCAGAAGCCCTCCCATGGTGAATCGGCCCTACCCCGGAAGGGTGCCCGTCGAAACCTGGGGCACAGGACGTGCACGGTTCCGCACCGCGAAGGCAGTGCGTAGCCTTGCAGGCAATGGACCTCGGCATCGACGGCCGCGTCGCCCTCGTGACCGCCGCCTCGAAGGGGATCGGCCGCGCGATCGCCGCCGAGCTGGCCGCGGAGGGCGCCCGCGTGGCGGTCAGCTCGCGCTCGCGCGAGCGCATCGAGGCCGCGGCCGAGTCGATCGGCGCGACCGCGTTCGTGCACGACAGCACCGACCTCGACGCCGTCCCCGGTCTGGTCGAGTCGGTCGAGCGCGAGCTCGGGCCGATCGACATCCTCGTCTCGAACACGGGCGGACCGCCGATGGGGCTCGACCCGCTCGGCTTCACCCGCGAGCAGTGGGAGGCCGCCTACCGCGAGCTGGTGCTCGGCTCGATGGCGCTGATCGAGCGCGTGGTCCCGGGGATGCGCGAGCGCGGCTTCGGCCGCATCGTGAGCGTGGCCTCGACCTCGGTCCGCGAGCCGATCCCGTGGCTGATGCTCTCGAACGCGCACCGCAGCGCGCTGCTCGCGGCCCTGAAGACGCTCGCGCGCCACGTGGCCTCCGACGGCGTGACCGTGAACTCGGTGCTGCCCGGCCGGATCGCCACCGACCGGCTGGCCGACGACGCGGGGTCGCTCGAGGGCGCCGAGCAGGCCGCGCGCGAGACCGTTCCCGCCGCCCGGCTGGGGACCGTCGAGGAGATGGGCGCGGCCGCGGCCTTCCTGTGCTCCGCGCGCGCGTCATACGTGACGGGCACGGCGCTGCTCGTGGACGGCGGCCTGACCCAGTCGATCTAGTCGCGCGCCGGAGGCCCGGGCGGGTAGCATCGCGCCCGTGCTCGGGGGCCGTGCGACATGGGGGCCGATCGCCGCTGCTTCCGCGGCCGTCCTCGCGACGGCGGCGCCCGGCCCGGCCAGCGCCTCCGAGTACTCGGAGCGCATCGCCAAGAAGGTCGAGAGCGAGATCGTCTACGTGGACCCGAAGGCCAGGCCGAAGGTCTCGACCGCGGAGGCCGGCGCGGCGCGGCTGCGGATCGTGAAGAAGGCACCGGGGCGGGTCAAGATCGCGGTGGTGCCCGAGAGCCGCGCGGAGGACGAGGGCGGCGTGTCCGGCCTCGGGTCGGCCATCGGCCGCGACATCGACCTGCGCGGAGCGCTGCTGGTCGTGGCGGGCAACAGCGCGTTCACCCTCACCTCGCACCCGCAGCACAACGAGGCCGCCGCCGCGGTCGGCGAGGCGTTCGACCGGCACAAGGGCGATCGCGGCGAGCAGCTCGTGGCGGCGGTCAACGCGCTCGCCGCCGTGGACCCCGGCCCGTCCGGCGACCCGCCCGGCGCGGGCGGTGGCGGCGGCGCCGCGCCGGACTTCGGCGACGTCGATGACCAGACCGACGGCATCTTCGACTCGGTCAACGATGCGATCCGCACGACCACGATCGTCATCGCGGCGTTCTTCATCATCCCGCTCCTCGCGCTCTTCATCTGGATCGCGCTGCGAATCCGCCGCAGCCGGCGCGAGGCGGCCGGCGACCTCGACTTCGCGCAGGAGAGGCTCCGCAACGACCTCATCGCCCTCGGCGACGACATCCGCGCGCTCGAGGTGGACGTCGGGATGCCGGGCGTGAACGCGATGGGCGTGGCGGACTACGAGGCCGCGGTCCAGCAGTACGACCGGGCGAACTTCGCGCTCGAGCGCTCGGACCAGAACCCGCGCTACATGGCCGAGGCGAAGGCGGCGCTGACCGAGGGCAGGCGAAGGATCAGCGACGCCAAGGTCCGGCTCGGCGTCACCCCGACCCCGTGAAGGGGCTCGAGCGCCAGACGGCGATCTACCTCGGCGGGGTCATGGGCCGCACCCCAGCGGTGCCGGCCGACGCGAACGAGCTCGAGGAGCGCGCCCGCCGCGCGATGCGCCGCAGGGCGTTCGCGTACGTGGCCGCCGGCGCCGGGACCCGCGACACGATCCGGGAGAACCGCGCCGCCTTCGAGCGCTGGCGGATCGTCCCGCGGATGCTGCGCGACGTGTCGCGCCGCGACCTGTCCGTAGAGCTGCTGGGCCGGCGCCTCCCCTCCCCGTTCGTGCTCGCGCCGATCGGCGTGCTCGAGCTCGCGCACCGCGACGCCGACCTCGCGGTCGCGCGCGCCGCGCGCGGCGAGGGCATCCCGATGACGTTCTCGAACCAGGCGTCGACGCCGATGGAGCGGATCGCGCGCGAGCTCGGCGACTCGCCGCGCTGGTTCCAGCTCTACTGGAGCGCCGACGACGACCTGATGGGGAGCCTGGTCGGGCGCGCGGAGGCGTGCGGCTGCGAGGCGATCGTGCTGACCGTCGACACGATCCTCGCCGGCTGGCGGCCGGGCGACCTCGACGTGGCGTACCTGCCGTTCCTGCGCGGCAAGGGCATCGCGCAGTACACGAGCGACCCGGTCTTCCAGCGGCTGATCGACCGCGGCGGCGGCAACGGCGGCGGCCGGCCGAGCCCGCGGCCGTCGGTGGAGGTGATCCGCACCCTGGTCGAGCTCACCCGCCGCTACCCGGGCGGCTTCCTCTCGGGGCTGCGCAGCGGGCGACCGCTCAAGGCGGTGCAGCGGTTCACCGAGGTGTACTCGCGGCCGTCGCTGAACTGGGACCACCTCCCGACGCTGCGCGAGCGCACGAGCCTGCCGATCCTGATCAAGGGCATCCTCCACCCCGACGACGCGGCGCGCGCGGTCGACGCCGGCATGGACGGGATCGTGGTGTCGAACCACGGCGGGCGCCAGGTCGACGGGTCGATCGCGACGCTCGACGCGCTGCCCGCGGTGGCCGACGCGGTCGCCGGGCGCGTGCCGATCGTGCTCGACAGCGGCGTGCGCGGCGGCGCCGACGCCTTCAAGGCGCTCGCGCTCGGCGCCACCGCGGTCTCGTTCGGGCGCCCGTACGTGTACGGGCTGGCGATCGCCGGCGAGGAGGGCGTCCGCGAGGTCGTCCGGAACTTCGTGGCCGACCTCGACCTGACGATGGCGCTGTCGGGGCACGCCTCGATCGCGGACATCGACCGCGACGCCCTGGTGCGGGTCTGAGCCCGCGCGCCGCTACTTGCGGCTGACGCGCTCGCAGTTCTTCACGACGTCCTTGCGATCGGCCTTCACGCTGTCCCTGCCGGAGCCGCAGTCGACGCTGTCCCGGGTGCCGTCGCGGACGCTCACCCTGTCCTTGCCCGAGCCGCCCGCGACCTTGTCCTTGCCCTTCCCGCCGTCGATCTTGTCGTTGCCCGATCCGCCCTTGAGGCTGTCGTTGCCGTCGCCGCCCTTGAGGGTGTCGTTGCCCTTGCCGCCGTCGAGCTTGTCGTTGCCGGCGCCGCCGAGGAGGAGGTCGTCGCCGTCGCCGCCCTTCAGGCCGTCGTTGCCCTTGCCGCCGTCGAGGAGGTCCGCGCCGGCGCCGCCGGCGAGGCTGTCCTGGCCCGAGCCGCCGAGCAGGTTGTCCTTGCCGTCGCCGCCGTCGAGGGTGTCGTCGCCGCTGCCGCCGAGCAGCTCGTCGTCGCCGAGACCGCCGAGCAGGGTGTCGTCGCCGGCGCCGCCGTCGAGGGTGTCGTCGCCGGCGCCGCCGCTCAGCTCGTCGTCGCCGAGGCCGCCGCTGAGCGTGTCGTCGAGGGGGGTGCCGGGGAGGGTGTCGGCGCCGCCGGTGCCGGTGGTGGTGCAGCTCCCGCCCGGGGTGCCGGTCCGGCCGGGGCCGGTCTGGCCGGGCGCGGGGGTCTGCCCCGGCGCGCCCGGCGTCGCGCAGACGGTGCCGGGACTGCCGGGGGCGCCACCGGTCTGACCGGGCCCGGTCTGCTGCGCGACCGCGGCGCCCGTCAGCGCAAGCGCGAGGAGCAGTCCGGCGGCGAGAGTGCGAGTCCGCGCCACGGGCCGACCCTAACCCGGGCGGCCGGCGATGGCAAGCTCAGCGGCCCTGGAGTCGCAGAGCGGTCGCGCGAAACGCGCCGAGGGCCGGTTTCGCCACGATGCGGTCGGACTCGAGGCGGCGCAGGCCGGCGTAGTCGAACGGGTAGGAGCGGTCGGTCTCGCGCGTGAGCCACGTGTACCAGTACACGCGCTCGATCCCCAGCGCGCGGCGGCGCCGCGCCAGGTACGGCAGCGCCGAGCGGATGCGCTCCGCCTGGCCCTTCTCGGTCATCTCGTAGCCGTAGGGGAAGCGGATCTTGCCCTTCGCCGAGGGCCAGCTCAGCTCGGTGACGAGCAGCGGCATGCGCGCGTCCCCGTACGACCGCATCATCGCGCGCGTGCGCTCGATCAGCAGCCCCACGCCCGCGACCTTCAGCGTGAACGGGTGGATGGCGACCGCGTCGAAGTGCCCGCGCCCGCCGGCCTTGTAGATCGAGCGCAGCGCGGCGGGGCTGTTGTACACGAGCCCCGCGAGCACCACGCGCGCCCCCGGATCGACCCGGCGCAGGGCCGGGCGGGCCGCCCGCAGCAGCCCGACGTAGCGCTTCGCGAACGGCTGGTCGTCCCAGAACCCAGGCATCGTCGGCTCGTTCCAGAGCTGCCAGTCGCGGATCGGCGCGCGCCGCAGCGCGGGACGCTCGCTCCAGAACGTCCCGGCCGGGCCGTAGCGGCGCGCGAGCGCGGCGGCGAACGCGGCGTAGGCGGCGGGGTCGTTCGGCGGCGTGGCGAACCCGCCGTCCCGGCGCTGCGCCCAGGGCGGCGCCCACAGGAGCACCGGCAGCACCTGGATCCGGCGGGCGGCGGCCGCGGCCATCAGGCGGTCGGTCTCGGCGAAGTCGTACGGGCGCCCGCCCACGTCGGTGAGCCGCTCGCGGGTGCCGGCGGGCACGTCGTCCCAGGTGCGGTACGGCTGGATGCGTGCCCAGAAGAAGCTCACGCGCGCGCTGCCGATCCCCGCGCGCGACATCTCGCGCAGCTCGCCCTCGAGCGTCGCGCCGGCCGGGGCGAGCAGGTGGTCGGACAGCAGCTCGGGCTCGGCCACGACCCCGAAGAAGCTCGCCGGCACGCGCTCGGCGGCGGCGCCCTGCGGCATGGCGAGCAGCACCGCGGCGGCCAGCGCGGCGGCGAGCAGGCGGCCGGTTGAGAGAGGGCGAAGCAGAGCCACGAGTCCCCTGCGAGGATCGCCTTCGACACTACACCCGCCCCCGCCGCGCCGCCACGCCTGGTCGGAGGCGGCAGCGTGCCGCGCTCCCTCGGAGGCCAGGCGGCGCGCCACGCCCCCCTGGGGGAGCTGTAGCTTCACGCGCCATGGGACCCGCGCTGCCGCCGCAGCGGCTGGCCGTCGCCGCGGACGTGCCGCGCATCGGCGCGCTGATGCGCGCGGCGATCCTCGACCTCTTCCCCGCCTTCTACGACGAGCGGCAGGTCGCGAGCGGGGCGCGCTACATCGCCGAGCCGGACCTCACCCTGATCGAGGACGGCACCTATTACGTGCACGAGACCGGCGGCGAGATCGTCGCGTGCGGCGGGTGGAGCAAGCGCGACAAGCTCTACACCGGCTCGGGCGAGGCCGGCGGCGACGCCCGCCTGCTCGTCCCGGCCACCGAGCCCGCGCGCGTGCGCGCGATGTTCGTGCGCTCGGACTGGACGCGGCGCGGCATCGGCCGCGCGATCCTCGACGCGTGCGAACGTGACGCCCGCGCCGCCGGCTTCCGCAGGCTCGCGCTGATGGCGACGCTGCCGGGCGAGCAGCTCTACCGCGCCTGCGGCTTCCGCGAGACCGACCGCGTGATGATCCCGATGCCCGACGGGGTGGAGCTCGCGGGAGTCGCGATGGAGCGGGAGATCACCGCAGGGGGGAGGGTCTGACCCCGCCGCGATCCCGCTCGCAGAGCGGGATCGCGCGGGCGCGGCGCGCGGAGGGGGGAGAAAGGGGGAGGGTCAGACCCTCCCCCCTGCGCGCCAGATCGCGTCGCCGCCGGCGGGCTCGGCGACGGCGGCGCCCTCGCCCGCCAGGGTCGCGAGGGTCATCGCGGTCGCCGGGATGTCCGCGTCGACCAGGTCGGACGGGCGCAGCAGCGCCGCGACCTCGGCCGTGCTCAGCGGAAGCTCGGACTCGCGCAGCGCCTCGGCGGCGTCCGCCGGCGGCGGGCGCCGCACGAGCGAGGTGTCTAGGTTCGCGAGCGCCGTGTCGTAGGCCTCGAACGGCTGGAAGCCGCCGACCTCGATCCGGCCGCCGTCCTCGTGCTCGAAGATCACCGACGGCGCGGTGAAGCGGACCGGCCCGTCCGTCGTGGCGAAGCGCCCCTGCACGTGCGTCGGCGACCCCTCGGCCGAGCGGGCCCGCGCGCGGTCGGCCTCGTAGGCCGCGACCACGTCCGGGTCGTCGATCCGCGCGACCACGGCGCCGGCGTCCAGGCCGGGCACGCGCGCGAGCGCCGCGCGCAGGTCCTCGTCCTCGTCGAGCAGCCCGGGTGTGGTGAAGACCATCAGCTGGAGCGCCTGGAGCGCCGCCTCGCCGAGCGCCGGGTCGAGCTCGCGCGCGGCGACGATCGCGCGGCAGCCGCGCGCGGTGCCGGCCATCCGGCGCTTGACCTGGAACGCGAACGGCATCCCGAAGCGCTGCTGGAAGACGCGCTGTCCGGCGGCCTGGCGGGCGGGCGTGTAGCCGCGCGCCTCGTAGGCCTCGCCCGTCTCGCTCAGCCCGATCATCACGAGCCGCCACTCGACCTGGTCCCCGAAGCGCCAGCGCAGCCGCGCGTGGGCCGGCCGCGCCGAGTAGGCCCAGGGGCAGGCCGGGTCGGTGAAGTGGTGGGCTACGACCTTCGCCAACGGGGGAAACGCTACGACTGCGCGTCGTAGATCGACCGGCTCCTCCCCGGCCGGGAGTTCTCCGGATAGGGCTCGAGGTCCGCGACGTGGTTCGGCTGGGCGCGCACGCTGTCGAGCCAGCGCGCGACGTTCTCGAACGGCGCGGTGTCCACGCCGGCCTCGTGCGCGACGTGCAGGTAGCCGTAGAGCGCGATGTCGGCGACGCTGTAGGCGCCGGCGGCGGCGAACTCGCGCCCGGCGAGGTGCGCGTCCACCGTCGCGACCACCCCCGTCGCGAACGCGGCGCGCCTGCGCGCCGACCCGGACTCGGGGTCGAGCCGGCCGGTGAGGAGCCGGAAGCGCACGCTCGCGACGGTCGGCACCACGTTGGCCTGCTCGAAGAACAGCCAGCGGTGCACCTCGGCGCGCTCGGCCCGGTCGTCGGGCAGCAGGTGCGTGCCGTCGGCGAGGTAGAGGAGGATCGCCGCGGACTCGGGCAGGTAGCGGCCGGGCTCGTACTCGAGCACCGGCGTGGTCATCGCCGGGTTCTTCTCCCTGAACTCCGGCGTGAGCGTCTCGCCCGCGAAGATGTCCACCGGCACGCGCTCGTACTCGCGCCCGAGCTGGGCGAGCAGGAGGCGCACCTTGTAGCAGTTGGCCGAGGGCGCGTAGTCGTGCAGCCGGAGGCTCATCGGGCTAGATCGTGCCAGGCGTCGGGATCGTGCGAGGGAACCAGCGTCGCGTCCGGCTCCGCTTCGGCGAACGCCTTCAGCTCGCGCAGCGAGCGCGCATACGCGGAGTCGTCGGCGGTCACGAGCGGGAGCAGCTGCTCCTCGACGTTGCGCATCGTGTAGGCGGCGTCGCCCACCAGCAGCACCTGCGCCCCGTCCGCCGCCCGCACCAGGACCGACATGTGGCCGGGCGTGTGGCCCGGGGTCGAGAGCAGGCGGATGCTGCCGTCGCCGAGCAGGTCGATCGCGCGGGCGAACGGGCCGTGCGGCTCGCCGTCCTCCTCGAACGCGACGAGCTCCATCCGCTCCTCGGGCGGGAGGTGGTGCGCCACGAACCCCTTCGCGCCGGCCCCCCGCCCGGTGGCGGCCCGCCATTCGTCCCGCGCGCACGCGAAGCGCGCGTTCGGCAGGAGCCGCATGCCGCTCGTGTGGTCCACGTGGAGATGCGTCATCACCACGCGCTCGACCTCCTCGGGCTCGATCCCGATCCCCCGGAGCTGCGCGTCGAACGGCTCGGCGGTGGGCCGCAGCGTCGCGAACGTCAGGCTCATCGGAAGGCCGAAGTCGTCGCGCAGGCTGCGGTGCGCGTCGGGGTGCAGCCCGGTGTCGACGAGGATCGTCCCCGCCTCCGGGTGGCGCAGCGCGAACGCGAGGCACGGCGCGCGCATCACCCCGGGGTCGAGGTGCAGCCGGTACGCGTACGCGTTCGGCATCCGCAGCTCGCCGGACGGCAGGACGGTGACCTCGACCGCGGGAGCGCTCATCACGTGCGGGCACATATACCCGTTCGAGCGACTAACCTCAGGTCGTATGCGCAGGGGGGGACTGACGATCGTGGTGGCGCTCGCGGGTGTGCTCGCCTGCGCCGCCCCGCCTGCCCTCGCCGCCGAGCCCACGAAGAAGGAGCTGACCTTCGAGGTCACGGTCGGCCCGGCGAACGACACCAAGTGCACGGTCACCGCCGACCTCTACACGCCGCCGGGCGCGTCGAAGGCCAACCCGGTCCCCGCGCTGATGGGCACCAACGGCTTCGGCGGGAGCAAGAACGACTACAGCTCGCTCGGGCCCTCGTACGCGCGGCGCGGCTACGCGTTCCTCGCCTACTCCGGGCTCGGCTTCGGGAACAGCGGCTGCAAGATCACCCTCGACGACCCCGACTGGGACGGCAAGGCCGGCAGCCAGCTCCTCTCGTTCCTCGGCGGCACCAAGGCGGCCAGGGACGGGACGAAGATCGACTACGTCGTGCTCGACGGTGCCGGCGACCCGCGCGTCGGCATGATCGGCGGCTCCTACGGCGGCCAGATCCAGTTCGCCATCGCCGGCATCGACAAGCGCCTCGACGCGATCGTCCCGCAGATCACCTGGAACGACCTCGCCTACTCGCTCGTGCCCAACAACCACGACTTCGAGCGCGGCGTCACGTACAAGACCACCGGCGTGAGCAAGTCGGACTGGCCCGCGCTGTTCACCGCGCTCGGGCTCGGCCAGGGCTTCCAGCAGGCGGTCCAGAACCAGGACCCGAGCCACCTCGGCGCCTGTCCCAACTTCACCGACCAGGTCTGCGAGTCCCTCGTCACCTCGGCGGCCACCGGCTACGCGGACGCCAAGACGATCGCCCTGCTGCGCCACGCGTCGGTCTCGTCGTACATCACGAAGATCAGGATCCCGACGCTGCTCTCCCAGGGTCAGAGCGACACGCTCTTCGACATCCAGGAGGCGACCGCCACCTACAAGACCCTCCGCGCGCAGGGCACGCCGGTCAAGATGCTGTGGCGCTCGTCCGGCCACTCCGGCGGCAGCATCCCCGGCGAGAGCAACTCCAAGGAGCTCGAGTCCGCCTACGAGAGCCGCATGGCGCTCGAGTGGTTCGACTACTACCTGCGCGGGATCGGCGACCCGCCGGCGCTCGACTTCTCGTTCATCCGCGACTGGGTGAAGTACCAGGGCGACGCGGCGCCCTCGGTCGGAGTCACCCCGAGCTACCCCGCCGGCGCCGACCGGACGGTGTTCCTCTCGGGCGGCGACTCGATCGTCCCCGCGAAGGAGGGCGTGAAGGCCGGCACGGCGAGCTTCGCGGTCTCCCCCGGCGCCACCGGCACGGGCGGTGCCGCCATCGCGCAGCCCCCGGCCGAGAACGCGCCCGGTACCTTCGCGGCCTTCGAGAGCGCCCCGCTGGGCGAGGACTTCGACCTCGTCGGGATCCCCAGGGTCACCGTCAAGATCGACGCGCCCACGTTCGCGCAGACGCAGAGCGCCGACCCCGGCACCAAGCTCGTCCTGTTCGCGAAGCTGCTCGACGTGGCTCCCGACGGAGCGGCGACGCTGCCGCGCAACCTGCTCTCCGCCGTGCGCGTGACGGACGTGACCAAGCCGGTCGAGATCGAGCTGCCGGGCATCTCGTACCGCTTCGCCAGGGGTCATTCGATGCGGCTGGTGATCTCCGCCAGCAACTCGACCAACCGCGGCAACAACGCGTCCGGCCCGGTGTCGATCGTCAGCGACCCGGCGGTCCCCAACGCGCTCGTGCTTCCCAAGCTCGGCGCGCAGCGCGGCGCGACCGGCGCCGCGCCCGGCGGGATGACGGCCTTCGAGCCCGCCCCCGGCGCGCCGGTCCCCCAGAAGCCGGGCAAGCGCAGGCGCGTCCTCACCGCGGCCTCGCTGTCGGGCAACACCCGCTGCGTCAAGCGGCGCGCGGTGGCGCTGCGGATCGTGCGTCACAAGGGCGAGAACCAGGCCGCCTCCGCGGTGATCACCGTGAACGGGAAGCGCGTGCGCACCGTCACCGGCCGGCGCCTCCTGTCGAAGGTCCGGCTCGAGCGCATGCCCAAGCGCGGCGCCTACCGCGTGCTGGTGACCGTCCGGACCAAGGGCGGCAAGACGCTCCGCAGCGCGCGCACCTACCGCGCCTGCTAGCGCGCGGCGGGCGGCGTATTCAGCAGGGCGGCGGCTCTTCGTCGAGCTCGACGTTGCCGGAGAAGACGAACCGGCCGCCCTCCGGGTCGTTGAGACGCAGCCACGGCCCCTCGGCGCAGTCGACGTCGATCTCGGTGCCGTCCTCGAGGCCGTGGCAGCTCCCACCCTCGCCCTCCTCCGGCGGGAGCCTGTCGCCGCCGGCGCCGTCGCGCAGGCACAGGCCGGACTCCGCGCGCACCCGCCCGCTGACGCCGCCGCCGATGCCGGTGTCCACCCCCGGGACCCCCTCGTCGGAGAGCACGGAGTAGCCGATCCCGCCGGCGGCTACCACCGCCGCCACCGCCGCCACCGGCACGAAGCGCCGCGAGCGTCCCTCCGGCAGCCGCGGCCCGGGGGGCGGCGGCGGAGGGTCGATCGTGAGCAGGGCGCGCGCGGCGATCGAGGCGCCGCTGCCGCCGGCCTCGGTGGCGTACACGTCGACCATCACCGTGCCCGCCTGGACGCCGGCCGGCACGGCGACGGTCAGGGTCGCGTCGGCGGCCGTCCCGGGCTGCACGAGCGCCTCCGCGGGGGAGACCGTCGCGTAGCTCGCGACGGGACCCGCCACCGAGAGCCGCGCGCGCCCGGGGAGCCCGCCGCGGTTCACGACGCGCACCCCGAACGCCACCTGGTTGCCGGCCGTGACCCGGGCCTGCCCCGGCCCGATCGCGAGCTCGAGGGTCGGCGGGGGGAGGACCTTCGTGATGTCGGCCGCCTCCTGCGGCGGAGTGGCCTCCCAGTCGAGCGTGAAGCGGCAGCTCTGGCAGTACTTGGCGTCGTCGGGGTTCTCGGTCTTGCAGTTGAGGCAGGTTTTCATTGGACCAGGAGGTTGAGGATGAGCAGGACCGCGAGCAGGAGGCCGATGCCGATCACGAGCACCAGGATCCCGATCAGCCCGGTGAAGAGGTTGAAGACGCCCCGCTGGAGCAGGACGCCCGGCGCGACGACCTGCGTGCCGTCCGCCCCCTCACCGGTCACGCTGAACTCCCGCGGAAGGGGCTTGCGGCCGAACCAGCGCCAGCGCTTCGTCGCGGCGCGGAACCTGAGCCGGACCGGCGCGCCCCAGGCCACCGTCGCCTCCGGCGGCAGCCCCTCGAACCTCATCGCGTCGTCGTCGTCGCGAGCGACCAGGCGCAGCCCGACCGGTGCGTTGCCGTCGTTCTCCAGCTCGAGGGTCCGCAACGATCCGCGCCAGCGCGTGGCCTGCCGGGGCACGACCCGCGCCGCGATCATGGTGAACGGCGCGACGTCCACGATCGCGTTCGCCTGGCCCGCCACGCCGGGGTTGTCCACCGGGGCCGCCTGCACGATCAGCGCGTGCGACCCGGCGACGGTGGCCGACGTGCGCGGCGGCCGCAGGACCACCGCGGCGGTGGCGCTCGCGCCGGGCATGATCCGCAGGCTCGGGGGGTCGATCGTGGACCAGGCAGCGGCGTCGCCGACCACGCTGAGCGACACGTGCTCGACCACGCTGCCGAGGTTGCGGATCTGTACCTCCGCCCCGGCCTCGCTGCCGGCGGCCACCGGCACGCGCACGGGCGCGATCTGCGCGGCGATCCGCTCGGTGCCGGCCTCCTGCACCGCGAGCTCGGCACCGCAGTAGCCGCAGAAGCGAGCGCCCGCGGCGGGCTGGCGTCCGCAGCGCGGGCAGGTCACGCCTTCACCTCGAGCCAGTGCGGCAGGTGGGCCGGCACCGACTCGCGGATCACGTGCTCGAGCCCCTCGCGCTGAGCCGGGTCGTTCGGATCGAGTCGGCCGCCGCGCACGCGCACAACGATGACCGGCGGCTCCGACAGCATCGTCGCCGCCCCGCTCGCGTTGGCGTCCTCGACGATGCTCGACCCGCCCGGGTCCACCACCTGCACCTCGCCGCCGGTGTAGAGCTCGACGAAGCGCCGCAGCGCCCGCGCGGTGCCGCGCCAGCGGAAGAGGTTGGCCGCCTCTTCGATGAGCGTGCGCCACGACTCCTCCTCCCAGCGCAGCCGCGCGCCGAGCGCCACCCAGCGGCCCAGCCAGTCGAGGAACTCGTCGGGCGTCACGCGCGGGTCCACGTACGCGTCGAGGCTGTCGAGCGTGACGAGGATCGGAGCCAGCACGCCGTCGAGCCCGGCGCAGAAGCGCTCGAGGAAGGCGTCGTCCGCGCTCCTGAACATCGCCGGCAGGCCGTCCGCGAGCGGAGCGGGGCTCGTGGTCGTGCTCACTCGTCCTTCTCCTCCACCACGGCGACGCGGTGGTCGCCGGAGACAAGCATCGCATCGGCCGGCAGGGGGATGCGCTGCGAGTCGTCGCCGATCGCGCCGTTCGCCAGGTCGACCGGGTAGAGCTTGAGGTCCTGCACGATCTCCACCCCCGCGACGCGCTGGAGCACCATGTAGGCCATGCCGTCGTAGACGTCGCGGCCGAACGCCCAGCCGCGCCCGTCGCTGCCGCCGCGCGTCGGGTGGAAGTAGGCATGCAGCGCCTGGGTGGCCCGCTCGGCCACCTCCGCCGCGGCGTAGCCCGGCAGCACCCGGACGAGCGCGTCGACGCGCACGCCGCGGTAGGTGGCGTCGCGCACGACGAAGCGCGCCCCGAGCACGCGGCGTGACTCGAGCTCCGCGCGCACGGCCTCCTTCACGTCGTTGGGCACGACTAGCTCGGCGAGCGACGGGGCCCCGTCGGAGTCGCCGAGCTCCGGCACGAGCACGATCTGCGCCGGCGCCCCCGGCTCCTCGTGCGGGGGCGGGACGCAGCGAACCCGCCCGACCGCGTCGACCGCACGGAGGGCGAAGTACTCGTAGTCCTCCGCCGTGACCGCCCGCTCGCGCGTGCGGAGCGCGATCGGCCCGCGCGCGCACGCGTCCTCGACCGACTCGGCCGCGGCGCCGCCGAGGGCCGGCCCGCGGTTCTCGACCCGCGTCACGAACGGGACCGTCGTCTTGAGGATGCGCAGCTCGCCGCGCGCGACGTTGCCCTCCTCCCCGCCGCCGGTCACGTACCGGCGCACCCAGAGCTGCGCGCCGGGGGGCGGGATCTTGCCGCGCTGGGTGGGGCGCGCCTCCGCCCCCTCGCGGATCGACGGGCCGAACACGATCTCGCCGCTGCTGCGGTCGACGGTCACGTGCAGCGACTGCTCGTCGCTGTCGGCGAAGCTCTCGACCTCCGCGTACTCCTCGTCGCCGTCCGCGTGGCGCGACTGGACGACCAGCGGCTCCTGCCCCACGAGCGGGGGGCGCTGCACCAGGAAGCGCTGGCGCGGGTGCCCGGTGGACGTGCCGAGCAGCTCGTCCTCGATCGCCTCGCCGTGGATCGCCGGGGCGGTGCCGCCGATCGTGTCGGCGCTCGCCGCGGCGATGCGCGGCGACTCCCGGTAGGCCGGCACGTCGCGCGCGACGATCACGCAGCGCAGCCGCGTGGGCGTGGCGGTGGGCGCCCACTCCGGCACGTGCAGCACGACCTCGCCGGGGCGGTTGAGCGCCGCGGTGGTGTCGGTGACGTCCTCGAGCTCGCGCCACTCGCCGCCGTCCCACGCCTCCCAGCCGAGCGGCGGGCGCAGCGGGTCGACGCCGTGCCCGTACGCCTCGTCGCACGCGAGCTCGAGCCTCACGGCGCAGCGCGGCACCGCCGCGGAGAGGTCGAAGATCACGGCGTCGCCCGGCTGCGGCGGCTCCGAGAACGTCGGGAACGGCTCCGCGGCGCGGGTGCGGTCGACCGGGTCCTGGCCCGCGGCCGCCGTGCTCACCGCCGCGAGGTCGCACGGCACGACGGCCAGGTCCTCGGCGAGGGAGAAGGTGACGGCGGGGTGGTCGGCGCCGCGCTTGGTCGCCACCTGGGTGCCGCGCGGGACCCGGACCGGCTCCGGCTGCGGCGCCGAGAGCCAGAACGTCACGCCGGCGGCCGCGGCGCGCGGCGGGTGCGGGCGGACCCCGATCAGCTCGAGGAAGTGGCGGTAGAGGTGGTCCGGCACCTGGTTGAGCCGGTAGGTGATCTGGTCGGTCATCGCCGCGAACAGCTCGATGAGCACGACGCCGGGGTCGGAGACGTTGTGGTCGGTCCACTCGGGGCAGGCCCGCTGCACGCGCAGCTTCGCCTCGTCCACGAGCTGCTGGAAGCGGCGGTCGTCGAGGCGCGGACCGGCGAGGCTCATTCCGGCTCCTGCCCGATCGTGTAGAACGGGAAGACGAGGTTGCGCGGGTGGTTCTCGTGCCGGATGACGTAGTCGATCGAGACGAGCAGCGTGCTGTGCTCCTCGTCGTCGAGGGCGGCGGTCACGCGCTTGACCTCGATGCGCGGCTCCCAGCGGATCAGCGAGGCGCGGACCTCGTGCTCGACGCGCGCGGCGAGCTGCGCGTCCGCGGGCGCGAAGACCAGGTTGTGCGCCCCGCAGCCGAACTCCGGCCGCATCGGGCGCTCGCCGAAGGCCGTGCCGAGGATCACGCGGATGCTCTGCTCGACCCGGCTCGGCCCGTCGGTGAGCGCGATGCTCCCGGTCGGGTCGGTCCCGATCGGGAAGCGCCAGCCGCGACCGAGAAAGTCCGTCGGCACCTCAGCCTCCGATGAGTACGGTCGCCGCCGTGCCGGCGAGCGTCCCGGTGCCGGTGCACGTCTTGCAGTTCGAGCCCGTCCGCGCCGCCGGCTGGCCGCCGATCAACACGGTCATGCTCCCGTCGAGCACCGACCCGCGCTGCATCGGCGGGGCGGTGAAGGGGTCGGATATCCCCACGTGCGGCGGGACGCAGTAGGCCGTCGACCCCATCACGGCGGCGGGCTTGCCGCCGATCAGCACGGTGGTCGCCAGTCCCTCCACCAGCGGCCCCGAGAACGGCATCGGCGTCGGCGCTGGCGGACCGCCCGGCGTCGGCACGAGGTGGGTGCAGGTCCCCGTGATGCGGTCGTTCATGACGGCTGCGGGCGCTGCCATGTCAGTTCAGCCTGATCGTGCGGCCGCTGACCGTCACGTCGCCGGCGCCGGCGTCGATGGTGATCCCGCGCTGGGCGGTCAGGTCGAGCGTGCCGCCGGCCTCGATTGCCACGTCGCCGCTCGCCTTGATGAGGATGTCGCCGCTCGCGGTCAGCTCCACCGCCGTGCTCCCGCCCTCGATGAAGACGAGCTGATGGCCGGCCACGGTCTTCACGCCGCGGCGGCGCACCGAGCCGCCCTCGGTCAGCGAGCCGCCCAGGTCGGGCGCGTCGACCCCGTTGTAGAGGCCGCCGAGCACGTACGGGCTGCGGATCTCGCCCTGCTCGAACGCGACGAGCACCTCGTCGCCGACCTCCGGGGGGAAGGCGCTGCCGCGGTCGCCGCCGGCGCTCACCTGAGCCACGCGCGCCCAGGCCGTCTCGTATGACTCGGAGAGCCACGGGAAGCGCAGCTTCACGCGCCCGCGCCCGTCGGGATCGTCCACGGCGGTGACTATCCCGGTCACGACGCCCGGTATGCGGCGCTCGCCGTTGCCGTTCGAGGCGAGGCCGAGCAGCGAGCGGTCCTGCGCGCCGGTGATCGCGAGGTGCGTGCGGTAGCCGTGCTCGTCGAACACGTGCCGCGTGGCGCTGAGCAGGTAGCGGCCCTCGAAGCGCTCGCCGACGAGCGCGACGCTCACGGCCTGGCCCGCGCGCAGCCGCGGGTTGCCGCGGGCCCGTCCCTCGGCCTCGGCGAACGACGACGCCACGCGGTCGGCCAGCGCGGCGGCCGCGCCGTCGACCTCGGCCTGGTGCGCGTAGGCGTGGTCGGTGGCCAGCCAGCGGTGCTCGCCGAACAGGCCGGCGAGCGCCGCGGGCTCGTCGGCCAGGCGCGCGCGGCGGGTGGTCGCGTCGGCGGTGCCCACCACGGCGTCCTTGCGCTCCGGGCTCCAGCCGCGCACCTCCACGCTCGCGACCTGCCCGGACGAGGACAGCCGCGGCCGGAACGTCTCGAGGTCCGCGCCGAGCACGAGCTGGAGCGGGTCGCTCGAGTCGAGCATCCCCGGCTCCGGCGCCTCGCCGCTGTCGACCGGCGGGTGGAAGTCGAGCTTGCCCGAGACGACCGCCGCCACGTAGCCGACCTCGCGCGCGCGTGACTGGAGGAAGTCCCAGTCGCTCGAGTTCACCTGCGAGACGAGCGGGTGCACGACCGGCGTGTCCTCGATGTTGCCGACGGCGATGCCCGCGCGCTGAGCGAGCGTGCGCGCTATGTCGGAGTCGGTCACGTCGCGGTACGTCTCCGTGCGGATCCCGCGCGTGAAGCGGTGCGAGCGGTCGTAGCCGCGGATCAGCACCCTGTTCCCGCTGGCGTCGAGGTCGGCCTCGAGCGCGGTGATGTCCCCGAGGATCAGCTCCTCCTCGGCTCCCCCGCCCGCGGCCGTGGCGGTGATGCGCAGCTCGCCTCCGATGCGCGCGCCGGCCTGGGCTATCACCGTCCGCTCGGGGTCGCGCAGCGTGAGCTCGAACATGTCGGGGCGCAGCGCGTCGTGGTCCACGACCACGCGCTCGAGCCGCGCGACGACCTCGTCCGACAGCGTCTGGCCCCCGACCGCCACCTCCGGCCACACGCCCCACGGGGTCGTCATCGCGCCAGCTCCCTGACGACGGCGGCGGGCGGGAGGTCCACGCGGCGGCCGGGGCGGACCCGCAGGGGGTCGGCGATCCGGTTGTAGCGGGCGAGGCCGCGCCAGAGGGCGGGGTCGCGGTAGAGGCGGTGCGCGAGCGACTGGAGCGACTCGCCGGCCTCGAGCACGTGCGTGCGGTGGCCGGCGTCGCCGCCCGAGGTGGGGTTCTGCGCCTGCGCGCTGGTGGGGCTCTCCTTGAGCTTGGCGTCCACGTTCGCGCGCAGCGGGCTGCCGTCGCGGTCGAAGAGGACGTAGGTCACGTCCACGTTGGTGAGATACGCGTCGAAGAGCGCCGGGCTCGTCCAGTCGAGGCGCAGCAGCGGCGGCTGCGGCGTGCCGGCGCCGATCGACTCCTCGGTCGGGTTGAGCCACGACTGGAGCGTCTGCGCGTCGGCCGCGACGTCGGCGCCGCTGCTGCGGGCGTCGAGGAGGAGCCGGAGCCCCATGTCGCGCGGGTTCGCGCCGCCGAAGTCGGGCGGCGGGGCGGTGGCCGCGCCGCGCGCCGGGCCGGCGGTCCAGGTCGAGCTCTTCGCGATCCGCAGCTCGCTCGGATTGAAGTGCACCGTCAGCTCGCCCTGGCCGTCGAGCCGCCTCAGCACCGCCTTGCGCAGCTCGCCGCGCGCGTCGGCCATCGCCACGGGGGTCACGCCGCGCCCCCTCCCCCGCTCGCGCGCGTGAACCCGGTGTGCGCGATCACGAGTGTCTCCCTGGCGACGGCGTTGGCCGCGACGTTCCAGGTGGGACCGTTCCACTGCACCGGGACCACGCCGCGCAGGTCCCACGCGGCGATCGACGCGCCTGCGGGATCGACGGCCTCGATCCGAGCGGTCGCGGGCGTGCTGGCGGCCTCGAAGCTGGTGACCCACTCCGCCACCGCGGCCGACGCCGCGTCGAGGGCGCGCACGAGCGTGATCTTCCCGTAGCTGACCGGGCCCCAGAGCTGGTGGGCGAAGCCGTTCTCACCGCCCTCGCGCAGCTCGGTGATGCCGTAGCCGGCGGAGAGGCCGCTGCACTCGGAGAACGTGCCGAGGTCGGTGTCGGCGTCGACGAGCACGGAGAAGCAGTGGACGAGTGCGGGGGTCTCCGCGCTCACGATGCGTCGGCGAGGCGCCCGGAGCGCTCGCGGTCGATCAGCAGGTCGGCGCGCAGCCGGGTGCGGACGCGGTCGGCGACGAGCCGGGCGAGCTCGTCGAGCTCGCGCCCGCGCGGTTGCCCGCCGTCGGCGTCGGTGGGCGCCGGTGCTCCGCCGGCCGTGTCCGGCGCGTGGACGGCGGGTGCGGGTGCGGCGGCTGCGGGTGCGCCCGCGTGGGGGCCGTCGCCGAGCGCGCGGAGGGCCGCGGCCCCCGCCGGATGGGCGGCCGCGCCCGCGAGGGGCCGGCCGGCCGGAGCGCCTCCGGCTAGCGCCGGCGCGCGGCCCGCGGCCGGCCCGCGCACGCGCCGGGGGGCGGCGCCGAAGAGCCCGCCGAGCGGACCGCCGGCGGCGTCGCCAAGGAGCCCCGCGGCCGCGCCGGCCAGCGGGCCGGCGTCGCCGAGCCCGCCGACGGCGTCGCGACCGGCCCCGGCGAGCGCACCGAGCGGGCCGCCCGCGCCCGCGAGGGCGCCGAGCGCGCCACCCGCGCCGCCGAGCGGGCCATCCGCGCCCGCCAGCTGGCCGAGCGCGCCGAGCGGACCACCCTCACCAGTCAGTGCGCCGAGCGGACCACCCTCACCAGTCAGTGCGCCGAGCGGACCGCCCTCACCGGTCAGTGCACCGAGCGGGCCGCCCTCACCTGCGAGTGCGCCGAGCGGGCCATCCGCGCCCGCCAGCTGGCCGAGCGCACCGAGCGCGTCGCTGCCGAGCGCGCCGAGCGGTCCGCCCGCGCCGCTGAGCGGGCCCCCCTCGCCCGCGAGCCGGCCGAGCGTGCCAAGCGGATCGCTGCCGAGCGCGCCGAGCGGTCCGCCCTCGCCCGCGAGCGCGCCCAGCGCGCCGAGCGGTCCGCCCGCGCCGCCGAGCGCGCCGAGCGCGTCGGCTCCGCCGCGTCCGCCGAGCGCACCCGCCGCCGCCCGCTCGGCTGCCGAGAGCAGCGATCCCACGCTGCGACCCGCGCCCGCGCCGCCGGCCAGCGCCTCCAGGCCGCGCCGCGCGGCCGACTCCGGGTCGGTCACCTCGCGCACCACCTCGCCGATCTCGGGCAGCTCGCCGGCGAGCCCGCGAAGGGCGCCGGCGGGGTCCCGCGCCGCCTGGCCGGCGACCCTCCCCAGAGCCTCACGCGCAGCGGCCTCCGCACCGGAGGCCGTCTGGGCGGCGCGCGCAGCGGCGTCCTCGAGGCCGCGCCGCGCGGCGCCCTCGACCCCGCCGAGGCCGCTCCTCGCGGCGCTCTCGGCGTCGCCCAGCCCGCCGCGCGCGATGTTCTCCAGCTCGCCGAGCCCGCCGCGCGCCGCACCTTCGAGGCCGCCGAGGCCGCCGCGCGCCGCACTCTCGATATCGCCGAGGCCGCTGCGGGCGAGACCCTCGAGGTCGCCGGCACGCTCGCGCGCGGCTCCTTCGAGATCGCCGAGGCCGCTGCGCGCGAGACCCTCGATCTCACCGGCGCGGTCGCGCACCACCCCCTCGAGGTCGCCGGCACGCTCGCGGGCCATGCCCTCGAGCGCCTCGGCACGATCGCGGGCCATTCCCTCCAGCTCGCCGACCTGGTCGCGTGCCGCCCCCTCGAGCTCGCCGGCACGCTCGCGGGCCATGCCCTCCAAATCGCCCACCCGGTCGCGCGCCATGCCCTCCAGCTCGCCGAGGCCACGGCGCGCCGCTCCCTCCACCTCGCCGAGCCCCCCGGCGGCGGCCGCCGCCGCGGTGCCGGCCGCACGTTCGGCCGCCTCGCCGGCCAGGCCCTCGAGCGCGCGGCGGCCGGCTTCGCCGCCCAGGCGGCCAAGGGCGTCGCCGGCCGCGGACTCGGCCTCTCCGATCACCGAGCGCCCACGCTCCAGGAGGCCGCCGAGGGCGCCGCCGGTGCCGGCCTCGCCGAGTCGCTCGGTCAGCCCCGCGGCGCCCGAGCGCGCAAAGTCTCCGACACCGCGCTCGATCCCGGTCGCCAGCCGGTGGACCGAGGGCTCGAGCTGCGTCGCCGCGTCATCGGCCGGGTGTACGCGCGGCGCGAGCGGGAGGGCGCCGAGCACCGGCTCGGCGAGCGCGGGCGCCGCCGCCACCGCGGCGCGCTCGGCGAGCGCGGTGAGCCGGCTCGTGGCGAGCTCGGGCACGAAGCCGGGCACGTCCGCCACGCCCGCGGAGCGCGCGAGCGCCGGTACGAGCGGCGCGAGCTCACGCCAGGCGGGCAGCTCCATCTCACGCCTCGCCCGCGGCGCGGGCGTTCAGCCGGTCGATCGCGTCGGCGAAGCGACGGCGGTCGCCGTGCTCGAGGTCGAGCACCGCGTCGAGCGACCAGCCCAGGTGGTAGGCGACGTACGCGAGCTCCTCGTAGAGCTCGTCGCCGTCGCTCACCGTGATTCCCCCGAGGCATCGCCGGTCAGATCGACCGAGAACTCGCGCTCGCAACCGGGACAGCACACGGTCACGAGGGCGTTCCCCCCCTGGTTGAGCCGGCGGTACAGCTCCTGGAGATAGGCCAGGTCGGCGGCGAACAGCCCCTCGATCACCGCGGGCGTGATGGCGTCGACGTCGCCCAGCGACTCGACCACCCGGGCCAGCAGCAGCACCGTCAGGTAGGCCTCGTGGTCGCGCACGCGCGGATCGCGCAGCGGCATGATCTCGTCGCGCGCCGTCGCGAGCCGCATGACCCCCTCGCGGTGCACCCGCCCGGCGTCGTCGACGTAGCCGTGCGGGAGCGTGAACTCGAACCGCGTGCGCAGCTCGGTCGCAGCCGTGGCGCTCACGCGTGCTCCACGCCCTCGTGCGTGATCACGCACTCCTCGACGACCACGTCGTTCGCCGGCGACGCCAGGGTGGTGATGCTCAGCTTCGACGGCCAGCCGTTGACGAAGTTGTACCGCGCCACCTCGCCCTGCTGGTAGTCGTAGAGGATCACGGAGCCGTTGCGGCGCGCCCCGGCGACGTCACCGTCGCGGACCTGCTTGTACCACTCCCACAGCGCCTTGTCGCCGGTCTTGCCGCGCTTCAGCGTGATCTCGCCGGCGGCCTGCTGGCCGGGGAGCTTCTTGATCACCTGCTTGCCGCCGGGGATGTTCTCGCGATGCTCGATCGGCTGGATCGAGTTCACGACTCCCGAGACCTCGCGGAACTGCGCGATCTGGATGCCGTCGATCTCGATGCCGAACAGGCGGGTGGCGACGACGTCGCCGCTGGCCAGGGCCATTGGTGCCTCCTCCTACTCGCTCTGCGCGCCGCCGGTGAGCTGCGCGATCCGGAACACGACGAACTCCGCGGGCCGGACCGCCGCGATGCCCACCTCGATGACGACCTGCCCGGACTCGACGACGTCCGGTGGGTTGGTCTCCTCGTCGCACTTGACGTAGAACGCCTGCTCGGGGGTCCGCCCGAACAGCGCCCCGCTCCGCCACGTGTTGGTGAGGAAGGCCGTGACGGTGCGGACGATCCGCGCCCAGAGGTCCTGGTCGTTCGGCTCGAACACGACCCACTGCGTGCCCTCGGAGATCGACTCCTCGATGTAGTTGAAGAGCCGCCTGACGTTGATGTACTGCCAGTCGCGGTCGGTGATCGTGGCGGTGCGCGCGCCCCACACGCGGATGCCGCGCCCCGGGAAGGAGCGGATCACGTTGATGCCCTGCGGGTTCAGCAGCTCCTGCTCGGTGCTGGTGACCTGGAGCTCGAGCTCCTGGGCCCCGCTGATCGGCTCGTTCGCGGGCGCCTTGTGGACCCCGCGCGTGTCGTCGCTGCGGCTCCAGACACCGGCCATGTGGCCGCTCGGCGGCAGCAGCACCGGCCGGTTCCCGACCGGGTTGTAGATCCCGATCCAGGGGTAGTAGAGCGCCGCGAACGGGCTGTCGATCCCCGGCTGGGCGTTCTTCCAGTCGAGGACCTCCTGGACGGTCATGCCGGGGGGCGCGTCGAGGATCGCCATGCGGTCGCCCAGCGTCTTGGCCTGCTCGACGAGCGCACCCTGGATGGTCTTCACGAGGTCGAGGTCGGCGTCGCCGCCCTCGCCCGCGGGCACTACCGCGTCGGGCACGGCGAGCATCGTGATCTCGTCGATCGTCCCGAGGCCGGCCAGGCCGGTGCGCTCGGTGGCGTCCCCGAGGAAGCTGCCGGCGTCGACCGGCGACGGAGGCGGCGCCGCGAGGTCGTACTTGCCGTTAGCCGGGCGGCCGCCGCCGCGGCCGGCGTCCGCGACCTCCACGAGCTTCGAGGCCCCGCTGACGGCGGCCGCCCCGCCCTGCGCGCCGCGCTTGACCTGGAGGTTCTCGTGGCGCTCCTCCTGACCGCCCGCGCGGACGATCAGCGTGTACGCGGCCGCCGGGTCGTTGCCCTCGGCGGGGTCGGTGACCTCGACGGAGATCGCGGGCCCGGCCGCCCCGGCCTCGCTCGCGGTCACGCGCAGCACGGCGCCGGCGCCCTCGCCGGTGCCCGGCAGCTCGACCGTCGGGCGCGGCGCCGCGCCCTCGCCCACCCCGGCGACGTAGGCCGCTCCGCCGCCGTTCTGGAAGAACCCCTGCACGGCGAACGGCAGGACGAGACCCTCGGCGAGGTCGCCGAACGCGGTCTTGAACTGCGTCCAGTTCGAGACGAGCACCGGGCCGGTCGTGTCCGCCGGGACCTTCTCGGTGCGACCGACGAAGCCGGCCACCGCGGTGCCGACCCCCTGGATCGGCCGCGAGCCGGACGGCTGCTCCTCGATGTAGACGCCCGGCGTGTAGTACGTGGTTGCCATCTCCGGCCCCTTGGTAGCTCGTCGCGAGTGAACCCGGGAGGCTCGCGAACGCGCGCCACCGATGCCAGGTCCCGGGGTGTGGCAGTGGGGGTGAGCGTCTTTGCACTTTCGGGCAGCCGCGGCGGCCGCCCTGCCGTCGCCGGCCCTAGCCGGAGTCGGGCTCGATCCGGCGCGGCGGCACGTCCGGATCGGGAGCGATCAGCAGCTCCTCGATCACGGGGGCGGGCGGCTCGGGGGCGGGCTCCGCGGCGGCCGGCTTCTCGGCGGGCTTCGCCGCGGCGGCCTTGTCCGCGGCCTTCCCGTCGGCCTTGTCCGCGGCCTTCGCGTCGGCCGGCTTCGCCTCCGCGCCCGGCGCGGGCGCGGGCGCCGGCGGGGCGGCCAGCGCCGCGGGCATGCCCGGCGGCACCTGCTTGCCCGGCGGCGGCGGCGGCTTGGGCGGGTGCATCCGCAGCCGCCGCTCGACGACCGGGGGCCCGGCCTCCACGGCCGGCGGCACCTCGAGCGGGGCCGTGACGTCGAGCGCCACCGCCGCCCTCAGCGGTACCCCGAGCGACGCCCAGACGGTCGCCACGTGCGCGTCGCCCGCCGGCGGCATCCCCACCTCCATCCTGACCGGAAGCCCGAGCCGAGCGAGGTCGCCGTCGAGCACGTCCGCCGGCAGCGCCTCGTAGCGTGCGAGCGCGGCCAGCGCCTGCGCGAGCGCGCCGTGCTCGGCCGCCGCGTCGGGTCCCCAGGCGCTGATCCAGTACGACAGCCGGAACCAGCGCGGCGCGGGGCGCCGGGTGCGCGCCCCGCCGTTCTCGGTGGGCGGCGAGAGCTCGAGCCCGCCGGCCCGCAGCGCGGGGTCCTCGCGCACCTCGATGAGGTGGACGTCGAGCAGCGCGCGCTTGCGCTCGCGGCCGACCCAGTCCTTGGCCGGCGGGTCGAAGCTCACGTCGGCCCCGCGCCCGAGCTCGCGCTTCAGCAGCTTCTCGAGCGCGCTGTCGACCGCGTCGATCAAGCGAGCCTCAGCCGCACCGCCCGGGCCTGACCCCCACGGTCACGCCCTTGTACCCGGCGCGATCCACCCACGCCTGGAGGAGCGGCACGATCTGCTGCGCCGACAGCGCGGCCTCGTTCGGACCCGGCGCCCAGAACGCGAGCTGACCCCACGCGGTGCCGTTCCACAGGTAGCAGAACCAGAACGGGCCGACCTTCTGGATGCCCGGTTCCGTGGACAGCGTGACCTCGCCGCTGCTGGGTATCGGCGACCCGTCGGGAAGGGAGACCTCGCCGGCCGGGAATGCCGGGGGCGCCTCCTCCTGCGGCTGCTCGGGCTCGGGCTCCGGGTCCGGCTGCGGCTCCGCGTTCGGATCGGGCTCGCTCGCCTGGTCGAACTCCTCCATACGCGCTTCCTTCGGTAGCGGACGACTCGTCCGCGCACGCTAGATGCGCGCACGCGTCCGCGGGGGCGCAGAGGCGTGCAGCATCCGCTGCCCGTTCAGGAAGCCGCGGCCCCGCTAGAGCAGGCCCTCCCGCATCGCGTAGGAGACCGCGTGCGTGCGGTTGCGCAGGTGCAGGCGCGTCTTCACGTCGTGGAGGATCCCCTTGATCGTGCGCTCCGAGTAGGAGAGGCGGCCGGCGATCTCAGCGGTGTCGCAGCCCTCCGCGACCAGTCGCAGCACCTCGATCTCGCGATCGCTGAGGCCCGACGGCGTCAGCCCGTTCGGCACCAGCACGTGCTGCTGGAGCCGGCCGACCGTCGTGAGCAGGCGTGCGACCACGTCCGACGGGAGCGCGGCCTCGCCCTCGGCGACCAGGTGCACGGCGCTCGCGAGCCGCTCCACCGTCGCCTGGTGGCGCCACACCACCCCGCCGACCCCCGCCGCGACCGCCGACATGAGCCCGGCGTCGTCGATGTCGGAGACCACGAGCACGATCTTGTCGGCCCCCTGCATGCGAAAGCGCCGCACCGTCCGGGCGCCGGCCTCGTCGAGCCGGTCGATCACGAGCACGTGCACGCGCGCCTCGCTGCCGTCGTCCGGCACCACGTGCAGCCCCTCGCATAGCTTGAGCTGCCCCCGCACCCCCTCACGCGAAATCGGGTCCTCGGCGTACACCTGGACGGTGACTCCCACGTCGCCCAGACGTTCACCGACGTCGTTCCCCTGCCGCCCCATCCGCTGCCCCTTTCGACGTTGGAGGATCGTGGCGCGGGGGACCGTATCCAGAACGTCGCCGCAGATCAAGACCTCTTCAGCGCAGCGACATGTCGACCGGTCATCGCCGCGATCTCGCCTACGATCGGCGCGTGGCACTCGCGCGCCTGCCGTCCGCCGCCCTCGCGCTGCTCGCGATCGCGGCGACCGGCTGCGGCGGTGGCGACGGCCTGAGCCTCGGCGCGGTCGGCGGCGGAGAGCCCAACGCCACCGACGCGGCGTTCGTGCGCGCGATGGTGCCGCACGAGGACGAGGCCGCCGCGATGGCCGAGCTCGGCCGCGACCGCGCGCTGCGGCGCGAGCTGCGCAAGATCGCGCGTGCGATGGCGTCCGAGCGGCGCGGCGACGCGAGCGAGCTGCGCGAGCTGGCGCGCGGCGTGGACGCCGACCCGGGCGCCGCCCGGATGACGCGCCACCCCGTCGACCTGCGCGAGCTGCGCGACGCCGTCTCGTTCGACCACCGCTTCATGGAGCTGACGATCCGCCACCTCGAGGAGGCGGTCGCGATGGCCGAGGAGGAGCAGGACCGCGGCGGCGACCGGCGCCTGAAGCGCATGGCCGGCGCGATCCTCGAGTCGCACACGCGCGACCTCGAGGCGCTGCGCCGCTGGCTGCGGACCTGGTACGGGGAGGGCGCGCTGCCCGGGGACGGCGGCGGCGGGAGCGCGCCCGAGGGCGAGCCCGGCGAGCCGCACGACGACGGCGGCCGGCCCGGCGAGCCGCCGGTCTAGAGCGAGGGTGTCCATTTGCGGCCGACCCGTTCGTCTGGGTATCGACAGGCCAGCGACAGAAGGGACGAATCGATGCAGTACATGCTCCTGATCTACGCCGACAGCAGCGGCTGGGACGAGATCCCCGAGGACGAGCAGACGGCGATCTACGGCGAGTACATGGCGATCGCCGAGCTCCCGGGCGTGCGGCACGACAACCAGCTCCAGCCGGCCTCGACCGCCACAACGGTGCGCGTGAAGGACGGCGAGGCGCTGACGACCGACGGGCCGTTCGTCGAGATCAAGGAGGAGCTCGGCGGCTACTACCTGCTCGAGGCCGACGACCTCGACGCGGCGATCGAGGTCGCCGCCCGCATCCCGGCGGCGCGTCAGGGCGGGGCCGTCGAGGTCCGGCCGGTGGTGGAGCGCTGACGATCCTCGAACGGGTCTTCAAGGACGAGTGGGGCCGCGTCCTCGCGAGCCTGATCGGCTTCCTCGGCGAGTTCGACCTCGCCGAGGAGGCCACCCAGGAGGCGTTCGCGGCCGCGGCCGAGCGCTGGCCGCGCGAGGGCACGCCGCCCAACCCGACCGCGTGGCTGATCAGGACGGCGCGCAACCGCGCGATCGACCGCATCCGCCGCGACCGGACGCTCGCCGCGAAGACCCGGCTGCTCGAGGCGCCCGAAGCCGTGGAGGACGAGATGGACGACACCGCCTTTCCAGACGAGCGGCTCGAGCTCGTGTTCACCTGCTGTCACCCGGCGCTCTCGACCGACGCCCAGGTGGCGCTCACGCTGCGCACGCTCGGCGGGCTGACCACCGACGAGATCGCGAGCGCGTTCCTCGTCCCACGCGAGACGATGGCGAAGCGACTCGTGCGCGCCAAGCGCAAGATCAAGGCCGCGGGGATCCCCTTCAGGGTGCCGCCGGCGCACCTGCTCCCGGACCGCCTCGGCGCCGTGCTGGCGGTCACGTACCTGATCTTCAACGAGGGCTTCGGCGGGCGCGGCGACCTCGCGGGGCAGGCGATCTCGCTCCAGCAGGCGCTTGCGCTCCTCATGCCCGACGAGCCGGAGGTGCTCGGCCTGCTCGCCCTGATGCTCCTCCACGACGCCCGCCGCGACGCGCGCTTCCGCGACGGCGAGCTGGTGCTGCTGCCCGACCAGGACCGGTCGCTCTGGGACGCCGAGCGGATCGCCGAGGGACGCGCGATGCTCGACCGCGCGCTCGCCCTGAAGGGCCGCGGCCCGTACGTGGTCCAGGCCGCCATCGCCTCGCTGCACGCCGAGGAGCCGCGCGACTGGCCGCAGATAGCCGCGCTCTACTGCCGCCTCGCGGCGCTCACCGGCTCGCCGGTCGTGGAGCTCAACCGCGCCGTCGCCGTGGCCGAGGTGGAGGGACCGGCGGCGGGCCTCGCGATCGCCGACCGGCTCGACCTGGACGGCTATCACTACCTGCACGCCACCCGCGCCGACCTGCTGCGGCGGCTCGGGCGGGTGGACGAGGCGCGCGCCGCCTACAGGCGCGCGCTGGAGCTCGTGCGCTCCGGCGCCGAGCGCCGCCTGCTGGAGACCCGACTGGAGGAGCTCGCATGACGTTCAGCCCATCGCCCGCCCTCTACCCGTTCGAGTCGCGCTGGCACGACGGCTCCGCCGCCCGCGTGCACTACGTGGACGAGGGCGCCGGCCGGCCGATCCTGATGTGCCACGGCAACCCGACCTGGAGCTTCCTCTACCGCGGGCTGATCGAGTCGCTGCGCGGCGAGTTCCGCTGCGTAGCCGTCGACTACCCGGGCTTCGGGCTCTCGGAGCGTCCGGCGGGCTACGGCTACACCCCCGCGGAGCACGCGCGGGCCGTGGGCGAGCTCGTACGCGCGCTCGATCTGCGCGACCTCGTCGTCATGGGCCACGACTGGGGCGGCCCGATCGGGCTGTCGGTCGCCTGCTCCGAGCCCGACCGGATCGCCGGCGTCGTGCTCGGCAACACCTGGTTCTGGCCGCCCGACCGCCGCGCGCGGGTCTTCTCGCGGGTGATGTCGAGCCGCCCGCTCCAGCGCGCGATCCTCAAGCACAACATGTTCGTCGAGCGCCTGCTGCCGGCGGGGATCGCGCGCACGCTCGAGCCTGCGGAGATGGAGCACTACCGCGCCGTGCAGCCCACGCCGGAGGCGCGCGTGGGCGTCGCCGAGCTGCCGCGCCAGATCGTCGCGGCCGGGCCCTGGCTCGCCGAGCTGGCCGACGCCGTGCCGCGCGAGCTCGGCGCCAAGCGGGCGCTGATCACCTACCCGATGCGCGACGCGGCGTTCCCCGCGAAGGCGATGCTTCCGCGAATCCGCGCGGCCTTCGGCGACGTGGAGGTCGTCGAGCTGCCCGAGGCCAAGCACTTCTTCCTCGAGGACGCGCCAGGCGAGGTGGCGGCTGCGATCGCCCGGCGCTTCGGCTCCGCATGACCTAGACGCCCACGGCGGCCGCCAGCGCGAGCATCAGCGCGGCACCCGCCACGACCCCGGCGAGCGACTGGAGGCGCCGCCCGCGCACGAGCGCGTCCGGCACGAGCTCGCTGGCGAGGATCGCGAGCATGGCGCCCGCGGCGAAGCCGAACGACACCGGCAGCAGCGGCTCCACCTGCTCGACCAGGACGTAGGCGCCGACCGCGCCGACCGGCTGCGGCGCGCTCGTGAGCACCGCCGCCCAGACCTGCCGGCCCGCCGAGAAGCCGGCGGCGTCCATGGGGATGGCCACGCTCGTCCCCTCGGGCACGTTCTGCAGCGCGATCGCGAGGATCACGAACAGGCTGAGCCCCGCGCTGTCGGACGCGTACGCGGTGCCGATCGCGAAGCCCTCGGGAACGCTGTGCACGAACAGCACGAGGAAGACGAGCAGCGCGCGCCGGATCCCGGCGCCGCGGATGCCCGCCACCTCGACGTCGCGCTTGTCGAGCTCGCGCTTGGTCACCAGCAGGAACGCCGCGCCGGCCGCGAACCCGCCCCACACGGACGCGGCCGAGCCCTCGTCCAGCGCCGGCAGCAGCAGGCCGACGATGGACGCGACCCCCATCAGGCCGATCGTGAGGCTCCACATCAGCGGGCGGAAGTCGTGCGCGCGCCTGCCGAGCCAGGCGACGGGGAGAGCGCCGAGGCCGGTCGCCGCGGCGGTCGCGCTGCCCGCTGCGAAGAGCAGCAGGAGGTCCATCTAGGTCCCGGGCGCTCCGCGGACGTGGGCCTTCGCGACGTCGGTCATGCTCGCCGGAGCCTACGGGTCACCCCGGGCGGCGCCGGGTAGCGTGGGGGCATGATCGACGGCTGGGTCGCCGTTCGCGCCGTGCACCTGCTCGCGATGGCCTTCTTCGTCGGCGGGCAGCTGGTGCTGGCCGTGGCGATCGTGCCGGTCGAGCGCGCGCACCCGGACCGCGAGCGCATGCGCCGGGTCGCGCGCCGCTTCGGCTGGGGCACGCTCGTCGCGATCGGCGTGCTGCTCGCGACCGGCGTCGCGCTCGCCACCGAGTTCCACCAGTGGGAGAGCGCCACCCTGCACGCGAAGCTGGCCCTGGTGGTCCTGGTCGCGGGGCTGATCGCCTGGCACCTGCGCCGCCCCGACCTGCGCGCCCTCGACGGCGCGATCTTCGTCGGGTCGCTGGCGATCGTGTGGCTGGGCGTGGCGCTGGCCCACTGAGGCGGCGGCGTGCTCGGAGGAGGCGTGCGGGCCGTGGGATAACGCCGGCACCCGCGGCCGCGACACCCCCACGATGGGGCCTGTCGCCAGGCGATCGCTCGCCTAGAGTCTCCACGTGGCGCGTTGGAGCCAGACCAAGATCTGGAAGACGCTCTCGGCGCGCAGGCGCGTCGAGGATGCGGCGCTGACGGCCTCGTTGCGCGTGGCGATGCCGGAGCTCGAGCGCACCGCATGCGCAGAGCAGGATCCCGAGGACGCGTTGACTTGGTACGACCCGCTGCATGCCGAGCGGGTGGCGGCCCTCATGTGCGACGTCGTTTCGCCGCAACGGCTCGAGCGCCTGTCCGGCTACGAGCTCGCGCTCTTGCTGCTCGCCTCCTACGCGCACGACATCGGGATGTCGCCACGCGTATCTCGCGCGGCCGCACTGTGCCGCCACCTGCTCACCGCGAACGGAACGGACCTGAGCGAGGCGGACGAGCGCGAGCTGCAGGATTGGCTCGACGTCGAGGAGCGGGGCCTCGAGCCGCCGCTGCAGGACGCCGGCGACGAGGGCGAGCGCGACCGCCGCGCGCGCCTTCTGACAGCCCGCTACGTGCGGGACCGCCACGTGGAGTGGGGCGAGAACTGGGTGCGGGATCACCTGAGCGCCAAGCTCCCCGGCGACGAGTACCCCGAGCTCGGCGACGACCTTGCCCTGATATGCCGCGTTCACCGCGGGAGCCTCGCGGCGCTTTCCGACCCGGACCTGGACCCGAGGTTCCTTCGCCGTGGCGCTGTCGTGGTGCATCGGCGCTACATCGCGTGCGTACTCCGTACCGCGGACGCTCTGGACCTGGACCCGGAGCGGGTTCCCGACGTCATGATCTCGGGCCGGGAGGCTTCTCTGGCGGCGGCATTGAGGTGGCGTGGTGCCCCGGAGCTCACCTTCTCGATCGAGGAGGACGGCCGTGTGCTGGCTGAGGCGCGCCCATCGTCGGCGCGCCGGCACCGTGCGGTCGACGACACGATCACTCAGGTGGAGAACGAGCTTCGCATGGCTCGCGACATCGACGCCGCGGCTCCGTTCGGTCGCGCTCCGCGCCGCACGCGACCGCTTCCGCACGCCTGGCGGCTCGAGCCGATCGTGTATCGCGATGTGCGCCCGCGCGACGATCGCTACGTCTATGTCAACGGGTCCTTCCGGCCAAACACGCAAAAGCTGCTTGAGCTTCTCGCCGGTCGCGACCTCTACGGGGAGCCGATGGTTGCACTCCGAGAGCTCGTCCAGAACGCCTTCGATGCCGTTCGCGAGCGCCTCGCACGGCAGCGGCTGCAGGAGGGCGAGCCCCTCGACCCGGACACCGTTGCGAGACTGCGTGGCCAGCACCGCGTAGCGCTCGAGCTGCTGCGGCGCGATGACGGACGATGGTGGCTCGCGTGCCGCGACTCGGGGGGCGGCATGAGTCGCGAGATCATCACCGACTACCTGCTCGTCAGCGGATCCTCGCGACCGGCGGACGTCTACTCCCTCGAACGCCGAGCCCGAGCGGCCGGGTTCGTACTCGAGCGGAGTGGTCGGTTTGGCATCGGCGTCCTGAGCTACTTCATGCTGGCCGACCGGGTCGAGCTTCGCACCCGTCGCTGCCTCGAGGCGCCGAGCGGCGAGTACGACGCGTGGCGCTTCGCGACCGATGGCGTCGGCTCCTTCGGCGAACTACGCCGCGATCCCGACTGGACCGAGGGGACGGAGGTGGCGCTGCGACTTCGCGAGGACGCCGACCTCGAGAAGTTCGCCGCCGCCCTGCGGCAGTTCGTGAGGCGCACGCCGTGTCCGATGACGTTCGTCCGCGCCGGCGAGACCGAGCTGACGTTCGCCGCGGGCTGGGTGACGACGAGCGACGAGCTGACCGATGAGTTCGTCGAGTCCGTGGCTGCGAACCGGGACGATGACACGCCCGAGCACCTGCGCGGGCCGCGCCATCGTGAGCGCCAGCGAACCCGCGCCACGCTGGAGCGCCAGGCCGAGGCGATTCGCACGCGCATCCGCTGGTCGAGCTTCACCGGATCGACCGATGACGGCGCCGCGAGCTATCGCCTGCTCGTCCCGTACTTCGAGCTCGAGGGCGGTCGATCGCTCGCCTACATGGACATCCGGAGCGTGAACGGCGTCCGGGTTGTCGGGCCGCTCGGGCAGGGAGAGCTCCTGAGTCCACGGTTCGCCGGAGGCACGAGCCACGACGGGTTGGCGCTCGAGGTCAAGGACGTGAAATCGAGGCGGGCCTGGCGAGAGACCCATTTCCCCGAACGGCCGTATCACCTCGAGATCGACTGGCACTCCGGCGTCGTCGCGCCGGAGACCGTACGCAGGACCGCAGTGGCGGCAAACGACGCCGTCACCGGTGCCCGGTCGGAGATCATGAGGCGAGCCGCGGAAGCGGTCGCCGCGGTCGTGCGCGAGGACCCGGACTCACCGTATGCGCGGCTGAGCCGCAAGATGCGCGCGTTCCCGCCGAAGAGCTTGGCGCTCGAGCCGCTCCCAGGCGAAAACGCATGGACGATCGTCTCCGACGCGGAGGACCGGGCAGGCCTGGAGTGGGCCCCGCTGGAGGGCCTCGCGGTGGACGGGAACAGTGAGCGCCCGCTCCGGTTGCGCGGTGAGCGGGTCGCGCGCCTCTATCCCGCTTCGCACCGCGCCGCGGGCCTCGTAGCGCCACACGACTGGTGGCGGTCCGAGGAGTATCCCGCCGAGCTGTGCGCCGGCGCGCTCGGGCGGCGGTTCGTGCAGGTCTTCGACGTGCCGAACCAGACCCTCACGGCGGAGGACGAGCTTGGCACCGCCCGCTTTCCGGCGGCCGCCGCGTCCCTTCTCATGGTCCGGCACAAGCGGGGCCCGATATTCAACCGCGACCACCCCCTCGTGCTCGGGCACGAAGCCTCGGTCCGAAAGGCGTGGAGCGATCGCATCGAGGCACGTGTCCCCCTCGACGAGCAGCTCGCGATCCTGGCGAGCGATCCGGCACAGCTCGCGTCGTGGTTCTGCGCGATCGTGCAATCGAAGCCGGGGCTCACCTCATTCGAGCGCAGGTTGCCCGAGCCAGGCCCCTACTGGGATGCGGTGGTGGAAAGGTCGGAGGAGGTGCCGAGGCGGCTGTTCGACCTCGTCGCCTCCGCCTCCGGTGCACCGAGGGTCATCTGGAGCCTCGACCAGTCGCGCCACTGGGAGCCGTCCACGCTTGCGCGGTTCGACGAGCAAGGCCACCAAGACAGGGCCATCGAGGGCGTGATCGCCGTCGACGGCGCGTGGCAGCTCGACGCCGGCGACCAGCTCGAGCCGGGATAGGACTTCGTGCTCTGGGAGGACACCTGGCTGTGGCAGGCGCTGGCAGCGCTGAGGGGTCGCAGCGATGCCACCGTCGCCGCGGCGGTCCAGCTGGTGATGCCCGACATCGAGCGGATCGTCGGCGAGCGGGTGGTCAAGGACTTCACCCTCCACGACGCCGGGCACGCCGCGCGCGTCGCAGAGCTGATGGTCGAGGTGATGTCGGAGGAGGTCGCCGAGCAGCTCTCCGCGTACGAGCTCGCGCTCCTGTTGCTCGCGGCGTACCTCCACGACGTCGGCATGGCGCCGCGACACGCGCTGGTCGCATCGCATCAGACGCTGCTGGTGTCCGGCGATCCGGGTGCCCTCTCGGACGAGGACGTCCAAGCCTTCCAGCGCTGGCTCGATCGTGAGCACGACGGCTTGAGGCCCCCGATCGCCGACCCCGCGCTCGCGGAGACCTTGATCAGCCACTACGTGAGAGATCGACACGTCGACTGGGGCGAGCGCTGGATCATGGAGGAGCTCGCGCAACGCCTATCGATCCCGGGGTACGACGGCTTCCTGGAGGACCTGCTGCGCCTCTGCCGGAGCCACCATCAGGGTTACGCGACCCTCTCCGGCGCCGACTTCGCGCCTCGCTTCCTTCGTCGCGGGAAGTCGGTCGTGCACCGCCGCTACCTGGCCTGCGTGCTGCGCGTCGCCGATGTGCTCGACATCGATCCGGAGCGCACGCCGGAGATCCTGTTCGCCCAGCGCGACATCGCCGACACGAGCGCGATCTACTGGCACAAGGACCACGAGATCGACCTTTCGATCGAGGCCGATGGGCGCGTCGTCGCCGAGTCGCGGCCGTCGTCGGCCGTCCTCTATCGGGCCGTGGAGCAGACGATCGACGGGATCGAAGCCGAGCTGCGACTGTGCCGAGACCTGGCGGTAACGCTCCCGTTCGAGGCCGCGCCGCGGCGCCCGGGGCGCGAGCTTCCACACCACTGGAAGCTCGAGCCGATCGTGTACCGGGATGTCCGCCCTCGGGACGATCGGTTCGTTTACGTCGACGGCGCGTTTCGGCCCGACACGAGCAGGCTGCTCGAGCTACTCGGCGGTCGCGAGCTCTACAGGGACGGAATGATGGCCGCTCGCGAGCTGGTGCAGAACGCGTTCGACGCCGTCCGTGAGCGCATCGGCTGGCAGCGCCTTCGCGAACGCGACCCCGTCGACGAGGAGCTGGCCAGCAGGCTGAGAGCCGCGCATCGCGTCGAGCTGTCGCTGGATCGAAGATCCGACGGCGCGTGGTGGCTCACCTGCCGCGATACCGGTGCGGGGATGACGCGTGAGATCCTCACGAACTACCTGTTGGTCAGCGGGACCGGTCGCCATCCCGAGTCGATCGAGCTGGAGCGGCTCGCCCACGAGGCCGGCTTCGAGGTCGAGCGGGCGGGTCAGTTCGGTATCGGCGTACTCAGCTACTTCATGCTCGCGGACCGGCTGCAACTGCGAACGCACCGCTGCCTCGAGGCGCCGAGCGGAGAGGCCCACGGCTGGGCGTTCAGCAGCGACGGCGTCGGCTCCTTCGGCGAGCTCACCGTCGACGAGGACTGGACGCTTGGAACCGAGGTCTCCCTGCGCCTGACCGAGGCGATCGACGCCCACGCTCTCGGGCTCGCCCTCAAGCGGCTCATCGTGCACGCGCCGTGCGAGACCACGCTCATGGCCGGCGGTGACGAGATCGTGGCGCTGCGCCCCGGCTGGACGGCAACGCTGGATGACCTGGTCGAGTACGTCCGCGAGCGGATCTGGAGGAACTTCAGCGACCGGGAAGAGGAGGACGATTACCTTCCGGAAGACGAGCGCAACCGCCGGCGGGGGCGGCTCGCGGCGCTGCGGGATGCAATCGACCACCTCGGGGAGAGCATCCGCTGGGTGACGGCGGAGCAGGAGATGTCAGGTGGCCTGGGACGCTGCCGGATCGCCCTGCCCTACCTCGAGACCCCGGCCGGGATCTCGCTCGCGCTGCTCAACACCGAGCAGCTCCAGGGCCGTTGGTACCTGAATGGGATCGGACTGGGCCGACTCGTGCGCTTCGACTTCGACCTCGGCCACAGCGTCGGTGGAATGCACATCGGCGAGCACGTCGACGACGACTTTCCACACTTTCGCCACTACCAGTGGATCACGCAGGTGGACTGGCGCCCGCCGGCCGCCGGACGCGTGCTCGCGAGCCGGGACGAGATCATGCTGTCGGACGAGGCATCGAGCGCGATCAAGGAGCTCGAGACGATCGCTCGCCAGCACGTATCCGACCTGCTCGAAGCGCAGCCGCCTGGCCCGTTGCGGCGGCTCAACGCGCGCATCGCGGAGGGCATGGGCGTCGAGTCGCCGCCTGGCCTGGAGTCGCGCTGGTGGCTGCACTGGCAGCCGGCCGAAGGCGGGGGCTGGTGGCCCGCACTCGAAGAGCTCGAACTGCCGATCGTCGCCAGTCGTTACATGTCGAGGGCACTTCGCGTGGGTTCGACCCAGGTCGACAGGCCCGGTTACATCGATACCGGCTTCGCGGACTCCTTCGGCGAATGGGAGAGCCCGCGCCAGCCCCCAGAACGCTTCGTCCTCGACCTCGACCGCACGAGCCTGGTGGGCTACTGGTCCAGCCTCACGCTCTCGTCACCCGACACGTTCGACCTCTTCCCGTCGTTCCCGCCGGGCAGCGAGCACGTGGTCGGGATCGCCCTCGGGAACGGCTCTCCTGGGACCACCCGCTTCGCCTGGAACAGCGCCTCGCCGATCTGCTCAGGCGCCTGGGCGCGACAGCGCCCTCGTGAGCGCCCGGAGGCGCCGGTCGATCCGCTCGCCGACCGAGCGTCACTCCAGAGCCCCGCGCGGGCGCGGCGATGGTTGTTCGACCGGTTTGCGGCCTACCGGCGACACGCACTCGACTGGTACGACGTCAAGGACTTGTGGAGCGGACTCGTCGCGCGCGATCGGGGGTTCGTGAGCGAGCTCATAGCGCTGGCGATGGGAGCCGCGACGGACTCGGAGGCCCTCCTGCTCATCGACTACGAGTATGGGGGGACGAGCCCGCGCACCGTCGCTTTTGGGCCCAACGGCGTGGAAGTGACGGAGGAGAAGGAGCTCGGCGACGAGATAGTCCGTCTGTGGTCAGCCGATGGTTGGTGCGTCGAGGAGGACGACGACTAGCTCGCCGCCCGCGCCTAGGATGCCCTGGCCTTGACCTCGGGCTCCCCCCCTGCCGCCGACCCGAAGAGCCGCGTGCGGGCGGGCGGCGCCTCCGCGCGGAAGGCGAGCAGCGCCACGTCGTCGCCGCCCTCGGGCGGGAAGGCGTCGAGGGCGCTCTGGCAGGCCGCCTCCGCGCTCTCGGCCCCCGCGACCACGTGGCGCAGCCGCTCGAGCTGGTCGCCGATGGCCGCGTTGCGCCGCTCGATGAGGCCGTCGGTGTAGGCGAGGACGAGCGAGCCCGGCGGGAAGCCGACCACGCCCTCGTCGACCTGGCAGTCGGGGCCGAGCCCGAGCGGGACCGAGAGGGACTCGGTCAGAAGGCGCGCGTCGCCTGCCGGGGTCGCGAGCACCGGCGGCAGGTGGCCGGCGTTCGCGAACCGCAGCTCGTCTGTGCCCGGCTCGTACACGAGGTAGAGGAAGGTCGCGAACTCGCCCTGGAAGAAGCGGTGGACCCGCGCGGCCACCTCCACCGGCGAGAGCCCCTCGCGCGCGTAGGTGCGCACCGAGTGCCGCAGGCCGGCCATCGCCGAAGCGGCCCCCACGCCGTGACCGGCCACGTCGCCGAGCGTGAGGACCACGCGGCCGTCCGGGAGGTCGAGCACGTCGTACCAGTCGCCGCCGATGGCGCCCCTGCCGGCCGGCAGGTAGCGCGCGGCCACCGCTCCCCGCTCGAGCGCGGGCAGCACGTCGGGCCGCAGCCCGCGGCTCAGCGCCGCGGCCACCGCCTCCGCCTCGGTGCGCCGGCTGGTCTCGCTGCGGGCGTGCGCGCGCATCTCCTCGTTGAGGCGCCACGAGGCGATCGCCACGCCGCTCGCCGCCGCCACGAAGATCCCGTGGATGCCCGCCCAGCGCCAGGGATGGTCCTGAGCCGAGCGGTGGTTGTAGACGACCTCGGGGTCGATCGCGCCGGCCGCCCCGTGATGGATCGCCACGTAGGCGACCGACAGCAGGAACGGGATCCAGTCCTCGTACAGGGCGAGCACCGGGATCATCACGAAGAAGTGGAAGTGGGCCTCGATGGCGCCCTGCCAGAGGTGCACCAGGATCGCCGAGCTGGTCAGCAGCCCGACCGCGGTGAGCGACGCGCACAGGCGCCGGTTCGTCGCGAACCGAGCCGCGATCGCGATCGCCAGCAGCGGGGTCCCCTCGATCAGGCTGTGCGTGACCGAGAAGCCCTGCGCCAGCCCGAAGACCGGCAGCCCGGCCACGTGCAGCCACAGCAGGTGCGTGATCCAGCGATGCCGCGCCGCGAAGACCTCGTCGGGCAGCGTCTGCCCGCGGGGCAGCAGCGATGCTACGGGGTGGGCTCGAACAGAGGTCTGCATCGAGGAGGGGGCTGCGTCCAGTGTGGACGCGCCGCGAGCTGACGGCAACCCCCCCAGCCGGCCATTCGGTGCTACTTCCGGGCTCGCTTGACCTTCTCGCAGCCCTTGACCCGGTCGCGCCTGTCGACCGCGGCGGAGTCCCTCCTGCCGGCGCCGCAGTCGATCGTCTCGACCTTGCCGTTCCGGGCGTTCACGGTGTCGTCGCCGGCGCCGCCCCTGTAGGAGTTCGCGTCGGGGCCGCCGCTGAGCTTGTCGTTGCCGGCCCCGCCGTCGAGCGAGTCCTTGCCCCGGCCGCCGCTGAGCCGGTCGCTGCCGGCGCCGCCGAAGAGCCTGTCGTTGCCGTCGTCGCCCGCCAGCCTGTCGTTGCCCGCGGCGCCGTAGATCGTGTCGTTGCCGGTGCCACCGCTGACGGTGTCGTCGCCGCCGGCCGCGGCCGTGGCCGCGAGCTTCGCCTTGACCCCGCAGAGGTCGCCGAACACGGTGTCGTCGCCGCCCAGCGCGTTGATCACGTCGTCGCCGAGCATCCCGCAGATGGTCTCGCCGACCCCCGTCGCGTCAAGCGTGTCATTCGAGTCGGTCGCGCCGAACGGCGTGCTCGGATCGGTCGGCTGGGGCCCCGCGGGCTGCGGGCCGGCCGGCTGCGGATCGGTCGGCTGGGGCCCCGCCGGCTGCGGGCCGGCCGGCTGCGGGTCGCCGGTGGCGGGCGGCGGCGGGCCCTGCGCGTCCGCGCCGCTGCAGTCCTCGTCCACGCCGTTGCCGGGCGTGTCGGTGGCGCCGGGCCTGCGCGCGGCGTTGCCGTCGTCGCAGTCCGCCGGCGGCGAGACGCCGTCGCCGTCGTCGTCGATCTTCGTGAAGGTGGCGGTCACGCTGCGCGACTGGGTCATCGTGACGGCGCACGTGCCCGTCCCCGAGCAGTCGCCGGTCCAGCCGCTGAAGCGCGAGCCGTCGCCGGGGGTGGCCGTCAGCGTGACCGACGCCCCCTGGTCGTGGCTCTCGAAGCAGTCGGTCCCGCAGTCGATGCCGGCGCCGCTGACGCGGCCCGAGCCGCTTCCGGTCTTCGTGACGATCAGGGCCCGCGTCTGGGCGAAGGCGGCGGTGACGCTGCGAGCCTGGCTCATCGTCACCTGGCAGACCGGCGCGCCGCAGGACTCGGTGCCGGCGCCGGTCCAGCCGGCGAAGCGCGAGCCGGGCGACGGCGAGGCCGTGAGCGTCACCACGGTGTCGGCGTCGTAGAGCTCGGTGCAGTCGGTGCCGCACGCGATGCCGGGGGCGGTGACGGTGCCGGCGCCGGTCCCGGCCCTCGCGACGTCGAGCCTGAGCTGGCGGACCGCTACGAGCCGCGCTGACCCGGGCGCCCCCGCCACGTAGGCGACGTCGTAGCCGCGCTCCCCGCCCGCGCTCATGCCGGACTCGGTCGCGAACGTGCCGCCCAGCGAGCCGGCCGAGGTGACGAAGGTGAGCTGGCTCGCCAGGTCCGGCGTGAAGGCGGCGCTGTCGACGAGCAGGTTGCCGCCCAGCGTCGCCGTGCCGCCCACCGCGAGCCGGTCGTGGCCGGTCCCGGGGTCGGTGCCGTCCACGTCGATGCGCAGCGTGCCCTGCGCGCCCTGCGTGTAGTTCCCGCTCACGGAGAGCTCGGCGGGCGCGGAGCCGCCCGGGCTCACCGTGCCGCCGCCGTTCTGGAGGGCTCCGCCCACCTGCCCGTCGCCGGCGAGCGTTCCCCCCTGCAGGTCGAGCCTGCCCGCCGTGAGGTCGAGCCGGCCCGCGAGCGTGGTCGTGCCCGCGGTCTGCACGAAGTCGAAGTCGCTCATCGTCGCGGTGACGCCGGCGGCCACGTCCACGGTCCCCGCGCTCGCCAGGTGCGACTCGACCGTGGTCGCGTGGTCGAGCGCGACGCTGCCGGCCGCCGCGTTGGCGAGCGTGCCGGTGCCCAGGACGGCACGCGATCCGGCGCCCGGCGCGACGCCGCGCGACCGGATGGTGCCCGTGTTCGTGAGGGTGTTCGCACCGACGTCGAGCGCGGCGGCGCCGTCGTCGCCCGCGGCGGCGTTGGTGAGCACGATCGTCCCGGCGTTCGCGCGGTTGCCCGCGAGCGACAGCGTGGCCGGCTGGCCGAAGACGCCGCCGAGCACGTTCACCGTCTTGCCGGAGCTGACGTCGCCGCCGAGGTAGCTCGTGCCGCTCGCGGCGTTCACGGTCGCGTTGCCCGAGCCGTCGAGGTCGAGCGACTCGTTGGTGGTCGAGAGGACCGTCGAGCCGGTGTCGCCGCCGTTGTGGTGGTAGGTGCCGTTCTGGAGCAGGAAGGTGCCCACGCCCCCGATCGAGCCGGCGTTCTGGTTGAGCTCGTGGCCTCCGGTCGAGAGGGTGGTGTGCTGGTTGGCGGCGATCCCGCCGTTGACGGTGATCGTGCCGGAGTTGGTGAGGCTGAAGGCGCCGATGCTGGTCGCGGTGTTCGACTCGAGCGTCGCGCCGCCGCCGTTGGCGATCGCGGCGAAGCTCAGCAGGCGTGCGCCGCCCCAGCCGACGAGGGTGCGCACGGCTCCGCCGTTGGTCAGGGTCCCGCCGACGAGGTAGCTGCCGGCCGCCGCCGTGCTCGTGAGCTGGATCGCGCCGCCGCTGGTGACCGTGGCGCCGCCGTCGTTGGCGGCCTCGGTGGCGGGGTCGTCGAGGCTGAGGCCGCCCGCGATGTCGAGCCGGCCCGTGCCGGTCACCCTCAGGCCCGCGACGGCCTCGGCGCCGGGCAGGCTCACGACGCCGCTCGGGATGCAGACCCGCTCGTCGGCGTCCGGGTAGCCGTCGTCGTTGGCGTCGGTCGCGGGCGCCTGGAAGGTCCAGTTAGGGTCGGTCCAGTTGCCCGCGCCGCCGTTCCAGGTCGCGCTGCAGATCTGGACCGGGGCGACGTCGGTGGCGAACGTGACCACGTCGCTCGAGCCGGCTCCCGTGGCGTTGCTCGCGACGAGCTGCGCGCAGTAGTCGGTCTTGGGGTCGAGGCCGCTGAGGGCCACGGAGACGCCATGGCCGAGGAAGTCGGTCTGCGCCAGCGTCTGAGGCGACGTCACGTCGAGAGGGGAGCCGCTGTCACCGCTGGTCTGGCACCACTGGGACGACGCAGGTGCGTAGCGCGCCCAGTACTGGGTCGCGCTGCCGGTCGGGTTCACGCTGCCGCCGACGAGGGCGGTGGTGGCGCCGGTCGACTGCCCGCTCAGCGCCTGGACGCCGGGCGCGCCGGCCGTGAAGCCGACGATCGACCCGTGGCCGGGCCCCCAGACGTTCTGCGCGGCCACGCGCGCGCAGTAGCTCGTGCCGGTCGTCAGGCCGCTGAGCTCGAGGCTCACCACGTGGTAGGCGTTGTTCGCCTGCGAGAGGGTCTCCCACGCGGTCTGGCTCGCGGACGAGCCCGTCGCGCCGGAGCTCTGGCACCAGGTGGAGGCGGCGGGGCCGTACTCCACGCGGTACTGGGTCACGCTCGCGCGCGGGTTGATGCGCCCGAGCACCTCGGCCGAGCTCGCGTCGAGCGGCTGGATGCTCAGCGTCTCGACGTCCGGGGCGACCGCGGACGCCGACGCGGGCGACACGGCCAGCGCGAGGATCGAAAGCAGGAGTGACTTACGGAGCGACATGAGGGTCCACATAGGACCGTCGGCTCCGCGCAGCGGAACTTGAGCGGTGTCCCCCGAGTTACGCCCGCTGCTCGGCCCTCAGCGTCGCCTCGAGCCGGTGAGACGCTGCACGGCCCAGCGTCGCGCCCGCCGGACGCCACGGCGCGAGCGATGATTTCCTTCGCGGCCGCCGGTCTACGGGTTGACGGCAGGGCCAAGCGACGAGCAAGGAGAGCAGCGATGCGGATCATCCTCAGCGACTTCATGAGCCTCGACGGCGTGGTGCAGGCCCCCGGCGGCCAGGGCGAGGACAGCGACGGCGGGTTCGCTCACGGCGGCTGGTCGCAGCCCTACTTCGACGAGCAGGCGATGGGGGCCGCCATCGGGGAGGCCATGGCCACGACCGAGGCGCTGCTGTTCGGCCGGCGCACCTGGCAGACGATGGCCGCGGCGTGGCCCGGCCGCGCCGGCGACCCGTTCGCCGACCAGATGAACGCGATCAAGAAGTACGTCGCCTCGCGCACGCTCGGCGAGGACGACCTCACCTGGTCGAACTCCGACCTGCTGCCGGCCGACGACGCGATCGGCGCGATCCGCGACCTGCGCGCGCAGGACGGCGGCGACGTGCAGGTGTGGGGCAGCACGTCGCTCGCCTCCCAGCTCGTCGAGCACGACCTCGTGGACGAGTACCGGCTGATGATCGAGCCGATCCTGCTCGGCGGCGGCAAGCGGCTGTTCCCGGAGGACGGCGGCGCCCGGCCGCTCGAGCTCGTGTCGTCCACGACGGCCGGCACCGGCGTCCTGATCTGCACCTACCGGCCCGCGGCCGCCGCGTAGCACGAGTGGGGACGGCGGCTCGCTCGCCGCCGCCGAGCGATTAGTTTCAGGCGCGGGCGGTGTCACCAGGGGTGGTGCCGTCCGATGGACGCGAACGACCCGCGGGCATTCAACGAGCTGAGCGAGCGCTACAGGCGCGAGCTCCAGCTGCACTGCTACCGGATGCTCGGCTCGGTGCAGGACGCCGAGGACCTCGTCCAGGAGACCCTGCTCGCCGCCTGGCGCGGGCTTGACCGCTTCGAGGGCCGATCGTCGCTGCGCACGTGGCTGCACCGCATCGCTACCAACCGCTGCCTGAACGAGCTGCGCGACGCCGGACGGCGCCCGCGCGAGCTCGTTCCGCGCGAGCTGCCGCCCGACCGTCCGCCGCCCAGCGCGGAACGGGAGCCCGTCTGGCTCCAGCCGTACCCCGAGCCCCTGCTCGACGCCGTGCCCGACGGCGCGCCCGGGCCGGACGCCCGCTACGAGGTGAAGGAGTCGCTCGGGCTCGCCTTCGTCACCGGCCTGCAGCGGCTCCCGCCGCTCCAGCGGGCGGTGCTGGTGCTGCGCGACGTCCACGGGTTCCGGGCGAACGAGGTCGCCGAGATGCTGGAGACGACGGTCGCCTCGGCGAACAGCGCGCTGCACCGCGCCCGCGCGGCCCTCGCGGAGGAGCTCGCGCCGCACGCGCGCGACCACGCGCCGCTGCCGCACTCGCCCGCCGAGCGCGAGCTGGTCGGCCGCTTCGCGGAGGCATTCGAGAGCGCCGACATCGATGCGCTGGTGGAGCTGCTCACCGACGACGCGCGCTTCTCGATGCCGCCCGAGACCTTCGAGTACACGGGGCGCGAGGCCGTCGGCCGGTTCCTGTCCACGGTTCCCGCGGGCGGGCGCCTGGATCGCTTCCGGCTGGTGCCGACGCGGGCCAACGGGCAGCCGGCGTTCGCGATCTACGTGAGGGACGCGCACACTCCGCTCGCGCACGCCTCGGGGATCATGGTGCTCACGCTCGCCGGCGAGCGCGTCGCGGCGATGACCGTGTTCCACGACACGAGCGTCTTCCCGCAGTTCGGGCTGCCGCGCACGCTGCGGTGAGGTGGGTCTCAGCCCCCGAGCGCGCTGCGGAGGGCCGCGGGGGTGTGGCCGGTCTCCCGCCGGATCACGCGGCAGAGGTGGCTCTGATCGGCGAACCCGACGTCCGCGGCGAGCCGCCCGAGGTCGCGCTCGCCTCCGGCCAGGCGCTCGAGCGCCGCGCGGGTGCGCAGGCGCATGCGGTGGCGCGAGATCGTCTCGCCGGTCTGCGACCGGAACACGCGGCTCAGGTGATGGGGCGAGACGGCGAGCGTCGTCGCCAGCTCGCCGAGCGAGGCCTCGGGGTCGTGAGCGAGCGCCTCGCGCGCGTCCCTGGCGAGGGCCGCCTGCGCGCGGGCGGCCGTGGGTCGCCGGCCGGACGAGCGCCGCGCGGGCGGCTGCGTGAGCGCCGCGGTGGCCAGCGCGATGGCGCGCTCGACGAGCTCGTGGCGGTCCGGCTCGCGGGTCGCGCGGACCAGGAGGCGGTGCTCGAGGTCCACCGCCGGCGCCACGTGCAGCGCACCGGAGGGCAGCCGGGCCTCGCGTCGCAAATCGGCGACGATGGCGGGCGCCAGGAACACCGCGGTGCAGTCGTCGCCGTGCGAGTGCGGGTGGTCGTAGCGCTGCTCCTCGCCGGGGTTCATGCAGTAGGCCGTCGTGGGGTCGAGCAGGGCCTCCACGCCGTCGGCCGTGCGCGAGAAGCAGCCGCGCCGCACGAACACGACGGCGTGCTGGTCGGCGTGCTCCGAGGTCTCGCCCCGGCCGCGGGCGTGGGTGCACGCGACGTCGGCGATCGTGACGCCGGCGCCGGCCGCGACTGTCCGCGAGTGCAGCACGCGGCCAATCTAGGAAACCGAGCACGAAAGTCCAAGACCGGGCGAGCGCGCCCTGGAAGTCTCGCGGCATGCGCACCCTGCTGATCCTGCTGACCGGACAGGCGATGGCCGTGATGGACGCCTCGATCCTCGCGGTCGCCGCGCCCAGCCTGCGAACCAGCCTCGACGCGTCCGGCGCCGAGCTCCAGCTCGTGGTCGGCGCCTACACGATCGCGTTCGCGGCGCTGGTGGTCACCGGGGCGCGCGTCGGTGACGCGATCGGCCGCAGGCGCGCCTTCCTCGCCGGGCTCGGCGGGTTCACCTGCGCCTCGCTCGTCGGCGGGCTCGCGCCGGATCCGGCGACCCTGATCGTCGCGCGGGCCGTCCAGGGTGCGGCCGCGGCGCTGATGACGCCGCAGGTGCTGTCGATCATCCAGCTCCAGTACGAGGGCGAGACGCGCGCCCGCGCCGTGGGCGCGTACTCCTGATACTCGCGGTCGGCGTGGCGGCCGGGCAGATCCTCGGCGGCGCGCTCGTGAGCGCCGACGTCCTCGGCGCCGCGTGGCGGCCCGCGCTGCTGCTCATCGCGCCCGTCGGCGTGGTGCTGCTCGCCGGCGCGCTGCGCGGCCTGCGCGACCCCGGCGCGCGCAACCCGCAGCGGCTCGACCTCGCGGGCGCGGCGCTGCTGACCGGGGCGCTGCTCGCGCTCGTGCTGCCGCTCACCCTCGGACGCGACGGCGGCTGGCCGGCGTGGGTCTGGCCGTCGTTCGCCGCCTGCGGCGCCGCCCTGACTGCGTTCGGGGTCCTCGAGCGCAGGCTGCAGGAGCGCGGTCGCGCGCCGCTGTTCGACACGCGGGTGCTGAGCCTTCCCGGCGTGGGGGCCGGGGTCGCGGCCGTGCTGCTGGTCATGGCCGCCTACTCGGGCTTCCTGATCAGCGTCACGCTGCACCTCCAGAGCGGCCTCGGCTTCTCGCCGCTCGAGGCCGGGCTCGTGTTCAGCTGCTACGCCACCGGGTTCGCGACCGCGAGCCTCACCTGGACGCGGGTGGCCCCGGCGCGGCGCAACCGGCTGCCGGTCGCCGGGCCGCTCGCGATGGGAGCCGCGGTGCTGGCGATCGGCCTGATCGCGAGCGGCGGCGGGTGGCCGCTGGCGGCGACCGCGCCGCTGCTCCTGGTCGCGGGCGTCGGGCACGCGTGCGGCTACAGCCCGCTCGCGACCTGGCTGACGACCGCCGTGCGCCGTGCCCAGGTCGCCGACCTGAGCGGGCTGGTCATGACCGGCAGCCTGGTCGGCAACGTGATCGGCATCGCCGCGTTCACGGGCGTGTACCTCAGCGCCGGCTCGCACGACTCGGCGCGCGGCCTCGCGGTCACGACCGCGGTGCTGGCCGGCGTCCTCGTCCTGACCGCCCTCAGCGCGGCGCGCGCGCTCGCGCCGAGCCGGGCGGCACCCGACGCGGCGCAGGCCGAGTCGGCCGCTTGACAGTCCCCCAACGAGAGGAGCAACTCCGATGGCATCCATACGAAGGGAAGTGGTGATCGAGGCGAGCCCCGAGGAGGTCTGGGACGCCGTCCGTGACTGGGGCGCCTTGCACGAGCGGCTCGTGCCCGGGTTCGCCACCGGCGCACGCGTGGAGGGCGACGCCCGCGTCGTCACCTTCTTCACGGGCACGGTCGTGACCGAGCGGATCGTGACGGTCGACGAGGCCGCGCGACGGCTCGTGTGGACGATCGTCGACGGTCCCTACCTCCACCACAACGCGTCGGCGCAGGTGCTCGAGGAGCCGGACGGCGGGGCGCGCTTCGTCTGGCTCGCCGACGTCCTCCCGGACGCGGCGGCCGAGCGGACGGCGGAGCTGATGACGCGCGGCACGCAGATCGCGAAGGAGACGCTGGAGGGGGCGCGCGCGGAGGCCGGCCGGTGAGCGCGGCGGAAGCGTAAGCAAACGCTTCCGTAAGCAGATGCTTATACTGCGGCGTCGATGAACGCCGCGCTGAGAGCGATCGCCGAGCCGCGGAGGAGGCGGATCCTCACGCTCGTCCGGGACGGCGAGCTGTCGGCCGGCACGATCGCCGAGCACTTCGACGTGACCCGGCCGGCGATCTCGCAGCACCTGGGCGTGCTGAAGGAGGCGGGCCTGGTCAGCGAGCGGCGCGAGGGGACGCGGCGCCTCTACCGGGCCCGGCCGGAGGGACTCGTGGAGCTGCGCTCCTTCCTCGAGGGGTTCTGGGACGAGCGGCTCGACGCGCTCAAGCGCGCGGCCGAGCAGAAGGAGCGCCGCAAGCGTGGCCGGACCGGCTGAGCGGGTCGTGGTGGAGCGCGAGGTGGAGATCGCGGCGAGCCCGGAGACGGTGTGGGAGCTGCTCACCGTGCCCGGCGAGGCGATGCGCTGGATGGGCACGGCGGCGGCGTTCGACCTGCGCCCCGGGGGCGCCTACCGGGTCGGCGTGCTGCCGGGAAGCGTGGCGAGCGGCGAGTTCGTCGAGATCGACCCGCCGCGGCGGCTCGTCTACACGTGGGGCTGGGAGCACGAGGGCAGCCCCGTGCCGCCGGGCTCGAGCACGGTCGAGTTCGAGCTCGTCCCGCAGGGCGCGGGCACGCGGCTGCGGCTGCGACATCGCGACCTGCCGGGCGCGGAGGAGGCCGCGTCGCACCGGCGCGGCTGGGAGCACTACCTGCCGCGGCTCGCCGTCGCGGCGGGCGGAGGCGACCCGGGCCCCGACCCGTGGGCGATCGAACGAAAGGAGCCGCTGTGAGCGAGAGCAGGGGGAGGGCGCTGGAGGTGGCGCTCGCCTACTACGAGGCGTGGACGAGCAAGGACCTCGAGCGCGCCATGGACTGCGTGGCCGGCGACGTCGTCTGCGACGCGCCGGCGGGCCGCGTCGAGGGCGAGCAGGCCTATCGCGAGTTCCTCGGGCCCTTCGTGCGGATGCTCCAAGGCGCCGAGCTGATCGCCGCCTTCGGCGACGACGAGACGGCGCTGATCATGTACGACACCGAGACCGCGCTGGTGCCGAGCGCGCCCGGCGCGGAGTGCGTAACGGTCGAGGACGGGAAGATCGTGCGCAGCCGGTTCCTGTTCGACCGGCTGCCGTTCCAGGAGGCGCGCGCGGCGGCTGGCGCCCGGCCCGCTTGACGGCTTGCCCCGCCCCTCTTGCGGCCCCCACGGGGCCGTGAGAGGGTGGATCGCATGCTCATCCGGACTCGCCGAGAGGAGGCCACATGCCCTACGGGCGCTACTAAGCCGAGCCACGGTCCGCCGACCCACGAAGAGGAGGCTCCATGCCCTACGGCAAGTACTAGCGCGCGGAGCGGCCGAGCAGGCCGCGACCGCGCCCACCACCGTGGCGCGCGCACCGCCAGCTGGCTCCGGCGGTGCGCGCTGTCGTGACTCCCGCGCTCTCACTGCTGCGGAGCGAGCGGCACGCACGCTGGTTCTTCGTCGCCCTGGCCCAGTCGGCGCTCGGCACCGGCGCCGGCTACGTCGCGCTCCTCGTGGTGGCGTACGACCGCCTCCACTCGCCCTGGGCGATCAGCCTGGTGCTGCTCGCGGACTTCGCCCCGGCCATGGTGCTCGGGCCGCTCCTCGGCGCGGCCGCCGACCGCTGGTCGCGGCGCCGCTGCGCCGTCCTCGCCGACGCCGTGCGTGCCGTCGCGTTCGTGGGCGTCGCCCTCGCGGGGAGCCTGGCGGCGACCGTCGCGTTCGCCCTCGTCGCGGGCGTCGGTACGGCCCTGTTCCGGCCGGCCACCATGGCGGCCCTGCCGAGCCTCGTGCGCGAGGAGCGCTCGGCCGCCGCCACGTCGCTCTACGGGGCCACCTCCCAGGCCGGCTTCGTCGCCGGTCCCGCCCTCGCCGCGCTCGCCCTGCTCGCGGTCGGGCCCGAGGAGCTCCTGCTCGCGAACGGCGCCACGTTCGCGATCTCGGCGGCGATCCTCGCCCGGCTGCGCTTCGGCGCGCCCGTCGCCGACGCCGCCCGCCCCGCGGCGGGGCGCTCGCTGCTCGCCGAGGCGCGCGAGGGGCTCGCTGCGCTGGCCGGGATGCCGCTGCTGCGCCTGATCGTCGCCGCGTCGGCGATCGGGGCGTTGCTGGGCGCCGTCTACAACGTCGTCGAGCTGCCGTTCGCGACCGACGAGCTCGGCTCCGGCACGGCCGGCTACGCGGCGCTCGCGGCGGCCTACGGGCTCGGCTTCGTCGGCGGCTCGCTGCGCGGCTCCGGCGGCGACGCGCTCAGCCTGAAGCGCGGGTTCGTTCGCGGCCTCGCCCTGCTCGGAGCGGGCGGGCTCGCGATCGGCGTCTCGCCGGCGATCGGCCCGGCGGTCGCGGCCTTCGCGGTCGCCGGCTGCGGCAACGGGCTCGCCGTCGTCCACGAGCGGCTGCTGCTCCAGTCCGAGGTCGCTCCGCGCCTGCACGGTCGCGCCTTCGCCGCGGTCGAGTGGCTCGCCGCCTGGGGCTTCGTCGCCGGCTTCCTGCTGGCAGGCGTGCTGACGGCACTCACCGACCCGCGCGAGCTGATGCTGCTGAACGCCGGCGCGGAGATCGCGCTCGCCGCGGTTGCCGCCATGGCGCTGCTGCGGCCGCGCGCCGCCGGCTACGAGGCGTCCGCGTTCGCCGTGGCCACGCCCGCGATCGAGACGCCCTACGGCGAGTAGCTCACGCAGTAGATGCGGGCGCAGCGGTGGGATTCGCGAAGGATCCGAGCGGTGGCGGGTAGAGCTTGAGGTACTGGACGATGCGCGGTCGCTCGCCACGGTTCGGCGTCGCGCCGTGCGGCAGCGCGTGATGCCAGATCACCATGTCGCCGGCAGCGCCCGGGATCGGCTGGCCCTCCATGCTGGACAGGGCGCGGCTCGCCGGCGGCTCGCGGTCGATCCGGCGGTGGAAGCCCGGTACGCACTGGAACGCGCCCTGCTCGGCCGGCGTGTCGGTCAGGTAGATCAGGCCCCCGAGCCCGAACGGGATCGAGGGCTCGAGGCTCCGCAGGTCCAGGTGCAGGTGCGGGCCGGGGAACGGCACGCCGTCGGACTCCGGGGGGTTGAAGCCGCAGCGGTCGGTGGTCGCGATCAGGTCCGCCGTTCCCCACAGCTGGGCGAATGCCTTGTGGATGCGCGGCAGCTCCCGGATCGCGCGCTGCGCCGGATGGTCGAAGAGCTGGACCATGATGCCCTGCGTGCGGCCGTGCAGGTGGCGCGGGACGGCGTCGGCCAGCGCGTCGCGAAGGTCGGCGCCGACCGCCTCGCGCAGGACCACGTATCCGTGTTCCTGAAAGAAGACGAGGTCGTCGTCGCCCAGTGCGGGTGGGGCCGCGTCGATCGCGTCGATCCGTCGCTGCACCTCCGGGTCGCGTCCCGCCGCGCCGGTGATCTCACGCGCGCGGGCGAGTCGCCAGGGCGGGACCGAGCTGCCGTTCTGGTCCTCGATCCAGCGCTCGAAGTCCGACAGCGTCAGGTCAGGATCGAAGAGGACGCGGTTGGCGGCCTCGCGGCCTACCCCGAGGACGTGCAGGACGGCGTGGTCGACCGCCACCTCGGACGAGGAGCGGGGGCTTGCCGTGCCGGCGAGGGTGGCTCTGGCGTGCATCCAGATCCGCTCCACCACGCGGTCGAGCATGGGCCGCAGGCTACCGGCGCGCGAGCCTGAGGTCAGCGCTCCAGCCTCACAGCGGCTGACCGGGCGCTCCTCACGCAGCCGACGCCGCGCTCGATCCGCGCGACCCTTCCGGAGCGGGGGTTAGCCTCCCAGGGCGTGGCAACGGGCGGTCGTGAGCTGTTCCCGGCGGATCTCGGGCTGCAGGTCCGGATGGTGATCGCGCTGCTGCTCGGCGCGCTCTTCACCGCCGCGCTGCTCGGGGCCGTCGTGTGGCTCGCGGTCAGCGTCGAGGACGGCTGGCAGCCCGCCCTGTTCATCGTCGTGATCGCGGCGGCCGGATTCGTCACGTCGCGCGAGGCGGCTGACCGGATGCGCTATCGGGCGAGCTTCGATCCCGACAAGCATGATCTCGCCGGTTTCACGCGCGAGGAGGCCGTGCGGAACGTCGAGGGGCATCTGGTCCGCCTCGCGACGCTCGCGGACGTGCCCTTGCCACGTGCCGACCTCTTCTGGGCCGACGCGCCGCTCTGCTGGACGACGGTGGGGCTGACCGGCAGGCCGCGCGTGCACGTCACGACCACGCTGGTCCAGCGTCTGAGCGACGACCAGCTCGCGGCTGTGCTGGCACACGAGCTGACCCACATAGCGAATGGAGACGCCCGTGTGATGACCTTCGTCGCCGGGCCGGCCTCCTGGCTCGTGGCCGGGCTCCGGGACATGTACGAGGAGGGCGGCCGCGCGATGTACGCGGCGATCGGCCTCGCCCTGCTCCTCCTACCCGTCCTGCTCCCGGCGGCGCTGACAGGACGGATCGCGTCGCGGCACCGCGAACTCGCGGCCGATCGCGGCGGGGCTCTGCTCACCGGCTCCCCGTCGGCGCTCGCCTCGGCCCTGCTGGAGCTGTCGGGCCGGCTCGACCGAATCCCCAGGCGCGACCTCCGCGTGGCCGGCGCCGGCGACCTCTTCTACGTACTGCCCACGCGCGAGGCGCACGGGATCCGGCGGCTCTGGGCCACCCACCCGCCGCTCGGCCGCCGGGTGGTGCAGCTGGAGCGGATGGAGCAGGCGCTGCACCGGGCGCGTCCGGTGCTCTAGCCGCGCGCGTTCGGGGTCGTCGAGGACGGGATGGCGGAGCTTCTCGAGGGGTGAGCGACGGGACTCGAACCCGCGACCGCCTGGACCACAACCAGGAGCTCTACCAGCTGAGCTACGCCCACCAAGCGTCGCCAGGAGGCTAGCGGCGATCGCGGCCGTGCGTCTCATGTAACGGTGCGTTCGCATCCTCGCCCCACCGGGGCGGCAAGCGTCCTGGATAGGCGTCGCATAGCGACGGTTAGGCAGGACGGTTAGGCCGGGGCGCGTCCGCGGGAGTTACGGGAGCGTTACGGACGGTGACGCGACGGCGCCAGCGGCCAGCGCCAGCGCCCGCGCGGCCCGCGCCCCGCGGCCCGCGCCCCGCGGCCCGCGCGCGCCGCTAGCGCCCGGCCGGCACCTCGGTCGTCGACACGGCCTCCACGGCCTCCTCGGCGCCCTCGTCCACCTCGTCGCCCCCGCACACGATGCGGAAGGCGCCGGTGCCCACGGCCGGGTCGCTGCGGATCGGCAGGCCGCGGATCGAGTCCCAGCCCAGCCGCTCCACCTCGAACGGGTTCATCACGACCGCCACCGCCGGGAACGGGCAGTTGGCGTTGTGCTGGTCGATCGCCTTGGAGATCGCCTCGAGGTTCTTGGCTTCCGACGAGGACACGGCAACCGCTAGGCCGGCTGCTTGAGCTGCTCGAGCGCGGCGTCGATCGTCTTCTTCAGCCCCTCGCGCAGGCTCACCTTCGGCTCCCACCCGAGCAGGTCGCGCGCGCGTGTGATGTCGGGCTGGCGGACCTGCGGGTCGTCCACCGGCAGCGCCTCGAACACGATCTCCGAGCGCGACTCGGTGAGCTCGACCACGAGCTTCGCCATCTCGAGCAGCGACAGCTCGTCGGGATTGCCGATGTTCACCGGCTCGTGCACGCCGGACTCCATCAGCGCGATCAGCCCGCGGACCTCGTCCTCCACGAAGCAGAACGAGCGCGTCTGCGACCCGTCGCCGAACACGGTCAGCGGCTTGTCGGTGAGCGCCTGGCGCAGGAAGGTGGGAATGGCGCGGCCGTCGTTGGGCCGCATGCGCGGGCCGTAGGTGTTGAAGATCCGCACGATGCAGGTGTCCACGCCCTGCTGGCGCAGGTAGGCCATCGTCAGCGCCTCGGCGTAGCGCTTGGCCTCGTCGTAGACCCCGCGCGGGCCGATCGGGTTCACGTTGCCCCAGTAGGTCTCGGGCTGCGGGTGCACGAGCGGGTCGCCGTAGACCTCGGACGTCGAAGCGAGCAGGAAGCGCGCGCGCTTGAACTTGGCCAGGCCGAGCGTGTTGTGCGTGCCGTAGGCGCCGACCTTGAGCGTGTGCAGCGGCAGCCGCGCGTAGTCGATCGGGCTCGCCGGCGAGGCCATGTGGTAGACGAAGTCGACCGGGCCCTCGACCTCGTAGTGGCGCGTGATGTCGAGGTGGCGGAACTCGAAGTCGTCGCCGCGCAGGTGCGCGATGTTCTGGAGCGACCCCGTCTCGAGGTTGTCGACGCAGATGACCTTGTGGCCCCGGTCGACCAGGTGGTCGCACAGATGCGACCCCAGGAACCCCGCCCCGCCTGTGACCAAAGAGGTTGGCACCGCTGCGAGACTCTAGCGCCATGCCGGGGATTCGCGACGAGGTCGTCAACCCCCTGACAGGGGAGCGGATCACCTTCGTTCGGAGGGCAGCGGACACCGGCGGCGAGCTGCTCGAGATGGAGGATCTCTGGACGCGGCCCGACCACCGCACGGTGCCCCACGTGCACCCCGGGATGGAGGAGACCTGGGAGGTCCTGGAGGGCCGCGCCGGCTTCCGGATCGGCGACGCCGAGCACGAGGCGGGGCCCGGCGAGTCGGTCGTGGCGCCGCCCGGCGTGCCGCACGAGGCCTGGAACCTCGGCGGCGGCGCGACCCGCCTGCGCATCACCATGCGCCCGGCTCTGCGCTGGGAGGAGTTCGTGGAGCGGATGTTCGCCGCGCCCGAGCGCGTGGCCGAGCTGCTGCCGGAGTTCCCCGAGGAAGTGGCACCGGCCCCGTAGCGCCCCCGGCTGGATTCGAACCAGCGACCTAGGGATTAGAAGTCCCTCGCTCTGATCCACTGAGCTACGGGGGCCCGGGCGGCGAGTCTAGTTCCGGGTTCGGGTGTTCAGTGCGGGCATGACTAGCCTCGCGTACGTGAAGCGAGCCCTCCTCCTCGCCTGCCTGACCGCGGCCTGCGCGGCCATGCCCGCGAGCGCGGCTCCGCTCCCCGACGTGGTGGCCGACGACCTCGCGCCCGCCCGCGAGACCAGGCAGGTGCGCCGCATCGGGCTGCCCGACGGGCAGGGCCTGCGGCTCGCCGCGCCGGCGTCGGTCCGCCGCGAGCTCCCGCGCCAGCCGTGGTCGCTGTCACTCGACCTGCGCCCCGCGCCCGAGAGCACGGTGCTGGTGGAGCTCGGCTCGAGCCGGCTGCGCCTCGACACCGATGCCGGCGGCGCCGTCACGCTGCGCCTGCCCGGCTCCGAGCCGGTCGTCCTCCCCGAGTCGAGCTGGCGCTCCGGCGGCTGGCGCCACATCGAGCTGGCGGGCGGCTCCGAGCCGCTGCTCGCGATCGACGGGCAGGACTTCACCCCACCGCTTGAGCTCGGCGACGAGCTGCGGCTGCGCGTGGCCGAGGGCTCGGCCCAGGCGACCGCCCTCGTGGCCACCCGCCGCGACGACCGCCGCGCCGCCCTCCTGCACCGTCTCGCCGAGCTGCACGCGCGCACGCCGGCCGGCCGCTTCCCCGTCGGGATCGGCGATGTCGACTCGCTGCTGCGCTTCACGCGCGACTGGACCGACGGCTTCTGGCCGGGGATGCTCTGGCTCGCCGCCGACCTGACCGGCCCGCACGCCCCCTTCGCCGGCTGGGCGCGCGTGGCCACCGACCGCCACCGCGGCCGCGAGCGCGAGGCGATCCACGACCAGGGCTTCCGCTACCTGCTCTCCTCAGCCGCCGCGCACGACCGCGAGTGCGGCGGCAGGGCGCGCGGCTCCTCGGCGTGCAAGCGGCTGCGCCGCTCCGCCGTCACGGCGGCGAACACGCTGGTCGAGCTCGCCGCCGGCAACGAGGCGGTCGGCACGATCCCGACCTACGAGGCCGGCGGCCCGTGCCGGCGCTGCGCCTCGGCCGAGGAGAGCGAGACGATCGTGGACAGCATGATGAACCTCGGCCTGCTCGGGTGGGCGTGGCGCGAGCGCGGGGACGCGCGCTACCGCGAGCTGGCGCTCCGTCACGCGCGGGCGCTCGAGCCTCTGCTCGTACGCGCCGACGGGTCCACCGCTCAGTCGGTCGTCGCCTCGCGCGTGGACGGCCACGTGGTCTCGGTCGGCACGCGGCAGGGCTACTCGGACGCGAGCACGTGGGCGCGCGGCCAGGGCTGGGCGGTCTACGGGTACGCCGACACCGCCGCCCGCTTCCGCGACCGCGCGCTCGTGGCCGTGGCCGAGCGGGCCGCGGCGTACGTGTCCGCGCGGCTGCCGGCCGCGGGCATCCCGCCGTACGACTACGACGCCCCCGCCCCGGCGCCGACCGACACCTCCGCCGGGACGATCACGGCGGCCGGAGCCCTGCGGCTCGCGCAGGCGTGCGAGACGCTGCGCGGCGCGTGCGAGTCGAGCCCCGCGCGCTGGCGCGCGCTCGGCGAGCGGATGCTCCGCGCCTCGCTCGGGCGCGTGCACCGCGGGCCGCCGATCGGGATGCTCGGCGACCAGGTCTACTCGCTCGGCGGGAGCGCGGCGTGGGACGACCGCGGCGAGTACGCCTTCGGCCTGCACTACGCGTTCGACGCGATCAGGCGCGAGCGCTCGCGCTGACCCGCGCGACCGCGACGATCCGGTCCTCCCGCGCTCCCGCCTCGCGCGGGTCGAGCAGGTCCACCGACTCGAAGCCGGCGGCCCGCAGTCCGTCGCGCAGCTCGTCCGGCGTCCACGGCCTCATCCGCAGCTCGTGGCGGTGCTCGGCGCCCCCGACCGCGATCCGCTCGTCCACGACCAGCTCGCGCCGCTCCGCCGCGCTCGGTCCGCGCGCGGCTCTCCGCGCCGCGACCGCCCGCGTAGCGCGCGGCCGATCGCTCCCAGTCGCGAACGTCGGCCACGAGCACACCGCCGGGAGCGAGCATCTCGCCGAGCGCCCGCAGCGCGGCCTCGCGCTCGGTCAGCAGGTCGTTGAGCACGCCGCGGCAGAGGACGGCGGCGGCGGGCTCCGCCGGCCGCCAGTCGCGCAGGTCGGCCACTACGAGCTCGAGCGACGGCGATTCGCGCCGCGCCTGCGCGATCAGCTCGGCGGAGGCGTCGATGCCGATCACCCGGTACCCGCGCGCGGCGAGCGCGCGCGAGTGCGCTCCGGTCCCGCAGCCGGCGTCGACGACCAGCGCGCCCGGCTGCACGCCCCGCGCCGCGAGCGTCGCGGCGACGAACGCCGCCCCGATCCCGGCGGGCGCGACGAGCGCGTCGTAGGCCCACGCGAGCTCGTGGTAGAGCGGGCGCGGCGAGCCGCTCAGAACAGGCCGGCGATCTGCGAGGTCTGGATCGCGAGCAGGAAGCCGAGCGTGTAGGTGACGAGCCCCCACGCCTCGCACGCGTGGCGCGTGACCGGCCTCAGGTACAGGCGGCTGTAGCCGCTGCGGTGCATCGACAGCACGACGGGGACGAACCACAGGGCGCCGATCGTCATCAGCACGAACGGCCCCCAGCCGCTGACCAGGTAGACGAGCTCCCAGCGGAAGTCGGTTGTCGCGTCCTCGAGGATCCCGCGGAACACGACGAACGGCGCCGCCGCCACGAGCGCGACGGTGCCCGCCGCACCGAGGCGGCGCAAACCCGTGTTGCCTGCTGCCCTGCTCCTCACCGGCGGCCTCTCCCGGCATCGTAGCTAGCGGCGTCGCTCGGCCGGCGCGGTCGGCGATACTCCCGCCGTGCCGGACAGCTTCGACACGATCGACCTCGCGTCCGTGGATGTAGCGAGGGAGCGCCGGAGGCCCCACGAACGGCTGCTCGTCCGGTTCCCGGTCCTGGCCCGCGCCCTCTTCGGCCTCGGGTCACGGCTCCCCGTCGGATCCCGGTCGCGCCGCTTCCTGCTCACCCGGCTCGCGGAACAGGCGGCGTCCGCGGCGAACCGCCGGGACTTCGACGTCCTGACCCTGGGATTGGACCCGGAGCTCGACTACTGCGTGATCTCAGGAGGCCCGGGCGGCGGCATCGTCCCGGACCTCGTCGGGCACCACTACGGGCCCGCCGGCTACGTGCACGTCTGGAGGACGATGCTGGAGGGCTTCGACGACCTGACCCTCGTCCCCGAGGAGCTGCGCGACCTCGGCGACCGCCTCGTCAGCACGACCCGGCTGCGCGGTCACGGATCGGGCAGCGGCGTCCCCATCGACCAACACCTCTTCCAGGTCTTCACCCTGCGCCGCGGGCTCGCGGTCAAGCAGGAGGACTTCGGCTCGCGCGCGGAGGCGCTCGCGGCGGCGGGAGTGCCGGAGGCCCGAGCTCCAGAACGAGCTTGATCTTCGCGCGGTCGGGGAACCATGGCCCTATGCGAAGGGGGGAGCGTTTCGCTTGCGCGTTCGTGGCCGCGGTCGCGCTGCTCGGCGCCGGAGTCGCCGGCGCCGCCGGCCCGCGCCAGACCGGGAGCTTCGCGTTCACCTCGACGGTCCCCGGCACGCCGACCGGCAACGTGCTGCACGTCGAGTTCCAGAACCCCGACGACCCGCAGCTCAAGCCCTACGCCGCCGCGCGGATGGTCATCCACATCCCGCCCGGCACGATCACGGACACGACGGTGCCGCCCCAGTGTCACGCGACCGACGCCGAGATCTACGCGCTCGGGCCGGCGGCCTGCCCCGGGGACAGCTGGATCGGCTCGGGCGACGCCTACGCCGACCAGGGCAACGGCACCGAGAGTCACAGCATCCTGACTCACTTCAACAACCAGGACGAGGTGGTGGGCATCGGCGTCGTCGAGGACATGCAGCTGATCAAGACCATCGACCGCACGAAGCTCGAGAACGGGACCTCGACCAGCAACTTCCCGCTGTTCCCCGGCGCCCCGCCGCCGGAGCCGTACACGCCGGTCAAGCGGCTCGACATCACGTTCCCGCCATACGTGCGCGACGGCCGCGCGTACACCACGACGCCGCCGGCCTGCCCGAAGTCGGGCCACTGGACGTTCCTCGTCGACTTCACCTACCGCGACGGCGTGACCGAGACGATCGAGTCGCACTCGCCCTGCGTGAAGAAGGCGAAGTAGCCGCGCACTGATGCGGATCCCGCTCCCCCTGCGCCGCGGGCCGGACGCCATAAGCCCGACCGCCCACTACACGGGTCACGTCTGGGGCCGCAACGACCTCTCGCACCCCGAGCTCGACACGATCGAGGGCCGCGCGTTCTTCGGCGCGCTGATGCCGGCGATGACGGTCAGCCGCACGCTCGGCGGGCCGACGCTCGAGGGCATGCTGCTCACGCGCCACCGGATCATCGACCGGCTGCTCGCCGACGCCATCGAGGCGGGGCGCGTGTCGCAGGTGATCGAGGTGGCGTGCGGCATGTCGCCGCGCGGCTGGCGGTTCGCGCGCCGCTACGGCGAGCGCGTCACCTACGTCGAGGCCGACCTGCCCGGCATGGCCGCACGCAAGCGGCGCGCGCTCGAGCGAATCGGGTCGCTCGGCGACGGCCACCGGGTGGTCGCGCTCGACGCGCTGCGCGACGGCGGCCCGGACAGCCTCGCGGAGGTCGCCTCCGGCCTGGTTCGCACCGGCGGGCTCGCGATCGTCACCGAGGGCCTGCTCAGCTACTTCGGCGGCGGCGACGTGCTCGGCATGTGGCGGCGGTTCGCCCGCGAGCTCGGCCGCTTCAGCCACGGCCTTTACCTCTCCGACCTGCACGTGGGCGGCGGGCGCTCGCCGCTCGACCGCGCGTTCATGGCGGCGCTGTCCGCGTACGTCCAGCGGCGCGTGCAGTCGCACTTCGACGGCGAGGCGGCCGCCGTCGCGGCACTGCGGGAGGCCGGCTTCCGCGAGGCGCGCCTGCACCGCGGCGACCGCCACGCCGCGGCGGGCGACGCGGGCCGCGACCCGGGCGCCGCGCGGGTGCACGTCGTGGAGGCGGCGACCTAGGCCGGTCGCGCGCCTACGTCGCGCTGCCCCGCGCCCGCAACCGCGTGGGCGCCCCGCGCGGGCGCCGCGGCCGGCGGCCCTTGTCGACCTCGTTGATCAGCCAGACGATGATCGGCGAGCCGACGATCGTGGGCAGCAGCCACACGATCAGCAGCGAGCGGCCGGCGTTCACCACGAGCAGGGCTGTGACGAGCGCGATGTAGGACCCGCACATCCCGCCGATGTGGCGCTTGAGCCAGCGCGGCCGGCGGCGCTTGACGGCGACGTAGCCCACGAGGGCGTTGGCGTAGCTGAAGAGCGCGATCGGCAGGAACCACCAGATCCGCTGCCAGGCGAGGACGGCCAGCGCAGCGGCGGTGGCGGCGACGGTGAGCATCACCCAGTGGTAGGCCTCGCCGAGCCGGGTGTGGGGTCCGCGGCGCTTGATCGCCCGCATCGTCACCGGCCCGAGGAGAAGGCCCGTCGCGCCCGCGGTGACGTGCAGCGCCAGCAGCGGATCGCGAAGTGTCATACTGTCTCAGTCCGAACCATACCGTCCGAATCGGAGTATTGCACACGATCAGCCTGACATCCACCTCCTACGTCGTCCTGGGACTCCTCGAGCGGGCCGGGGCGAGCACGCCGTACGAGCTGAAGCGCCTGGTCGCGGCGAGCATCGGGAACTTCTGGTCGATCCCCCACTCGCAGCTCTACGCGGAGCCGAAGCGGCTGACGGCCGCCGGGTACCTGACCGAGCAGCGCGAGGAACACGGGCGGCGGCGGAGCGTGTACTCGCTGACCCCGCTGGGCGGGGCGGCGCTCGACGACTGGCGGGCGCAGGCGACCCGGGAGCTGCCCGAGCTGCGCGACCTCGCGCTGCTGAAGGTCTTCTTCGGAGCGGACCCGGCCGTGGTCGCGCCGGAGCAGCTGGTGGCCCATCGCCAGAAGCTGGCCGAGTACGAGCGCCTGCGCGAGGGTCTCAACGACGCGCCCGAAGCCGAGGGACCGGCGCGCACGCTGGAGGCGGGCATCGCCCATGAGCGCGAGTGGGTCCGCTACTGGGAGCGTCTGGCCTGAGCCCGCCCCGATCTCGCGGTACGCGCGCGGCTTCCGCCGCAGTCGGGGCGGCCGGATTCGAACCGGCGAAACCTCTGCGTCCCAAACGCAGCGCTCTACCAGGCTGAGCTACGCCCCGTCGTCTTCGAACTGTACGTCCGGGATGGCGGTTGGCGCAAACGAGGCTGATTTGCGGGGAAAAACCGGCGGCTCGCGCCGGCGGCCGTCCAGCCGGGCGTCCAGACCCTCTGGACGGGGGTTCAGGTGAGCGCGGAACGGGCCGATCCAAAGGGCACGAACCGCGGTCGCCACGGACGGAGGCCGCCAACCCCCCACTGCCGCCATGTTCCGAACCCGCCGCCATTCGCTCGTCGCCGCCCTCCTGGCCGCGCTCGTCGCGCTCGCCGTCCCCTCCGTCGCCTCCGCCTGCCCCGGCGCCGGCGAGGAGCCGACCGCCGTCTCGCTCGACGTCTCCGAGGACGCCACCTTCTGCCTCATCAACAGGGAGCGCACCACTCGCGGCCTGCGCGCCCTGCGCCGCAACAAGCGCCTCGACCTGGCCTCGCGCCGCCACGCCCGCTCGATGGCCGCGCGCGACTTCTTCGAGCACGGCAACTTCGTCGGCCGGATCCGCTCCGCGCGCTACCTGCGCGGCGCGCGCGCCTGGCGCGTGGGCGAGAACATCGCCTGGGGCTCGGGCGTGCTCGGCACCCCGGTCGAGATCGTCGACGCCTGGATGCACAGCGACGGGCACCGCGCGAACATCCTCAGCCGCAGCTTCCGCGAGATCGGGATCGGGATCGCCCGCGGCACGCCGAACCGCTCCTACGGCGACGGTGGCACGTACGTCACCGACTTCGGCAGCCGCGGCTAGCAGCGCGGCGAGCGACTCCGCGCGGACCCCTGCGCGCGGCGCGGCGGAGCAGGCTCGCTAGCCTGCCCGCCGCTGATGGCTGAGATCCAGCCCCTCAACTCGGTCCGCTACGACCTGAGCTGCGTGGGATCGCTCCAGGCGGTCGCCGCGCCCCCCTACGACGTCATCGACGACGCCCAGCGCGCCGAGCTGCTCGCGCGCAGCCCGTTCAACGTCGTCGAGGTCGACCTGCCCCGGGCCCCCGGCGGCGGCGACCCGTACCTCCACGCCGAGACCACCTTCGAGGCCTGGCAGCAGCAGGGCGTGATAGTCCGCGAGCGCGAGCCCGCCATCTGGCCGATCGAGCAGGAGTTCGTCGACCCCTACGGCGCCCGCCACGTGCGCGGCGCGTTCCTCTGCCGCGTGCGGGTGGAGGACTACGGCCCGGGCCGCATCCGCCCGCACGAGCGCACCCAGCCGGGCCCGAAGGAGGACCGCCTGCGCCTGACCCGCGCGACGCGGGCGAACCTCTCCCCCATCTTCAGCCTCTACCCCGGCGAGCCGGTCGAGCTGCCGACCGGCGGCGAGCCGTTCGGCGAGTACACCGAGGGGAACGCGACGACCCGCGTCTGGCGCTGCGCCGACCCCGACCGCATCGCGACCGTCCAGGCGGCCCTCGCCGAGGCCGAGCTGCTGATCGCCGACGGCCACCACCGCTACGAGACGGCTCGCGTCTACGCCGAGGAGGTCGGCGGCGAGGGCGAGCACAGCTACGTGCTCATGTGCCTCTGCGCGATGTCCGACCCCGGCCTCACCGTCCTGCCCACCCACCGCCTGCTCACCGACCTGACCGGCGAGCGGCGCGAGGCGCTGCGCGCCACCATCGAGCGTGAGTTCGAGGTCGCGCCGGTCGAGCGCGACGGCCTCGAGCCGGAGCCGGGCGGCGACCGGATCGCCTTCGGCTACTACGACGGCCACCACCGCCGGCCGCTGCGGCTCACGCTCAGGGACTCCGCGACCGCCGACCGCGTCCTCGCCGACAAGCCCGAGCCCTACCGCAAGCTCGACACCGCTCTGCTCGAGGCGCTCGTCCTGCGCGACACCCTCGGCATGAGCGAGGACGACGTGGCCCGCCAGAACGGCCTCACCTACGCCAAGCGCACCGACCACGCGATCGAGGCCGTCGAGTCCGGCTCCGCCGCGGCGGCCTTCTTCACGAGCGCGACGCCGGTGGAAGTGGTCCAGGAGGTCGCGGAGGCCGGCGAGTCGATGCCGCCGAAGTCGACCTTCTTCTACCCGAAGATCCCGACCGGGCTGGTCTTCAACCCGCTCGAGTAGCCGCCGCGCGCCGCAGGCTCGCGCCTACGCCGAGCAGGTCGTGATCTCGAGCGCGCGGTCCGCGGCGGCCGCCGCGAACGTCGCCCGCACCCGCGTGATCACGGGGTGCGAGCCGGACGAGTAGCCGGGCAGCATCGTCACGCCGCTGGGCGCCTCGCTGAAGGTGACCTGCTGGGTGCCGTCGCCGACGCGCGCGCCGTCCACGGTCACGCCGTCGGGGTCGCGCGCCGCAAGCACGTCGTACTCGACCACGTCGCCGGCCGCCACCGGCAGGCGCAGCCGCACGCCGCACTCCACCGCCTGGTAGCGCAGCACCGTCCCGCCGCGCACGACCGAGCCGTCGGGCATCCGCCAGCCCGTGGTCACGTGCACGCGGCCGGCGCCGGCCGAGAGCCGCGTGCCCAGCGGGATCCCGACCGCCTCCCCGCCGCCCGGCCGCAGCCGCGGGCCCGCGCTGTCGGCGGCGCGCCGGTCGGCCGACTCCACCCGCGGCCCGAGCGGCACCACGTCGCGCCAGCGCCCGTCCACCCGGCGCTTCAGGGCGATCATGCCGAAGTCGCTGCGCAGGTCGTCGAGGCGGCGCTGCATGTCGCGCGACTGGCGCACCGCGAACCAGAGCGAGCCGGCCCGGACGGTCACGAACGAGTCGTCGGCGCGGCCGAGCGTCCGCGCGCCGTCGCCGTCCGAGGCGATCCGCCCGATCGTGCGCCTGTGCGTGGCCGCCTCGTCGTACGCGAGCTCGAGGAAGGCGAGCGTGAGCCCGCTGAAGATCGCGGCTCCCGCGTACGGGTCGAGCCCGGCCAGCCCCCGCTCGGGGTCCTGCGCGAGCGCCGGCACGATCCACATCCCCTTCGGCCCGATCGGGTGCTCGCTGCGCAGCCGCTCGATCGCGCGGTCGGCCAGCGCCTGCCAGCGCGCCGCGCGGCCCGGCCCCACCCGCGGCAGCCGCGCGGCCACCTGAGCGCCGTAGGCGGTCATCGACAGCGCCCAGCTCTCCTCCTGGGAGCGCCCGGCGTAGGCGAGGTCGCCGTCGGGCGCGGTGAACAGCCACGACGCGTGCGCCATCCGCTCGAGCAGCTGCCGCGCCCGGTTAGAGAGGCGCTTGCCCATCACCTCGACGGCCCGCGCGTAGAAGCCCATCGACAGCCCCTGGTAGGCGAGCGGGTACTCGGGCCGGTCGCTCACCAAGGCGGCCACGCCGCCGCCCGTGTCGCGCAGCGTCGGACGCGCCACGGCGTAGACGTCCTCCTCGACGGTCCGCACCGCACGGCGCTCCACGCTGTTGTACGTCCTCGGATGCAGAACGGCGCCCTTCACCTTCGACCGCAGCCCGGTCGCCTTGAGCTCGAACGTCGCCACCGCCTCCACGAGGTGGTGGTTGAAGTAGCGCCGCGCGTTCGCGCGCAGCAGCAGCGGCTTGACGGTCGTGAGCCAGCGCTCCCAGCTCCTGCGGTTCTCGCGGAAGAGCGGGCGGCCGGGCACGCGGCTGCGGGCGAGGTTGTAGGCGCTCGCGAGCGCCCAGGTCTCGAAGTTGGTCTGGAGCGTGTCGCGGTACTCCGGATGCTCGGCGACCCACGTGAGCGAGCGCAGCGCGGTGTCGATCAGCGCCTCGTCGCCGGTCCGCACGCCGGTGCGCAGCAGCGCGTAGCCGAGCACGGCCTCGGCGTAGCGCGCGTTCCCGAGCCCCGGCTTGCACTGGCGCACGAGGCAGTGGGAGACGTCGCCCCCGTAGACGTAGTCTTGGTAGGTGCCGTCGTCGTTCTGGAGCCCCGGCCAGGGGGCCGCGATCCGCTCAGCCAGCGGGCCCCAGGCGGAGGGGACCTTGGCTGACGCCGGCGCGGCCGCCAGGAGGACGAGCGCCATCGTTGCGAGCAGAGCTCGACGCATCGGCGGCAGTAAACACGCCGCGGGGGCCGTCGCAGCGCTGTCGGTGCTGGTTTTTGCGCCAGCTTCGAGCGCGGCGGCCCCGCAGCAGTGGGTCCAGAAGGCCGGCGAGATCGCCGCGCCGTGGCCCGGGCTCCAGGAGCCGGACGGGCGCTTCCGCGACTACGTGATCGCCCGCGACCCGGAGGGAGTCCGCGACGACTACGGCGATCCGATGCTCGGCTACGCCCTGCTGCTGACCTCCGCGCGCACCGGCGACGCCACCCTCGCCGACTCCGGCCTGCGCGCGCTCGAGTTCTCGCTCGACCGCGCCGCGCGCAGCCCGTCGACCCAGGTCTTCCACCAGATGGCGCTGGTCAGCGCCTACAACCTCGCCCGCGCGCGCTTCGCGGGCCACCCCGTGTTCACCCGCGCGCGGGAGCGCTGGGAGGACGTCCTGCGCCGGATCGAGGTCTACCGGATCGGCAAGCGGGCGGTCACGAACAAGTCGATCGTGGAGGCGATCCTGCTGATCGAGCTGATCCGCACCGGCCTCGGCTCCGACCAGCCCGGCTCGGCGCTCGCCGACCGAGCCGGCACGCTCGCGCTCGTCAAGCGCTTCCTGTCGCGGGACCTCCCGCGCGCGGCGAAGCCGTTCGAGCGCGGCGGGCGGACGGTGCTCGGCGACATGCCGCTGCTGCCGCCGTCCTACCACGGGCTCTCGGTGGGGATGCTCGCGCGCACGGTCGAGCTGCTGGGCGACGAGGCGCCGAGCGCGGCGCGGGCGCTCCTGACGAAGGCGGCGCGCGCCTCGGTCGCCACGGCCGCGCCCGACGGGCAGGTCGCGTACCACGGCCGCTCGCAGGCGCAGGCCTGGGCGATGACGCTCACCGGCTACGGCGCGGCCGTCGCCGGCCAGAAGGGCCTGGCCAGCCGCACGATCGGCCGCGTGCTCGACTACCCGACCGGCCCCGAGGGCTTCCTCGTCACCCCCTCGCTCGCGCAGAGCATCGACGGCGCGATCCCGGGGATCGACGAGTACGTGGCGGCGGCGTCGTACGTGGGGCTGACGCTGTCGTCGCTCGAGTGGGCGATCGCCGCCGGGGACCGCGTGAGGCCCGGACCGCTCCCGTTCGGCGTCACGGTGATCGGCAACGGGACCGGCTCCTGGGCCACCTCGCGCGGCGACGACGTGTGGTTCGCGGTCAAGCGCGCCCGCACGTCGGTGCGCGACCTGCGCTACGACGTCGGCCTCGTGGGCCTCCAGGTGCGCGACGGCTCCGCGTGGCGCGACGTCGCGCCGCTGCGGCCGCGGACCCTGAAGGGCGACCAGAGCGCCGGGCCCGTGCTGACGAGCTCCGGCGCGACCGCGATCCCCGAGTTCACCGAGCTCGAGCGCGGCATCGGCAACCGCGTGCTCGGCCGCGGCGGGTTCCGCACGCGGTCGGGGCGCTGGCTGCGGCGCGGGGTCACGTTCACCTTCCACCCAGTCGCCTGCGGCGTGCGGATCGAGTGGCCCGCGCGCAAGGGCGAGCGCTACGCGTACTCGGGGTTCTTCCGCGAGCCGCCGGCGAAGGCGTCGCGCTCGGTCGCCGACTCATCGCAGGCGATCCGCCTGGACGGCCCGTTCTCGCTCTCTGCCGCGGGCGGCTACAGCAGCGGGTCCGACGCCGCGCTCACCCGCGCCGTCGTGCGCTTCAAGCGCGCGCGCAGCGGCACCGCGTCGATCGAGATCTGCCGCCCCTAGCGCCTACGGGAGCGGGCAGACCGGCAGGCCGCAGCCGGGGTCGGTCCCGCCGCCGCCGCCACCGCCGCCGGGGTCGGTGCCGCCGCCGCCACCGCCGCCGCCACCACCGGAGCCGCCGCCACCACCGCCGCCGGAGCCGGCGCCGCCCGACCCGACGCGCCCGTCGGCGAACGCGGCCTGCGCCCAGCTGGCCAGCGCGCCGAACGCTGCGCTCTCCTTGCCCTTGCGGCTGACGATGCTCGTATCGAAGAACGCGTACTTCTTCGGCGGCTCGACCAGCAGGAAGTGCAGCATCTGGCGCACGCGCGGGTTGGCCTGCGCGATCTCGTAGGCGCGCTTGAGGTACTCGCCGCGGCGATCGTCGGAGAGCTTGAAGCGGCCCTGGCGGTGGTAGCCGAACTCGGTCAGGTAGACGTTGAGGCCGCCGCCGGACGCCGTGCGCAGCGCGCCGCTCTTCCACAGCTTGTCGAGCTCGCCGGTCAGCCGCGGGAGCGTCCCGATCGTGACGTTGTCGCCGCCGGGGAACGCGTAGTCCGGCGCGTGCGAGTACTCGTAGGGATGGTGCGCGTAGCCGTCGGCGCGCAGCTTGCAGCTCTTGCATGCCATCGCGCGCAGGAACTTGAGCGGCGGCTGGGCCGTCCGCTTGTTGCTCGCGTACGGCGCGGTCTCGCCGATCAGCACCTGCGCCCCCGGGCTCGCCTTCTTGGCCGCGCTGTAGCCGGCCCTGTAGAGCGAGCGGTACAGCGACGCCTGGCTCTTCAGCGGCGCGAGCCAGCCGGTGTGGTTCGGCTCGTTCCAGATCGAGTAGCGCGGCACGAGGCCGTTGAAGTGCCCCGCGGTCGCCTTCACGAACTCCGCGAAGTACTTAGCGCTCGGCTTGTACACGCCGCGCCTGCGGTTGCCGGTCGCCCACGCCGGAGCCGGACCGGTGAGCGCCATCTGCACCTGGATGCCGCGTGCGCGCGCGGCCACGACGATCTGGTCGTAGGAGGTGAAGTCGTACCTGACCTTCCTCGGCTTCGAGCGCGAGCTCGCCGCCCTGTTGCCGACGACCGCGGACCACAGCACGTTCACGCGCAGATGGGTCGTGCGCAGCGCGGCGGCCTGGTCGAGCGCCCTGTCGCGCTTGTAGTACTCGCGGGCGACGAAGACCGAGTCGTCCTGGAGGGCCATCTCCATGTTCTGCGCCGCGGGCGCCGCAGCGGGCAGCGCGAGGGCAAGCGCGGCGAGCAGCGCGATCGGGCCGGCGAGTCGGGGCACGACTCCAATGTAAGCGCGATCGGGCGGTTTGTCAGCGGTAGCGCGCGGTCCAGGACTTGAGCGTCCTGAACGCCCGCGTCTCCTTGCCCTTGCGGCCGAGGATCGCGGTGTCGAAGAAGCGGTACTGCTTGCCCGGCTGCACGAGCAGGAACTGGAGCATCTGCCGCACGCGCGAGTTGCGCCGAGCCATGTCGTAGGCCTGCTTCAGGTACGAGGCGCGCCGCGCGTCCGAGATCGCGTAGCGCCCCGACTGCATGAACCCGTACTCGGTCAGGTAGAGCTCGAGCCGGCCGCCGTCCGGCCGCCGCAGCAGCCGGTACCTGCGCAGCTTGTCGATCGCGCTCGTGAGCCGGCTCAGCGTGGCGAGCGTGACGTTGTCGGAGCCGGGGTAGCGGTAGCTCGGCTTGTGCCCGAAGTCGTACGGGTGGTGGGCGAAGCCGTCGGTGAGCAGCGCGTACTTCGAGCTGCCCCTGTAGCTGCGGTTGGCCCGCAGCACGCCGCGCAGGAACTGCAGCGGAGGCGTGGCCGAGCCGCGGCGGCTCGCGTACGGCGCGGTCTCGCCGAACAGGACCTGGGCGTTCGGGTCGATCCGCTTGATCGCGCCGTAGCCGGCCTTGTAGAGCTGGCTGTAGAGGCCCGGCGCGCTCCGCAGCGGCGCGAGCCAGCCCACGTGGTTGGGCTCGTTCCAGATCGAGTAGCGCGTCACGAGCCCCCGGAAGTGGGCGGCGGTCGCCTCCACGAAGTCCTCGAAGTAGCGGTACTTCGGCTTGTACGGGCCGCGCCTCTTGTTGCCGGTGGCCCAGGCGGGAGCCGGACCGGTGAGCGCCATCTGCACCTGGAGCCCGCGTGCCCGGGCGGCGCCGACGATCTGGTCGTACGCGGTGAAGTCGTAGCGGACTGGGCTCGGGCGCGAGCGGCGGTTCCCGGAGCTGCCGACCACCGCCGCCCAGAGGACGTTCACGCGCACGTGGGTCACGCCCATCTGCTGGGCCTTGGTCAGCCCGCGGTCGCGGCCGTAGTACTCGTTCGTGACGAAGACGGCGTCGTCCTGGAGCGCGATCTCCATGTTCGAGGCGGCCTGCGCACCCCCGGGGGCGGCCAGCCCCAGCACCGTCGCGGCGAGCGCGAGATTGAGCATGCGAAGGGGTCCCTGCACGCCTCCGAGGGAAGCAAAGCAATCCGGCTGCGTCCACCGCCCGTCCGCGTGCGAACGCCTAGTATCGCCTGCAAGTGGTGGGCATCTACACCAAGAAGGGCGACGACGGGACCACCGGCCTGTGGTACGGCGGCCGCGTGCCCAAGTCGCACCTGCGCCCGGAGGCCTACGGGGCGGTCGACGAGGCCGCCTCGCTGCTCGGGCTGGCGCGCGCGGCCGCCCGCGAGGAGGCCGAGGTCGGCGCCGACATCGTCCGCATCCAGACCGAGCTGTTCGTCGCCGGTGCCGAGCTCGCGACGGCCGGCGAGGCGGCCCACCGGCTCGAGCCGGGCGTCTCGCAGGTCACGCAGGCGATGGTCGACCGGCTCGAGTCCGACATCGACCGCTACATGGACCGGGTGGACCTACCGCCCAAGTTCGTGCTGCCCGGGGGGACCGAGCTCTCGGCGCGGCTCGACGTCGCGCGCGCCGCGGTACGGCGGGCGGAGCGCCGGGTCGTGGACATCCAGGCCGCCGGCGACCTCGCCGACGACACGATCCTGCGGTTCCTCAACCGCGCCTCAGATGCCCTCTACGCAATGGCTCGGTTCACCGACGAGCCGGATCCCGAGCTGTTCGGAGGACGAGGATGAGAGCGATCGCCAAGCGCCAGAACGGGGCGTTCAAGCACCGGGTCGAGATGGGCCACCACTGGATCACGGCCGACGAGCCGGAGGAGGACGGCGGCAACGACGAGGGACCCAGCCCGCAGGACCTGCTCGCGGGGAGCCTCGCCTCGTGCACCGCGATCACGATCGAGATGTACGCCAAGCGCAAGGGCTGGGAGATCGGCGAGGTGGCGGTCGACGTGGACTACGAGCCCGCCCAGCGCGGCTCGCCGACCAAGTTCGCGATGAAGGTGCTCCTCCCCAAGGAGCTGCCCGAGGAGCAGCGCGAGCGGCTCATGCAGATCGCGGCCAAGTGCCCGGTCCACCGGACGCTCGAGGGCGAGGTCATGTTCGACGAGTCCGTCGAGCTGGTCTGACCGCACCGGTCGTCAGACGGCTCGCCGAGCTGCTCCTCACCCCCGAGGAGGCCGCCGCGATGGACGCGCCGGGGTCCACCGACGCCGCCGTGCTCGTGCCGCTCTACGAGACCGCCGACGGGCTGCACGCCGTGTTCACCAAGCGCCGCGACGACCTGCGCCGTCACGCCGGCGAGATCTCGTTCCCCGGCGGCCGCCAGGACTTCCCCGACGAGGACCTGCGGATCACGGCGCTGCGCGAGAGCGAGGAGGAGATCGGGCTGCCGCGCGACGCGGTCGAGCTCGCGGGGGCGCTGCCGCCGGTCGGCACGTTCGTGACCGGCTACCGCGTGTTCCCGTTCGTGGGCGTGATCGAGGCGGGCCACCGCTGGACCCCGCAGCCGCTCGAGGTCGACGAGGTGCTCGAGCTCTCGCTGCGGTCGCTGGTCGAGGGCTTCGAGATGCAGCGGCTGCTGCGCAAGGGCGTGCCGATCAAGACGCCGACCTACACGGTCGAGGGCCGGCTGATCTGGGGGGCCACCGCCCGGATGGTCGAGCATCTGCTCGACCGCCTGCGGCCGCTGCTCTAGCTCTTCTGCTCCGCCGGCCCGCGGAAAGTCACGAAGCCCAGGAACGGCTTGGGGGCGCCGGGCGCGGTGCGGCCCACGATCAGCGTGCGGTACTGGTCGCCGGTCTGGAGCGCGTAGAACATGAACTGGTCGTTGCCGTCGAGGCGCTCCGGCTTGGCGTCCTTCGCCCTGGTCAGCTCCTGGTGGAGCGGGGCGTAGGCCTCGTTCAGCTCCTGCTTGCAGGCCTGGTCCTTGGCCATCCCCTCCGGAGTGATCACCCACTCGTAGAAGCGGTTGCAGTCGTTCGCGCGGATCGCGTCGACCATCTGCTGGGCCGCCTCGTCCATCTTGTCCTCGTCCTTCGGCTCCCTGTCGAGCGACGTGGCCTGGAGGATCGGGGAGATCGGGCCGGTGATCTGGTACTTGCCGTCCTCGCCGATGGCGACGGTGTAGGCGCCCACGCCCTGCTTGACCTCGGCGTCCTTGAACTCGACCACCCCGCCGGTGCCGTAGGTCTTCGAGCCGAGCACCTGGAAGCCCGCGAACAGCTTCTTGGCCTTCGCCTCGCACGGGATCTGGAAGCCGGCCTTCGAGTTGAACTGTTCGACGGCCCCGCACTGGTCCTGCTGGATCGCCGCGACTGCGGTCTTGAGCCGCGCCTCGAACTGCTTGATCGACTCCGCCGGCTTCGGCGTCTCGGGACCCTCGTCGTCGTCCCCGCCGCAGCCCGCGGCGGCGAGGGCGGCGCAGGCGAGCGCCGCCGCGAGCGGGGCGATCCGCACTAGGAGCCGGAGCCCTTCTCGACCGGCACGTTGACCATGTTGCCCCACTCGGTCCACGAGCCGTCGTAGTTCTTCACGTTCTCCTGACCGAGCAGCTCGTGCAGCACGAACCACGTGTGCGCCGAGCGCTCGCCGATCCGGCAGTAGGCGATGATGTCGTTGCCGTCGGTCACGCCCTTGCCGCCGTAGAGCTCGCGCAGCTCGTCGGCGTCCTTGAAGGTGCCGTCCTCCTTGACCGCCTGCGCCCACGGGATCGACGCGGCGCCGGGGATGTGCCCGCCCCGCTGCGCGCCCTCCTGCTCGTAGCCGGCCATCGCGATCAGCTCGCCGGAGAACTCCGCGGGCGAGCGCACGTCCACGAGCCGGGTGTTGGTGCCGAGCGCCGCGAGCACCTCGTCGCGCTTGGCGCGGATTGCCTCGTCGCCGGGCTGGGCGTTGAACGTCGCCGCCTCGAACTGCGGCGCGTCCGTGCTGGTCGGACGGCCCTCGGAGATCCACTTCTCGCGCGGGCCGTTCATCAGCTTCACGCTCTCGTGGCCGTAGTAGCGGAAGTACCAGTAGGTGTAGGCGGCGAACCAGTTGTTGCGGTCGCCGTAGAGCACGATCGTGTGGTCGTTCGAGATGCCCCGCGAGCCCATCAGCTCGCCGAACTCCTCCGGCCCGAGGAAGTCGCGCTTGACCTGGTCCTGCAGGTCGGCCTTCCAGTCGAACCCGATCGCGCCGGGGACGTGGGCCTCCGCGTAGAGGGCGGGGTTCTCGTCGACCTCGACGATCCGGATGTTCGCGTCGTCCAGGTGCTCCTGGACCCAGTCGGTCTCCACGAGCACGTCCTTTGCGTAGCCGGCCACGGCGATCTCCCTCGTTTCAAAGCCTTGAATTCCGATCAACGATGATGTCAGCCCGTGTCAACCTCACGCCCCCTCATAGGGATGACCACCTCCGAGGTCCGCAACCCGGTCCGCGACGAGCAGCTCCCCCACGCCGTCGCCGGGCGCGAGGAGATGGTCCTGAACTTCCACTACATGCGCGCCGTGACCGCCGCCGGCGGGCTCCCGGTGGTGATGTCCCCGCAGCCGCTCGATGCGGTGCCGGACCTGATCGGGCGCCTCGACGGGCTGCTGATCCCGGGCGGACCCGACATCGACCCGGCGACCTACGGCGACGTGCCGCACGAGAAGCTCGGCCCGCTCTTCCCGGAGATCGACCGCTTCGAGATCGCGTGCCTGCGCGAGGCCGAGCGGATCCGGATCCCGGTGCTCGGGATCTGCCGGGGGATGCAGATCGTCAACGTGGCCCACGGGGGGACGCTGATCCAGGACCTGCCGGCGGAGGTGGGCACGGAGGTGATGCACCGGCGCGGCAGCCTGTCGGACCCGCCGGCGATGCACGCCGTGCGCATCGAGCCGGACAGCCGCATCGCGGCGGTGATCGGGGGCACGGAGGCGGTCGTGAACGCGTTCCACCACCAGGCGCCGCGCGCGATCGGCGACGGGCTGCGGCCGGTCGCGTGGACCGCGGACGGGGTGGTCGAGGCGCTCGAGCGCGAGGGCGTGCTCGCCGTGCAGTGGCACTGCGAGGCGATGCAGGACTCGCCGGAGCAGCGGGCGCTGTTCGCCGACTTCGTCGAGGCGGCGCGCCGCGCCCGCAGGGGCTAGGCGGTGAGCAGCGACTCGATCGCGCTGACCGCGTCGTCTCCGTCGCGGATCACCGCCGTCGGCATGCCGTAGGTCGCGCCGAAGCGGGCGGCGATCGCGTCGCCCTCGGGCCCGCAGGCGAAGCCGCGGACGTGCGTGTCGACGAGCTTGGCCGCCAGCGACTCGAGCAGCTCGGGCCCGCCCAGCCAGGCGAGCGCGCTCACCCCGCGAAGCTCGGGGAGGATCGAGCCCAGGTCCGCCGGCTCCGGGAGCATGCGCACGGAGTGGCCGCGGGCGGCCAGGGCGTCCTCCAGCTCGGGCGCGCCACCTATGACGAGAACTCGCGCGATAGGCGCCATTGTCCCCGCCTCGTGGTACAAAGGTCGTGAGGGGATTGCCGCAAAGTGCGGGGACCAAGACATCCGGGGCTCCACGACTCCACCGGACGGGAGCTGCCTCACCGGCTCATCGAGATCGGCGGCGTAGACACGTACGCGGTCGAGGCGGGTGACGGCCCCCCGGTCGTCCTGATCCACGGCTACGGCGACACGGCCGACGGCTGGCGCCGGGTGGTGCCGGGCCTGCTCGACTCCGGCCACCGCGTGATCGCGATCGACGTCCCGCCCTTCGGCCGCAGCGGCGACCCGCGCGCGCCGCTCCTGATCGACTTCTACAAGGAGTACTTCCCGGCGCTGTTCGAGCACCTGGGGCTCGAGCGCGCGACGGTGATCGGACACTCGCTCGGCGGCGCGATCTCGCTGCACCTGACGCTCCAGGAGCCGCAGCTCGTCGAGCGGCTCGGGCTGGTGGCGCCCGCGGGGCTCGGCAAGGGCCCGCCGTGGTGGTGGCACCTGATCGCCGGCTACGAGTACGCGTGGAAGACCGCGCTGTCGGTCCCCACGCCGGTCACTCCGCTGCTCGTGAAGCAGGGCATGACGCGCTTCCTCGACTGGCGGCTGTTCCACGACTCGCGGCAGATGCGCGAGACGATCGACCACCTCGTGAGCATGCACGGCACCCGCAAGGGGCTCGACAAGCTGCTGGCCGCCGGCCGCTGCTGCATCGAGTCCTACACCGGCACGCTGCTCGAGGACTCGGCCGCGATCCGCGTGCCGCTGTTCATGGTCTGGGGCGAGCACGACGGCCTCGTGCCCTCCAAGCACGCCTACGAGTTCGGCCGCCTGCACCCCAGCGCGCACGTGCACGTGTTCGAGGACTGCGGGCACTACCCACACATCGAGCTGCCCTCGCGCTTCAACCGGATGATGCACCGCTGGCTGGCCGGCGGGCAGACCGGCCTGCGGCTCACCGAAGCGGCCTAGCGGCCCCGCGGGCGGCTACTCGTTGCGCGGCTCGGTGCCGCCGTGGCGCTCGCGGAACTCCGCGGCGCGCTCGGCCTGCTGGCGCTCCTCGGCCTCGACCTCGGCGCGGATCGAGTCCTCGCTGATCTCGGCGCGGCCGGAGCGGCGGCGGCGCTCGTTCTGCGCCTCGAGCATCTGGTCGACGTCCTCGAGCTCGAGGCGGACCTCGTCCTCGTAGGAGCGCGTGGGCTTCCAGTCGAGCTGCTCGGCGCCCGAGCCGGGGTACCACTTGCCGAGGGCGAGGAAGATCCCGATCAGCACGATCAGCATCACGACCATCGCGATGCCGAAGTAGGGGTCGTCCGCGAGCGGGAGCGCGTTCATCTCCCGGTAGCATCGCGCGAATGCCGGCTTCGCGCGACGCCATCATCGTCGACGCCCTTCGCACGCCGATCGGCCGCTACGCCGGGACGCTCTCCACGGTGCGCCCGGACGACCTCGCCGCGCACGTCATCGGCGCCGCCGTGGAGCGCAACGACCTGCCGGTCGAGTCGATCGACGACGTCTTCTTCGGCTGCACCAACCAGGCCGGCGAGGACAACCGCAACGTGGCCCGGATGGGCCTGCTGCTGGCCGGGCTGCCGGTGGAGGTGCCGGGCGTGACGGTGAACCGCCTCTGCGCGTCCGGGCTCGAGGCGGTCAACCAGGCCGCGCGCGCCGTGGACGTCGGCGAGGGGTCGCTGATGCTCGGCGGCGGCGTGGAGTCGATGAGCCGCGCGCCGCTCGTGATGGGCAAGCCCGAGCGCGGGTTCCCGCGCGGGCCGCAGAAGATGGAGGACACGACGCTCGGCTGGCGCTTCGTGAACCCGCGGATGGCGGAGCGCTACTCGACCGAGGCGATGGGCGAGACGGCCGAGAACGTGGCCGAGCGCTACGGCGTCTCGCGCGAGGACCAGGACGACTTCGCGCTCGAGTCGCACCGCCGTGCGGCCGAGGCGATGGACGCCGGCCGCTTCGACGACGAGATCGTCCCCGTCGACGTGCCCCAGCGCAAGGGCGACCCGGTGACCGTGCACTCCGACGAGGGGATCCGACCGGACACCACGAGCGAGAAGCTGGCCGCGCTCCGGCCCGTGTTCCGCGAGGGCGGCACGGTCACCGCCGGCAACTCGTCGCAGCTCAACGACGGGGCGTCGTGCGTGGTGGTCTGCTCGGAGGAGCGCGCCCGCTCGCTCGGCAAGGAGCCGCTGGCGCGGGTCGTCGCGACCGGGGTGGCCGGCGTGGACCCGGCCTACATGGGCGTGGGCCCGGTGCCGGCCTCGCGGATCGCCCTGGAGCGGGCCGGGATCGGGATCGGCGACGTCGACCTGGTCGAGCTGAACGAGGCGTTCGCAGCGCAGGTGCTGGCGTCCGCGCGCGAGCTCGGGATCCCGCACGAGAAGCTGAACGTGAACGGCGGCGCGATCGCGCTCGGCCACCCGCTCGGCTCCTCGGGCGCGCGCCTGCTGGGCACGCTCGTCTGGGAGTTGCGCCGCCGCGGCGCCCGCTACGGGCTGGCCACCATGTGCATCGGCGTGGGGATGGGCATGGCGATGGTGGTGGAGAACCCGGCGGCGTAGCCGCCGGCACGCCCGGCGCCGCCGCGGCCGCCCCCACCTCTCTATTCTGCCTAGGCAATGCCTAAGCAGGGACTACCGCTCGGCGACGCCGCCCGCGCCCTCGGCGTCTCCGTCGACACCCTTCGCAGATGGGACCGCGCCGGCAGGATCCGGACCGTCCGCGACGAGCGCAACCGGCGGCTCGTCCCGGCCGCCGAGGTGGAACGACTGAGCAGCCGCCCGGCGCGGCACCGCACCGGCGAGCCGCTCTCGGCACGCAACCGGTTCCCGGGCGTGGTGCGGTCGGTCGAGGTCGACGGCGTGATGGGCCTCGTCGAGATCGAGGCCGGCGGCTTCCGCATCACCGCCGCGATCACCCGCGACGCGATCGAGGAGCTCGGCCTCGCCGAGGGGGTGCGCGCGACGGCCGCCGTGAAGGCGACCTCGGTGATGATCGAGGGTGGGTGACCGCCGCGCGACCGCGGGCCTGGTCGCCGCCGTGGCCATGCTCGCGGCGGGCGGCTGCGGCGGCGGCGGCGACCCGCGGCTCACCGTGCTGGCCGCGACGTCGCTGAAGCAGGCCTTCACGGGCTACGCCGGCGCCTACGACGGCGCCGCCGTGCGCCTCTCCTTCGGCGGCTCCGACCAGCTCGCCGCGCAGATCCGCGCCGGCGCGCGTCCCGGCGTGCTCGCCGCGGCGGACGAGGAGCTCCCGGCGGCGCTGCACCGCGAGGGGCTCGTCGAGGAGCCCGTGCGGTTCGCGCGCAACCGGCTGGTGGTGGCGGTCCCGGCCGGCGGCGGGCGCGTCAGGGAGTTCGCGGACCTCGCGGAGCCGGGCGTGAGGATCGCCGCCGGCGCGCCGGCGGTGCCGGTGGGTGCCTATGCGCGCCGTGCGATGCGCGCGCTGCCGGCGAGCCAGGGTGCCGCGATCGAGCGGAACGTCGCGAGTGAGGAGCCGGACGTCGCGGCCGTGGTGGGCCGGGTCCGCTCGGCCACGGTCGACGCGGGCTTCACCTACCTGACGGACGTCGCGCCGGCGGGGCTGCGCGCCATCGAGCTGCCGGTGAAGGTCGAGGCCACGTACGCCGCGGCCGTCGTGCGCGGGAGCGGCCACGAAGCCGAGGCGCGCCGGTTCGTGCGCGGGCTGGCCGGGGGCCGCGGCCGAGCCGCGCTGGACGAGGCCGGCTTCCAGTGATCTTCCGCATCGCCCTCTGGCTGGCGCTGGCGCTCGTGCTCGCCTTCCTCGCGGTCCCCGTCCTCGCGGTCTTCACCGAGGCCGGGCCCGGCGAGCTGGCCCGGAGCCTCGACGACGACGCGGCGCTCGACGCGCTGCGGCTGTCCCTCGAGGCCTCGGCCATCGCGGTCGCGCTCGTGGTGGTGGCCGGCACCCCGGCCGCCTACCTGCTCGCCACCCGCCGCTTCCGCGGCCGCGCGCTCGTGACAACGCTCGTGGAGCTGCCGCTCGTGCTGCCGCCGGCGGTCGCGGGCGTCGCGCTGCTCGCCGCGCTCGGGCCCAGCGGCCTGCTCGGCGGCGCCGGGCCGCGGCTCGTGCTGGAGACGGCCGGGGTCGTCGTGGCGCTCGCGTTCGTGGCCGCGCCGTTCTACGTGCGCCAGGCGCAGGCGGCGTTCGAGTCGATCGACCCCACCCTGCTCGAGGCGTCCCGCACGCTCGGCTACGGCGAGGCCGCCACCCTCGCGCGGATCGCCATCCCGGTGGCCCGGCCCGGCCTGGCCGCCGGGGTCGCGCTCGCCCTCGGCCGCGCGCTCGGCGAGTTCGGCGCCACGCTGATGTTCGCGGGCTCGGTCCGCGGCGTCACGCAGACCGCCCCGCTCGCCATCTACGAGCGCTTCGGCACCGACTTCACCGGCGCGCTCGCCCTGTCGGCGGTGCTGGTCGCCGTCTCGCTCGCCCTGCTCCTCACCGTCAAGCTGCTCAATGCTGGAGATCTCCGCACGCTCGCCGCTGATTGACGTCGCGGGCCTGCGGGTCGGTGGCGTGCTGGCCCTCGCCGGCCCGTCCGGCGCCGGCAAGACGAGCCTCCTGCGCATCGCGGCGGGCCTAGCGCGGCCGGCGTCGGGACGGGTCACCTGCGGCGCCGACACCTGGCTGGACGTCGAGCGCAACATCGACGTCCCGCCCGAGCGTCGCCGCTGCGGCCTCGTCTTCCAGCACCACGCGCTGTTCCCGCACATGACCGCGCTCGCCAACGTGCGCTACGGCGCCCGCGGAGACGGCGCCCGTGCACGCGCGCTGCTCGAGCGGCTGGGCATCGCGCACCGCGCCCAGGCCCGCCCGCGCGAGCTCTCGGGCGGCGAGCGCCAGCGCGTCGCGCTCGCCCGAACGCTCGCGGCGAGGCCCGCCGCGCTGCTCCTGGACGAGCCGCTCGCCTCGCTCGACCCGCGCACGCGCGCCGCCGCCGGCCGCGAGCTCGCCGAGGTGCTCGCCGCCGCGGGCGTGCCGGCGATCGTCGTGACGCACGCCTTCGCCGAGGCGTCGCTGCTCGCCGGGGAGGTCGCGGTTCTAGACCGGGGCCGGCTCGTGCAGCGCGGCACGCCGAGCGAGCTGGCCTCCTCCCCCAGCTCGGGCTTCGTGGCCGACTTCACCGGCGCGATCGTGCTCACGGGCAGCGCGCGCCCGGGGCGCGGCGGGCTGACGGCCGTCGCCCTCGACGGCGGCGGCGAGGTGGAGAGCACCGACCTGGCGGGCGGCCGCGTGGCCGTGAGCGTGCATCCGTGGGACATCGCGCTGGGCACGAGCGCCGGATCGGCCCACAACCGCCTGAACGCGCGCGTGACCACGGTTACCCGGCTCGGCAACCGCACCCGCGTGGGCCTGACCGGCGGGCTGGCGGCCGAGATCACCACCGAGTCGGCCGACCGGCTCGGCCTGGGGCCGGGCGTCGCGGTGGACGCCGTCTGGAAGGCCGCCGCCACCCGCCTGCTGCCGCTGTGAGCGGGTACGCGCCAAACGCGCGAGCCACCCAACCTCGCGCCTCGTATCGAGTTTGGAGCGAAACACCGCCGGGGCGTTCGGCCATACCCCCTCCCGATGCCCCGGCCAGTACCCCCGCGCCGCCCTGGCTGCGTGTGGCCGGAGTCTCGCCACACGCAGCCGGGCGGTCAGCGGCCCGGTCGCGCTAGGGTCCGCGCCGCGTGATCGACTTCGAGCTGACCGACGAGCAACAGCTCATCCGCGAGACCGCCCGCGACTTCGCGGACAACGAGATCATCCCGGTCGCCCGCGACAACGACCGCAGCGAGAGGTTCGACCTCGACCTGGTCCGCAAGCTCGGCGACATGGGCTACCTCGGGCCGATCGTCGCCGAGGAGTACGGCGGGCGCGGGCTCGACTACCTGACGTACGGCCTGATCGTCGAGGAGATCGGGCGCGGCGACTCCTCCGCGCGCACCGTCGTCTCGGTCCAGACCTCGCTCGTCTGCAGCTCGATCCAGCGCTGGGGCACCGAGGAGCAGAAGCACGAGTGGCTGCCGCGGCTCTGCAGCGGCGAGATCCTCGGCTGCTTCGGCCTCACCGAGCCGGACACGGGCTCCGACGCCGCCAACCTCAAGACCCGGGCGGAGAAGACGGACGGCGGCTGGCGGATCAGCGGCCAGAAGCAGTGGATCTCGATGGGCAACTACGCGAAGCTCGCCCTCGTCTTCGCCCAGACCGACCCCGAGAAGAAGCACCGCGGCCTCGCGGCGTTCCTGGTCCCGACCGAGTCCGACGGCTTCTCGAGCGGCTCGATCCACGGCAAGCTCGGCCTGCGCGCGTCGGACACGGCGGAGCTCTCGCTCGACGGCGTGGAGGTCGGCGACGAGGCCCTGCTGGGCGAGGTCGGCGACGGCTTCAAGGTCGCGATGTCCGCGCTCGACTCCGGCCGCTTCAGCGTGGCCGCCGGCTGCGTCGGGATCTGCCAGGGCTGCGTGAACGCGTCGGTCGCCTACGCGAAGGAGCGCCGGCAGTTCGACCGCCCGATCGCGAGCTTCCAGCTCGTGCAGGCGATGATCGCGGACATGATCGTGGACACCGAGGCCGCCCGCGGGCTGGTCTGGCGCGCCGGCTGGCTCAAGGACCGGGGCAAGCCGAACACGACCGAGACGTCGATCGCGAAGCTCTACGCGACCGAGGCCGCGGTGCGCAGCGCGAACACCGCGATCCAGGTCCACGGCGGGTCCGGCTACGTGGACGACCACCCGGTCGAGCGCTACCTGCGCGACGCGCGCGTGACCACGCTGTACGAGGGCACCTCCCAGATCCAGAAACTGATCATTGGCCGAGCAGCCACAGGGATCAACGCTCTTACTGGTTGAGCGCCACGGGGCCGTGGCGGTCGCCCGCATGAACCGCCCCGAGGCCCGCAACGCGCTCTCCTCCGAGGTGATGGAGGAGATGGCCGCGCTGCTCGAGGGCTGGGACTACGACCCCGAGATCCGCTGCGTCGTGATAGCCGGCAGCGACGACTACTTCGCCGCCGGCGCCGACATCAAGGCGATGGCCGAGCGCAGCTTCCAGGAGGTGCTCGACGCGCCGACCAAGGCGTTCTGGACGCGCCTGGCCGCGATCCAGACGCCGATGGTCGCAGCGGTATCCGGCTACGCGCTCGGCGGCGGCTGCGAGCTGGCGCTCGCGTGCGACATGATCGTCGCCGCCCCGAGCGCCGAGTTCGGCCAGCCCGAGATCCTGCTCGGCCTCATCCCGGGCGGCGGCGGCACTCAGCGGCTCACCCACACGATCGGCAAGCAGCGCGCCATGGAGCTCGTGCTCACGGGCCGCCGGATCAGCGCCGACGAGGCGTACTCGATGGGGCTCGTGAACGCGATCGACAAGGACTGGCTCGGCAGGGCGATGGAGATCGCGCAGGTGATCGCCCGCCGCCCGCCGATCGCGATCAGGCTGGCGAAGGAGGCCGTGCTCACCGCCGAGGCGGCGAGCCTGGCCCACGAGCGGCGGCTGTTCGAGATCGCGATGGCCACCGAGGACCGCGTGGAGGGCATGCGCGCGTTCATCGAGAAGCGCAAGCCCGACTTCAAGGGCCGCTAGAGCGCGGCCGTGACTGACGCCGACGTCGCCCGGCTGCGCGAGCTCGGCTACGAGCAGCAGCTCGAGCGGCGGCTCGGGGTGCTCGACACCGCGGCGCTCGGCTTCGCCGGGATCTCGCCGGTGGTCGGGCTCTATGCGGTCGTGCTGGTGGGGACGATCGTGGCGGGCCCGGCGTGGGTCTGGGTGCTGCCGGTCGCACTGGCCGGCCAGTGCCTGCTGCTCGCCGTCTACGGCCAGCTCGCGGCCGACTTCCCGATCGCGGGCGGCGCCTACCAGTGGACCCGCCGCCTCGTCGGCCCGCGCTACGGCTGGTTCACCGGCTGGGTGGCGATGTGCGCGTACGCGGTCGCGAACACGACGGTCGCCTACCTCGGCGCGCCGTGGGCGCTGACGCTGGCCGGCATCGAGCCGACCGCGAACGCGATCGTGCTGGCCGGGATCGTGCTCGTGCTGATCGCGGCCGTGGCCGGGGTCCTCGGCGTCGGTGTGCTCAGCCGCGCGGTGCAGGTCGGGATCACGGCCGAGGCGATCGCCTCGATCGGCATCGGGCTCACGCTGCTGCTGGCGTTCCGCGAGCAGGACTTCTCGCTGCTGACCGGCTCGCTCGGCACGGGCGGCTTCCTGGCGGCGCTCGCGGTCGGCGGCTGGGTGTTCATCGGGTTCGACGTGGCGGTCGGCGCCGCCGAGGAGACCCGGGACGCCGCGCGCCACGTCCCGCGCGCGATCTGGATGGCGCTGCTCGGCGTGGCCGCGCTCGTCGTGCTCAACGCGGTGGCGACCGCCCTCGCCCACCCCGACCCCGCCGCCGTGGCGGCGGGCGAGGACCTCGACCCCGTCACCACCGCCGTGGTCTCGTCGTTCGGGTCCTGGTCGGACAAGCCGTTCGCGGCGCTCGTGCTGGTCGCCTTCCTCGCCTGCGGGATGGCCGCGCAGGCCCTCACCGCGCGCACGATGTTCTCGATCGCCCGCGACGGGGTCCTCCCCGGCGCGCGGCTGCTCCGCACCGTGGACCGCCGCCGGTCGCCGATCGGGGCGATCGCGGTCACCGCGGTGGTCGCGTGCCTCGGCCTCCTGCTCGGCCTCGACTCCGCGGCGGTCGGGACGCTGATCGCGTTCGGCACCGCGGCGATCTACGTCTCGTTCCTGCTGATCGCGGCGGCGGCCCTGGCCGCCCGCCTGAGCGGCACCTGGCAGCGCGGCGGCCGCTACGGGCTCGCGCTCAACGTGGCCTCCGTGGCGTGGCTCGCGTTCGAGACAGTGAACATCGCCTGGCCGCGCGAGTCGATCGCCCCGCCGGACGCGCCCGTCTACCAGGTGTGGGCCGCGCCGCTGCTGCTGGGTGCGATCACCGTGGTCGGCTTCGCCTACCTCCTGATCGCGCGGCCGCGCCTACCCGAGACGGGCGCCGAGCGCGACGAGCACGGCCCCGACGGACCCGTTCAGCACGCGCGAGCTGCGGCGTCCCCGTAGGACCTCGCTCAGGCGCGCCGCGAGGTGCGCGTAGCCCGTCAGCCACCCGAAGACCATCGCCGCGAACGTGAGCGTCATCGCGACCGGCATCAGCGCGCCGGTCTCCTGGCCGACGAACTGAGGCAGCAGGGCGGTCCAGAACAGCCCGACCTTGACGTTCAGGAGGTCGCTGAGCAGGCCGCGGCGGAAGGCGCCCGCCGCGGAGAGCGCGCCGGCGGTCCCCGCCGGGGGCGCGATCGAGTCGCCGCGCTTGGCGGCCAGCAGGGCCTGGAGGCCGAGCACGACGAGGTACGCGGCGCCGGCCAGCTTCAGCGCCGTGAACGCGGTGTCCGAGGCCGCGAGGAGGCTGGTGACCCCCACCGCGGAGGCCGTGCCCCAGAGGAGGTTGCCCGCGGCCGAGCCGGCGGCCGCCCAGGTGCCGGCGCGCGCGCCGGCCGCGACCGAGGTGCGCAGCACCACGAAGGTGTCGGGGCCCGGCACGACCAGGCCCACGGCGGCGAGCGCGAGGAAGGGGAGGAAGGAGTCCACGGGCCGTAGGATCGACCTCCGCGCCGTTCAGTTCAAGCGAATGGTTGTTATCTATTTTGTTCAGTTAGGCTTAACTGATGCTGGATCCGCGAAAGCTGGCGGTGCTGCGCGAGTTCCACGCACGGGGCACGATCGCCGGTGCGGCCGAGGCGCTGTCGTTCACGCCGTCGGCGGTCTCGCAGCAGCTCAGCGCGCTGGAGCGCGAGGCCGGAACCGTTCTCACGCGGAAGGTGGGCCGCCGGCTGGAGCTGACCGACGCGGGGCGACTGCTCGTGGAACGAGCCGATCAGGTGCTGGCGCAGCTCGAGCGGATCGAGGCGGAGATCGCCGCGCAATCGGGCGAGGTGCGCGGCACCGTGCGGGTCGCGGCCTTCCAGACGGCGCTGCGCTTCCTCGTCATGCCGGTGCTCGAGCGGCTCCCGGACGGCGTCCGCGTGGAGCTGGTCGAGGCCGAGGCCGAGGCGTCGCTCCCGCTGCTGGTGCGGGGCGGGCTCGACCTCGTCGTCGCGGAGGAGTACGAGCACGCGCCGCGCCCGCGCGTCCCCCAGCTGGAGCGCGACTACCTTGAGCCGGACGAGATGGTGCTCGCGGTCGCGGCGGACCGCGGGGGGCCGATCTCGCTCGCCGCGCTGCGCGAGGCGGAGTGGGCGACGGCGCGCGAGGGGACCGCCTACGCCGACATGCTCGCGCGCCTGTGCCGCTCGGCCGGCGGCTTCGAGCCGCACGTGCGCCACCGCGTCAACGACATGCGGCTGCTGCTCGAGCTGGTCGCCGCCGGCCACGCCGTGGCCCTCCTCCCCGCGCTCGGCCGCCCCGAGGAGGACCCGCGCGTGCGCGTCAAGCGCACCGGGGTGACCCGCGCGATCTTCGTGGCCACGCGCGCGAGCGACCGCGCCCGCCCGTCGACGGCCGCGGTCGTGGACGCGCTCGCCGCCGCCGCTCAGTAGCCGGACGCCGTCCGGCTCGCGTTCCCGTTCGACAGCAGCCGCCACTGTCCACCGCGGCGGTCGACCTTGAGGTCGAAGTAGCCCGCCGAGTTGAGCTTCGCGGTCTTGTAGGTCTTGAAGCCCTTCTTAGACGAGCTGCGCCACTGGACCGCGACCGACTCCCCGCCGGCCCGCACCTGGCCCCAGACCCGCCTGGAGGAGACCCAGATCGGCAGCCGGTAGGCGGCGAGGCTCGACTTCGCCCTGCCGTCGGAGAAGCGCAGGCCGGTGTTGAACGTGTTCGCGTCCTGCGGGTCGGTGAGCTCGTACTGCGAGACCGAGCGCACGCGGCTCTGCCGGTAGGTCAGCCAGTCGGCCATGTTGATGTAGCGCGCCTGGGTGCCCTGGGAGACGCCGAAGCGGTCCGGCGGCTTGGTCTGCACGCCGTACTCGGTGAACCAGACCGGCGCCTTCGAGCCGATCCGCTTGCGGTTCGCGCCCTGGTCGAGGACCCGGAAGAGGTTGCCGATCGACGCCAGCGGCAGGTCGTCGCGCCCGGCCCGGCTCGACGGCGAGCCGTAGGCGCCGCGCGAGTACGGGTGGTGGGCCACCGCACCGGGCAGCGCGCGGAACGTGCCGTTGCAGCCGAGCGACTTGCTCGCGGTCGTGCGCCCGCGGCTGTCGATGCAGAGCAGGTCGCGCCAGAACGCGAGCGGCGCGCGGCTGCGCTTCTCGATCGCGCCGCCGGTCTGGCCGATCGGCGCGGTCTCGCCCACGAGGATCTGGTCGCCGCCGTGCCCGGTGTCGCCGAGCGCGTCGAGCGCCGCGTAGAGCAGGCCGCGATAGATCCGGCCCGACGCCGGGACCGGCTTCTTGCTCGAACCCGTGTACTGCGGGGTGAGCCAGGAGCCGAGGTTCGGCTCGTTCCAGACCGACCAGCGCGTCACGCGCGGCAGCGTCGTGCCCGCCTGCGCGGCCTGGGTCGGCTGCTGGGTCGACTGGGCGGCGTCGACCTGGTCGATCGCCGCGTCCGCGGGCGTGCCGGTCTTCGGGAGCGGGAGCGGGCCGGGGTTGGTCCCGCCGCCGCCCGCCGGCTGGCCGCCGACCGCGTAGGTGCCGGAGTAGCGCTTGCCCAGCGCCGTCACGAACGCCTTGAACTCGCCGGCGTCGGGGTTGCAGGTGCGCCGGTCGCCGCACGGCGAGGCCCACGCCGGGGCGGGGCCGGTCGGCGTCACGAGCACGCCCATGCCGCGGGCGGCCGCGCCCTGGAGCAGCGCGTCGAGCGCCTCGAAGGCGCCGGACGGGTAGGCGGCGGGGTCCGAGGCGTCGAAGCCCGGCTTGGTCGTTGAGTCGCGCTCCGGCGCGATGCGCGCCCAGATCGCGTTCACGCGGATCGTGTCGACGCCGAGGCCCTTCAGCTCGTCGAGCGTCCGGTTGCGGACGTCGGCGCCGCTCTCGAGCGTGAGCCGGTCGTCCTGGAAGATCGATTCCTGGGTCTTGGAGGCCGCCGCCGGGGTCGCGAGGACCGCGAGCAGAGCCACTACGAGCCCGGATGTCAGTCTGAATCGTCGCATTGCACCGAGGGGGGGTCGGGTTGTCCGGAGGGGACACGCGCCGGGGGCGCGAGTTGCGGCGGGTCGCGCGGCTTAATGCGGGCATATGATCCCGAGCCGCCTTGGATCCGCAGAGCGAATGACCGTATCAATCGAGCGTCTCGGCGTCGTCGGCGCGGGCACGATGGGCTCTGGAATCGCGCAGCTCGGCTGCGTGGCCGGACTGCAGACGCTCCTCCACGATCCGGTTCCGGAGGCGCTCGCCGAGGGCGAGAAGCGCCTGCGCGCCGGGATCGCGAAGGGGGCGGAGAAGGGGCGCTGGGACGCGTCCGCAGCCGGCAACCTGCGGCTCGCCCGCCACGTGGACGCGCTGGGGGAGTGCGAGCTGATCGTCGAGGCCGCCCCCGAGCGGCCGGAGCTGAAGCGGGAGCTGTTCGAGCGGCTGTCGAAGATCGCCCCGGAGGCGATCCTCGCGACGAACACGTCCTCGATCCTCGTCACGAGCCTCGCCAGCGCCGCCGGGAAGCCGGAGAACGTGGTCGGGATGCACTTCTTCAACCCGCCGCCGCTGATGGAGCTCGTGGAGGTCATCGCCGCCGAGCAGACGGGCGAGCGGGCGCTCGCGGTCGCCGAGCACGTCGCGGGCCGGATGCGGCGGACGGTCATCCGGGCGACCGACGGGCCCGGGTTCCTGGTCAACCGCTGCAACCGGCCGTTCGGCGCCGAGTCGCTGCGACTGCTCCAGGAGGGCGTCGCCACCCACGACCAGATCGACCGGATCGTCCGGCTCGGCGGCGGCTTCCGGATGGGGCCGTTCGAGCTGATGGACCTGGTGGGGATCGACGTCGGCTTCGAGGTCGCCAGGTCGTTCATGGAGCAGAGCTTCGGCGAGCCGCGCTGGAAGCCGAGCCCGCTCCAGGCGCGGATGGTCGCCGCCGGCCGCCTCGGCCGCAAGACCGGCCGCGGCTGGTACGACTACCCGCCCGGCCGGCCCGCCGACCCGCCGCCGCCGGAGCCGGGCGGCGGCGACGGGCGCGTCGTGGCGATCGAGGGCGCGGGCGCGCTCGCGCGCGAGCTGCGCGAGCGCGCGGCCCAGGCCGGCTTCGACGCCCGCCAGCTCGTGGCGGTCGGCGGCTCCGAGGAGCCGGAGCTGATCGTGGACGCGAGCGTCCCGGCCCCGGTGAGCGACCTCGGCGAGCTGCCCCAGGGACCGCCGCTGGTCGCCGTGTGCGCCGACCGCGGCCTCCGCGCGCGCGGCAACCCGGAGGCCACCGGGTTCCACCTCATCCCGCCGTTCGGCTCGCTCGTCGAGCTGACGCGCCTGCCGACCACGCCCGACTCGGTCGCCGGCGCCGCCGACGCGTTCTTCGCCGCGCTCGGCTTCCACCGCGAGTGGGTGCGCGACGCGCCGGGGCTGGTGCTCGGGCGGGTCGTCGCGCAGCTCGTCAACGAGGCCCGGTTCGCGGTGGCGGAGGGAGTCGGTTCGGAGGATGATGTCGACGCCGGGCTCAAGCTCGGCATGAACCACCCGCGGGGTCCGTCGGAGTGGGACCAGGAGCAGGCCGAAGCCGTGCTGGAGGGGCTGTGGCAGGAGCGACGCGAAGAGCGATACAGGCCGGCGCCTAGATGAGGGCGGTCACCTTCCAGGAGCCGGGTCGCGTGGAGGTCGAGGAGCGGCCGGAGCCGGAGCCGCTCGCGCCGGACGACGCGGTCGTGCGCGTCGAGGCATCGGGCATCTGCGGGTCCGACCTGCACATCTACCACGGGCGCGTGGAGATCGAGCCCGGCTTCACGCTCGGGCACGAGTACGTGGGGACGGTCGTCGCCGCCGGCGATGCCGCCGGAGTCGCCGTGGGCGAGCGTGTGCTCGGCACGTTCCACACCGCCTGCGGGCAGTGCTTCTTCTGCCGCCGCGGCGTCTTCCAGAAGTGCGACGAGGCGCGCGTGTTCGGACACGGCGCGGTGCTCGGCTCGCTCCAGGGAACGCAGGCCGAGCTCGCGCTGGTGCCGCGCGCGAACCTGACGCTGCGCCGGGTGCCCGAGGGGCTCTCCGACGGCGCCGCGCTGTTCGCGGGCGACGTGATGGGGACCGGCTACCACGCCGTGGTCGCCGCCGGCCTGCGCGCGGGCGACACGGTCGCGGTGGTGGGGCTCGGCCCGGTCGGGCTCTGCGCCGTCATGGCGGCGCGCGCCGGCGGCGCCGCGCACGTGATCGCGATCGACACCGTCGAGGACCGGCTGGCGATCGCGCGCGCGATGGGCGCGGAGGCGGTTCACGCGACCGAGGAGGATCCGCGCCGCGCGGTCAAGTCGGCCACGGCGGGCCTCGGCGTGGACATAGCCGTGGATGCCGTCGGCAATCCCCAGGCGCTCGAGACCTGCTGCCGGCTCGCGCGCAAGGCGGGCACGGTCTCGGTCATCGGCGTGTACGCCGAGCGCGTGGAGGTGCACATGGGGATCCTCTGGCTGAAGAGCCTCAACCTCGTCAGCGGGCACGCCAACGTGATGGGCCACCTCGACCGGGTCCTCAAGCTGCTGGCGAGCGGCGCCCTGGACGTCGAGCCGCTCGTCTCGCGCGAGATGAAGCTCGACGACGCGGCCGAGGCCTACGCCGCGTACGATCGCCGCGAGGCGCTGAAGATCGTGCTGAGAGCGTGAGCAAGCAACTGCTGATCGCAGGGGAGTGGGCCGACGCCGCCGACGGGCGGACGTTCGAGACCGTCGACCCCTCCACGCAGGACGTCATCGCCGACGTCGCCCAGGCCGGGCCGGAGGACGTGCGCCGCGCGGTCGAGGCGGCGCGCGCCGCGCTCGACGGCGAGTGGGGCGGGCTCCCGGCCGCCGGGCGCGAGCGGCTCATGCACCGGCTCGCCGACCTGATCGAGGCGAACGCGGAGGAGCTCGCCCGGCTCGAGTCGATCGACAACGGCAAGCCGTTGAAGATGGCGGCGCGCGTGGACGTGCCTAGCGCCGTCGCGCACCTGCGCTACTACGCGGGCTGGCCGACGAAGATCGAGGGCGAGGTCATCCCGGTCGCGTGGCCGAACGTGCACGTCTACACGCGCAAGGAGCCGGTCGGCGTGTGCGGCCAGATCATCCCGTGGAACTTCCCGCTGCTGATGGCCGCCTGGAAGATCGCGCCCGCGCTCGCGGCCGGGTGCACCGTGGTGCTCAAGCCCGCCGAGCAGACGCCGCTCACGGCGCTGCGGCTGGGCGAGCTCGCGCTCGAGGCCGGGCTGCCCGCGGGCACGCTGAACGTGGTCACCGGCGACGGCGAGACCGGCGCCGCGCTGGTGGACGACCCGGGCGTGGACAAGATCGCGTTCACCGGCTCCACCGCGGTCGGGCGCGAGATCGGCGCGAAGGCGGGGCGGTCGCTCAAGCGCGTGACGCTCGAGCTCGGCGGCAAGAGCCCCAACATCATCCTGCCGGACGCCGACCTCGACGCGGCGATCAAGGGCTCGTTCCAGGGCATCTACTACAACACCGGCCAGGCCTGCAACGCCGGCTCGCGGCTGTTCGTGCACCGCGACCAGTACGACGAGGTCGTGACAAAGCTCGCCGAGCGCGCCGAGCGCGCGAAGGTCGGGCCGGCGCTCGACCCCGACACCCAGTTCGGGCCGGTCGTGTCCGCCGAGCAGCACCAGCGGGTGATGGAGTACATCCAGTCGGGCCTCGACGACGGCGCCGAGCGCGTGGCCGGCGGCGACGGCGACGGCCTGTTCGTCCGCCCGACGCTCTTCACCGGCGTGAGCGACGAGATGCGGATCGCGCGGGAGGAGATCTTCGGCCCGGTGCTGGTCGCGATGCCGTACGAGTCGCTCGAGGAGGTCGCCGCACGGGCGAACGACACCGACTACGGCCTGGCCGCGGGCGTGTGGACGCGCGACGTCGGCAGCGCGCACCGGCTCGCGGCGATGCTGAAGGCCGGCTCCGTCTACGTGAACGTCTGGGGGCCGGCCGACCCGGCCGCTCCGTTCGGCGGCTACAAGGCGTCCGGCATCGGCCGCGAGATGGGCCACGCGAACCTCGACGCGTACCTCGAGATCAAGACCGTCTGGACCTCGCTATAGCGACCGCCGACCTGACCGTGCTGGCCCTCGGCCGCGCGGGCGTGAGCGCCAGCGAGTACATCGCGGAGATCCAGCGGCGGCTCGCCGCCCAGGACGCCGTGCGCTACCGGATGCACGCGATGGGCACCTCGCTCGAGGGCACCACCGAGGACATCCTGCGCGTGGTGGGCGAGCTGCACGCGGTGCCGTTCGAGCTGGACGTGCCGCGGGTCTACACGGTGCTGAAGCTCGACGAGCGCCGCGACCGCCCGGACCAGACCCTCGACGACAAGGTGGCGTCGGTCGAGCGCCGGCTCACGCCCCCCGGCAGTCCCGGTTGACCGCGATCGACGCGTCCGCGACCGGGATCCGGAAGACCCGGTCGAGGCGCGTGTCGAAGACCACCGCCTGACCGTTCCCCACCCCGAGCAGCCGGAGGTTGCGACACGACCGGCTCATCTCGGGCGGGCGCGCGGCATCCGGCTTCCAGCGGAGCTCGACGGGCAGGGCGCGCCACGGGAGGACCCGCTTGCCCGCGGTGCCGCCGGAGCGCACCGCGCCGGCGTCCAGGAGGCTCCAGAGGGGCAGGACGACCAGCAGTCCCAGTGCCGCGTACATGGCCGCCAGGACCACGAGCTCTCTGTAGAGCTCGAAGCTGCGCCCGCGGCGGTAGATCCTGTCCTGGAGCTCGCGCAGCTCGGCGGCCGCGGGGCCGCGACCGGCGGCGAGCGCGGCACCGAGCGGCGTCACGACGAGCGGCACGCCGACGAGCACGACGAGCGCGACGATCAGAGGGGGGCTCGTGAGCTCCGCCAGCACCGCGCCCGCGAGCAGCCCGCCGGCGGCGGCGGCATAGATCTCGCGGTGGATCCGCGCCGCCGCCCTCGCATCGCCCAGGTCCCTCAACCGCCCGGCGACGACGATCGCCTTCATCACCGGCAGCAAGAGGAGGATCGTCCCGACGACCGACCCTACGAGCACGGCAAAGATCGCTATCAGGGCCAGGCTCTGGGGTATCAGCACCTCCGGCCCCACGCCGACCTCGTCCGGCGTGACCCCCAGGTCGCCGTAGAACAGCCCGACCGGCAGCCGGAGGGCGAGGTAGAGCGCGCCGCCGAGGAGGCCCGCGGTGGCGAGTGGGTTCTCGAGGGCCACCTCGCGCAGCCGTCGCGACACCGCGCCCCCGGCCGCGGTTGCGGTGTCGGGCGTCGCCTCGACCTCGGCGACGCGACCGTCGCCGTCCTGGCGCACGGTGAGCTTCTTCAGCTCGGGCTCCGCCTGGACGCGCCTGACCTCCCACCGGCCCCATTCGAGCTTCCCGCTGCGCTGGGGCTGCCCCTTCAGGCTCACGTAGAAGGCCGGGTCCGTGCGCTCCCGGGCTATGTGCTCGTCGAGCTCCGCCCTCGTGCTCGCGACCGTGAGCCCGTCGACGACGAGCCTTCCGTCCTCGGCCCAGAGCCTCTCGATCGCCTTCCAGCGGAGGGTCGCGTTCCCCTCGTTGAAGACGGACGGCAGCTCCCACAGGACGGCTCGGTCCTCCGGCACCGCCCGAGCCTATGCGAGCAGTTCGCGCACCGCGTCCCGGTGGCCCGTCGTCGTGAAGCACATCGGCTCGGCGAACTCCTCCGTGGCGATCGCCTGGTCCCAGGTCATGTCGGCCGCCTGACGCAGGAGCGTCTTGGTCATCGGGATCACGTGCGGCGGCAGCGCGGCCATGCGCTCCACGTGGGCGAGGGCAGCCGGCATCAGCTCGCCGTGCGGCACGACCTCGTTCACCAGTCCCAGCTCGGCGGCCTCGCCGCCGCTCAGGATGCGGCCCTCCGTGAACAGCTCGAACGCGCGCTGGTAGCCGAGCCGGCGCGTCACCAGCCACGAGTTGCCCACCTCCGGCACGAGGCCGATGCGGCCGAAGGCCGGCACGATGCGCGCCCGCTCGGAGGCCACAATCACGTCGCAGGCGAGGGCGAACGCCAGGCCGACCCCGGCCGCGGCGCCGTTCACGGCGGCGATCACCGGCTTGTCGGCCTTCACGATCGTGCGCGTGACCCCGCCGAACTGGCGGCGGATCCAGCGCCAGGCGTCGGTCGCGCCGCCCGGCGACTCGTCGACCATCCGGTGCGCGTGGTCGCGCATCAGGCGCAGGTCGCCGCCGGCCGAGAACGCCGGGTCGGAACCGGTCAGCACGACCGCGCGGACCGCGTCGTCGGCGACCAGCGCGTCGAGCGCGTCCTGCAGCTGGAGCGTCAGCGGCGCGCTGAGCGCGTTCAGCCGCTCCGGGTCGTGCATGCGCACCACGGCGTGCCCGTCCCCTCGCTCGACCTGCACCAGCTCGGCCGCCTCCGCGCGCGCCTCGGCCACGAGCGTCTCGTAGGTGGTCATGTCCGCACCGCCTTCCAGGCCGCGTCAGCCAGCACCGGCTCGGCCTCGTCGATCGACCCTTTAACCCTGCCCGCCACCCAGTGGCGGCTGAGCTCCTGGCTCGGCCCCAGCACGACGGCGTGGAGCAGCCCGATCGGGAGCCGCTGGACCTCCCCGGCCCGGACCCAGGCCTCCAACCACTCCTCGACGGCCTCGAACACCTGGCGGTTCATGCGCGCGAGCTCGTCCCCGGTCGCGCCGACCACCTCGGGCTCGCGGCTCGTGAACAGGAACCGCGCGAGCTCCCGGTGGCGCCTGACCCAGCGCAGGTGGTAGCGGACCAGGCCCTTCACGGCGCCCTCGGCCGACCCGTGCTCGCGCCGCAGCTCGCGGATCAGGCCGCGGTGGTAGCCGGCCAGCCCGTCCACGTGGATGGCGGCGGCGATCTGCTCCTTGCCCTCGAAGTGGTGGTAGACGCTCCCGATGCTGGACCCCGCGGCGCGCGCGATGTCCTGCACGCCCGCCTGCGAGTAGCTGCGCTCGTTGAAGAGGCCGAGAGCGGCGTGGAGGATCTTCTCGCGGGTGGCCGTCACTAGAATCCTGTTCTAGAATATCATTCTAGTACAAGGCCCCCCCGGCCCCGGGGCGCGCCCGGCGCCCGATCTCCTCAGCGAGCCTGCTCGCCGTGCTCCTTGAGCCAGTGCAGCAGGCCGCCCTCCACGAGGATCTCGCGCTCCTTCGGGGCGAGGTCGTGCGTGAGCTCGAACTCCTCGTCGCCGGCCCTGACGGTGATCGTGTCGCTGCCGTCGGCGAGCTCCTGGCGCACGTTCGGGAGCTCCCAGGTGTCGCCCACCTCGGCGCGGTCGTAGTCGGACTCGTCCGCGAAGGTGAGCGCGAGGATCCCCTGCGCCACGAGGTTGCGGCGGTGGATCCGCGCGAACGACTTCGCGAACACCGCCTTGACCCCGAGCTGGAGCGGCGCCAGCGCTGCGTGCTCGCGTGACGATCCCTGCCCGTAGTTCTCGCCGCCCACGATGAACCCGCTCCCCCATTCGGCCAGCCGCTTGCGGAACTCCGGGTCGCGGTGGCGGAAGGTGAACTCGGCGATCGCCGGGATGTTCGAGCGGTAGGCCATCACCTCGGCGCCGTCGGGGGCGAGGTCGCCGGTCGAGATGTCGTCGGGCTGCACGGTGGCGATGCGCGCCTCGATCGACTCGGGCAGCGGCTCGTGCTCGGGCGGCGTCTTGATGTTCGGCCCGCGCGGGATCTCGATCCGCTCGGCCTCGTCCTCCGGCGCCGGCTGGAAGATGTGCACGTCGTCGACGTACGGCTTCAGCTCCGGCTCGGGGCAGAGCTCGGGCGGGTCGCCGTACTCGCGCGGGTCGGCGATCCTGCCCTCGAGCATCGAGACCGCCGCCACCGCCGGCGAGCACAGGTAGACGCAGTCCTCCGGCGTGCCGCTGCGGCCCGGGAAGTTGCGGTTCATCGTGCGCAGGGAGTTCGAGTCGCTCGGCGGCGCCTGACCCATGCCGACGCACGGGCCGCAGACCGGCTCGAGCATCCGCACGCCGCCCTCCACGAGCTGGCGGTAGACCCCCGACTCGGCGATCGCCGACAGGATCTGCCGCGACCCCGGCGTGGCCGTGGCCGCGATCCCGGGGTGCACGATCCTCCCCTCGAGCACGGCCCCCGGCAGCGCGAGGTCGGCGTAGCCGGAGTTGACCGACGAGCCGATGCAGACCTGCCCGAGCTGGGTGCCGGCCACCTCCTCGACGGGCACGACGTTGCCCGGGGACGACGGCTTGGCCACCAGCGGGCCGAGCTCGCCGAGGTCGATCTCCTCGCGGTCGTCGTACCCCGCCCCGTCGTCGGGGCCGATGTCGGCGAAGTCGTCCTCGCGCTCCTGGCGGCGGAGCCACTCGCGCGTGCGCTCGTCGGGCGGGAAGACCGCGGAGGTGGCGCCCAGCTCCGCGATCATGTTCGCGATCGTCCCGCGCTCGGGCACGCTCAGGTCCTCGGTGCCGGGCCCGGTGAACTCGAAGATGCGGTTCTTCCCGCCGCTCACGCCGCGGCGGCGGAGCAGCTCGAGGATGATGTCCTTGGCCTGGACCCAGGGCCGCTCGAGCGAGCCCTCGAGCCGGACCTCGACGATCTCCGGGCAGGCGATCTCGTACGGGTAGCCGGCCATGGCGACGGCCACGTCCAGGCCGCCGGCCCCGATCGCGATCATGCCGAGCGCGCCGCTCGTCGTGGTGTGCGAGTCGGCGCCGACCAGGATCCCGCCCGGTCGCGCGTAGCGCTCTATGTGCACGTAGTGGCAGATCCCGTTGCCGGGGCGCGAGAACTCGGCGCCGAACTTGCGCGCCATCTGCTGGAGCATCCGGTGGTCGTCGGGGTTCTTGAAGTCGAGCTGGATGACGTTGTGGTCCACGTACTGGACCGCCCGCTCCACGCGCACGCGCGGCACGCCGAGCTGCTCGAACTGCATGAACGCCATCGTGCCGGTGGCGTCCTGGAGCAGCGTCTGGTCGATCCGCAGGCCGATCGGCGAGCCGGGCTCCAGATCGCCGTCCACGAGGTGCTCGCGGAGGATCTGGCGGCTCAGGTTCTCAGCAGACGTCGTCGCCCTCGATCAGCTTCGGGACGATCTCGTTGATCCGGTCGATGCCCACCGCGTAGAACTGGCCCTGCACGTCGGTCCGCTGCGCGGAGTTCATGCCGACGAGCTTGGCCTCGTGGTTCACGAGCGGACCGCCCGAGTTGCCCTGGTTGATGACGGCGTCGGTGAGGATCGCGTCCTTGTAGGGCCCGACCGTCGGGTCGTCCGGCCCCTCGCCCGGGATGGCGGGGAAGGTCGTGCTCACCGTGGAGATCACGCCGGCGTTCCCGGTCAGGTCGGCGTCCTGCTGCGCCTGGCCCTGGGTGAGGTTGATCGTGGACGGATACCCGACGACCACCACGTCCTCGCCGACCTTCAGCTCCTTCTTGCTCGGCACGCGCGGGATCGTCTCGAGGCCCTCGGTCTCGTCGACCTTGAGCACAGCGATGTCCTCGCAGGTGGCCTCGCCGAGCACCTTCGCCTCGCGAGCCTCCTCGCCGTCGATCTTCACGTCGGTGTCGATCGAGATCGTGAGCTTGTCGCCGGTGCTGACCGTGTAGCTCTCGCCACCGGCGGTCACGTGGGCGTTGGTGACGATGATGCCCTCGCTGGCGTCCCAGACCCAGCCGGAGCCGCGACCGCCGCTGCCGAAGCCCTTGTTCGTCACGACGAGGACCGTGCGCGGGCGCGACTTGTCCACGACCTCGGCGTTGGAGAGCTCGTCGTCGCCGCCTCCGCCGCCCAGGATGCCCGTGACGAGGCCGCCGATCACGATCACGAGCAGCGCCAGGACCGCGATCCCGATGATCGTGACGCGCTTGAGGCCGCGCTGGATGACCAGCCGCTGCATCGTGGACGCGCTCGGGCCCGGCGGCGGCGGCGCCGCGGACTGGGTGACCACCGGGCGCGCCCCCGGCGCCTGCGCGGGGGCCTGGGCCGGCGGCTGGGGCTGGGCCGGCGGCGTGAACGGCGGAGCGATCGGGGGCGGCGGCTGCTGCGGCTGCGCCGGCGGAGCGGGGGCGGCACCCGGCGGGGGCGGCGGGACTGCCGCCTGCTGCTCGCGCACCGCGCGCAGGACCGTGTCGCCGATGCGGATCTCCTCGCCCCCGTTCAGCACGGTGGTCCCGGTCACCTGCTGTCCGTTCACGAACGTCCCGTTGCGCGAGCCGAGGTCGGTCAGCTCGACACGGCCGTCGGGAAGCTCCTTCAGGGACACGTGGCGGCGTGACGCCTTCGCGTCGCGCAGCACCAGGTTGGTGGTGCCCTCGCGCCCGAGGGTGAACTGGTCGCCGCGAACGTTCGCGGTGCGACCGGCATCTGCTCCTGAGACGATTTCGAGGATCATCGGCGCGGCACCCTAGCTGACGGCGAAGTCGGCGGTGGCCTCGGCCACCACTTTGCCATCGACCCGCGCCTCGGCGCCACCCGCGGTCGTGCCAACCTCGACGAAGACCCCGACGGGGACCGGCGCCAGGTAGCGGACCTCGAGCCGCTTGGTCCGCGCGTCCCTGCCCTGCGCGTGCAGGGCGAGCGCCATCGCCTCGTCGAGCGCCGCGGCGATGATGCCGCCGTGCGCGAAGCCGGGCGGGCCCTGGTGGTCCTGCTTCACGAAGAAGCGCCCGCTCACCCCGTCCGACTCGAGCTGGAGCCCGAAGAGGTTGGCCTGGCCGCAGCCGAAGCAGCCGTCGTGGTGGACGATCAATTGAAGCGGCGCAGGACGAACGGCAGGATCCCGCCGGCCCGGTAGTACTGCCACTCGTTCGGCGTGTCGATGCGGACGGTCGCCTCGAATTCCCGATCGCCGGCGGTGACCGTGACGGTGCGCTGCCCGTCCTCGAGCTCGGGCACGCTGAACGTCTCCTCGCCGGTGAGGTCGGCCGTGTCCGCCTGAAGCGGCAGGATGCCCATCCCGACGAGGTTCGAGCGGTGGATGCGCTCGTAGCTCTCGGCGATCACGAACCTGATCCCCAGCAGCCGCGGGCCCTTGGCCGCCCAGTCGCGCGAGGAGCCGGACCCGTACTCCTTGCCCGCGATCACGCACAGCGGGACGCCCTCGTCCGCGTAGGCCATGGCGGCGTCGAAGATGCTCATCTCCTCGCCGTCCTTGATCGTCACGCCGCCCTCGGTGCCGGGCGCGAGCTGGTTGCGCAGCCGCACGTTGGCGAACGTGCCGCGCATCATCACCTCGTGGTTGCCGCGCCGTGAGCCGTAGGAGTTGAACTCGGTGACCCCGCGCTCGGTCAGGTACCGCCCGGCCGGCGAGTCCTTCTTGATCGCGCCCGCGGGCGAGATGTGATCGGTCGTGACGGAGTCGCCCAGCTTCGCCAGCACGCGCGCGCCCTCGATCGGCCCCGCCGCCGGCTCCATCTCGAAGTAGGGCGGCTTCTTGACGTAGGTGGACTCGGGGTCCCACGCGTAGGTGTCGCCCTCCGGCACCTCGAGCGCGTTCCAGTTCTCGTCGCCCTCGAAGACCTCGCCGTAGCTGCGCGTGAACATCTCGGACTCGACGTACTGCATCGCCTCGGCGACCTCGGCCTGGCTCGGCCAGATCTCGCGGAGCGGGAAGTCCTCGAACAGGTCCACGTCCATCCGCCCGGCGAGCGCGTAGGCGACCACCAGCGGCGGCGAGGCGAGGTAGTTGAGCTTGACCTCGGGGTGGATGCGGCCCTCGAAGTTGCGATTCCCCGAGAGCACCGAGCAGACCGCGAGGTCGCGCTCGGCGATCTCGCTCGAGATCTCCTCGGGCAGCGGTCCGGAGTTCCCGATGCAGGTCGTGCAGCCGTAGCCGACGAGGTTGAAGCCGAGCCTCTCGAGGTACTGGGTCAGCCCGGCGCGCTCGAGGTACTCGGTCACGACCTTCGAGCCGGGGGCGAGCGAGGTCTTCACCCACGGCTTGGTCTCGAGCCCCATCTCCACCGCCTTCTTGGCCAGGAGGCCGGCGCCGAGCATCACGCTCGGGTTCGACGTGTTGGTGCAGCTCGTGATCGCGGCGATCACGACGGCGCCGTGGTCGAGCCCCTCGCCCTCCGGCGTCTTGTCCGCCACCGCGACCACCTCGTGCTCGCGGTCGGCCTCGCCGCGGCCGTTGGTCGGCGGGTCGCTCGCCGGGAAGCTCTCCGCGACGGCCTCGTCGCGGTCCTCGTACTCGACCATCTCGCCCAGCGCCGCGAGGCACGACTCCTTGGCCTCGTGCAGCGGCACGCGGTCCTGCGGGCGCTTCGGCCCGGCGAGCGAAGGCTCCACGTCGCCGAGGTCGAGCTCGAGCGTGTCGGAGTAGGTCGCGTCCTCGGAGTCCTCGTCGTGGAACATCCCCTGCTCGCGCATGTACTCCTCGACGAGGCGGGTGTCGCGGCCGGTGAACTCGAGGTAGGCGAGCGTCTGCCGGTCGACCGGGAAGATCCCGCACGTGGCGCCGTACTCCGGGGCCATGTTGCCGATCGTCGCGCGATCGGCCAGCGGCAGGTTCGGCAGGCCCGGGCCGAAGAACTCGACGAACTTGCCGACGACGCCCCTGGCGCGGAGCATCTGCGTGACGGTGAGGACGAGGTCGGTGGCGGTCGAGCCCTCGGGCAGCTCGCCGGTGAGCCGGAAGCCTACGACCTGCGGCAGGAGCATCGAGACAGGCTGGCCGAGCATCGCGGCCTCGGCCTCGATCCCGCCCGCGCCCCATCCGAGCACGCCGAGGCCGTTGACCATCGTGGTGTGCGAGTCGGTGCCGACCAGCGTGTCGGGGAACGCCTGGCCGTCGCGGCTGATCACCACGCGCGCGAGGTACTCGAGGTTGACCTGGTGGCAGATGCCGGTGTTCGGGGGGACCACCGAGAAGTTGTCGAACGCCGTCTGGCCCCAGCGCAGGAACGCGTAGCGCTCGCGGTTGCGCTCGAACTCGAGCTCGGCGTTGCGCTCGAACGCGAGCCGGTGGGCGAACGCGTCGACCTGGATCGAGTGGTCGATGACCAGCTCGGCCGGCACGAGCGGGTTGATCTTCGAGGGGTCGCTGCTCGCGTCGCGCATCGCGGCGAGGTCCACGATCGCGGGCACGCCGGTGAAGTCCTGCATCAGCACGCGCGCCGGCTCGTAGGCGATCTCCCTGCTCGGCTCGGCCTTCGCGTCCCAGGTCGCGATCGCCTCGACCGACTCGTCGTGGCCGTTGCGCATCGCGTTCTCCAGCAGGACCTTCAGCGAGTACGGCAGCCGCGCGACGTCGTACTTCGCCTGGAGCTCGTCCAGCCGGAAGACCTTGTGGTCAGCGATAGTCGATGCCACCGAAGAAGTGCGTGGGGACGACCGGCCACTGGCGCTTGAACCGGGCGAGCTCGGACGAGGGGAAGACCTGCTTCCAGCGCGGGTCGCTGCGGTCGGGATCGGCGACCGCGTGCTCCTTCACCATCGAGTCGTACTGGTCGAGCGAGTCCTCGAGGGTGTTCGAGTTCATCACCACGTCGCGGTTGAAGAACTCCGCCCACCTGCGCACGCCCGGGATCTTCGAGAGCCGCGGGTGCCAGTTGTCGGCGGCCACGCCGTTCTCGCTGGAGACCCAGATGCCGTCCGGCGTGTTGACGCAGAGCGACATGTTCCCGTCGGTGTGACCGGGCGTGTGGAGGAAGGCGAGGCCACTGCCGAGCTCGACGTCGCCCTCGACCGCGATCACCCGGTCCTCGGGGACGCCGTCCATGCCGCCGTCGACGTACCAGGCCCACTGGGTCGGGTGCAGCGACCTGAACGTGTCGAGCTCGGCCCGCTGGGCGATCATCTTCGCGTTCGGGTAGTAGGCCGGCAGGGTCTCGGTGCCGAGCATCATGCGCGGGTCCTGCACGTGCAGGTGGTCGAACGCGATGTAGTCGACGTCCGCGGGGGTCAGGCCGCACCTCGCGAGCGCCTGGCCGATGTCGTTGTAGTAGGTGGCGAAGACGTTGGTCGCGAGCCACTCGCCGTAGCGCTCGAAGAGCTGCTCGTAGAACGGGGCCTCCTGCGAGCCCTCCGGGACGGTCGGCTCCCAGGCGAGCACCCGCTCCCGGCCCTCGAAGTCCTCGAAGCGGATGACCACGAGGCGGTTCGAGATGCTCACGAACGGGTTGAGCCCCTTCGCGGCGCCGCCGAACGCGTAGGCGAGCGGGTAGCCGGCGGCGACGAGGTCGACCGTCTGGACCGACTTGACGGTCCCCTGCTCCTTGAACCGCGGCCGGAACTCCTCGGCCGCGGCGCGCATCGCCCGCGGACGGTCGCCGCGCGGCCAGAGCGAGTGGGCGTCGTCGAACTCGTGGAACGAGCGAATCTCGAGTGCCTCGGCGACTGCCACGCTTCAAGCCTATTAGGGTCGCCTCGTGCACGAATACGAGCGCCTCGAACGGGCCTTCGGCGACCGCGACGCCCCGTTCGCGTTCGTCGACCTCGACGCCATGTGGGACAACGCGCGCGACCTGCTCGCCCGCGCCGGGAACAAGCCGATCCGCGTCGCGAGCAAGTCGGTCCGCTGCCGCGAGATCCTCGCGCGGATCCTCAGGCGCGACGGGTTCTCCGGCCTGATGACCTACACGCTGCGCGAGAGCCAGTGGCTCGACGAGCACGGCTTCGACGACCTGCTGCTCGCCTACCCCACCGCCGACCGCGAGGCGCTCGGCCGCTCGCCGCTGCCGGTCCTGATGGTCGACTCGGTGGAGCAGCTCGACCTGATCGGCGACCGCTCGGCGCGGGTCTGCATCGAGGTGGACATGAGCTACCCGGTCGCGCGGGTCCGGATCGGGCCGAAGCGCTCGCCGGTCCGCACGCCCGAGCAGGCCGCCGCGCTGGCGCGCGCCGCGATCGACCGCGGCATCGCCGTCGCGGGCGTCATGGGCTACGAGGGCCACGTCGCGGGCGTCGGCGACCGCCCGGCGAGCCGCGCGCGCGGGGCCGTCATCCGAGCGATGCAGCGGGCGTCGGTGAAGGAGATCGCGAAGCGCCGCGCGGAGATCGTGGCCGCGGTCGAGGAGGTGACGCCGCTCGAGTTCGTCAACGGCGGCGGCACCGGCAGCCTGCACACCACCTCGCGCGAGGACGCGGTGACCGAGCTGACCGCCGGCTCCGGCTTCTACGCCCCGGCCCTGTTCGACGAGTACTCCGCCTTCACGCTCCGCCCGGCGGCGATGTTCGCGCTGCCGGTGGTGCGGCGGCCGAGCGCGAAGGTCGCGACCTGCCTGGGCGGCGGCTACATCGCCTCGGGCGCCCCCGCACGGAACCGCCTGCCGGTGCCCCACCTCCCGGCCGGCCTGGAGCTCGACGCCCAGGAGGGCGCCGGCGAGGTGCAGACGCCGGTGAGCGGCGCCGCCGCGCGCCGGCTGCGCGTGGGCGACCGCGTCTACTTCCGCCACGCCAAGGCGGGCGAGCTGTGCGAGCACTTCGACACGCTGCTGCTCGTCGAGGGCGGCCGGGTCGTGGACGAGGTCCCGACCTACCGCGGCGAGGGGAAGCTGTTTCTGTGACGACGCAGAATCGTCACCCGAGCGCGGTTTCGCGTAACGCGCGCCGTGCGACAATGGCCGCGTGAGCGAGACCCAGGATCTCCGGGAGTTCATGCGCGAGCAGAGCGCGGATCTGCGCGAGTTCATGCGCGAGCAGACCCTTCTCTCGCAACGTCGACTGGACCGCCTTCACGAGGCGATCATGGCCGAGATCCGGGAGTTCGGCGACGCCATGCGGCAGCATCACGAGCGACAGGATCGGAAGCTCGATGACGTCCTCGCCGAGAACCGGGCGCAGCGTGAGGCGCTGTTCCGGATGCTGGACCGCCTCGACGGCGGCGGGGCTACGCCGCCGGCCTAAGGACCGAGCACGCGGTCCAGGTAGTCGTTGCGGAAGCGGCGGTTTGGGTCGAGGCGCTCGCGCGCCTCGGCGAAGCGGTCCCAGTCCGGATAGGCGGGCGCCAGGTCGGCCGCGGTGCGGTAGTGGCGCTTGCCCCAGTGCGGGCGCCCGTCGTACTCGCGCATGATCGACTCGACGGCGCGGAAGTAGGTCTCGTGCTCCATCCCGCGGTAGGCGTGCACGGCCACGTACGCGGTCGCGCGGCCGTTCGACGGCGAGAGGTAGGCGTCGTCGCCGGCGACGAAGCGGAACTCGAGCGGGAACGAGATCGGCAGCCGGCGGCGCTCGACCATCGCCATCACCCGCTCGAGCGCCTCGCGCCCCGCCTCGCGCGGCACGGCGTACTCCATCTCCGTGAAGCGCACCCGGCGCGTGTTCGCGTAGATCCGGTAGCTGCGGTCCACGCGCTCCGACGGGCGCAGCATTCGGGCGATCGTGCGGTTGAGCGCCGGGATCGCGGCCGGCAGCGCCCGGCCCGCGCGCGAGAACAGGCCGAGGGCGAGGTTCTCGACCAGCACGTCCTCGACCCACTCCGCGGCCGGCGAGGGCGGCGCCGGGTCGTCCGCGGTGGTCTCGGTCACCCGCGTGAGTGCGGTGCGCGTGTACGGGAAGACGAACAGCTCGAAGCGCTCGTGGCCGTCGACCAGCTCGCCGAGACGGTCGAGCGCCTCGTCGAGCGGGCGCGGGGCGTCGCTGCGCCGCAGCGTGTAGAGCGGCGCGCAGCGCAGCGTCACGCGGGTGATCACGCCGAGCGCGCCGAGCCCGACCCGCGCCGCCCTGAACAGCTCCGGCTCGACCTCCTCGGAGCAGTCGACCGGCTCGCCGTCGCCGGCGATCAGCCGCAGGCCGGCGACCTGCGCCGAGAGGTTGCGGAAGCCCGAGCCGGTGCCGTGCGTCGCGGTCGAGACGGCGCCGGCGATGCTCTGGGCGTCCACGTCGCCCTGGTTCTCGAGCGCCAGGCCGTGCCGGCCGAGCGCCGGGCCGAGGTCGTGGATCGAGACCCCGGCCTCGACCTCGGCCAGCCCGCTGGCCGGGTCCGCGCTCAGCACGCGGTCCATGCCGCCGAGGTCGAGCAGGTGGCCGTCGGTGAGGACGATGTCGCTGAACGAGTGGCCCGCGCCCGCCACGCGCACCGGCCGGCCGGCGGCGGCCGCGCGGCCGACCGCCGCCACGACGTCGTCCTCGCTGCGCGGCCGCTCGACCGACTCCGGCGCGCAGCGCTGGTCGCCCGCCCAGTTGCGCCACAGCTCCGGCACGGACGCGAGCATATGGCCCGTGTGCGCGGACGACCGCGTAACCTCGTGCCGGATACATGGAGGGCAGAGGGAAGTGACGGACGAACACGGAAGTTCCGATCCGGCGCGCATCGCACTGGCGCTGCTCGCCTCGGCCGCGCTGATCGGGCCGGCGGCGGCCGTGGCGAAGCCGGCCGGCGATCCGGCGGCGGCGGCCGCGAAGCCCGCGGACAGGTCCGCGCCCGAGGCGAAGGCAGAGCGCGGGCGGAACGCTGCGCGCGGCCCGAGGCACCACGGCCCCAGGGCCCCCGCCGCCGCGGATCCTTCGCGGGCTGCTCGAGGCGGCGATGGGGCCGGCGGCGCGGATCGAGGCGGCCATGGCTCGAAGGGCAACGGCTCAGGTAGGGGGAACCGCGGGAGCGGAGGGGCCGGCCGGGGCGCCGGCTCGCGAGGTGGCGGTGCCACGCCCGCTGGCGGCGGCCCGCGAGGCGGCGCCGGCTCGCGAGGTGGCGGTGCCACGCCCGCTGGCGGAGCCGGTGGCTCGAGCGGCCCGCGTCCGGATGGCGGCCGGCGCTTCCCGGATCTCGCCGGACCCTCCCCCGATCCCGCCGGCGCGCTGCCCGCAGCCCTTCCGAGCGCGCTTCCGAACGCCGGCGCGGACACCCGGCCGGCCGGCGCGGCCCCCGGCTCCGTCCTCCGGGCCACGCTGCGGGGCGAGCCGCTCGCCGCTCCGCCGCTCACCCCGATCCCGCAGCTCACCGAGCAGCGCGCCGAGCCCGGCCCCGGCCGCCCGGCGGCGGCGATCGTCGAGCGCCCGCGGCCCCGGCGCGAGCCGTCGCTGCCGTTCTCGGGCTTCTCGCTGCTCGCGCTGGTGCTCTCCGGCGCCGCTGCGATCGCCACCGGGCGCCGCCTCCACGAGCTGACCGCACCCGCGCCGCTCCCGCAACCGCCGCCGCGAGCCGCCACCGTCCCGGATAGACCATCCACGCGGTGGTCAGGGCACGCCGGCGGACGCGAAAGCCGCGCGGCGGCCTATGCCGGCGCGGCCCTGATCGGGCTCGCGGTCCTGGCGGTCGCGCGCGGCCGGTACGCCTAGCAGGCGCCCCTTCGCGCGACCTGGTCGACATTACCCACCTATACGGTGGGTTAGAGCCACCACCCCCGGCCTGCTAGCGGGCGCCGGCCTCCTCGGCCGCCGCGTCGGCGGCCACCTTCTCCGCCGCGGCCTCGACCTCGTCCGGCTTCATCCAGTGGGCGCCCGGCTCGGGCGGCGCGTCGCGCAGGTACCACTCCGCGTCGAGGGCGGCCTGGCAGCCGCTGCCGGCGGCGGTGATCGCCTGCCGGTAGGTGTGGTCGACCAGGTCGCCGGCGGCGAGCACGCCGGGAACGCCGGTGCGGGTGGACTTGCCGTCGGTGATCACGTAGCCGTTCTCGTCGGTGTCCACCTGCCCGCGCACGATCTGCGAGGACGGCTCGTGGCCGATCGCGATGAAGCCGCCGTCGACCTCCTCGATCCGCTCTTCGCCGGTCTCGGAGTGCTTGAGCACGGCGCGGGCCAGCGAGCCCTCGTCGCCGGCCTCGAAGCGCTCGACCACGTACGGGGTGACCAGCTCGATGTTCTCGATCTCGCGGGCGCGGTCGATCATGATCTGGGAGGCGCGGAACTCGTCGCGGCGGTGCACGACCTGGACGCGCGAGCCGAACTTCGACAGGAAGATCGCCTCCTCCATCGCGGAGTCGCCGCCGCCGACGACCATGATCTTCTTCTCGCGGAAGAACGCCGCGTCGCAGGTGGCGCAGTAGGAGATGCCGCGCGAGGCGAGCTCGTCCTCGCCGGGGACGCCCAGCTTCTTGTGCTCGGCGCCCATCGCGAGGATCACGGCGCGCGCCGAGTACTCGTCGTCGCCGACCCAGACGCGGTGCGGCCCGCCGTCGGTGGACAGCTCCACCCGGGTGGCGTCCTCGGAGATGAAGCGCGTGCCGAAGCGCTCCGCCTGGTCGCGGAACTTCTGCATCATCTCGGGCCCCATGATCCCGTCCGGGAAGCCGGGGTAGTTCTCCACGTCGGTCGTGGTCTGGAGCAGCCCGCCCCAGAGGAAGCCCTCGATCAGGAGCGGGTTGAGGTCGGCGCGGGAGGTGTACAGCGCGGCCGTGTAGCCCGCCGGTCCGGACCCGATGATGATGACGTTCTCGGTCTCGCTCATCCCTGTGTCTCCGCCTTTACTTCATTTTGTATAGTAGCAGCGGCCCGGTCCTCGTCCCGCCACCGCTGGACCGTCTTGCGGAGCCGCACGTAGCCCCAGATCCCCAGCGGCAGCGGCAGCCAGATCCCGATCAGCCGCGACGTGAGCACCGCCGGGAACACCGTCTCGGCCGGTATGCCGAACAGCACGAACGCCCCGATCAGGCCCGCGTCCACGGTACCCACGCCGGCGGCTGGAGACGGAGCGAGGTTGGCGACCATCCCGACGAAGTAGGCCTGCACCACCACGCCGAGCGGCACGTGCACGCCGAACGCGTGGAAGCTCGCCCAGAGGATCCCGATCTGGCCGGTCCACCAGCCGAGCGCCCCGAAGATCGCGGCGGCGCTCCCCTTGGGGTGGCGCACGTACGCGATCGCCGTCCGCACCCCGGTGGCGAGCGTGGCCGGCGCCGTCGCGAGCCGCGCCGCGAGCCGGGCGGCGCGCCCGCCGCGCCGGCGCAGCGCGGCGAAGCGGCGCTCGAAGTCCTGCGGGATCAGCGCGACCGCTCCGATGATCACGAGCGCCACGCCCCCGACCGCCGCCGGGACGATCGTCCCTCCGACCGGGTCGTCCCCGTTGAGGACTCCGGCGCGCAGCAGCGTGCCGAACACGACCAGGGACAGGAGGTAGACCGAGTAGAGGAGCACCAGGAACGCGACCATCCGGCAGGCGGCGCGCCGCCGCGGGATGCCCGCGCGGCGCAGCGCCCAGTAGGTCAGGGCCACCCCGCCGGCGCCCGCGGCCGAGAACAGCACCGTGGCCGCGAACCCCGACATCGTGATCTGCCACGAGGCGCTCAGGTCGAGCCGCTGGCGCGCCCTGTCGGTCGGGTCCTGGCCGCCGAGCACCCCGCGGAACAGCGACGTGTACGAGAGGAAGGCGAGGCCGAGGAAGCCGACCGCCGCGACGAGCCAGTACCACGTCACGTCGCGGATCCGGTCGAGCGACGTGCTCACGCCGACCACCTTCGGGAAGACCACGTAGACCGCGACGATCAGCAGCGCCACCGCGAGGATCAGCGTCACGATCCGCCGCGGGTTGAGCATCGCGGCGCCGCGCTCCTCGATGTCCTCGGAGTCCTCCTCGAGGTCGCTCGAGGCCATCAGCTCCTCGGCCTCGACGACCGACTCGTCCCAGTCGTTCCCCAGCGGCCGCTTGCGACGACCGAACGACATCAGCGCGCCGGCTCCAGCCTGCGGACCGCGGCGGCCACCGCGCGCGCGGCGGGGCGCCCCGCTGGCTCGAGCCGCCGCACGGCCTCCGCCAGAGCCGCCCCGGCGGCCAGGTCCACGACGTAGTGCTCGCCGAGGTACACCAGCGCGAAGCCGAGCAGCGCTGCATAGGTCCAGCCCACGGCGCCCTCGACACGACCGACGTCGGACAGCACGTGAGCGGCCATCACCGATGTTCCGAAGTGGAGCGACGGCATCGCAGCCAACTGGTTCCCCGACAGCGAATCGTAGAGGTGGGTCCAGTAGCGGCCCCAGAACCGCTCGCCCGCCTCGGTCATGATCCGCCGCACGTGCGGCAGCCTGCGCGTGTTGCCGGCCCACCACGGCGGCGCCGTGGGGACCCCGTGGTAGAAGCCCGCCCCGGCGTCGAACGTGGCCGCCATCAGCGTGGCCGAGCGGCCGAAGCGCTCCGGATGCCGGATCAGCACGTAAGCCACGACCGCGTGCGGCCAGATGAACCACGACCAGTGCACGGCCGCGAGCGCGGTGTCGTACCAGTGCAGCTCCCCCTCGCGGCCCAGCGCGCGCTGGAGGCGCACGGTCGGCACCTCGCCGAGGCCGATCGCGCGGTCGACCTTGATCGGGTACTTCACGTGCACGCGGCCGAGCAGCGCCTCGGGGTCGTCGTTGGGCATCTCGTAGTGCACGACGTACGCCCACATCTGCGAGGCGTACACGGCCGCGTCGCGCACGCGCGTGCGCGGGAATGCGAGCGCCACCGACAGCGGCGCCTGCCACGCCACGACCGACGTGACCGCGGGGGGCATCGCCAGCCGCCGGCGCAGCACCGGCGCGACGAAGCCGACTACCGCCGCAGCGAGCGCGAGGCGGCGAAGGGAGCGCGACGTCCGCAAGGCGCCGCGAGTGTATTCAGACCGGAACGCCCGCCGCACGCGCCTCTTCGGGCGACGCGATCGGGCCGGGCATCAGATCCTCCGGCGGCGGGCAGTCCAGCCCGATCACCTGGAGCCGGCGCTTGAGGCGCCGGTAGGCGAACCCGTAGACCTGAGACGAGTGGTAGCCGTAGGTCACGAAGTCCGTCGCGCTGTCCACGTACGGCGGCACGAACACGTGCGCGGCCTTCGGCACCAGCTCGAGCACGCGCTTCGTGATGATCTCGCCGCGGGCGGGGTCGTCCGCCACGGCGTCGCGCAGGAAGCGCACGCCGAACGCGATGTGGCGGTGCTCGTCCTGCTCGACGAGGTTGAAGCCGGCGCAGAACCCCGGGTAGAGCGAGTGCCGCTCCGCGTAGTCGAGGATCGTGCGCTGCCCGGTGGTTGCGAGCACGCCCTCGATGATCAGGTGGTAGACGGTGATGCCGTCCACGAACAGGTCGAAGTCGTGAGGGTTCGCCTGGATCCGCTCGGAGATCTCGCGCAGGCCGCCGTCGAAGACGTCGTACCAGGCCGGGAGCATGAGCGACTGGATCTCCTGCATCCGGCCGCGCAGGTCCTCGGACTCGAGCGCGAGCACCTCGGCGCCGTAGCGGTCGAAGAACACCGCGTGCCTGGCCTCGTCCACGAGCTGCGTCGAGAGGAAGGTCTCGATCTCGCCGGTCGGAGCGGCGCGCACGAACGGGGCGAGGTCGGCCGTGACGCGCTCCTCCCCGATGTAGAACGAGCCGAGGCTCCAGAGCGTGTTCTCCTGCGCCTCGCGCGGCGACGCGAGCCAGTGCTCGCGGTCGACCGAGAAGTCCAGCTCGTGCACCCGCCAGTTCTGGCGCTCCCAGAGCGCGTAGAGCTGGCGGTAGTCGAGCAGGTCGCCGTCGCTCGGCTGGGCGGCGCCCCAGGTGCCGAGGCGGCGCGCCTGCACGTCGCGCTGGGCCGCCTCGCGGCGCATCTCCTCGTCGTCGCGGCCCTGCGAGCGGTCGATCCAGCGTCCCACCAGGGTGGCCGGGTACACCGCCCCCTCGACCTCGGTGCGCTGCGAGCGCATCGACTCGGCCGGCGTGAGGTCGCCTGTGACGAGGTCGCGGTAGGTGTCGGCGGACACGCGCAGGGTCGTCTGCGCCTGGCCGTCGGTGTCCACCCGCAGGCGCTCTCCGTCGGCGACGTGGACGACCCAGCGGCCGACGCCCTCGATCTCGTACGCGACCGAGAACGTGTGGCCGGCGGTCCAGGACGGGTCGATGAGGTACGGCAGCGAGCGGAAGACGGCGTCGGTGTCGAGCTCGGCGCCGGCGCGGATCGCGTCGCCCAGCGTCGGGTCCGCGCCCTCCGCCATGGCGCGCAGCTTCATCGCGCGGCGCCGGCGGCCGCGGATGCGGATCTTCCCGCCCACGAGCAGGCGCATCGGGCTGCCGCCGGCGGCGAGCAGCGCCAGCCCCTCCGGGTCGGTCATGAGCCGGAAGTCGAGCTCGCGGTCGCCGTTCGGCTCGCTCACGGTTGCGGTCCCGTTCTCGACCACGACGCGGCGCGTGCCGAGCCCCTCCACCGAGAGGTCGTACGCGAGCGGCGGGGGGATCTTCGCGACGGCGGCGGGCAGCGTCTGGAGCACGAGACGCGCGGCCAGCTCGGGATCCTCCCGAGCCATCTCCCTCAGCGCTTCACGCGTCCGGTCCATCGGCCCTGTCCAGAATCGTAACTTCTACGGGGGCGGACTCGGCGAATGCCTCCGCGTCCGCGCGCGTGCCTATGTGCTCGCCCCAGTGCATCGGCACCGCCACTCGCGGACCGATTCGACGCGCGGCCTCCGCCGCCTCCGCGGCGGTCATCACGTAGACGCCGCTGACCGCGAGCAGCGCGACGTCCACGCCGGCGACGTCGTCCATCTCCGGGATCACGTCCGTGTCGCCGCAGTGGTAGAGGCGCTCGCCGCGCACGTTCAGCACGTAGCCCACCCCGCCGGCCTCGCGCGGGTGGAACAGGTTGCCGTCCGGATCGCGCTTCGAGGTGTTGTAGGCGGCGACCGCGCGCACGTCGAGCGGGTCGTCGATCCCCTCCCCCGGCGCGAGCGACGCGACCCGCCCGCGGATGCGCTCGGCCACCGCCGGCGGCGCCACCACCAGCGTGCGCTCGCCCGAGAGCCGCTCCACGTCCTGGGGCGAGTAGTGGTCGTAGTGGCCGTGGGTGATCAGGATCAGGTCCCCCGGCGGCCCTTCGGCGACCCGGTAGGGATCGATGTAGACGACCCTGCGGCCGGCCCTGATCCGGAAGCCCGCGTGCCCGAGCCACTCCACGGCGTCGAGGAGCATGCCCGGGCACGGTACGCGGACTAGACGGCCGGCGGCGGCCCGGCGGCCGCGGGGGCCTCCGGCCCCGCGCCCAGCGGCGCGCGGCCGTCCCACTGCTCGTCGGTCATCCCGAGGATCTTGAGGCCGACCATCCCGAAGCCGGCGAGCAGGAGCAGGCCGCCGACGACCCCGAGGACGTCGCTGTCCTCGCCGACGGGGATCATCACGATCCCCAGGATCAGCATGACCCCGGCGGCGACGTGCGTGAGCCGCGAGCGGATCAGGGCGGCGGCGAGGAGCAGCCAGCCGAGGAAGCTTCCGAAGATCGCCGGGATGAAGACCACGTACGCCGACCAGTAGTCCTCGACGTCCTCGTTGAGCTTGCGCGCGGTCTCGATGTCGAGGTGCTCGGCGGCGTTGAGGTCCGCGATCGTGGTGGTCACGAGCGCCACGAAGAAGATCCCGCCGAAGATCGCGAGCGTGCCGCCGACGTTGGCGAGCACCACCCCCCGCTCCCGGATCACGTGCACGAAGCCGATCAGCCCGACCACGAGCAGCGCGAGGCCGACGATGAACAGCGCGGTCGAGAGCTGGGTCCCGTCGGGGTCGTCCTTGATCGACTGGAGGTACCGCCGCGCGTCGTCGTTGCTGTCGCCGCCGCTGTCGGACGGGTCGACGATCGAGGCCACGAGGATGCATGCTGGGCCGGCGAGCAGGCAGAGCCCGCAGGCCATGCGCCGGAAGCTGGATGCGTTGGAGGGGTTCATGCCGTCAAACTACGTCGCGTCCCGGACACCCAGGAAAGGCGCAATGAGCGAAGAGAAGACAGTCCTGTGGGAGGTCGCCGACGGCGTCGGCCGCGTGACCCTCAACCGCCCCGACCGCCTCAACGCCTGGACCCCGGAGTTCGGCGCGGAGCTGCGCGACGTCTTCGAGGGCGCCGCCACCGACGAGAGCGTGCGCGCGGTGCTGATCACCGGAGCCGGCCGCGGGTTCTCCTCGGGCGCCGACCTCAAGGCCGGCTTCGACGCCGATCCCGACGACGGCGGCCCGAACGTGCGCGGCGAGCTGCACAACGTCTATCACCCGGCGATCGTCGCGATCCGCAGGCTGCCGAAGCCGGTCGTCACGGCCGTCAACGGCCCGGCCGTCGGGATCGGCTGCTCGCTCGCCCTCGCGGGCGACCTCGTGCTGGCCGCGGAGTCCGCCTACTTCCTGCTCGCGTTCGTGAACATCGGGCTGATGCCCGACGGCGGCTCGACGCTGTTCGTCCCGGCGGCGGTCGGGAAGGCGCGCGCGTTCCAGATGGCGCTGCTCGGCGAGCGCGTGGGCGCCAGGCAGGCGCTCGAGTGGGGGCTCGTGAACTTCGTCCACCCAGACGGGGAGCTGATCGGCGAGGCCGAGGCGCTCGCCGCGCGCCTTGCCGCCGGCCCGACCCGCTCCTACGCGGCATCCAAGGAGGCGCTGAACCGGATGATCTGGCCCGACATGGACGGGCAGCTCCACCTCGAGGCCGAGCTCCAGCACAAGCTCGCGCGCACGAAGGACTTCGTCGAGGGCGTCGGCGCCTTCGTGGAGAAGCGCCAGGCCGCGTTCACCGGGTCCTGAGCGCCGGGCCGCGTTCACCGCGCCCTGAGCGGGTAGCGGGGCGGAATGCCCGCCATTCCGGGTCGCACCCCCACCGCCGGACGCCGTCAATAGAATGCCGCGCGCCTTGCCCGCCGACGGCCTGAGAAGCTGACGATGCCGCGCGCCCTGCTCATCGCGGGAGGGATCCTCGTGCTCGCGGTCGCGGTCTTCCTCGCGCAGTACCTGCCGACGCCCGAGGACCGGAGCGGCAGTCCCAACGCCGAGGACATCTCGACGCTCTACTCGTGGGGCATCGCGCTCGGCACGATCATCTTCGTGATCGTCGAGGGCGTGCTGATCTACTCCCTCGTCAAGTTCCGCTACCGCCGCGGCGGACCCGAGCCGGCGCAGATCCGCGGCAACACCACGCTCGAGGTCAGCTGGACGATCGGGGCGGCGCTGTTCCTGGTGATCCTCACCGCGGTCACCTTCGTGCTCCTCGGCGACATCGAGAACCCGCAGGCCTCGAAGCCCGACGCGCAGGCCGCCGGCGTGAAGTTCGCCGTCGTCAACCAGGAGGAGGTCCCGGGCGGCAAGAAGCTCCAGGTCCGGGTCAACGGCCAGCAGTACCTCTGGCGCTACGACTACGACGCGCCCGGCACCAAGCAGCTCTTCAGCTACCACGACCTCTACGTGCCGGTCGGCACCACGGTCGTGCTCAAGATCACGTCGTCCGACGTCGTGCACTCCTGGTGGATCCCGGAGCTGGGCGGCAAGGCGGACGCCACGCCCGGCCACACCAACGACACCTGGTTCCGCATCGACCAGCCGGGCGAGTACTACGGCCAGTGCGCCGAGCTGTGCGGCGACAACCACGCCGACATGCGCGCGCGGGTGATCGCGCTGCCGCAGGACGACTTCGAGGCGTGGCAGGAGCGCCAGATCGCCGACATCCAGAAGTCGCAGGCGCTGCTCTCGCTCCAGCGCAAGGTGAGGGGAGAGAACTGAACCCGGAGATCGTCATGCGCGGCCTGCCGAAGGACCCGCCCCGCGGCTGGCTGTCCTGGCTGACCACCACCGACCACAAGCGGATCGGGATCCTCTACCTGGTCACCACGTTCGTCTTCTTCCTGCTGGGCGGCGTCGAGGCGCTCCTGATGCGCCTCCAGCTCTCGGGCCCGGACGCGACGCTGCTCGAGCCGCGCACCTACAACTCGCTGGTCACGATGCACGGCTCGACGATGGTGTTCCTGTTCGTCGTGCCGGTGCTGGCGGGCTTCGCGAACTACCTCGTGCCGCTGATGATCGGCGCGCGCGACATGGCGTTCCCGCGCCTGAACGCGCTGTCGTACTGGCTCTTCTTCTTCGGCGGGGTCGCCTTCTACGCGAGCATCTTCTTCACCCCGCCCAGCGGCGGCTGGACCTCCTACGCGCCGCTCTCGGACGACGCGTTCCTACCCGATGGGGGCATCGACGCGTGGATATTCATGATCCACCTCACCGGGCTCTCGTCGCTGGTCGGCGCCGTGAACTTCGTGGCGACGATCCACAACATGCGCGCGCGCGGGATGAGCTGGGGCCGCATGCCGCTGTTCGTGTGGACCGTGCTGATCTACGCGTACCTGCTGATCCTCGCCCTGCCGGTGGTCGCGGCCGCGGTCACGATGCTGCTCACCGACCGCCACTTCGACACCGCCTTCTTCGACAACACCGCCGGCGGCGACCCGCTGCTCTGGCAGCACCTGTTCTGGTTCTTCGGGCACCCCGAGGTGTACATCATGGTCCTGCCCGCCTTCGGGATGATCTCGGAGGTCCTGCCGGTGTTCGCCCGCAAGCCGATCTTCGGCTACAAGGCGATCGCGGCCTCCACGGCGGCGATCGCGTTCCTCGGGATGCTCGTGTGGGCGCACCACATGTTCACCACGCCGACCGCGACCGTCGTGCTCGCGTTCTTCATGCTGAGCTCGTTCGCGATCGCGGTGCCGACCGGCATCAAGATCTTCAACTGGCTCGCAACGCTGTGGCGCGGCTCGATCGTCTTCAAGACGCCGCTCTACTTCGCCGCCGGCTTCCTCTCGACGTTCGTGGTCGGCGGCATCTCGGGCGTGATCCTCGCGATCTTCCCGGTCGACTGGTACCTGCACGACACCTACTTCGTGGTCGCGCACATGCACTACGTGCTGTTCGGCGGCGCGGTGTTCGGGATCTTCGCCGGGCTCTACTACTGGTTCCCGAAGATGTCCGGGCGGATGATGAACGAGCGGATCGGCAAGGCGTCGTTCTGGCTGATGTTCATCGGGTTCAACCTGACCTTCCTGGTGCAGCACTCGGCCGGCCTCGACGGCATGCCGCGGCGGATCTACTGGTACCCCGAGCACACCGGCTGGGAGGCCTACAACCTGATCTCCACGATCGGCTCGTTCGTGCTCGGCATCGGCGTGGTCGTCACCTGCGTGAACGTGCTGTACAGCCTCAGGCGCGGCGTCCGGGCGGGCAACGACCCGTGGAAGGCCAACACGCTCGAGTGGTTCACGCAGTCGCCGCCGCCGGAGAACAACTTCGACGTGATCCCGCGGGTGCGGTCGGTCGAGCCGATGAAGGACATCCGGCGCGAGGTCGCGCGCGGCACCGCCAGGTCGGCGGAGACCGTCGCCCAGCCGGTGACCACCGGCAGCACGTGAGCGCCCCCTCCCGGGGGTTCCGGCGCCTGGCGCTGGTGACCCTCGTCGTGACCTTCCTGCTGATCGTGCTCGGCGGGGTCGTGCGGGTGTCCGATTCCGGCCTCGGCTGCGGTCCGGCGGAGAGCGGCTTCCACGGCTGGCCGCTCTGCAACGGCGACGTGGTGCCGGGCGCCTCGATCCACACCGCGATCGAGTACGCGCACCGCACGGTCGCCTCCGGGGTGGGCCTGCTGACGCTGAGCCTGATGGTGCTCGCGCGGCGCCGCCACCGCGAGCAGCGCGGGATCGTGATCGCCACCACCGCGGCGTTCGGCGGCGTGGTGGCCGAGGGGCTCCTCGGGGCGGCCACGGTGGAGAAGAACCTCGAGGAGGAGCTGGTCGCCGCCCACCTGGGGCTGGCGATGCTGATCCTCGGCCTGGTGCTCTACACCTGGCGGGCGTCGAGCCCGGCGACGATCGGCGCGCCGGTGCCGGAGACCGGGCGCGGGTACCGGCGCTTCGCGATCGCCACCCAGGCGCTCGTGCTGTGCACGATCGTCGCCGGCGGCTACATGGCCGGCACGCAGAACTACGGCCGCGCCGACTACCAGCTCGGCGACGGCGCCCATCACGCCTGCGGGCGCGAGTTCCCGACCTGCAACGACGGCTTCCTGCCGTTCGGCGAGTCGCAGCTCGTGGACATCCACCTCACCCACCGGGTCTTCATGTACGTCACGTCGATCGCGCTGGTCGCGCTGATCGCGATGACGCTGCGGCGGCGGCTCGGGGCGGGCCTCGACCGGACCGCGTACGCGCTCGGCGGGCTGCTGCTCCTGCAATTGCTCGTCGGCGCCCTGAACGTGTGGCTCGAGGAGTACGAGGTGCTCATCCTCGCCCACCTCACGCTCGGAGCGTTACTGTGGGCGGCCGCCACGATGCTGACCGTCCAGCTCTACCGCGTCCCGGCCCTGGTCCGCGCCTGATGGAGGCCGTACGCACGGCACCGCGGGTGCTCGTCGGCGACTACGTGACGCTGACCAAGCCCAAGGTCCAGTCGCTGCTGCTGTTCACGACCGTCACGACGATGTACGTGGCCGGCACGCCGTCGCTCTCGACCGTCCTGCTCACGTGCCTCGGCGGCGCGCTGTCCGCCGGCGGCGCCGGCGCGATCAACCACTACCTCGACCGCGACATCGACGAGCTGATGAGCCGCACGCGGACGCGGCCGATCCCGTCGGGGCGGATCTCCCCGAACGCGGCGCTGGCCTTCGGGATCGGGCTCGGCCTGCTCTCGGTCGTGCTGCTCGCGACCACCGTGAACCCGCTGGCCGCGGCGCTCTCGCTGTGCGGCCTGCTCGGCTACGTCTTCGTCTACACGGTCTGGCTCAAGCGCCGCACGGTTCAGAACATCGTGGTCGGCGGCGCAGCGGGCGCCGTCCCCCCGCTCGTGGCGTGGGCGGCCACGACCGGGTCGCTGTCCTGGAACGCGCTCTACCTCTTCGCGATCGTCTTCTACTGGACGCCGCCGCACTTCTGGGCGCTGTCGCTGCTGATGAAGGAGGAGTACGCCCGCGCGAACGTGCCGATGCTGCCCGTCGTCAAGGGCGAGCAGGAGACGCGCAAGCAGATCCTGCTCTACACGGTGCTGCTGTACGCGGTCACCCAGCTTCCCTTCTGCGCCGGGCTCTTCGACGGGATCTACCTCGCCGCCTCGGTCACGCTGGGCGCGTGCTTCATCGGCGGCGCGCTGCTGCTGCGCCGCCGCGCGGACCGCCGCACGGCACTGCGGCTCTACCTGTTCTCCCTCGCCTACCTCGCGCTGCTGTTCGGCGCGATGGTGGCGGACGCCCGGCTGTAGCCGTGACGCGCCGGGCGGCGCTCGGCTGGTCGTTCGTCGCGCTGGGCCTGGTGCTGCTCGCGGTCGACGCGCGGCTGTGGGACGCCGGCGGCCCCGGGATCGCGGGCTTCGAGCTCGCATGGAGCGAGCGACGGGCCGAGCGGATCCTCGCGGAGTGGGGCGCCGACGGCCGCGACGTGGCGCGCCTGCGCTGTGGATCGGGCTCGCCTACCTGGCGGTCTCGTGCGCGTTCTGGGGGCTGGCGGCGCGGCGGCTGTGGGTCGCGGTCGTGGCCGGCGCCGCCGGACTCGCGGAGATCGTGTGCCTTCACGTCGTGCTCGGCGGAGCCGGCGCGCCCTGGCCGTCGATTGCCGGCGTCCTCGCCGCGCTCAAGTACGGAGCGTTCGCGCTGCTGGTCGGGCTCGTCGCGGCCCGGCTCGTCCGGCGCTTCCCAGCGGCGACCGCGCTGGGTGGGGTGACGCTGGTTGCGGCGCTCCTGGTCGTAGCGTGGGTCGCCGACCGCGACACCGAGGGCGCGCACCCGGACGTCGGGCGGATCGTGTCGCTGCGCGCGGGCCACGTCCAGGTGCGCGAGGACGGGCCGCGCGACGCGCCCGCCGTCGTGCTCGTCCACGGCTACGCGGCGTCGATGCGCTGGTGGGACGGCGTCGTGCCGCAGCTCGCGCGCGAGCTGCGGGTCATCCGGCTCGACCTGCTCGGCCACGGCGGCTCCGAGAAGCCGCGCGCGGGCTACTCGATGGAGAACCAGGCGGAGGTCGTGGCGCAGGCGATGGACGCGCTCGGCGTGCGGCGCGCGGCCGTGGTGGGGCACTCGATGGGAGGGATCGTGGCCACGGCGCTGGTGGAGCGCCATCCCGAGCGCGTGTCGCGGCTGATGACGATCGGGACGCCGCCCGACGACGAGGACGCCGAGGGCGGGCTGCTCGCGAGTGCCGCGTTCGCGCCGGTGGTCGGCCAGGTGAACCACGCCCTCGTCGGCGACCGGGTGGTGCGCTGGGTCGTGGAGCAGGGCTTCGCGCCGGAGTTCGACCCGCCGGACCGGATCGTGCACGACATCTTCGGGCGCACGACGTGGAGGTCGTTCAGCGGCTCCTCGGACGCGCTCTCCGACTACTGGGAGGAGGCGCCCCTGCACGAGCGCCTCCGCGGCGAGGGCGTCCCCGTGACCGCCGTGCTCGGCGAGGAGGAGCGCCACACCGAGCGCTCGGTCCGCCTCTACAACTCGATCCCGGGAGCGCGCACCGTGGTGATGGAGGGCCTCGACCACTCCCCGCAGGTCGAGTCCCCGGCCCGCACGGCGGCGCTGATCGCGGCGTTCGCCCGCGAGCGCTAGCGCGCCGCGCCGCTCGTCAGCGCGCGCGCGAGAACTGGCGCGTGCTCTCGGCCTGGTCGGCCCGGATCACGTGCATCACCGCGTTGATCAGCGCCAGGTGCGTGAACGCCTGCGGGAAGTTGCCGAGGTGGCGCCCGGTCGACGCGTCGATCTCCTCGGCGTAGAGGTGCAGCGAGCTGGCGTACGAGAGCATCCGCTCGCACAGCTCGCGGGCGCGGCGGTGCTCGCCGATCTCCGCCAGCGCCGACACGAGCCAGAACGAGCAGATCGCGAACGAGCCCTCCTCGCCGGAGAGCCCGTCGTCGGTCTCGTGGACCCGGTAGCGGAGCACGAGGCCGTTGTCGGTCAGCTCGTCGGCCACGGCGAGGACCGTCTTCACGATCCGCTCGTCGTCGGCCGGCAGGAAGCGCACGAGCGGCATCAGGAGCACGGACGCGTCGAGCGCGTCGGTGTCGTAGTGCTGGGTGAACACGCCGCGGTCGTCGAGCCCGTGCTCGCAGATGTCGGCGTGGATCTCCTCGGCGGCCGCCGTCCACTTCTCGGCGGCCTCGGTGTCCTCGCGGATCGACGCGAGCCGCGCGCCGCGGTCGGCCGCGACCCAGCACATCAGCTTCGACGAGGTGAAGTGGCGCGGCTCGCCGCGCACCTCCCAGATGCCGCGGTCGGGCTCGCTCCAGTGGTCGAGCGCCGCCTCCACCTGCTTGACGAGCATCGGCCAGAGCCGCTCCGGCAGCAGGTCGCGCGAGCGCGTGTGCAGCCAGACCGAGTCGAGCACCGCGCCCCACACGTCGTGCTGCGCCTGCGTGTAGGCGCCGTTGCCGACCCGCACCGGCCGCGCCCCCTCGTAGCCGCGCAGGTGGCCGAGCTCCTCCTCCTCGAGCTTCGACTCGCCGCCGATCCCATACATGATCTGGAGATCCTTGCCCTCCTCGCCGGCGGCGTCGGCGACGAAGTAGAAGAAGTCGTTGGCCTCCGCGTCGAAGCCGAGCGTGTAGAGGCCCCAGAGCATGAACGTGGAGTCGCGTATCCACGTGTAGCGGTAGTCCCAGTTGCGCTCCCCGCCGGGCGTCTCCGGCAGCGAGGTGGTCGCGGCGGCGAGCATCGCGCCGGTCGGCGCGTATGTCAGCCCCTTGAGCGTGAGCGCGCTGCGCTGGAGGTAGACGCGCCAGGGGTGGTCGGGGAACAGCCCGCGGTTGAGCCACTGGCGCCAGAAGTCCTCGGTGCGCATCATGCGGTCCACGGCCTCCTGGAAGTCCTGCGGCGGGGCGTGCTCGCTCCACGACAGGGCCACGTACGCCGACTCGCCCTCGCGCAGCGTGTGCCGCGCCCGCGCGCGGCGGCCCTCGAACCCAACGCGCAGGTCGGTCGTGAGCCTCAGCTCCTCGTCCACGCCCTCGGCGGTCGCGACCGCCTCGTTGTAGCCCTCCGCCGCGTACCTCCACTCCGCCCCCGCCCGCCCGTAGTCGAACGCGGGCTCGCAGTCGAGGTGCAGCTCGACCGTGCCCTGCACGCAGTGGAGCGTCCGGATCAGCACGTGCTCGGCGTCGTGGTCGGTCGGGGTGCGCCGGTGCGTGTGGGAGCGCTCCTCCACGTCGTGCCACGGCCCCACCGAGAGCGCGTCGCGCACGATCAGCCAGCCCATGCGGGTCATCCAGGTGGTCTCGAGCACGTTCGTGCCCGGGATGTAGCGCCGCCCGGCCGGGACCGTCATGTCGGCCGGCCCGACGCGGAAGCCGCCGGCGTCGCGGTCGAGCAGCGAGCCGAAGACGCTCGGCCCGTCCGGCCGCGGCAAGCAGAGCCACTCGATGTTGCCGCTCGGCGCGACGAGCGCGATCGTCTCGCAGTCCGACAGGAACGCGTAGTCGGCGATCGGCGGGAACGGGCTCTGGCCGTCGTAGTACTCGACATCCGGCCGCGGGGCCGGCGCCTCGGCGGTGCTCACCCGTCCGCAGCCGGCTGGTCGAGCAGCACGATCGGGTCCTGGACCAGGCTCGCCGGCGCCTCCTCGCTGGGCTCGCTCTTGAACGCCCGCCGGACCGCGTCCGCCTTGTCCGGGCCGGCGACGAGGAACACGGCCCTCCGCGCGGCGTTGATGGCGGGCAGGGTCAGCGTTATGCGCGGCACCCGCGGCTCCATGCCGGCCTCCTCCACGCCCACGACCGCCCGGTCGCTCACGCCCACGGCCGGCTGCGACGGGAACAGCGAGGCGGTGTGCGCGTCGGGGCCCAGGCCCAGCAGCACCAGGTCGAGGCTCGGGAGCTGCTCGCCCAGCGTCTCCTGGAGCTCGCGCGCGTAGTCCTCCGCGCCCGCGTACGGCCCCTTCTCACCCGCGATCCGCTTGACGGCGGGCGGCCGGCCCTCGATCCGGTCGAGCAGCGCCTCCTTCGCCATCCGGTAGTTGGAGAGCTCGTCGTCGGGCGGCACGCAGCGCTCGTCGCCGAACCAGAGCGTGGCGGCGGACCAGTCGAGGTCCGCGTCCGCGGCGATCGCGTACGCCGCCCTGGGCGTGGAGCCGCCCGCGAGGGCGATGTGGCCGCCGGCGCGGGCGGCCTCCGCGATCATCGCGGCCGCCTCGGCGGCTGGGTCGTCGACCACGCGGAGGTCGGCCATCAGGCCCCGAGCATCGCCGCCGCGGCCTCGAGCGCCGGCCCGTAGGTGGGGTCGCGCAGCAGCGCCTGCCGGATTCCCTCGCCCAGGATGCCGGTCTCCCCGCGCGAGGCGCCCATCACCACCCACTCGGACTCGCGCCCGTCGCGCAGCGTGCGCTTGGCCGCCAGCCCCCCGGGGCCGCGGTCGAGCGAGATGCTCATGCCGCGCGAGCACTGGATCGTGAGGCCGTCGAGGCCGGGGACGCTGAGCTTCGGCTCGGCCTCGAGCGTGAGCGTGACCTCGTGCCTGCGCGCGCGGGCGCGCGCGACGAGATCGCCGTTGCGGCTCATCAGCTCGCCCGGCTCCCAGCCGAGCCGCGACGCGAGCCAGCCGGCCAGGAGCAGGCCGCTCTCGACCGACTCCGGGTGGTGGCGGATCGTGACCGACTCGATGTCGCGCAGCGCGGGGCGCCAGACGTCCGGGTCGAACGTCGACGCGATCCGCTCGCGCCACGGCGCGCTGCGCAGCCACGCGAGGTCGACCACGTAGCCGTTCTCGAGGAGCTCCTTCGCGCGCCGGACCGCGCCGCGCGGGTCCGGCTCCTGCACCGAGTCGACGAGGAAGACGTCAGCGACGTCCGAGAGCGCGTCCATCGCCTCGGGATGGCCGTGCGGCGACCACACGAGCGTGGACAGGTCCGGCACGAGCAGCGGGTCCACGATCGTGCCGAGCCGCTCGAGGTGCCCCGGGCCGACGTCGATCTCCACCCGCTCCTCGCAGATCCGCACGCCGCCGGCCGCCTCGTCGGGGTCGCAGGTCATCGTCGCCCACGCGTCGAGCTCGGTCCGCCCGTGCTCCATCGCGCAGACGATCGTGCGCGACGGGTGGTAGCGGCCCAGGTGCTCGAGGCGGTTGACGATCTCGCCGCGCCAGTCGCGGTCCACGACCGCCACGAGGTTGAGCACCCGCGCGGGCACGTAGGCCTCGTCGGCGGCGTGCTGCTCCTCGAGCAGGTGCCGCAGCGCGGCCTCGATCTTGCCCGGGGTGGTCCCCTGCTCGCTCCAGACCCCGGTGGCCTCGAGGCTCACGACGCAGCCGCTCCGCGCGAGCCGAGGCTCAGAGCGGCCTCCAGGTGTCCGGCTCGATGAGCCGGTCGGCCTCCTCGGGGCCCGCGCTCCCGGCCGCGTACCTGGGCAGCGGGTCCGAGTCCCGCGACCAGGCCTCGAGGATCGGGTCGCAGATCGCCCAGGCGGCCTCGACCTCGTCGTCGCGCGCGAACAGCGTCGCGTCGCCGCGCATCGTGTCCATGATCAGCCGCTCGTAGGCCTCCGGCGACTGCGACATGAACGACGTCCCGTAGAGGAACTCCATGTTCACGGGCCGCACGGACATCCGCGCGCCGGGGATCTTCGCGACCAGCTTGAGCGACACGCCCTCGTTCGGCTGGACGGACAGCACGAGCTGGTTCGGCTCCACGCCGAGCGACCCGGACTGCTTGAACGCGAGATGCGGGACCGGCTTGAGCGTGACGGCTATCTCGGTCACCTTGCGGGCCAGCCGCTTGCCCGTCCGCAGGTAGAACGGCACGCCCGCCCACCGGCGGGTGTCGATGTCGAGCCGGACGGCGGCGAACGTCTCCGTCGTCGACTCCTTCGAGATGCCCTCCTCGTCGAGGTAGCCGATCACCGGCTGCCCGCCCTGCCAGCCCTTGGCGTACTGGCCGCGCGCGGTGTGCGCGGCGAGGTCGGGCGGCAGCCGGACGGCGCTCAGCACCTTCTCCTTCTCGCCGCGCAGGTCGTGCGCGTCGAACGAGACGGGCTCCTCCATGGCGGTCAGGGCCAGCAGCTGCAGCAGGTGGTTCTGGATGACGTCGCGCGCGGCGCCGATGCCGTCGTAGTAGCCCGCGCGGCCGCCGATGCCGATGTCCTCGGCCATCGTGATCTGCACGTGGTCGACGTAGTTGGCGTTCCAGACGGGTTCGAACATCTGGTTCGCGAACCGGAGCGCCAGCAGGTTCTGGACGGTCTCCTTGCCGAGATAGTGGTCGATCCGGAACACCGAGTCCGGCGGGAAGACCGACTCGACGATGTCGTTGAGCTCGCGCGCCGACTTCAGGTCGTGCCCGAACGGCTTCTCGATGACCACGCGGCGCCACTGGTCGCCGTCCTGCGCGGACAGGCCGGAGCGAGCCAGCTGCTTGGTGACCTCGGGGAAGAACTTCGGCGGGATGGACATGTAGAAGGCGTGGTTGCCTCCCGTGCCGCGGACCCGGTCGAGCTCGTGGATCGTGCGGGCCAGCTCGTCGAAGGCGTCGTCGTCGCTGAACTCGCCGGGCACGAACCGGAAGCCCTCCGCCAGCTGGCGCCAGACCGACTCGCGGAACGGCGTCCGGGCGTGCGCCCGGACCGCCTCGTAGACGACCTGCCCGAAGTCCTGGTTGGCCCAGTCGCGGCGGGCGAAGCCGACGAGCGCGAAGCCCGGGGGCAGCAGCCCCCGGTTCGCGAGGTCGTAGACGGCCGGCATGAGCTTCTTGCGAGCGAGGTCACCGGTCACGCCGAAGATGACCAGGCCGCAGGGCCCGGCGATGCGGGGGAGCCGCTTGTCGCGCTCGTCCCGCAGCGGGTTGTGCTCGTGGGTGATCGAGGTGCTCACACCCCGGACCCTTCCCCGGACGCGCCCCCGCCATGCGCTCCCAGCACCTGCTCCAGCCGCCGCAGCCCGCTCGCACGGTCGCGCAGGTTCAGCCGCAGCACCGGCCGGTCGTGGTCGGCGAGCACCTGCGCGTCGCCGGCCGCCTGCGCCGTGATGAGCTGCCCGAACGTGAACGGACGGTCGGGGACCTCGAGGTCCTGCACGATGTCGCCGGTGATCTGCAGGTAGCTGCCGACGGCCGGGCCGCCCTTGTGGTACTGCCCGGTGGAGTGCAGGAACCGCGGTCCCCACCCGAAGGTCACCGGCCGCCCCGTGCGCTGCGCCAGCGGTGCCCGGACGCCGGCCAGCGCGGCGTCGT
>DASVWC010000051.1:0-4666 GCA_036389835.1 Thermoleophilaceae bacterium | reverse complement strand
GCCAAGGGCACCGACGGGACGAGCACTCGTTCCTGCACCCCGACCGGCGAGGGCGGCTGCCCGAACAACGGCGAGTGGTAAGCCACTAACCGTTTCGCAGGTTGTACGAGAGGCGGGCTTCGGCCCGCCTCTCGGCTTTTCTCGTAGGCTTCTCGCTCCCGTGGCCCAGGTCACCGTCAACGGAATCGACGATCTCAAGTCGCTCATGGGCCAGGAGGTCGGCCCCACGGAGTGGCGCGAGGTCACCCAGGAGGACATCGACCTCTTCGCGCGGCTCTCCGGCGACGACCAGTGGATCCACGTGGACGTGGAACGGGCCAGGACCGAGAGCCCGTTCGGTACGACCGTCGCTCATGGGAACCTGACGCTGTCCATGATCGACGGGCTCCGCCGCGACCTGATCGAATCGAAGGGGTTCAAGCTCGGCGTGAACTACGGCTGGAACAAGGTCCGCTTCCCCGCGCCGGTCCCGGCGGGCTCGAAGGTCCGGGCGAAGGCCGAGGTCACGTCCGTGGACGAGGTCGGCGGCGGCTGGTACCAGGTCGTCACCAAGTTCACGGTCGAGGTCGAGGGCGGCGAGAAGCCGGCCTGCGTCGGCGAGAGCGTCGGCCGGGCCCTGCCCGAGTAGGAAATCCCAGTGCCGCGCACCCCGCCAGAGAGCCTCGCCGCGCTGATCGACCGCTGGGACCCGGACGCCTTCGACGCCCCCGGCGGCCGCGCGCGCATCCGCCTGGTCGTGCAGGGCGAGTGCGAGTGGGACGCGGTCGTTCATGGCGCGGCCGTCACGCTGCGCGAGCCGCGCGGCGAGCCGCACGCCACGATCTCGGCGCCCGCGCCGACCTGGCGGCGAATCGCGTCCGACCTCGCCGGGGGCCTCGCCGAGCACAGCGCCGGGCGCCTCCAGGTGCGCAGGAACCTGCACATCGGCGTGGGCTTCCTGGCCGCGGCGGGCGGGCGCCGCGACGGCGCCGGGCTGCGCTTCTCGCGCGTCAAGACCCGCCACGGCCGGGTGGCGATCCAGGAGGCCGGCGAGGGCCCGCCCGTGGTGATGCTGCACGGGCTCGGCGGCACCAAGGTCTCCTTCCTCACGACGCAGTCCACGCTGGCCCCGGATTTCCGCACGATCGCCGTGGACCTGCCCGGCTTCGGCGACACCGACAAGCCCGTCGGCGCCTACGACGCGAAGTTCTTCGCGAAGTGGGTCGTGGGTCTCCTCGATGCGCTGGAGATCGACCGCGCCCAGATCGTGGGCCACAGCATGGGCGGCCGCGTGGCGATCGAGCTCGGGATGAGCCACCCGGACCGCGTGGCATGCCTGGCGCTGATGACGCCGTCGCTCGCGTGGCTGCGCGACAAGCGCTGGACCCCGTACCTCAGGCTGCTGCGCCCGGAGCTCGCGTTCCTCCAGCCGGCACCGCGGGCGATCGTCGAGCGCTTCGTGCACGCCGCCGTCCCCGGCGCCAAGGACGGCTGGAGCGCCGCCGGCATCGACGAGTTCCTGCGCTCCTACCTGACCCCGCGCGGGCGGGTCGCCTTCTACGCCGCGGCGCGCAACATCTACCTCGAGGAGGCGGGCGAGTTCTGGACGCGGCTCGAGGCGGTCGAGGCGCGCTCGCTGTTCCTGTGGGGCCGGCGCGACCCGCTCGTCCCGCTCGGCTTCTCCCGGCACGTGCGGCGGGCGCTGCCCGCGGCCGAGCACGTGGAGCTCGACTGCGGCCACATCCCGCAGTTCGAGCGCCCCGCGCAGACCAACGCGGCGGTCGGCCGCTTCCTGCGCGGGCAGCCGATGCACGGCGGGCGCACGCGGCGCGCGGCCGCGCTGGACGTGAAGCGCTCGCGGTCGAAGCCCGCCTGAGCGACATGCCACAGCGGGCCTGGCGCTACGCGAAGGCCCTGTACCGGAAGGGCTACGAGGACAACGTCACGGGCCTGTCGGGGATGGTGGCCTACAACCTGCTGCTGTCGCTGTTCCCGCTCGCGCTGGTCGCGCTGTTCGTGGCCGGGAGCATCCTCCAGTCGCCGAACGTCGAGGAGAGCGTGCTCTCGGACCTGCGCGAGCTGTTCCCGGACGCCACCGAGACCACGATCACCGACACGCTCTCGCGCGTGCGCGAGAGCTCCACGAGCTTCGGCGTCTTCGCGCTGCTGGCGAGCATCTGGTTCGGCTCGTCGTTCTGGGGCGCGCTCGACACGGCCTTCTGCCGGATCTACCACGTGGAGTGCCGCAGGTGGGTCGAGCAGAAGCGCTTCGGGCTGATCATGCTCGTGGTCATCCTCGTCTTCATGGCGGCGACGGTCGCGCTGCCCACGCTCCAGACCACCCTCGTGCGCGGCGCGCGCAACCTGCCGTTCGGGCTCGCCGGCTACGGCGACGAGGTGTTCATCGTGACGCTGGCGATCGGCCTGCTGATCCTGTTCGGTGCGCTCTGCCTGATCTACTGGGTCGTGCCGAACCGCTTCGTGCCGTGGCGGGGGGTGTGGCCGGGCGCGGTTGCGGCGACGCTGGCCATCGCGCTGGTCGACTACGTCTTCCCCGCCTACCTCGACGAGTCGCCGCTCACGCGCGTGAGCAGCACCCTCGTCTTCATCATGATCGTCCTGATCTGGTTCTACGCGCTCGCGTTCGTGATCCTCGGCGGCGGGCTGATCAACGCGCTGCGCTTCGAGAAGCACGACACGGGCCGGCTGGGGGTCGAGCAGAGCGGGGATTGAGCGGGGGCGCGCCGCTACACTCCGGCACTGACCTCGCGGCCCCTGCGGGGTCGTTCTTTCGCAGGGGGCCGTCACACCGAAAGACCGTCAGGGAGCCATGGCCCGCGGAGACGTCCGAATCGCTGTCACGCTCGCTTGCGAGGACTGCAAGCGACGCAACTACCAGTCAGAGAAGTCGAAGCGCAACGACCCCAACCGGATCGAGCTGCGCAAGTACTGCCGCTGGTGCGGGAAGCACACCCCGCACAAGGAAACGCGATAGGCCGCGGTGGCTCGTAACCGCCAGCGGGCGAAGCAGCGCCAGCAGCAGCGGCGCGAGGAGCGAGCGCGCGAGCGCGGCGAGGCGCCGCCGCGCGACGGCGCCGACGGCGCCGACGGCGCCAAGGCGGACCCGAGCGATCCGGCCGAGATCGGGCGGGTGGCGGGCGAGACCGGCGCGCCGCCGGAGAACGTCGGCCGCAGCGACGCCACGGCCGAATCGCCCCCGCCTCACGGGCAGGCCGGCGACGGCGCCGGGCGCAGGCGCGGCCCGCGCGACGCCGAGCCGCGGCCGGAGCTCAGCGCGGAGGAGGAAGAGGAGCTCTTCCTCGACGAGGAGGACTTCGAGGTCGACCAGGACGAGCTGGGCGAGGCGGAGGCCGAGTACGCACCGGTCGGCCGCCGCGGGGGCGAGGCGATCGCCACCACCGGGCCGCGGGGCAAGCGCGGCGACCGCGCGCCCGCCCCGGGAGAGCCCACGCACGCCACCGGCCTCGCTAGGGTTGTCGGCTTCCTGCGCGCCTGCTGGGCCGAGCTCCAGCGCGTGCAGTGGCCGGATCGCAAGCAGACAACTCAGCTGACTGCGATCGTCCTCGTCTTCATCGTGATCATGGGCGGTTACCTGGGACTGCTCGACGCGATCGTCTCGCGGGTCGTCCAGGAGATCATCTAGAGAGAGAAAATGTTCCGCTGGTACGCAGTCAACACCTACTCAGGACACGAGAAGAAGGTCAAGCAGAACCTCGAGCACCGGGTCCAGTCACTCGGGCAGCAGGGGAACGTGCGCCAGATCGTGATCCCGACCGAGCAGGTCTCGGAGATGAAGGACGGCCAGAAGGTGCAGGTCGAGAAGCGCACGATGCCCGGCTACGTGCTCGTGAACATGAATCTCGACGAGGACTCGTGGACCGTCGTGAAGGGCACGCCCGGCGTGACCGGGTTCGTCGGCGCCTCGCAGAAGCCGGTCCCGCTCTCCCAGCCCGAGGTCGACCGGCTGCTCAACCGCGAGGTCGCCGAGCGCCCGCGCACGCGCGCGCAGTTCTCGATCGGCGAGTCCGTCAAGGTCGTGTCCGGCCCGCTCTCGGATTTCTCCGGCGAGATCTCGGAGATCAACGAGGATGCCGCCAAGCTCAAGGTGCTGGTGTCGATCTTCGGGCGCGAGACGCCGGTCGAGGTCGGCTTCGACCAGGTGAAGAAGATCTGAGGCGTGATGCCGAAGCAGATACTCAAGACGATGGGCTGGAAGCCCAGCGGGGGTAACTAGTGGCCAAGAAGGTCATGACCATCATCAAGCTGCAGGTCCCGGGCGGCGCCGCGAACCCCGCGCCACCCGTCGGCCCCGCGCTCGGCCAGCACGGCGTGAACATCATGGAGTTCTGCAAGGCGTTCAACGCGCAGACCCAGGACCAGAACGGCCGCATCATCCCGGTCGAGATCACGGTCTTCGAGGACCGCTCGTTCACCTTCATCACGAAGACGCCGCCGGCCGCCGTGCTGATCAAGGAGGCCGCCGGCCTCGACAAGGGCTCCGGCGAGCCGAACCGCAACAAGGTCGGCTCGATCACCGCCGACCAGGTGCGCCAGATCGCCGAGACCAAGATGCCCGACCTGAACGCGCGCGACCTCGACCAGGCGGCCAAGATCATCGAGGGCACGGCCCGCTCCATGGGCGTGGAGGTGAGCGGCTGATGCCGAA
>DASVWC010000050.1:0-7167 GCA_036389835.1 Thermoleophilaceae bacterium | reverse complement strand
GCGACAGCGGGGATGTCGTGGCCGAGCTCGTTGAGGGTGCCCTTCACGGTCTGCGCCTGTGCTGGGCAGGTGTCCTTGCAGGTCGTGTAGAGGAAGGTCACGATCACCGGCTTGCCGCGCAGCTCCGGGCGGCGCTGGAGCTCGACGCTCACGTAGAAGGCGTCCATGTCGACGTGGGCGATGCAGCGCTCGGCCATGCCCCAACGGTACGCCGCGGCGCGGTCGCCTCTGGAGCCGCTAGGTCGCCTGGTTGATCGGCCGCACGAGGATCTCGTTGAGGTCCACGTGCGGCGGCTGCGCGAGGGCGAACATCACCGTGCGAGCGACGTCGTCGTCGTGCAGCGCGCGGTCCGGCCCGGGGCGGTTGTCGAAGAACGGCGTGTCGACCATCCCCGGCTCGATCAGCGTGACCTTGATCGGAGTGTCCGAGACCTCCTGGCGCAGGGCCTCGCCCATCGCGGTCACCGCGAACTTGGTGGCCGAGTAGAGCGAGCCCGGCAGCGCGCGGCGGCCGGCGATCGAGCTGGTCAGGATCAGGTGGCCGGCGTCGCGCTCGCGGAAGTGGGGCAGGACGGCGCGGATCGTGTAGGCGGCGCCGAGCACGTTCGTCTCGACCATCGAGCGCCACTGCTCCGGCGTCTCCTCGAGGAAGCCGCGCTTGGCGCCGAAGCCGGCGTTGGCGAAGGCGGCGTCGACCTGGCCGAACGCGTCGAGCGCCGCCTGCACGAGGGCCTCCTGGTCCTCCCAGACGGAGACGTCGCAGCGCACGGCGACCGCCCGCTCGCCGCCGCCGAGCTCCTCGGCCAGCGCCCGCAGCTTCTCCTCCGAGCGCGCCGAGAGCACCACGCGGTAGCCCGCCTCGGCCGCCTGGCGCGCGGTGGCCGCGCCGATCCCGCTGCTCGCGCCGGTGATGAGGAGGACGGGGTCGGCCACGCGCACAGTTCTATCAGCACGCTCGCACCGCCCGGCGGTGCACAATGCTCCCGTGCGCCCTGTCCTCGCAGCGATCGCGATCTGCCTCGCGCTCGCCTCGCCCGCGGCGGCCGCGGTCGAGATCCACGCCCATCGCGGCGGCCCGATCGAGGCGGGCGTCCCCGTATCGCCCGAGGATGCCCAGCCCGCCTTCGACCGCTCGCACTCGATTGGCGCCGACTGGATGGAGCTCGACGCGAAGCTCAGCTCGGACGGCGTGCCCTTCGTGATCCACGACGCGGGGCTCGACCGGACCACCGACTGCACCGGCAACATCGGGGAGAAGACCGCGGCCCAGCTCGCCGGGTGCCACGTGGACGTCCTCGGCACCGAGGCGAACATCAAGCAGGTGCCGGGGGCGACCGTCCCCTTGCCCAAGCTCGCGGACTTCCTCGCGTGGGCCAGGGCCGGGCGAGTCCGCTTCAACCTCGAGATCAAGAACCAGCCCGGCGACCCGGACTTCGACCCGGGCTCTGGGTTCGCCACGAAGGTCCTCGACGCGGTCACGGCGGCGAACATCCCACGCGACCACATCCTGATCCAGAGCTTCTGGCCGCCGAACCTCGACGTGGCCGAGGCCGCCGGCTACAGCACGTCGTTCCTGACGCTGGCGAACGCGTCCAACGGCTCGATCGAGTACGCCCAGAGCCGCGGCTACGAGGTCCTGTCGCCGGCCTGGCCGATCCCGAACGCCGCGGACTACGTGAAGCGCGCCCACGCCGCGGGCAAGAAGGTCGTCCCGTACACGTTCAACGAGGAGGACGAGGTGGCCGCCGCCATCGACGCGGGCGTGGACGCGGTGATCGCCAACGACGTGCTCGTCGCGCAGGACGTGATCTACGGGGCCGACTGCCTCGAGGCGCGCGCCCGCGAGGCGTCGCTGCGCGCGGCGCTGGCGAAGGCCCGCGCGCAGCGCAGCCGCTCGCGCGGCGCGGCCCGCGCGAAGGCGAACGCCCGCGTCAAGAGCGTCAACCGCGAGCGGCAGACGGCGAAGCGCCTGCGACTCAAGGTCTGCACCCCGGGCCCGTAGCGCGCGGCGCGCGCCGGTAGCCTCCCCGGCGATGCCTCAGCGCGCGGAGCCGCGGTTCCCCGAGGTGCCCCAGCCCAAGGGGCACTACGAGAGCTTCTACATCCGCGCCTGCCATCCGAGCGAGCCGCTCGGCGTCTGGATCCGCTACACGGTCCACAAGCGGCCGAACGCGGCGCCGGCCGGCTCGGTCTGGTTCGTGCTGTTCGACGGCGCGGCGGACGGCCCCGTGGCGTCGAAGGTCACGACCGAGGAGCTGAGCGCGCCCGCCGGCGAGTACGTCAGGGTGGGGGAGAGCTCGTTCCGGCCCGGGCTCGCCGAGGGCGCCGCCCCGAGCGAGGCCTGCGACCCGCGCTGGCGGCTCGAGGTCGAGAGCGCCGAGGAGCCGTTCCCGTACCTGCCGGCCGGCTGGATGTACCGCGCGCCGGTCCCGCGCACGAAGGCGGAGAGCCCGTATCCGGCGGCGACGTTCCGCGGCGAGGTCGAGGTCGACGGGCGGCGCATCGACGTGGAGGGATGGCGCGGCATGGTCGGGCACAACTGGGGCTCGGAGCACGCGGAGCGCTGGATCTGGACCCAGGGCCTGCTCTTCGACGGCGACGAGACCGCCTGGTTCGACGCCACGCTCGGGCGCATCAAGCTCGGGCTCGTTACCTCGCCCTGGGTCGCCAACGGGGCGATCTCACTCGGCGGCGAGCTGATCCGGCTCGGCGGCCCGCGGCGACGCGTGGAGGTGCACGAGCGCCCCGACGGCGCCGAGTTCAAGATCGCGGGCAGGGGGCTCACCGTCAACGGCCGGGTCGGCTCGGACCCGAAGAACTTCGTCGGCTGGGTCTACGCCGACCCCGACGGACCCGAGCACAACACGGTCAACTGCTCGATCGCGGAGATGACCCTGAGCCTGAGCCGCGACGGCGGCCGCGCCACCGAGCTGCACACGGCGCACGGCGCCGCCTACGAGCTGGGGATGCGCGAGACCGACCACGGCATCCCGATTCAGCCGTTCCCGGACGGCTGAGCAGGCCTGGTCGACCTAATCCACCGTATAGGGGGGACTAGGTCGACCAGGTCAGCGAGCCTTGGCGACGAAGCGGGCCGCGCGGCGGTCGCTGATGCGGCGGGTGAAGGAGGCCAGGAACGCCACGCGCCCCGAGGCGAGGCCGGCGACGAGCACGTCGCGGCGCCGGTTGACGGCCAGCACGCGCCGGAGGATCTGCCGCTCGCCCCGCAGCCGTCGCCGTGCCTTGGAGGCCTTCGACCCGGTGCGGAAGCCCGAGGCGTCGAACGGAGGCGCGTCCGTCAGGACGAACACCACCCGCCCCGAGGCCCCGCTGCGGTCCAGCGCCGCCACGAGCCGCCCGCCGCCTGTCATGCACCAGGTCATGTAGCGCGCGCTCTCGGTGGTCGGCCCGCCGAGCTTCGCCCGGACGGCACCGCGTCGCATCCCGAGCCGGATGCCGCCGGCGCCGCGATCCACCCGTCCGCCGGGGACCCGGCAGCGGTCCATCCCCTGGCTGCCCCCGGCCCCGCCGGGGCGATCGGCGACGTAGGGACTGGACCCCTCGGCCTTCGCGACGCACGACGGGTCCACGTCCACCGCGTCGCTGCGCTGGACGCCCCCGCGCCCGTTCCCGAAGTACGGCTTGTACTCCGCCGGGAACCCGGGCAGCGCCGACGGGTCACCGGTCTGCCCGTTGAACGAGAAGTTCTCCACGAACACGCCGCCCGTCCCGCGCGCCTTGTCGAAGTAGTAGCTGCCGTCCCAGGCGTAGGTCTGGGTGGCGGCGTTGCCCTGCACCACGGACCCGACCCAGTGGTCGCGCTGGAAGTAGAAGCACTTGGGGCTGGCGGCAGCCACGCGCGCGGGCTCGAGCGACAGGAACTCGACGACGCCGAGCTCGGTCACGTTCTGGTGGCGCTTCTCGTACTCGACGCAGAACGGGTCGGCCTCGGGCTGGGGGAACTGCGCGCCCGTGCCGGCCTGCTGGAGCGTGCACGCGAACGGGTTGGTCCCGTCCCAGCCGGACGTGCCGGTCTGGGCCGCGGCCGGGGGACCGGCCGCGAGCAGGCCGGCCAGCACCGCGATCGCCACCCCCGCGCGCGCGTTCACCGGCCTCACGGTACCCGCTACTGAGGTACGTTGGCGCCATGCGTGAGCCTCGGGGGCCGGTAGCACGCGAGCTGTCGCGCAGGGACTTCCTGGGTCGCGTCGGCGCGCTCGGGGCTGGCGCGCTCGCGCTGGCGGCGCTGCCGGTCGCAGAGCGGATGATCGCGGCCGAGCCCGCGCTCGCGGACGTCTCGCTCGACGACGCGACCCTCCAGGCCTTCGCCGACACGATGATCCCGGGCCGCAGGGCCGAGCGCACCGACCTCGGCGACGAGATCCACCCGCAGGCGATCGCCGGCGTGGACCCGGATCCGGGCGCCGTCGAGGCCGACGTGCTGCGCCTCTACAGGAACCCGCTCGTGGGCTTCGCGCCCGCGCTGGTCGGCCCGTTCCTGGCCGACCTCTCGCTGCGCTCGCTCCAGCAGGGCGGCCCGTTCCTGAACCTCGGCTTCGAACAGCGCGTGGCGGTCTGCCTCCAGGCGCTCGACTTCTCCAACGGCGACCGCGTGCTCTACGAGGCCGCCGCGGCCGTGCCGTTCACGGCCTTCTGCGCCGCCGCCGAGCACCCGATCGGGACCGACGAGGTCGCCTCCGGCTACCGCGTGATGGGCTACCCCGGCGCCGCCCCGAACGGCTACCGGTCGTTCAGCTACCGCCGCAAGCTCGCGAACGAGCGGACCAAGCGAGGGAGCCTTGGCTGAGCGCGTCGACGTGTGCATCGTCGGGTCGGGCTTCGGCGGCTCGATCTCCGCGTGGCGGCTGGCCGAGCTGTACACGGCGGCGGGGTCCGACCCCGCCTCGATCCTGGTCCTGGAGCGGGGCCGGCGCTTCAAGCACACCGACTTCCGGCAGTCGATGCACATCGACCACCTCGCGAGCATCTACAAGCTGATCCAGTCGAGCGGCGGTCCCGGCACCCTCGGCGCGAGCGGGCCGCAGGGCTGCCAGATGGTCACGGCAAACGCGGTCGGCGGCGGGTCGAACCTCTACCTGGCCGCGTCGCTGCGGGCTCCCACGGAGATCTTCGAGCGCCGCGACCGCCACCCCGACGACGGCCCCGAGCGGCGCATGTGGCCGAAGGAGATCGCGCGCCGCACGCTCGACGGCTTCTACGGGCGCGCCGAGCGTGCGCTGCGGGTGAACCGGCCCGGCTGGGACCGCGTCGCGAAGTCCGGCGGGCTGTGGGCCGCCACCCTCCACAACGCCGGCCACACCTGCGACCGCGTGCCGCTGGCGATCGACCCGGGCCGCTGCCAGGAGGTCAAGTGGTGCCACACGGGCTGCATCTACGGGGCGAAGAACACGGTGAACACGAACTACCTCGCCGCCGCCGAGCGCGCCGGCGTGAGGGTCAGGCCCAACCGCCAGGTCGACCGCGTGCGCCGCTCGGCCGCCAACGCCGACGGCTACCGCTACGTGGTGACCGCCGCCCCGATGGACAACGAGGGCGAGAACCCGACCCGCCGCCCGACCGGCGAGTCCGAGGAGATCGAGTGCAAGGTGCTGATCATGGCCGCGGGGGCGATGGGCACCACCCCGATCCTCATGCGCTCGCAGCCGGACCTGCCGTCGCTGTCGGGCCAGCTCGGCCGCCACCTCGGCTCGAACGGCGACCACGTGGCCGCGATCGAGTACGACCCGAAGCGGGTCCGCGACGTCCTGCGGCTCCCGGGCTATGGCGCGTTCCACAAGGGCAAGCCGATCACGACGATGACCTACGACTTCTACGCGGGCCGGCGCGACCACCGCTACGACGGCAGCCGCTTCACGCTCCAGGAGATCTTCCTCTCGAGCCTCACCAACTTCCTCTACGACGACGGCCGCGAGCCCGAGGGCGAGCCGTCCTGGTGGGGCCTCCAGAAGAAGCGGGCGATCGCCAACTGGAGCAACCGGATCGAGCTGCTCGCGATGGTCGAGGACACGCACGACGGCGAGTTCGTGAGCCCGCCTCCACAGGGCGGAGCCATCCAGCCGAACTCGGGCCCGGTGGAGATCGGGCTGTTCGCCTACCGCCCGTCGGAGCAATCGCTGCGCGTGCGCGAGCTGGCCGACAAGGCGATGCGGCAGATCGCCGTGCGCGACGGCCTGGGGCGCTTCATGAAGCTGACCGAGACCCAGGGCGTCTACTGCGCGCACCCGCTCGGCGGCTGCCGCATGGCGGAGTCGAAGGACCTCGGCGTGGTGGACCACCGCTGCGAGGCGTTCGACAACGAGGGCCTCTTCTGCGTCGACTCCTCGGCGATCCCGTCGTCGCTCGGCGTCAACCCCTCGTTGACGATCGCGGCAGTCGCCGAGCGCGCGGCGGCGCACCTCACGGCGCGCTCGCACGAGCTCGGCCTGCCGCGCCGCCCACCGGGGTTCAAGCACCGCACGCCGGCCCAGATCGTGGGTGAGCGCGTGGTGCCGCAAAAAAACTGACCAGACCCCTAAAGGGCGCGCCAGACCGGGCCGATACCCGGTTTCGATGGCAAAGCGTCTCCTCATCCTCCTGTCCCTGCTCAGCTGCGCCCTCCTGGCGACCTCGGTCGACGCCGGAGCGGCCAAGAAGAAGAAGGCGAAGACGCCGCCGGCCCCGACGATCACCTCGATCGTCCCGATGAGCGCCCAGGTCGGCGAGAAGCTCACCATCAACGGCAAGAACTTCGTGAAGGGCACCGGCAAGACCAAGGTCTACTTCCTCCGCGAGGGCGGCGGCGTTGCCTGGGTCCCGGCCGACAGCGCCACCACCACCCGCCTGATCGTGACGGTCCCCGAGAAGCTGATCCCGCTCATGCGCGGCACGGCGCAGGACCGCCAGCCCACCCGCTTCCAGATCCGCCTGCTCGGCAAGCGCTTCGGCGCCGCCACCAAGCTCGCGAAGAGCCCGCTGCTGACCGCCCCCAACGCGGCTCCCGGCGCGACCCCCGGGCCGGCCGACACGGGCCCCGCCACCCCGCCCGACGGCGACTGCGACGGCGATCAGATCAAGAACAGCGTCGACCCCGACGACGACAACGACGCCCTGACCGACGACCTCGAGGCGCTGCCGGCCCACACCGACCCGTGCAAGGCCGACACCGAC
>DASVWC010000049.1:0-16202 GCA_036389835.1 Thermoleophilaceae bacterium | reverse complement strand
GTACCCGCCGGCCGTCTTCAGCTCGAACACGTCCTTAGTGCCGGTCGGGAACGCGCCCTCGGTGATGTGGATCTCCTGGCCGTCCAGGTTGGTCACCACGCGGCTGGGCAGGTGGATCATCTGGTCGATCCGCCGCCAGATGCCGCCGGGCGTCAGGACGCGGGTGTCGCCGGTGACGCACGGGTTGGAGGCGTTGATCCGCCCGGAGTTCGGGCAGGTGTGCCACTGGTTGATCGTCGTGTCGTACTGGACTCCCGGGTCGGCGCAGCGCCACGCCGCTTCGGCGATCTCGCGCATCAGCTCGCGCGCCTGGAGCGGATCGCCGATCGGCTTGCCGGTCACCCGCGCGATCAGGTTCCACTCGTCGTCCTGCTCGACCGCCTGCATGAAGTCGTCGGAGACGCGGACCGAGTTGTTCGCGTTCTGGTACTGGATCGAGTGGAAGCCCTCGCCGTCGATCGACATGTCGAAGCCGGCGTCGCGCAGCGCGGCCGCCTTCTCCTCCTCGCGCGCCTTGCACCAGATGAAGTCGAGGACGTCCGGGTGGTCGACGTCGAGCACGACCATCTTGGCCGCGCGCCGCGTCTTGCCGCCCGACTTGATCGTGCCCGCCCACGAGTCCGCGCCGCGCATGAACGAGACGGGGCCGCTCGCGAGCCCGCCCTTCGAGAGGTACTCCTTCGAGGAGCGGATGTTCGAGAGGTTGATCCCGGAGCCGGAGCCGCCGCGGAAGATCATGCCCTCCTTGGTGTTCCAGCCGAGGATCGACTCCATCGTGTCCTCGACGCTGAGGATGAAGCAGGCCGAGCACTGCGGCCTCTCCTCGAAGCCCACGTTGAACCAGACCGGCGAGTTGAACGCCGCCTGCTGGTGGAGCAGGACGTAGGTGAGCTCGGCCTCGAAGGCGTCGCCGTCCTCCTCGGTGGCGAAGTAGCCGAGCTCGCGGCCCCAGCCGGCGATCGTGCCCGCCACGCGGCCGATCATCTGCTTGACGGAGCTCTCGCGCTCGTCGGAGCCGATCCGCCCGCGGAAGTACTTCTGCGCGACGATGTTCGTCGCGTTCTGGGACCAGCTCTTCGGGAACTCGACGCCGCGCTGCTCGAACGCGGGGCTCTCCGGATCGCCGATGACCGCGTCACGGATCTCCCACTCGACCTGGTCGAACGGGTGGACGCCCGGCTCGGTGTTGCGACGCTCGACCATCACACCCGTACCGGTGCGGCGGGCGGTGATGTCGGCGGCTGAGCTGGGCGTCTGGGGCATCTCTTCTCCCTACGTATTGGCGGTCCGTACCGGCCGCGCCGGGTGCGCGACGGGGTAGGACATGCTGCTACGAGGGTCGGACGGAACGGGGCTGTGGGAGGCGGGCGGCGGCGTCCGTGAATTCTAGAGATTTGCAGCCGCTTTGACCGGCCAAAAACCGCACGGAGCGGGAAGATCCGCGGCCGCTCAGCGACCGAGCCGCAGCCAGTCGCGGAAGTCGGCGGCGGTCGCCGCCGTGCGCTCGCGCCAGCCGGCTCCCCGGCCGTCGTCCACGGACGTCAGCCAGACGATGCCGAGCACGAGCAGGACGAGCCCGGCGGCGGCGCAGGCGATCGCGGCGGTCACCATCGCGCCAACACGCTAGCGCCCGGATGGGTGCGACTGGCGCGTGGGAAACGGTCTACGCTCAGCGGCGGTGAGGCGCTGGAGGACTGTGGCGGGGGCGTGGGCCGCGCTGGCGCTGCTCGCGGCCGCTCCCCCCGCCGGCGGGACGGTCACCTCCTACCAGGTGGACGCCGCGCACACCGGCAACGTGCCCGGCGCGAAGCTCGACCCCCCGCTCGGGCGCAAGTGGATCCGCCGCGACCTCGGCGAGCCGCGCACCAACCCGCTGATGGTCGAGGGGCGGGTCTACGTGCTGTCGGCGCCGCCCCAGCAGGGGCTGATGCTCCACGCCCTCGACCCCGCCACGGGCGTCACGATCTGGTCGCAGGCCGCGCCGCTCGAGGCCGGCGCGACGTACGCGTACGGCCTCACCTACGAGGACGGCCGGATCTTCGCGAACGGCGGCAAGGCGATCCGCGCGTTCAGCGCGGCGAGCGGCGAGACGCTCTGGACCCGCCCGCTGACCGACAGCCGCGGGGCGGCCGTCGCGCACGGTGGGAGCGTCTTCGTGGCCGACGGCCGTCCGCGCGCCTTCCGCGGCTCGGACGGGGTCGAGGAGGGCGTCGCGGCGATCCAGGGCCTCGGCCCCCACATCGCGGCCGACGACGAGCGCATCTACTACGGGATCGGCTGCTACCGGATCGACGCGTACGAGCGCCCGCTGCTCGCGCGGCTCTGGAGCCACAGCGGCTGCGGCGCCGACTCGCACGACGACCCGCCGCCGGCCGTCTACCGCGGCCGGGTGTACGGGCACTATCGCGCGGGGGGCGGGGTGGTCCTCGACGCGGCGTCCGGCTCCCGCGTGGGCACCTTCAGCGCCCTGCACGCGCCGGCCTTCGCGGGCAACCTCGCGTTCTTCCGCGGCGAGAAGTCGCTCCAGGCCGTGAACCTCGACACGGGCGCCGAGGCCTGGCGCTACAGCTCCGCCGACGAGGAGCTCGCCGGATCGCCGCTCGTCGCCGGCACGCGCGTCTTCGTGCTCACGCGCGACGGCGAGCTGATCGCGCTCGACCGCGACAGCGGGCGCGAGCACTGGCGCGGCGTGCTCTCGCCGATCGTCGACCTGGGCCTGACGTCGCTGCCCCTCCCGCCGCCTATGGCGGCCGCGGGCGACCGGCTGATCGTCGTCAAGGAGAACAGGATCACCGCTTTCGGGCCCGGACCCGACGCGCCCGGCATCGACGACCCGGACAAGATCCCCGCGCGCGGGTTGACGATCGGCATCGAGGCCAAGCCGGCCGACCTCGCGTACGGCAGCAAGGCGAGGATCGAGGGCCGGGCCAGCAGGAGCGTGTCGGCCCACCAGCTCCAGCTCCAGTCCGACCCCCATCCATACGGGGAGTGGCGCGCGGAGAGGAGCGAGTTCCCCTATGGCGAGTCCTACGGCTTCGACGTGAAGCCCGATCGCAACACCCGCTACCGCGTCGTCGACCTCTCCACCTTCCCGACCGTCGTCACGGAGACCGTCACCGTCTACCCGTACTTCGGGGGGAACCCCAGCTTCTGGGTGGTTGGGCGGTCGAGCATCGAGGTCCGCGGCACGTTCACCGCGCCCGACTGGCTGCACGTGACCCGGCGCCGCGCCTACCTGTACCGCAGCCGCGGCGCCCAGAGGTCCGGGACCAGGGCGGGCTCGCTGCGCGTGCGTGCGGCGGGCAGGCGCCGCTACCGGCTCGTGGGGGCGATCCGCGTACCCGGGCTGTCGCGCTCGGATCGCTTCCTCGTCTGCGTGCCGGTCAGCCGGCCGAAGGCGTTCGGGCGGCTGAAGCGCGACCCGTGCGGGCGCCGGCGGCTCTGAGCTCGCCGCCGGCCCGCGGCCCTAGCGCCGCCTCGCCTTGATCGAGCGCGACGCGCTCGGCCCCTTGCCGTTCGCGGCGGTCAGTCCGAGCACCTTGACCTTCGCCCCGACCCGGCTCGACACGCCCTTGAGCGTGAACGAGCGGCGCTTGGGGCCGAGGACCTCCGCCACCCGCCGTCCGTCGCCGAGCTGCACGTAGACCGCGTGGCGGAAGCCCGCCGGGCTCGGTTTCCAGCTCGCCGTCAGCCGCGACCCCCTGCGGACGAGGCGCAGGCTGCGCGGCTTGCCCGGCCTCGGCGGGCCGGGCACGCGGTACGAGCCGACCGTCAGGTTCGTGCGCGGCTGACCGTCCTGCTCGATCAGCGCGACGATCGAGCGCTTGCCCGCCGGCCCGTCCGCCGGCCGGAAGCGCATCGACCCGCGCGCGGAGGCCGTCGAGACGATCGCCCGCTTCACGTCCCTGCCGATCTCCGCGAAGGTCACCCGCTGCCCCTTCACCGGGCGCATGCTCCAGCTCAGCGTCCGCGAGCGGCCGCGGCCGCGGACCGTCGCACTCCCCGACGGCTTGGGCAGCCCGCGCGCCTCGCGCACCCGCGTGACCGGTACGGCGCCGTCGTCGGAGAGGGTCCACGTGCCCGCCGCCGGCTTGTCGACGAGCACGAACGTGGTGCCGTCCTGGCGTGCCTGGGCGAAGAAGCCGCCCTGCTGGACGTTCGGGTTCTCGCGCGAGACGGTGACCGCCTCCCCGTTCGGGCCGGTCAGCGTCACGGCCGGCGGTGCACCGTCGCCCCTGACCTCCCACGCGGCGCTCGGCAGTCCCTTGGGGAGCGTGGTCTGGTTGAGCTGCGCCGCCTTGCGCACGTGCGCGGCCGGCTTCAGCTCGCGGTACGGCGAGAGGTCGCAGCCGGTGAACGCGTCGAAGTCCGGCGGCCAGCCCCAGCGCGCGCCGGCGCCCACGTAGTAGCCGTACACGCCGACGCAGCCGGCGATGCCCTTCGTCGAGAGGATCGCCTTCGCGTTCCCGCACGGGTCGGGGCCCCACACGTCGAGGCAGGCGTCGATCGATCCCTCCACGTTCCAGTGCGTGAGGCCGGTGACCCAGCCGTCGACCCGCCCGCTCAGGTCGAGCGCCCAGATGTCGAACTTCACGCTGCCGCCGAACTCGAACAGGCCGGTGGACGAGTAGCGCAGGAAGGCGTCGGCGAGCTCGAAGCGGTCGGCGAGCTTGACCCCGCCGTTCACCTCGACGACGAACGGGTCCGCGAGCACCGCCTTGACCGTGCCGTTGATCGTCACCGCCTTGGCGCCGAGCACCTGCGGCCCCGCCGAAAGGCCGATCGACCCCTCCAGCGTGAGGGGGCTGCGCTTGACGCCGAAGCCGAGCCGCTGGAGGAAGACACCCGCCCCGATCGGCTGGTTGATGCCGCTCACGCTTCCGTTCAGGAAGTCGAACCCGCCGTCCTTGATCCCGAACCCGGCGCCGACCTCGTAGGTCCTGGCGAACCGCAGGACGAGCTTCGCGCTGCCGGCCCAGCTCCCGCCCTGCTGCCACTTGAGCTTGACGTCCTTCAGCTCGATCCCGAGCGCGTTGACCTTCGCGAGCGCGAGCTCGAGGCCCGTGAAGTCGGGCGGGTTGTCGTTGTCGACGGTGAACGTCGTGGTCGTCGTGACCGACCCGAAGTAGTTGAACGGCCAGAAGCCGAGCTTGACCGTCGGCTTGACGAGCGTGTCGCCGTTCTTCGTGAACGACGCCTGGATCCCGGAGATCGGGAGGCTCTTCAGGACGGGCACCCCGCTGAGGTCGAAGCCCAGCACCTTGCGGGCGTTGTCGCCCTCCTTGAAGGTCCAGCTCAGCGGCCCGGCGTAGATCGGGATGTCGGGGTTCGAGTCGACCGCGACCGTGAACGGCATCGTCAGCGAGCGGCCCTTGATCGTCTTCTCGACCGGGTCGATCACGAGCGTCGGGCGCGAGTCGTCGGCTGGCTTGATCACCAGCCCGTTCACCCGCACCTCGGCGTTCGTCGCCTCGTAGGCGGTGCCGCGTCTGACCATGCAGCTCTCGCTGCGCGCGTCCAGGTACTCGGCGCGCAGGCTGCGGTCACAGTTCTCGCGGATCCGCACCTGCTTGGTGATGCTGCGCGGCGTGCTGCCCGCGCCCGGGCTCGTCGGTGTTGCGGTGACCGTGATCTCCGAGTACTGGTCCGAGTGCGCGGCGCCCTCGGCGGCGGTCAGGGTCATGACCGTGCGCGTCCCGGTGCCGGTGACCGGATTCGGGTTGAAGCCGGCGGTCATGCCCGCCGGCAGCCCGGTGACCGCGAAGGAGACGTCGCCGTTCGAGCCGTTGATCCGGTTGAGGTCGATCGGGACGTCGACGGAGGTGCCGGTGAGCACGTCCACGACGGTCTGGCCGGGGTTGAGGGTGAAGTTCGGGGGCGGTGGCGGCGTGGCGTCGTCGATCGTGATCGCGAGGTCGTCGAAGGCGATCGACTCGCCGAGCGACGGGTTCGCCGGGTCGTCGGCGGTCACGTCGAAGTAGTCGATCGCCGGGCCGCTCGGCGACGTGGCGGTCACCTGCTGGTCGAACGGGCCGCCCTTCGTCACCGTCGCGTACTGGCTCTCGGCGATCAGTCCGGTGTCGGCGTTGTAGGCCCGGATCCGCACCCTTGCCGTATCCGCGTCGCCCCCGTAGTTGAAGTAGCCGACGTAGGCGCTGACCGAGTTCGCGGACTGCGAGAGCTGCCCGCGCATCACCGGCGTCGAGAAGCCCTCACCGCACCCGTACATCCCCTCGCAGCTGTAGACCGCGACGCGGTCGCCGGAGTGCGCGAGCGCGCCGACGCTCTTGACGAGCGGCTGGAACCCGAAGTCGTCCGGGAAGGCCACGCCGTGCGACGACTGGTACTGGTTCGAGACCCGCGTGTCCGGGTCGCGGTCGTCGAAACCCACGACCCTGGTCGCCGCCCGTGCCGGCGCGGCGGCGAGCAGGAGGAGGGCAAGCGTCGCGAGGAGGAGCGCACGCAGCCGCATGGACGCGGGATGTTCCTACGCCGGGCGCGTTAGCGCAAGCTCAGCCGGGCAGCGACGCGAGGGTCTGCTCGAGGCCCTCGCCCAGCGCGACCTTGGCCTCCCACCCGAACGCCTCGCGCGCGCGGGTGGAGTCGATCGCGATGTGGCGGACCTCGCCCGGGCGCTCGGGCTGGTGGTCCGGCGTGAAGTCGGCCGTCGCGTGCGGGGCGAGCGCCTCGACGATGTCGAGGACGGATGACTCCACGCCGGTGCCGATGTTCACCGGGCCGCTGACGTCCGAGCCGGCCGCCGCCAGGTTGGCGGCCACCACGTCGTCCACGTGGACGTAGTCGCGCGTCTGGAGACCGTCGCCGAAGACGATCGGCCGCTCGCCGGCCTTGATCTTCCCGCAGAAGATCGCGATCACGCCGGCCTCGCCGAGCGGGTCCTGGCGCGGGCCGTAGACGTTGCCGTAGCGCAGCGAGACGGTGGACAGGCCGAACAGGCGGCGGAACAGCTCGCAGTAGCCCTCGGCCGCGAACTTGGACTGGCCGTAGGGGGCCTCGGGCGCGTTCGGGTGCGACTCGGGGGCCGGGATCTGCTGACCCTCGCCGTAGATCGCGCCGCCGGTGCTGGTGTTCACGATCCGCGGCGAACCCACCTCCCGGGCGGCCTGGAGCACGTTGATCGTGCCCTCCACGTTCACGCGCGCGTCGTAGGCCGGGTCCGCGGCGGACTTGCGCACGTCGATCTGGGCGGCGAGGTGGAAGACGACCTCGGGCTCGGCCTGCTTGAAGACGTCGGCCAGCGCCTCCGCGTCGCGGACGTCGGCCTCGACCAGCCTGGCCCCCCCCGCGAGCGCCTGGTCAAGGTTCTCGCGCTTGCCCGTGGTGAGGTTGTCCACGACGGTCACCTCGTCGCCGCGGCCGAGGAGGCCGTCCACGAGGTTCGAGCCGATGAAGCCGGCTCCGCCTGTCACCAGGGCGCGCACCGGCGGGAACCTAGCCTATGGCGCTGATAGCTTCGAACCGTGCCCGGGCTTTTCGTCACTTTCGAGGGGATAGACCGTTCGGGCAAGACGACCCAGGCCCGGATGCTCGCGGAGCGGCTCGGCGCGCGGGCGCTCGCGGTGCGCGAGCCCGGGGGGACGGAGCTCGGGGAGCGCCTGCGCGAGCTGCTGAAGGGCACGGTCGCGATGACGGCGCACGGCGAGGCGCTCCTGTTCGCGGCCGCGCGGGCGCAGCTCGTGGCCGAGGTCATCCGGCCCGCGCTCGAGGCCGGAAGCGTGGTCGTCTCCGATCGCTTCGTCGACTCGTCGCTCGCCTACCAGGGCGCCGCTCGCGGCCTCGGCGTGGACGCGGTGGCGCGGGTGAACGACTGGGCGACCGGGTCGCTGAGGCCGGACCTCACCTTCCTCCTCGAGCTCGAGACCGGCGCCGCCGCCTCGCGCGCCGGCGAGGCCGACCGGTTCGAGGACGAGGGCGCCGCCCTCCAGGCGCAGGTGGCCCGCGCCTACGACGAGCTGGCGCGAGCGGAGCCGTCGCGCTGGCGGCGAGTGGATGCCGCGCGCCCGCCCGAGGAGGTCCACGAGGAGGTCGCCGCGATCGTCGAGGGGGCCGCGGGATGAGCCTCGCCGGGACCGAGGACCACCCGCACGCGCGGATGGTGCTGGGGGCGGCGCTCTCCGGCGCGCCCTCGCACGCCTACCTGTTCCACGGGCCGCCCGGCACCGGCAAGCGAACGGCCGCGCGGGCGCTCGCCGCCGAGCTGCTGGCGGCCGGTGCAAGCGACGCCGACGCCGACGCCGCTCGCGCGCGCGTGCGCGCGGGAACGCACCCGGACCTCACCTGGGTGCGCCCGACGGGCGCGCACGAGATGCGGGTCAGCGACGTGGACGAGGCGGTCGTGTCGGCGTCCACGCGGACGCCGTTCGAGTCGTCCAAGCGCGTGTTCGTGCTCGAGCGCGCGGACACGATGAGCGACACGGTGGCGAACCGCCTCCTCAAGACCCTGGAGGAGCCGCCGGCCTTCGTCCACCTGATCCTGCTGACCGACGCGCTCGGGCAGGTGATCGAGACGGTCGTGTCGCGCTGCCAGCTCGTGCGCTTCGACCCGCTGCCGGCGGAGCGCATCGCGGCGGTGCTGGAGAGCGAGGGCGTGGACCCGGCGCGGGCCGGGGCGTGCGGGAGGCTGGCGCTCGGCAACCTGACCCGCGCGCGCTGGCTCGCGTCGGACGACGGGGAGGCGCTGCGCGACGACGCGGAGCGCCTCGTCCGCGACGCGCTCGCCGGCGACGGCCGCGACGTGCGCGCCGGCGAGCCGTGGGCCGGGCTGCTGGCGCGCGCCGAGGAGCGCGGGCGGGAGGCCGCGGCCGAGGTCCTGGCGGTCGCCGAGAAGCGGCTCGAGGACGAGCCGAAGGGGCGCGACCGCAACGCGCTCGAGAAGGAGTTCGACGAGGCCGCCAAGCGCGACGGGCGCCGCGCGCGCACGGAGGTGCTCGACCTAGGCCTCGAGCTGGCCGCGATCGCGTTCCGCGACCTCGTGTGCGTCGCCGAGAAGGCGGACAGCGCGGTGCTGGGCGTCGACCGGATCGACGCGTTGGCGCCGGCCGCCCGCGGCCGCGACGCGCGGCGGCTGCGCGAGGCGGTCGAGCGCTGCGAGGACACGCGGCTGTCGCTGTCGCTGAACGTCACCGAGGAGCTGGCGCTCGCGGCGCTGTCGGTGAGGCTGCGGCGGCTGGTGGGGGCCGCGGACTAGGAGTCCTCGCCGAGCTGCTCGCGCATCCAGCGCGACAGCTCGTCGGCCTCGCGCTCGAGCTCGTCGGTTGGCTTCGTGAGGGTCGCGATGTCGCGCAGGTCCTGCCACCGGCCTGCGATGCGCTTCATCCGGATCAGGTCGTCGACGCCCGCGACCAGCACGGTCAGCTCGCCGTAGGGGCGCTCCACGGCGTTGCGGCGGAGGTCCTCGTACGAGCCGCCGAGGACCAGCTCGGCCTTGAGGACGTCGAGCTTGCCGAACTTGGTGCTCAGGAAGACGCCGTTCGCACGCGCGAGTCGCTGCGGATCGGTGACCGGAACGGGACGCGTGCCGCGTGTCACCGCCTCGAGCTCGATCAGGGCCTCGGCGAGGCGGGAGTGGTTCACGAGGGCCGGGCGGGGGACGATGTCGAGGTCATTGGTCAGTCGTGGGCTGCCGTGCGCCTGGACGGCGACGCCGCCGATCACCACGTACTCGACGCCGAACTCCTCCAGCACGGCGAGCATCGGACGCCCCTCGAACCGCTCAGGGTCGTAGACCGTCACGGCGTCTCCTCGTCTCCGCTGACCCTCCGCGAACCCCATCCGGAGCTCGGCCACGCTCTGGTTCGACCGGAGCGCCGACGGCAGCCTCCGCTCCGGGGGCCGCCGCCGCTCGTCCAGCAGCTGCGTCGCGTCGCCGTCGTAGTCCATCCGCGCGCTTCTCAGCACCGGCTCCTCGCCGACCGCGTGGAGCAGCGAGCGCAGCCGCTCCCACGTGATCGCCTCCTCGCCGCGCTCGATCCGGCTGATCGCCGACTGGGTCGTCCGGGCCCGGTGGGCCAGGCGGGCCTGGCTCAGGCCGTGACGCTCGCGGGCTTCCCGGACCAAGGTCGCCGGATCCATGGCCATACCGTATACGGTATGGCCATTCCTCGACGGCGTGCGCGCCGCGACAGCGTCGGAGCCGCCTGCGGGGCACCGCACGGTCCACCCGGACGATGCGGCCCCGGTCGTCCAGCCAAACCAGGTCGAGGGCGAAGCGCATCCCGAACGTGTGCACCGACGAGCAGCGCGGGATCAGCAGGCCGTGGCCGGGCGGCAGCGCGGGCAGGAGCGCAAGCCCGAGCAGCCGAGCGCGAAGGCCGCGCGCCTCGAGCAGCACGCGGCCGCCGCCGATCGCGTGGGCCGGAAGTCGCCTGAGCCTGCGTGGGAGCACATCCCGCTCAGGCGCGGGGCCGAAAAGCTCGCCCCCGCGGTCTAGACTCGGGCCGGCCCGCCGACGTAGCTCAGCTGGTAGAGCACTTCACTCGTAATGAAGGGGTCAGGGGTTCGAGTCCCCTCGTCGGCTTAGAAAGTCCCAGCTTAGAGGCGCTTTTTGTGTCTTGACGCGAGTGCGTGGCCACAAGTGTGTCCCCAATATGTCCCGAGAAGGGCGTAATATGCGGGCATGGCAGCGTCCGATCTGCGCTCTCCTTCCGGTCACGTGTTCCGTTTAGAGCGTGCTCGAGGCCCGGTTTGGTACGCGAAGTACCGACTGCCGGACGGTCGGCAGGTGCAGAAGAAGCTCGGGCCGGCGTGGACCGAGCGCGGCCGCCCGCCCGCCGGTTACTTCAGCAAGCGGACCGCGGAGGATTGGCTGCGATCGACGCTCGACGAGGCCCGCCGCGGCGTGCTGCCGGGGATGGTGAAGACCGGGGCCACCTTCGCGGACGCCGCCGCGGAATGGCTTCGCTACGTCGAGCACGACCGCGGACGCAAGCCGTCGACGGTCGAGGGCTATCGGGCGATCGTGCGCTCGCAGCTCCTGCCTGAATTCGGCGAGCGTCCTATCGAGTCGATCACCACGCCGATGGTCGAAACCTGGATCAGCCGAATGGATCGCTCGGCGAGCACACGCACCAAGGCGCTCGTGTTGCTGCACGGGATCTTCAAGCGCGCCCGCAAGGTCTACGACCTCCCGACCAACCCGGTTGCCGATGTCGAAAGGCCGCCAATGAGCCGCTCCGGCGACATCGAGGTGTTCTCGCCCGAGGAGGTGATGGCGCTCGTACGTGCCGCCGCCGACGAGCAGGACGCCGCGATATTCCTCACTGCCGCCTTCAGCGGACTCCGCCGCGGCGAGCTGCTCGCGCTGCGGTGGCGCGACGTCGACTTCACCGGCTCGCTGATTCGCGTGCGGGCCAGCTACGCGGCCGGTCAGGTCACGACGCCGAAGTCCGGCAAGGTCCGGTCGGTGCCGATGGCCCCGGACGTGGCGAAGGCGCTCGCGCAGCTCGGCGCGCGTGGCTACAAGACAGGCGACGACGATCTCGTGTTCGTCGGCCAGCTTGGCTCTTTCGTCGACCCTTCTGCGCTACGGCGTCGCTACGACGCCGCTGTCAACCGGGCTGGGCTCCGCCGGCTCCGCTTCCACGACCTGCGCCACACCTTCGGGACCCGCATGATCGCCAAGGCCGATATCCGCCGCGTCCAGGAGTGGATGGGCCATGCGGACATTCAGACGACGATGAAGTATCTGCACTACGTTCCACGTGAGGACGATGCGCGGCTGGTAGCTGAGGCTTTTGATGTCGCGGGGTCGGCAGCTGGTTCTCAAGCGGCCTCGCGCTGAGTGCCACGACGGTCGCGCGGACTGCCACTCCCGGATGATTCGGCCCTCCAAAGGAGTCGCGTACCACCACGTCTTCAACCCTGGAAGGAGCGTCCTGCATGCACCCCCCGGCGCTACGTCGATGTGCTCGCAAAAGGGGATTACCTCGACGGGTTTCCAACGCGGCGAGCACACGCGTCGTAGAAGCAACGGCAGCCAACACTTACAAGGCAGAGAGGAGGACACGGGACGGCTGGCGCGACAGGTCCGGGCGGCGAAAACAAGGGGGCGGCTTCAGGACAAAACGAAGTCAAGGGGTGGGCACAGGAAGCCCACCCCTTGGCGTTGACAGGCGTGGAAGGTGTATCTGTTGAACGCCGGGCTCCTTGACCCGCTAAACCGACAGCCACCCAGGGCGGCTTTTGGTACAGAGCTTTGCTGCAATCGGGTAGCGTTCAGCGCTCGCCCGTATTTCGCTACAGCCCCGCCCGTCCCCACCTCTGATGAGCCTGCCCCCATTCGGCTCCCCCGACGGTTCCCACCTGCCGGAATCAGAGATGGTCGCGCTATACGACGAGGCGCTCGTCCAGCTGGTCAAGAGCCCGCGGTCAGGCGTGATCGTCGCGCGGAGTGGGGCAGGTAAGACATGCTTTCTCCGCCGGGCTCAGATCGAGATGTCTAGGCGCGAAGGAGGAGCGAGCGCGCTTGACATTCAGACAAGTACGCCTGCTTCCGCTGACGTGACAGGTATCGACAGCCGATTCGTGAGGTCGCAACAGCCGGTTATCTGGGCGCAGATCTGGCGCGCCGCGATCGTCCGCTCCTTCGCCACAGAAGTGATGTGCGCGGCCGAAAAGTACGGATTGACCGAATTTGACGAACTCGCCCTTCGCGACAACTTCACAGGCCTGCTTCGCAAGGCGGAGGAGTGTTACGTACCAAAGACGGTGTGGTCCCAAGTGCATGCCATCGTCGAGAAGACACGAAGCGGCGCGGAGCTGCGGGCATATCTCGAGCAGGACACTTGGGCCGACCTCGAACGGCACCTCATCGCGATCCTCGAGCGCTCTGGTTCCGTCGCACTGCTCGTCGATCTCATCGACGAGCACGTTTCGCGCTTTCCACGCGCGTGGACCTCGTGCCAGCATGGCCTGCTGGCTGCCGTGGACGGGATGCAGGCTTCCGAGCTTGGTCGCTGGCTGCACGTGATCGTCACCACACGCGAACATCACTACATCCAGCTCGTCCAAGCGGGCACGCGCAGCGCGCTTCGTGAGCACGTGCTCGTACTTGAGGCGAACGAGAACGACGCGAGGGACTTCTGTGTCCAGAAGGTGGGGCAGATCGCCCGGGGCGCCGCCGCCGGAGGCATGTCAGGAAGCGGAGCAATGGCCACGTTGCTCGGGTTCAGCGAGATCGACAATCCAGATCGCCGCTGCATCGAGAAGGCGCTCGACTACCTAATCCGTCACACGCGGTCCCTGCCCCGCGACGTTGTCGTCCTCGGCAACGATCTGGCGCGTGGGCGGCGACCGGACGGGCCGCCTCAAGCACCGCTCGAAAAGGCCTGGGTCCGAAAGGTCGTGGGTGGTTGCGCGCGCCTATACGGGGGCGAGCAGCTTGATGCCTGCGTTCGGCAACTCGCCATCACGCTCTCGCAGGAGGACGCCGAGAGTGAGCACGTCATCTCTACAACCTCCACCCCCGGTGGCACCGAGCATCCTCGTTTGCGACTGAGGCTTGAACGCTTCATCGAGAGCATCGGGTGTGAGCGGTTTGACCGGGCTGAACTGGAAGATGCACGCGCGGCGGGGACCGAGGAATTTGGCCTCGACGTCCTTGACGTCCTGTGGCAAAACAGCCTCCTCGGTCACGTCCCCGCGTCAGGCGACCCCGCGAGACCGCTCTTCTTTTCGCTCCTTAACTCAGACACGACGGTCCCCGACAGTCCGGGCTACGTGTTTCACCCCTGCCTGATCGACACGGCAGGGCTGGATCACGGCGGCCCGGGCAGCAAGCCGATAGTTCCGGTGATCGAGCGTGACGGTCGATAGCCAGACAAACGTGCGCGGTCCATTCGGCGCCGCCGATGCGTCCCGCGAGGATCCACGCGACGCCAGCGCAAGCTTCATCGACTTTGCCGGCGCCGGTGGAATAGCGACCCGACACGACGACCTCCGCGCCCGCGTAATCGTGGGCCGGAAGGGTGCCGGCAAGACGCTCTACCTCCGGCGGGCACGGACCCACGCCGCTGACACCGGTGAGCTCTACGCGGACGACATCCAGCAGAACCTTCCCACTACATCCGACATAGTGGCGGTCGCTAACTGCTACCCACTCGGAGTTCTGACCGAGAAGTGGATGGCGATCTGGCGCTGTGCGATCCTCAGGTCGCTCGCGAGTCACATGCTGCGCAACGAGCGGCTCGAATCGAAGCTGAGCGAGCGCGACCAAGAGCTCTTGACCGAGGGCTTCGGCGAGGTGTTGGGCCACGCCGCGACGTCGATCACTCCGCTCTCGGTCTACAGCCAGGTCAGGGACATCATCAACGACGGACCTATAAATGCCGAGCGTCTCAACCGGCAGGTCTCTCACCGACAGTGGGAAGAGCTTGAGTACAAGCTGGGCGAGCTCTTGTCTCGGTATCCGGCAATCTGCTTCTACCTCGATGCAGTCGACGAAGAGTTCCGGCACGCGCCCGCGTACTGGATGATGTGCCAAAAGGGACTCTTCTACCAGGTGATGAGGCTTCTCCGAGATACGCGCTTGGGGGGCCGGTTGCATGTGTTCATCTCGATTCGTGACCACGTCTACACGTCGGTCTTCGGGAGTGAGCACGCCACCCGGTACCTCGACCCAGTCTTCATCCGACTGCTCGAGTGGGACTCGGAGAGCATCGGCTACTTCCTCGAGGAGAAGGTCCGTCGCCTTCCGCTTCGCTGGCATAGTGGTGGCGATTCGACGGTCGGTACGTGGCTTGGCGTGACCGGGATTTACAACGAGCGTCGACGGGTGACAGAGTCGCCTGCTCGCTATCTCCTTCGTCACACACGCCTGCTTCCGCGGGACATCGTTGTGCTCGGCAACCAGCTATGTGAACGGATGCGGACACGTGACGGGTCCGTGCGACCGCTTACGGACACAGAGATCCGTCAGGTCGTGCATCACTGCGCCCGGGTGTTCGGGCGTGAGCAGCTGGCGATCTGTGCGAACCAGATCGCTGCCGACATGATGCACGAGGGAGCCGCTCTCCAAGAGATTTCCGATATCTACACCGCGTCGGACTCGAGCTTCACCGGTGCGGACGTCTACCAGGAGGATGTCCGCAGCAAGCTTGAGAAGTTCATTTGTTCCATCGGCCGTGATCGTTTCAGCCGGGAGACCTTCAGTCGTGCCAGCGAGCAGGGGTCCGAGTTGTTCGACGGCCACACTGACGTGATGGCTGTGCTGTGGCAGAACGGGCTGCTAGGGCAGGTGCCGGCCGAGCTCAAGGACGATGGCCGGGCGATCTTCTACTCTGCCGCGTCCCATCACGAGCTGCGCATCGACGACGCAGCAGGCACGTACGCCCTGCACCCGTGCCTGATCGATGCGCTCGATCTTAAGAGCGAGGGAGCGGGTAGCAACCCGATCGTGCCCGTGTCCTCCTATGAGATTTAGGTCGGCGGCGAGCCGCGACCTCACGATCGGATGACTCGTCCCGCCGAGGGAGTCGAGGCGCGAGCGTTCGACGAAGCTGCGGCGCGCCTCACGGCTGGGCTCACCGAGGGAGATCGGGTAGGCCGCGACGATTTTCGTGTGGTCGTGCAGTGGCTCACTCGCTGGTTGGTCAGACGCTTCGGACTTTCCGAGCAGGACGCCGAGGACGCCGCCGTAGCGGCCATCGAGGGCATGTACGAAGTGGGCCGAGCGGACGCCGCCGCCCCGGCCATCCGCAAGCCCGTCGCCTACTTGGTGTGGGCCGCGCGGAACCGCGCGATCGACAAGCTCCGCCGTCAGACGATCGTCAACGCGCACGAGCGCGCGGAGCTCGGCCCCGGTGTAATCGATGACGATGAGCGAGTGGCCGCGCTACTCGAACGCGACGCGAGCGTGAGCGACGTCCGGAGCGCTATGCAAGCCGCCGCAGAAGCTGGTGACGATCTTGCTGTTCGAGTCATCGGCGTCTGGCTCAACATGGCATCGGAGCTGGGCGAGGAGCCGGGGAGCCGAGCGGTCGGCGAGCGAGCTGGCGTGAGCCACACCAGCGTCAACCAGGTTCTGCGTCGATTTCGCTCCTACTTTCCACCCGACGGCGCTCCATCGTCGTAATGACGGCGCTAGAAAACGTCCAACTTCCAATGCTCACAGCGGCTGTCGTGCCGCACGACATAGATCAAGAGGTGCTTTCATGACGAGGCTCGCCGGTGGCAGGGGGGGCGAC
>DASVWC010000048.1:0-7962 GCA_036389835.1 Thermoleophilaceae bacterium | reverse complement strand
CGATCGAGCTCAGAGCGGATCGCGGCCCTTGACGGCTGGCTTTGGCACTACAACCATCAGCGCCGACACTCGGCTCTCGGCCACAAACCGCCGGTCGCTCGACTCGTCGAGCGAACCAACGTGCTCGGGACTTACAGCTAGCGCGCCAGCGCGGTTTTCGCCGGCCATACGCGGGGTCTAGGCTGCGTGGCCCTCGCACTCGATTTTTGGAGGCCCCTATGCAGAGCACGCTCGGCCAGTTCCAGGAGACCGAGTCACAGGAGGCGTTCAACCTCCAGAACAGCAAGCTCCTGAAGGTGGAGCTCAACCAGGTCACGATCCAGGCGAAGCTCGGGTCGATGGTCGCCTACCAGGGGGACGTGACGTTCGAGCACGCCGGCTCCGGTGGGATGGGCCGCATGCTGAAGAAGGCGATCAGCGGCGAGGGCACCCAGCTCATGAAGATGACCGGCACCGGCGAGGTCTTCCTCGCCGACCAGGCGCAGGACATCCACCTGATCAAGCTCGAGAACGACTACATCACCTGCAACGGCGCGAACGTCCTGGCGTTCGACGCCGGGATCGACTGGGACATCAAGAAGGTCGAGGGCGGCGTGGCCGCGGCGATGGCCGGCGGGCTCACGAACATGTCGCTCCAGGGGACCGGCTGGGTGGCGCTGCTCTCGGACGGGCCGCCCGTGCTGCTCGACGTGAGCACTGCGCCGACGTTCGCCGACGCCCAGGCCGCGATCACGTGGTCGAGCGGCGTGCAGACGCAGGTCAAGGTCGACGCGAACCTCAAGACGCTGATCGGGCGCGGCTCCGGCGAGACGGTGCAGATGGCGTTCAGCGGCCAGGGCTGGGTGCTGGTGCAGCCGAGCGAGGGCCGCGTGGCCGCCGCCGCGCCGGGCGGGGGCGGCGCCGCCGCCGGCGGGCTGGGCGGCCTGCTGGGCAACCGCTAGGGGGGAGGGTCTGACCCTCCCCCCTTCTCACCCCTGGGGGGAGGGTCTGACCCCCGCCGTATGACCCCCGCCGTAGGCGGCGTGTGGCGCTACACTTCACTTAATGAAGCGGAGCGGGAAGGACTCTTGTCCGGTCTGTGCGACTGCTGAGCTGGTCTGCACGAAGTGGACGATGCTGATCGTCCGCGACCTCGCCCAGGGCCGCAGCCGCTTCTGCGAGCTCGAGCGCTCGCTCGCCGGCATCAGCCCGCGCACGCTCTCGCTGCGGCTGCGCGAGCTCGAGGCCGAGGGCGTCGTCGAGCGGCGCACGTACCCCGAGGTGCCGCCGCGCGTGGAGTACGCGCTGACCGAGAAGGGCCAGGCGCTGCTGCCGATCATCGAGGTGATGCGCGACTTCGGCCGCGAGTGGCTCGATGCCCACGGCCCCTGCGAGGTGCCGGACCCGCGGCCGGCCGCGGCGGCGATCGCCTAGCCGGCCGGCGGATCCCGATCGCGTACCCCGCCGGCGGGCCCCTCCCTCCCGAAAGGACCGCGGGGAGGGGCGGCGAAACCCGCCCTCATGCGCAACCGGGAGCTTCACGACGCGCTGCGTGACTTCGCGCTCGAGTCCGCCGCGCTGCTGACCGCCGCCGTCAACGCGGGCGCCGAGCTGCCCTACGACGTGATCGAGGAGCCCGGCACCGGCTCGGTCCTCTACCGCTACCAGCCCCTGACCGCCGAGTTCATCGGCGCGCGCTGGGACTCGCTCCGCGCCCAGCCGAGCTTCGAGCGGGCGGCCCGGGCGCTCGGCACGGGCGCCGAGGCCTACCTGCGCCTGCGCGGGCTGCCCGGCGGTGCCGATTCCGAGCCCGCCCTGCGCGCCCTGCTCGAGCGCCTCTACGAGGACGCCACCGGCTTCGAGTTCCCCGAGGAGCGCTACGAGCGCGTCTACTCGGAGTTCGAGCGCACCCTCTACGAGCACACCATGCGCGCGGCGGTGGTCGCGCCCGTCCACGGCCTCGTGCTCGAGCGCGACCGCGTCGAGCTGGGCGGCGGCCTCGTGCTCGCGCGCGGCGACGTCGTGCCGGCCCCGCCCGAGGCCGTCTGGCCGCTCGGCCCCGGCGAGCGCGAGCGCGCGACCGGCCCGAACACCGTCTGCCTCCTCGAGCGCGACGTGGAGGCCGACGGCGGCCTGCCCGTAGCCGAGGCGCGCATCCGCTTCCGGACCCTGCTCACGGCCATGCGCCTGCTCAAGCCCGGCCGCGTCTCGTTCGGGGCCCCCGCGTGGGGCCGCGCGGACGAGGGCGCGTGGCAGCCGATCGCGCTCCCGTTCGGCGCGCGCGGCCGCGGCGAGCCGTGGACGCTGTCGGCCGCCGAGGGCGGCGAGCTGGCCGAGCTGACCGAGCTGGTCGCCACCGCGCGGCTGCCGGGCCGGATCGGCTGGGCGCTGTCGCGGTTCGAGCTCGGCTGCGAGCGCACCTCCGAGGCCGAGGCGATCTCCGACTACCTGCTGGCGCTGCGCGGGATGCTCGACGCCGAGGACGAGGCCGGCCGCGCCAGCCTGGGCCTGCGGCTCGCCGCCCTCTGCGCGGAGGAGTCGGAGCGGCGCGTCGTGCGTGCGCGCCTCGAGTCCGCCTTCGGGATCGAGCGTGAGGCGATGGGCGGAGCGGTCTTCGATCCCGACGACACCGAGGGGCCCGCGATCGTCCGCGAGATCGAGCAGCACGTGCGCGCGCTGCTGCGCGACGTGGCCTGCGGCTACCTCGCCGGCGACCTGCGCTCGGTGGCCGACGACATCCTGCTCGCGAGCTCCGACCCGATCGAGATACGCGTGCGCGACACGCGCCACGGGTCGCCGGATCTCAGCCACGAGCCCCCGCCGCTGCCGGAGGAGCGCGAGCCGGGGCTGCCCGAGCCGCTCGCCACCGGCGAGCACGAGCCCGGCCTCTTCGAGCCGACCGGCCGGGAGGACGAGCCCGGCTGGGAGGACGCGCCCGAGGCCGGCCGGGAGGACGAGCCCGGCTGGGAGGACGCGCCCGAGGCCGGCTGGGAGGACGAGGCCGGCTGGGAGGACGAGCCGGTGGACCCGGATCCGGACGTCGACCGCGGGCGGGTGGTCCGCCGCCGCCGCGCGCTCGACGGCCCGGGCACCGCCGCCGACCCCCTCTCCGCCGCCTGGCGCGTGGCCACGCGGCCGGGGCCGCGGCGGGAGCGCGGCGCGGGCGAGCCGCAGCGGGCCGGCGCCACGGCCGTGGCCGAGGACCCGACGATCGCCGACCGCCCGCTCGAAGCCGCGGCGCCCGACCCGCTGGTGACGGACCCGGACGAGCCGACCCTGCGCCTCACCGAGCCCGCGCACCCGCAGTCGCCGCCGGTCGAGCCGGCCGACCCCGACGAGCCGACCTCGCGCCTCGCCGCGCTCGACGGCCCCGACCCGCAGGACGTCGACCACGGCTACGCCGCCGGGGTCACGCCGTCGGCGGACTGGGACGGCGACGACGACTGCTGGTCCGCTCCGGTCTGACGCGCGCCCGGGCTAAGCGGCCGCCACCGCGTCCGCGGCGAACAGGTAGCCGTTGACCTCCGCCAGCCCGGCGAGGTCGTGCACGTCGGAGTCGAGCAGCGGCACGCGCACCAGCGGGTCGCCGCGCAGCTCGCGCTCGAGCCGGGCGACGTTGGAGGCGTCGCGGGCGGCCAGCCCGCGGTAGTCGTCGAAGTTGCGCGCCACCTTGCGCCCGAGCTTCTCACCCAGCAGCGCCACGAGGTCGCCCTCGACGTCGCCGCCGCTCACGTCCGTGTCCGCGCCCTCGTGCACCCGGTTCACGATCGCCGCCCCGAACGGCATCCCGTTCTCGCGCAGGCGGCGGCGGAAGTAGACGACGTCGTCCACCGCGTCGCCGCGCGGCGAGGTCACGAGCAGGAACGTGGTGCGCTCGTCCTCGAGCAGCTCCTCCACCTTCTTCGCGCGCTCGCGGATCCCGATCGCCATGTCGCCGAAGCTCGCGAAGAACTCCGACAGGTCGCGCAGCAGATCCACCCCGGTCAGCCGCTTGAGCAGGGAGAACAGCACGCCCGTCCCGCGCCCGAACGCCTTCACGCCGAACAGGCCCGGCTTCAGGAAGAACGCGAGCGAGCGCGAGTCGATGAAGCGGGTGAGCCGGTCGGGCGCGTCGAGGAAGTCGAGCGCGTTGCGCGTCGGCGGGGTGTCGAGCACCAGCAGGTCGTAGCGCCCCTCCTCGTGCAGCTCGTAGAGCTTCTCGATCGCCATGTACTCGGTCGACCCGGACACCGCGTTCGACAGCTCCTGGTAGATCCGGTTGCCGAGCACCGCGTCGCGCGTGGCGCGGTCCGGCGCGCGCTTCTCGATCAGCTCGTCCCAGGTGCGCTTGGCGTCGAGCATCATCGCCCACAGCTCGCCGCGCATCTCGAGCCCGCTCTCCTCGAACAGGGCGGGGTCGATGCGCGTGGCCTCGTTGCCGAGCTCGCTCAGCCCGAGCGAGTTGGCGAGCCGCCGGGCCGGGTCGATCGTGAGCACCGCCACGCGCAGCCCCTGCGCGGCCATGCCCATCGCGACCGCGGCCGCCGTCGTGGTCTTGCCCACGCCGCCCGACCCCGCGCAGATGCAGACGTGCTTGCCGTCGAGCAGCTCGGCGACGCTCACAGCCGCCGCTCCAGGTCACCCGAGAGCCGCTCCCACTCGTCGAGCCCGAGGTCGGTGTCGAAGAGGAACGGCAGCGTGACGACCGGCGCGAGGTCCTTGCGCAGGCGCCGCAGCTGCGAGCGCTGGGCCCGGCAGCGCCGGTGCTCGGACAGCGCGACGCGCAGCGCCGCCGCCACCGTCGGGTCGCCCGCACCCCCGTTCGCGCCCTCGATCGCCTCCGCCTCCTCGCCGCTGAAGCGCTCGGGCAGCAGCGCGTTCATCACCACGAGCCCGGGCTCGTAGCCCATCTGGTCGCGCAGCTTGGCGGAGAACTCGACCGCCTCGTTGACCGGCATCTCCTCGGGCAGCGCGACCGCGACCACGCCGGTCTGCCGCGGGTCGCGCAGGAAGCCGTCGATCATCAGCGCCTTCTTGCGGATCGGCCCGACGCGCGCGACGTCCGCGAACGTCTGCGGCGTGCGCAGCATCCCGAGGCCCTGGCCGGTCGGCGGCCCGTCGAGGATCACGAGGTCGTACGGCGCGTCGCCGCGGCGGCGGCGCTCGAGCAGCGCCAGCTCCCACACCTTGCCGATCGTCACGAGCTCGCGCATCCCCGGCGTGGCGGCGGCGAGGTACTCGAAGATGCGGTTGTGGAAGAGGAGCCCCGCTAGCCGCCGCGAGCCGACCTGGTCCACGAGGAACTCCTCGAGCGACTTGTCCGGGTCGATCGAGATCCCGTAGAGGTTCGGCGCGAGCTCGGTCTCGCGGTAGCCGGCCCCGGCGGACCGGAACGACTTCGACACGCGCTCCTGCTTCGCCACCTCGACGACGATCGTCCGCTTGCCCCGGCGGGCGGCCAGCAGCCCGAGCGAGGCGGCGACGGTCGTCCTCCCGACGCCGCCCTTGCCGGCCACGAAGAGCAGTCGCTTGTCCAGTAGCTCGGCCATCGGAAGGATTCTCCCTACCCCGTACGAATACGCACGGCACATGGGACTCTTCGATCGAAAGCCGGCCGTGCCGAACCAGCCGTCCGCGGGCCACCCGGCCCCGCCGGACCCCCACACCGTACAGCCCGCCCCGGCCGCCCCGGAGCCGAAGCAGGCCGAGGTGATCGCGTTCGCCAACCAGAAGGGCGGCGTCGCGAAGACGACCACGACGCTGAACCTCGCGTGCGCGTTCGCCGAGAAGGGTCACCGCGTCCTGTGCGTGGACATGGACCCGCAGGGCAACCTCACGATGAGCCAGGGCATCGACCCGGACTCGCTCGAGGTCTCGATGTACGACGTGCTCGTGCACCACATCTCGATGCGCGAGGTGATCCGCAAGCGCGAGGTGGACGTGGCCTGCGCGTCGATCGACCTCGCCGGAGCCGAGATCGCGATGTCCACGCAGATCGGCCGCGAGCGCTCCCTCCAGAAGGGCCTGGCGCCGCTGATGGAGGACTACGACTACGTCTGCATCGACACTCCGCCGTCGCTCGGGCTGCTCACGATCAACGCCCTGACGGTGGCCGACAAGGTGATCGTCCCCGTCCAGTGCGAGTATCTGTCCATGAGGGGGCTGATCCAGCTCCAGAACACCCTGTCGATGATCCGCGACAACCTGAACCCGAAGGTCCATATCGAGGGCATCGTGCCGACGCTGGTGGACTCCCGCACCACCCACGCGAAGGAGGCGATCGAGCTGCTCGAGGAGAACTTCGGGGATCGGGTCTACGCGTCGAGGATCACGAAGACCGTGCGGTTCGCAGAGGCGCCGGTCAAGGGCATGTCCGTGCTCAAGTACGACCCTGATGGAAAGGCCGCCTATGCCTACCGAGAACTCGCCAGAGAGGTCCTCTCGAATGGATCGCGCTAAGCGCGCGAGCATGCGCGAGGGTCCGCTCGCGCAGCTCTTCCGCCGGACCGACGAGGACGAGCCCCAGGGTCACGAGCAGTCGCGCCCGGCCGAGGAGCCGCAGGCGGTCGAGCAGCCCCGCACGCCCGAGCAGGAGCGCGCCGCGCGCCGCGAGGCCGAGCGCCGCTCGCCGGTCGAGGGGCTCGAGGAGCTGCGCCCGGCGCCGCCGTCCCAGCGCCATCACCACGAGCCCGAGCCCGGGCCGGAGCCGCGCCGCGAGGCGCCGTCGCCCACCACCCCGCACCGGGAGCCGGGCGTGCGCGGGCCCAAGCAGCGGCTCGAGGAGGTCTTCTCGACCGACATCCCGGAGGACATGCTCGACCGCGCGCCCGTGCGCGGCGACGACGCGTACCGCGGCCGCTACGGCCGCGAGGTGCCGGACCCGGCGGCCTCCGCTCCGGAGCCCGTCCTCCAGCCAGTTCTGCGCGTGGTCGGCGTCGGCGGCGCCGGCGTCAACGCGGTCAACCGCATGATCGAGGCGGGCGTCGAGGGCGTGGACTTCATCGCGGTCAACACCGACGTGCAGTCGCTCCAGCAGTCGAGCGCCCCGGTCACGCAGCACATCGGCAGCGACGTGACCCGCGGGCTCGGCTCGGGCTCCGACCCCGAGATCGGCCGCCAGGCCGCGCTCGACTCCTACGACTCGCTGAAGGCGATGCTCAAGGGCTCGGACATGGTGTTCATCGCCGCCGGGTCGGGTGGCGGCACCGGCACCGGGGCGGCGCCCGTGGTCGCGCGGATCACGCGCGAGCTCGGCGCGCTGGCGGTCGGCATCGTCACCAAGCCGTTCGCGTTCGAGGGCTCGCGCCGCGCGGACCAGGCCGAGCGCGGCATCGAGGCGCTGGCCGCCGAGGTCGACACCCTCATCACGATCCCGAACACGCGCCTGCTGTCGGTGCTGGACAAGCGCGTGTCGATGGTCGACGCGTTCCGGATGGCCGACGACGTCCTGCGCCAGGGCGTGCAGGGCATCTCGGACCTGATCACGCTGCCGGGGCTCATCAACCTCGACTTCGCGGACGTGCGCACGATCATGGCCGACGCCGGCCCGGCGCTGCTGGGCATCGGCATGGGCGTCGGCGAGCAGCGGGCGATGGAGGCCGCCACGCACGCGGTCGCCTCACCGCTGCTCGAGACGTCGGTGGAGGGAGCGCGCTCGATCCTGCTCTCGATCACCGGTGGCCGCGACCTGTCGCTCTGGGAGGTCAACGAGGCCGCCAAGGCGGTGGCCGAGGCGGCCCACCCGGACGCCAACATCATCTTCGGCGCGATGGTCGACGAGAAGCTCGAGGCCGACCAGGTGTGGATCACGGTGGTGGCGACCGGCTTCGCCGAACCGCGGCCGCCGCGGGTCGACCGCGGGCGGCTGCAGGAGCCGGCCGGCGAGCCGCGCGTCGAGCGCCGCTCGCCGCCGCGGGCCGAGCCGCGCACACGCGACCTCGAGCTCGAAGTGCCGGAGTTCTTGCCGCGCCGCTGAGCCCAGCGGCGTGTCCGGGCGAAGGGGGC
>DASVWC010000047.1:0-21327 GCA_036389835.1 Thermoleophilaceae bacterium | reverse complement strand
CTACGGGGCGGCGATGTGCTGCGCGCTGCTGGGCTTCGCCGACGACTACATCAAGATCGTCCGGCGCCGATCGCTCGGGATCAGCGCCCGCATGAAGCTCGGCGTCACGATCCTCATCTCGATCGGGTTGTGGTGGGTCGCGACGCAGAAGGCGGGCCTGCCCCAGACGCTGCGCTTGCGCGTCATCGACTACCAGGTCGACCTGAGCTTTCTCGGCGGCATCCCGTTTCTGATCGTCATCTACGTCGTCGTCGCCGGCACGACGAGCGCCGTGAACCTCACCGACGGCCTCGACGGGCTGGCCGCCGGCTGCGCGGCGATCGTCGCGCTGGCCTACATCGGCATCACGTTCATTACGACCGGCCAGCACGACCTCGCGATCCTGTCGGCCTGCGTGGTCGGCGCGTGCGTCGGGTTTCTGTGGTTCAACGCGTTTCCCGCGACGATCTTCATGGGCGACACCGGCTCACTCGCCCTCGGCGGCGCGATCGCCGGGCTCGCGGTCATGACGAAGACCGAGATCCTGCTGATCCTGCTCGGCGGGATCTTCGTCGTCGAGGCGCTCAGCGTGATGATCCAGGTCTTCTCGTTTCAGACGTTCCGCAAGCGCGTGTTCCTCATGGCGCCGCTCCACCACCACTTCGAGCTCATGGCGTGGTCGGAGACGAAGATCATCCTGCGCTTCTGGATCGTCGCCGCGATCTGCTCGGCGATCGGCTTCACGCTGTACCAGCAGTCGATCTCGTGAGGCCCGAGCTTCCGCCAGGTCCGTACCTCGTGGTCGGCTTGGCGCGCAGCGGGGCGGCGGCGATGCGGATGCTGGCCGGGCGCGGCGAGGTCGTCGGAGTGGACTCCGGCCGGCCGGCCAACGCCGCCGACCTGCCCGGCGTCCACCTCGGCAGCGACGGGCTCGAGCTGCTCGACGGGGTCCGCACGGTGGTCAAGAGCCCGGGCGTCCCGCGGGAGGCGCCCGTGGTCGCGGAGGCGCTCCGGCGCGGGCTCGAGGTCGTGGGCGAGCTCGAGATCGCGTGGCGGCTCCTCCCCAACCCGTTCATAGCCGTGACCGGCACCAACGGGAAGACGACCACCGTGGAGCTCCTCGGCGCGATCCACCGCGCCGCCGGGATCCCGGTCGAGGTCGCGGGCAACGTCGGGCGGCCGCTGGCGGGGGTGGTGGGAACGCGCGCCGACGCGGTCGTGGTGGCCGAGGCCTCCAGCTTCCAGCTCGAGGACTCCTCGGCTCTCGCGCCCGATGCGGCGCTGCTGCTCAACCTCGCCCCCGACCACCTCGACCGCCACCACAGCTTCGACGCCTACCGCGCGGCCAAGCTGCGGATCTTCGCCAACCAGGCCCCGGACCAGCTCGCCGTGGCGCCGCCGGGGATCGAGGTGCCGGGGGAGGGGCGGCGGGTCGAGTTCGGCGAGCACGACCTCGAGGGGGTGGAGACGATCCGCCTGCGCGGCCCGCACAACCGCGAGAACGCGATGGCCGCCGCGGCCGTGGCCGCCGCCCGCGGCATCGACCGCGACGCCATCCGCGAGGCGCTCGCCACCTTCGCCGGCGTGCCGCACCGGCTCGAGGAGGTGGCCGTGCGCGACGGCGTCACCTACGTCAACGACTCGAAGGCGACCAACGTCGCGTCGGCGGCCGTGGCGCTGCGCTCGTTCGAGGGCGGCGTGCACGCCATCCTCGGCGGGAGCCTCAAGGGCGGCGGCTTCGCCGAGCTGCGCGAGCCGCTCACCCAGCGCGCGGTGGCGGCGTACCTGATCGGCGAGGCCGCGGGCGAGCTGGAGCGCGACCTGGATGGCACCGTCCCGCTGCGCCGCAGCGGCGACCTCGAGCGGGCGGTCGCCGGCGCCCGCGCGGCGGCCCGGCCGGGCGACACCGTCCTGCTGTCGCCCGCCTGCGCGAGCTACGACCAGTTCGCCGACTACGAGGAGCGCGGCGAGCGGTTCAGGGAGCTCGCAGGGGGATGAGGTCGCGCGTCGAAGATCGACCGGATGGCCGCCCCATCCACGCGCGCGCGCAAGCGCGCGAAGCCGCCGCTCGAGTACTCGATCCTCTATACGGCGACCCTCTGCCTGCTGGCGGCCGGCGCGGTGATGGTCTACTCGGCGTCCTCCGCGGAGTCGCTCCAGTCGGGCGGCGACGCCGCCGGCTACCTCAAGCGCTACGTGATGTTCGGCGCCCTCGGGCTCGTGGCGATGCACGTGCTCTCGCGCCAGAGCCTGGCCGTCGCGCGCAACGCCACGCCGCTCCTTCTCGTCGCGGGCTTCGGCCTCACGATCGCAGTGATGCTCCCGGGCATCGGCGTGACCGTCAACGGCGCCACGCGCTGGCTCGGCGCCGGCCCGATCCAGTTCCAGCCCTCGGAGCTGCTCAAGGTGGCGGTGATCCTGTTCGCCGCCGGCATCCTGGCGGCGCGGCCGTCGCGCCTGGCCTCGGTCAAGGCGATGGTCAAGCCGCTGCTGCTGGTGGTGGGCCTGGCCTGCCTGATCCTCCTCAAGCAGCCCGACATGGGCACCGCGATGGTGATCTGCGTCGCGATGTTCGCGCTGCTCGTCGCCGCCGGCGCGAAGCTGCGCCACCTCGCGACGATCGGCGGCGCCCTGGCCGCGGCCGCGCTGCTGCTGGCGATCGCAGAGCCCTACCGCCGCGAGCGGCTCCTGTCGTTCCTCGACCCGTGGAGCGACGCGGGCGACTCGGGCTTCCAGGCCGCGCAGGCGATGATCGCGATCGGCTCGGGCGGCCTGTTCGGCACCGGGCTCGGGGAGTCGGTCCAGAAGATCCACTACCTCCCCGAGGCGCACACGGACATGATCCTGGCGATCGTGGGCGAGGAGCTCGGCCTGTTCGGGATCGCCGGGCTCGCGGCGCTCTACGGCCTGATCGCCTACGCGGGCTTCCGCGCCGCCAAGCTGGCCCGGGACCGCTACGCCAAGCTGCTCGCGGCCGGCGTCACCTCGCTGATCCTCAGCCAGGCCGTGATCAACTTCTTCGCGGTCATGGGGATGGCCCCGCTGACCGGGGTGCCGCTCCCGTTCATCTCGTACGGCAGCTCGAACATGGTGGTGCTGCTCGGTGCGATGGGGCTGCTGCTGAACGTGGCGGGCAACCCGCGCGCCTCCACCGGGCTGCGGGTGGTCGAGGGCGGGAAGGACGAGCGTGAGCGCAAGCGGAGCGCGGGTCGCGATAGCGGCCGGCGGGACGGCGGGGCACGTCGTGCCCGCGCTGGCGGTCGCGGACGCGCTGCGGGCTAGCGGCGCCGACGTCGAGTTCGTCGGCGGCGAGCGGGCCGAGGCGGAGCTCGTGCCCGCGGCGGGCTACCCGTTCCACCGCCTCGCGGTGGCCGGCCTCGATCGCCGCAACCCGCTGAGGGCCGCCCGCGCGGCCGGGCTGGCCGCCGCCGCCGTGGTCCGGGCGCGCCGCCTGCTGCGCCGGATCGGCGCCGACGCCGTGATCGGCGGCGGCGGCTACGTGGCCGGGCCGGTCGGGCTCGCCGCGGTCACGCTGCGGATACCGCTCGTGCTGACCGAGGCCGACAGCCACCTCGGCATCGCGAACCGCCTGCTCGCCCGGTTCGCCCGGCGTGTGTTCCTTGCCTTCCCGCTCGAGGGTCGCGACGGCGCGCGCTACGAGGTCGTGGGGCGCCCGGTCCCGCCGGGGACCGGATCGGCCGACCGCGGGTCCGCCAGGCGCCGCTTCGGCCTGCGCGAGGGGGTCCCGTGCCTGCTCGTGTTCGGCGGCTCGATCGGTGCGCTCTCCCTCAACGAGGCGGCGCTGGAGGCCTTCGCGCCCGGCGCGCCGTGCGACGTGCTCCACGCGAGCGGCCGGCGCGACCATCCGATGCTGCGCGAGCGCCTCGACGCCCTGGGGGCGCCGCCGCACTACCACCTGTTCGACTACGTCAGCCCGTTCGCCGACGCGCTCGCGGTCGCGGACCTGGCGGTGGCGCGCTCCGGCGGCTCGGTGTTCGAGCTGGCGGCCGCGGGGGTCCCGTCGATCCTGGTCCCGTATCCGCACGCCAGCGCCGATCATCAGGCGGGCAACGCCCGCTTCATGCAGTCGGCCGGCGCGGCGGTGGTCGTGCCGGACGGCGAGGTCGATCCCGAGCGCCTGCGAGCCGAGGTGAGCGCGCTGCTGGCCGACGCCGGCCGGCTGCGCGCCATGTCCGAGGCGGCCCGGGCGGTGGCGCGCCCCGGCGCGGCCGAGCGGATCGCCTCCACCACCCTGGAATTCGCCGCGTCGCAGCGTGTTTTCGGCACGGATGCCCGGGAATAACTCGCCCAGTGCGGCCCACCGAGCTACAACTGCGTAGCGACCGCGACGGCGCGGTCGCAAACGGCGCTCGAGCCGGCTCCGCGCGGCGCGGACGGGCCCGCGGCGGCTCCCGTCCCGGGCCCGGCCTGACCGTCGAGCTCGATCCCGGGCCCGCCGCCGCCTCGGAGGCCCGCGCGGCGCTCACGGTCCTCGACGGCCGGATCGACCGCGGGGTCCTCGACGACATCCGGCTGCTCGTGAGCGAGCTCGTGACGAACAGCGTCCGCCACTCCGGCGCCGCTCCGAGCGAGCGCGTGTGCCTGAACGTGGCCAGCGCGGGCCGGACGGTGCGCGTGGAGGTCAGCGACGGCGGCTGCGGCTTCGAGCCGCGCGAGCGCACCAAGCCGCGCGACGAGGCCGGCGGCTGGGGGCTCCACCTCGTCGCGGAGATCGCCGCGCGCTGGGGCGTGCAGACCGGGCGCCGCACGCGCGTCTGGTTCGAGCTCGACGGCTAGCGGGCCGCGGCGCTAGGCGCCGGCGACCGCGTCCACGTCGTCGACGATCTCCAGGCGCTCGTCGAGGCGCGTGATCCGCAGCACCCGCTGCACCCGCTCGTCACCGCGCACGAGCACGAGGCGGCGGCCGGCCTCGCGTGCCCGCGCGTCGGCGGCGAGCAGCGATCGCAGGCCGCTCGAGTCCATGAACGAGAGCGGTCGCAGGTCGAGCACGATCAGCCCCGGCCCGCGCTCCTCGACGTGCCTGAGCTCGTCCTCGAGCTTCGGCGCGGTGGCCAGGTCGAGCTCGCCGGACAGCTCGACGTGGACGCCGTCGGCACGATCGCTGGTTGTGACTTCGAGCGTGGTCATGGTGCGGGGCGCGACCGGGACGATACCCGCGCGCGCCCCGCTCCGCCGGATCCGCTAGGTGTCCTCGCCGCCGCCCGTGGCGCTGCTCTCGTCCGCGCCCTTCTTGGCCGCCTCGGCGGCCGCGACCTGGCGGTTGACGTGATCCCAGTCGAGGTTGCGGAAGAACGCCTCGACGTACTCGCCGCGACCGTCGGGCGTCGCGCCGAAGTCGGCGGCGTAGGCGTGCTCGTACACGTCGATCCCGAGCACGGGCACCATGTTGTAGACGGCCCAGAGGTTCTGGGTGTCCATGATGTAGTTGAAGATCGACCCGTCGTTGAGGTCGATGCCCACCATCACCCAGCCGCGCGCGGCCTTGGCGGCCTTGCGGACGGAGTCCTTCCACTTGTCGACGCCGTTGAACTCGGACTCGACGAGCTCGGCGAAGCGCCCGCTCGGCTCGCCGCCCTCGCCGCCGAGGTGGCCGAAGTAGAGCTCGTGGTTCTTCATCCCGAGCAGCGCGAAGGTGTAGTCGACGGACACGGCGCGCAGCTGCGAGTAGACCTGGTTGCCCTCGATCTCCGAGTAGTCGAACTCGTTGAGGAGCTTGCGGCACTCGTTCGTCTTCTTGCAGTAGCCCTCGTAGAGCTTGTAGTGGTCCTGCATCGTCTTCTTGGAGATCCCGTCCAGCTCCTTCTCCATGGAGTCGAACTGGCGGGGGGTGATCTCGTCCCAGGGCATGTCCCTGTCCTTTCCTCGAAATTCCGGCTTCGCTTGGACCCTATCGCCGCGTGTGCGACGATGGCCGTGTGATCGCCCGCGCCGATCGACCGCCGGCTCCGGGGCCGCCCGGGCCGGATCCCGCGCCGCCCACGCCGGGGCCCGGGCCGGGACCGCCGCTGCCGCCGTCGCCCGACCCGGCGCCGCCCGGGCCCGGGGCGCCGCCGGGCCAGCCGGGCGTGCCGGACCCGCGCCCGCCGGGGCCCGGCCCGCAGATCTGAGGCGCCGAAGCCGGCGGTAAGGTCGGCGCGTGACTGCGTGGGCCGGCCGGCGACTGCACTTCGTGGGCATCGGCGGGGCCGGCATGAGCGGCCTCGCGCTCGTCGCGCGCGCGCTCGGGGCGGAGGTCACGGGCTCCGACCGCGCCGACTCGGCCTACTGCGAGCCGCTGCGCGCGGCCGGGATCGAGCCGGTCATCGGCCACAGCGCCGCGAACGTGCCGGAGGGGGCCGAGGTGGTCGTATCCACGGCGATCGCGGCCGACAACCCGGAGCTGGCCGCGGCGGCGAGGATGCTGCACCGCGGCGACCTCCTCGCCGAGGCGTCGCGGCTCAAGCCGAGCATCGCGGTGGGCGGGACGCACGGCAAGACCACGACCGCCTCGATGGCCGCGCACGTGCTGCTCGAGACCGGCCGCGAGCCGTCGTACCTGATCGGCGGCGAGCTGCGCACGACCGGGCTCAACGCGGAGTGGCGCGCGGGCGAGTGGCTGGTGGTCGAGGCCGACGAGTCCGACCGCTCGTTCCTCAAGCTCTCCCCGCGCGTGGCGGTGGTCACCAACACCGAGCTCGACCACCACTCGACCTACCGCTCCGAGCTCGAGATCCGGCAGGCGTACTCGGAGTTCGCGGGGCTGGCCGAGCGCGCCGTCGCGGGGCCTGAGGCGGCGCTCGGGCGCGAGGCCGCGAGCTTCGGGATCGAGCAGGGGGACCTGGCCGCCACGGACGTCGAGCTCGCGGCTCCCGGCCCGCGCTTCAGCGTCGAGGGGGTGCGCTGCTCGCTGCGCGTGCCCGGCGAGCACAACGTGCTGAACGCGCTGGCTGCGCTGGCCGCCTGCCGTGAGGCCGGGGTGGGGCTCGAGGAGGCGGCGCCCGCGCTCGCCACGTTCCCGGGGGTGGCCCGCCGCTTCGAGTGGCGCGGGTCGAGCGCGGCGGGGGCCGCGGTCTACGACGACTACGCCCACCACCCGACCGAGGTGCGCGCCACGCTCGAGGCGGCGCGCACGCTCGCCCCGGCGCGCGTGGTGGCCTGCTTCCAGCCGCACCTGTACTCGCGCACGCGGGCGCTGGCGCGCGACTTCGGCCGGGCGCTGGCGCTCGCCGACCTCGTCTGCGTGCTCGACGTCTACCCCGCGCGCGAGCACGCGGCGGACTTTCCGGGCGTGAGCGGCTGGCTGGTGGCGACGGCGGCCGCCGACGCCGCGGCCGGCCGGCCGGTCTACTGGACGCCCGGGATGGACGACGCCGAGCGGCTGCTCGAGGCCGAGCTCGGGGAGGGAGACCTGCTGCTGACGCTCGGCGCGGGCGACGTGGACGCGCTGGCGGGCAGGCTGGCGCGGGCTGGAGCGCCGGCATGAGCGGCCCCCCCGGCGGCCAGCCCGACTACCCGCTCGCACGGCTCACGACTATCCGCACCGGCGGCCACGCCGACTGGTTCGCCCGCCCGGATACCCCCGAGCGGCTCGCGGCCACCCTCGAATGGGCCGACCGGGCGCATGTGGAGGTAGGAGTGGTGGGCTCCGGCTCGAACCTGTTGGTGGCCGATGAGGGTTTTCGAGGACTCGTGCTGAAGCTGGACGGGGAGCTCGCGACGATCGAGCCGGACGGCGACCGCCTGCTCTGCGGCGGCGGCGCCCGCCTGCCGCAGGCGTCCGCGCGCGCGGCGCGCGAGGGGCTCAGCGGCCTGGAGTTCGGCGTGAACATCCCGGGGACGGTCGGCGGCGCGGTGAAGATGAACGCGAACGCCTACGGCGGCGACCTCTCGCGCGTGCTCGACTGGGTCGAGATCGCCAGCCCGCAGGGCGTGGGGCGCAGGCGCCCCGAGGACCTCGGCTTCGCCTACCGGCGCTCGAACCTCGGACCCGGCGAGGTGGTCGCGCGCGCTGCGTTCCGCCTCAGCCCGGCCGACCCGGCCGCGGTCAAGCGCACGCTCGCCGAGATGCGCGCCCAGCGCAAGGCGGCCCAGCCGTCCGGCATCAAGACGTTCGGATCGACCTTCAAGAACCCGGACGACCCGCGCGCCGAGGGCCGCAGCGCCGGGATGCTGCTCGACGCGGCCGGCTGCCGCGGGCTGGCCGTCGGCGGGGCGCGCTTCTCCGAGAAGCACGCGAACTTCGTCGAGAACATGGGTGAGGCGACCACCGCCGACGTGATCGCGCTGATGGCCGCGGGCCGGCGCCGGGTGCGCGAGCAGACCGGGGTCGAGCTGGAGCCCGAGGTGCAGTTCCTCGGGCGTGTCGACGCCGCGGAGCTGTACGAGTGAGGGCCGCGGCGCCGCTGCGCGCGCTGCCGAGCGCGGTCGGCCACGGCGCGGGTGCGCTCCGCGCGCGGGTCGGCGGCCTGTCCGCTCGCGGCAAGCGCCGGCTGCTGACGGCGCTCGCGGTCGCCGCGATGCTGGCGGGCGCCTACTACGGCTGGTTCCGCGACTCGTCGCTCGTCGCGGTGGAGGAGGTCAGGATCAGCGGCGTGACCACCGACGACGCCCCGCGCATCCGCGCGCGCCTGACCGCCGCCGCCCGCGACATGACCACGCTGCACGTGGACGAGGAGGCGCTGATGCGCTCGCTGCCGGTGGGCGCGGCGGTGGCCGAGCTGCGGGTGAGCACCGACTTCCCGCACGGGATGACGATCGAGGTCGTGCAATCGCCGGCCGTGGCGGTGCTGGTCGCGCCCGGCAGGCGGATGGCGGTGGCGGCCGACGGATCGCTGCTGAAGGGGGCGAGGGCCGGGAACGTGCCGGCGATCCACGTGGGCGCGCTGCCGAGCAGCGGCCGCCTCGGGCGCGGGCGGGCGCAGGAGCTGGTGGCCGTGGCCGCGATCGCGCCGCGGCCGCTGCGCGCGCGTATCGGCCGGATCCGCAAGCTGCCCGGCAGGGGCCTGATCGCCTACCTCGAGGGCGGCCCGCAGGTGATCTTCGGCGACGCGACCCGGCTCGCGGCCAAGTGGGCGGCGGCCGCCGCGGTGCTGGCCGACGGCACGAGCCGGGGCGCGGGGTACGTGGACGTGAGCCTTCCGGAGCGGCCGGTCGCAGGCGGCGTGGACGTGCCGCAGCCCGAGCCGGAGCAGCCGGCGGCTGGCACCCCGGGCGCCGGCGCGGCCGCCGGCACCCCCGGCGCCGGGACCCCAGGCGCGGCCGGCACCCCCGGCGCCCAGGGCACCCCCGGCGCGGCTCAGCCCGGCGCCGCCGCGCCCACCCCGGGCGTCGGTGCTGCGCCCACGCCGTGAACCGCGCACGTAGGGCTCCCCTGAGGCGCCGCGGGCGAGGGGTGGTCGACCTGATCCACATATACGGTGGGTAAGGTCGACCACGTCCCGGGCGGGCGGCGCAACCCTCGACTCCTACTCGAGGCTCTGCACCCTCCAGCGGCAGTTCAGGCTTTAGCCGCGGCGCACGAGATCTTGCCCCCGATTGACAGTTCGGCCGAAACTGCCCTACAGTGCGGAATTTGCGACGTCCCGAGCAGGGCAAAACTCTTAACTATCGGTTGAGGGTCGGACGGAAGGAAGGCACCGTTCCAGCCCAGCTCGGACGGACCCGACATGGAACTGGGAGCGATGGACACGACGGGTAGCTACCTGGCGGTGATCAAGGTCGTCGGCGTGGGAGGCGGCGGCACGAACGCGGTGAACCGGATGGTCGACGCGGGCCTGAAGGGCGTCGAGTTCATCGCCGTGAACACGGACGCGCAGGCGCTGCAGATGTGCGACGCCGACATCAAGCTCCAGATCGGCGGCCAGCTCACGCGCGGGCTCGGCGCGGGCGCCAACCCCGACACCGGCTACGGCGCGGCCAACGAGAGCCGCGACGAGATCAAGGAGGCGCTCAAGGGCGCTGACATGGTGTTCGTGACCGCCGGCGAGGGCGGCGGCACCGGGACCGGCGCCGCGCCGGTGATCGCGGAGATCGCCAAGCACGAGATCGGCGCGCTCACCGTCGGCGTCGTGACCAAGCCGTTCCTGTTCGAGGGCAGCCAGCGCTCGCGCCAGGCCGAGGACGGCATCGACCGGCTCGGCGAGCAGGTCGACACGCTGATCGTGATCCCGAACGAGAAGCTGCTCGGCATCGTCGAGCGCCGCACGAGCATCCTCGACGCGTTCCGGATGGCCGACGACGTGCTGCGCCAGGGCGTGCAGGGCATCACCGACCTGATCACGATCCCGGGGCTCATCAACCTCGACTTCGCCGACGTGCGCACGATCATGCACGACGCCGGCTCCGCCCTGATGGGCATCGGAGCGGCGAGCGGCGAGAACCGCGCGGCCGAGGCCGCGAAGATGGCGATCTCGAGCCCGCTGCTGGAGAAGTCAGTCGAGGGCGCCACCGGGATCCTGCTGAACATCACCGGCGGGTCGGACCTCGGGCTGTTCGAGGTCAACGAGGCGGCCGAGATCATCCAGAGCGCGGCGGCGTCGGACTCGAACATCATCTTCGGCTCGGTCATCGACGAGTCGGGCGGCGACGACCTGCGCGTGACCGTGATCGCGACCGGCTTCGACCGCCGCGACCTCGCGAGCGGCGGCGGCCTGTTCGACGTGACGCGCCCGCCGCGCGAGCGCGACCGCGAGCGGCCGCGCCGCAGCGCCCCGGCGGACCGCTCCGCCGAGCGCACGCCGGTGATGGACGACCGCGAGCGCTCGTCGCTGGAGATCGGCGACGACGACATCGACGTCCCGAGCTTCCTCAAGGACTAGCCGCCGCCGCTACTCGGGCGCGCCCGCGCTGTTCCTCGTCGTGTGAGGCGAAGCGCGGCACCGCTCGCGATCGCCGCCCTCCTGGCGGCCGCGCCCGCCGCCGCCGCCGCCCCGGAGCGCCACCCCAACTGCGTCCCGAAGCGCTCGCACGGCTACGGGGCGAGCAATCGCCTCCGCGTGTTCGGCGTGCCGGGCCCCGGCGCGGGGGGCGCGGGATACGCGTGCGACCTGAGGACCGGCCTCCGGCGCAAGCTCTGGCGGGCGACCGACCGCCGCGTCGACGCGCGGATGGTGCGCTTCGCCGGCACGGCGGCCGCGTATCACGAACGGTCGGGGCCCGGCCAGGACGCGTTCATCCGCAGCGTGGAGGTGACGGGCGGGCGCAAGCTCGGCGCGAGCATCGGCGCGGACGCCGCGGTGAGCGATCTCGTGGTCGCGCCGAGCGGATCGGCCGCCTACGTGGCGCGGCGCGACTCGGGGCTGAGCGTCGCCACGCTGACCGCCAGGGGAGGCGAGCGGCTCGACGCGGGCCCGCTGGTCGAGCCGGGCTCGCTCGCGCTCGCCGAGGACTCGCGCCTCTACTGGACGAGCGGCGCGCTGCCGCGCTCCGCCGGGCTCGATCCCGAGCCGCAGCGCCTCCCCGCGCCGTCGTCGGTGGGAGGGAGCGATCGCTGCTACCCGCGCGGGTCGGCCACGGAGGCCGCCGGCGCCCGCGTCCGGGTCTACTCGCGCGAGTACACGCCCGAGGGGGAGCGCACCGTCCAGTACGTCGCCTGCGACCTGCGCTCCGGCCGGCGGACGCTGCTCGCCGCGTTCGACGACCCGGACACGAGCTTCAGCTTCGACCAGATCCGCGTCGCCGGGCCGCTCGTGGCGTACGCCGGCTACGGCTGCTTCAAGGCCGAGTGCGGGTCGGGGGTCGTCCACGTGATCGACACCCGGACCGGCCGCACCGCCGTCACGGCCCCGATGGGGCCGAGCCGCACCGTGAGGGTCACCGGCCTCGTGGTCGCGGCGGACGGCTCGGTCGCCTGGATCAGAGCCGCCCGCGGAGTCGACGGCGCCTCGCCCGCGACCGCGGTCCACCGCTGCGACGCGAGCGGATGCGCGCGGCTCGACGAGGGCGACGGCATCGACCCGGCCTCGCTGGCGCTCTCCGAGGGCGCGCGCCTGTACTGGGCGAAGGACGGCGCGCCCCGCTCCGCGACGCTCGATTGAGGCCCGGTCGCCGCCACGCCCGTCGGTAGAGTCTCGACGGCTTGGCAGTCGCCGCCGAAACCCTGCGCAGGACCCCGCTCCACGACCGCCATCGGGCGGCCGGCGCGCGCCTGGTTCCGTTCGCCGGATGGGAGATGCCGGTGCAGTACGGGGGCATCCGCCAGGAGCACGTCGCGGTGCGCACGGGCGCCGGGATCTTCGACGTCTCGCACATGGGCGAGGTCGAGACGCGCGGCCCCGGCGCGGAGGCGTTCCTCCAGCGCGTGCTCTCGAACGACGTCGCGAAGATCCCGCTCGGGGGCGCGCAGTACAGCGTCCTCTGCAGGGACGACGGCGGCGTGCTCGACGACCTCTTCACCTACCGGCTCGCCGACGACCGCTTCCTGACCGTCACCAACGCGTCCAACCACGAGCGCGACCACGAGTGGATGGCGTCCCACGCCGGCGGCTTCGACGTGACGGTCGCCGACGCCGCCGCCGACTGGGCGATGATCGCCCTCCAGGGCCCGCGCGCCCGCGCGATCCTCGACGGGCTGATCGACGGCGAGGCGCCCGCGCGCATGCGCGCCGCCGAGGTCGCGGTGGCCGGGGCTCCCGCGCTGGTGTGCGGCACGGGCTACACGGGCGAGGACGGGGTCGAGATCCTCGTCGCGCCAGACCGGGCCGAGGAGGTCTGGGACGCGCTCGCGAGCGCCGGCGCCACGCCGGTCGGACTGGGCGCGCGCGACACGCTCCGCCTCGAGGTCTGCTTCCACCTCTACGGCAACGACCTGTCCGAGGACCGCAACCCGATCGAGGCGGGCCTCGGCTGGGTCTGCAAGCTCGACACGGGCTTTGTCGGGTCCGACGTGCTCAGGGCCTTCGAGCCCACCGAGACGATCGTCCCGTTCGCCTTCACGGGCCCCGGCATCCCGCGCCAGGGCAACCCGGTCCACACCGAGCACGGCGATGGCGTGGTCACGAGCGGCACGATGTCGCCGTGCCTGGAGATCGGGATCGGCATGGCGTACGTGCCGCTCGCGGCGGCCGAGCCGGGCACGCCGATCGAGGTAGACGTCCGCGGCAAGCGACGCCCCGCCGAGGTGCGCGAGCGGCCGCTCTACAAGAGGGAGAGCTGAGTGGCGGAGAGCTATCCGGAGGACCTGCGCTACCACCCCGAGCACGACTGGGCGCGGATCGAGGGCGACGAGGCGACGTTCGGGATCACCTGGTTCGCCCAGGACCAGCTCGGCGAGGTCGTGTTCTTCGACCCGCCGTCGGTCGGTGACTCGGTGACCGCCAACGAGTCCTACGCCGAGGTCGAGTCGGTGAAGGCCGTCTCGGACGTCGTGGCGCCGCTCAGCGGCGAGATCACCGCGGTCAACGAGGGCCTGGCGGACTCGCCCGAGAAGGTCAACGACGACCCCTACGGCGACGGCTGGCTCGTGAAGGTCAGGCTGAGCGATTCCGCGCAGGTGGAGACGCTGCTCGACGTGGCGGCCTACCAGGAGCTCGTGAAGGGAGCCGCGTGACGCGCTACACCAGCGCAACCGACCAGGACCGCCGCGAGATGCTCGAGCGGATCGGGGCCGGGTCGGTCGAGGAGCTGTTCGCGGACGTGCCGGAGTCGGTGCGGCTCGACCGCCCGCTCGCGCTGCCCGGCGGCATGTCCGAGCAGGACGTGTTCGACCACCTGGCGCGGCTGGCCGAGCGCAACCGGCACGCCGACTCGGAGGTCACCTTCGCGGGCGCGGGGATGTACGACCACTACCAGCCGGCGCTGATCGACTCGATCATCTCGCGCTCGGAGTTCCTCACCCCCTACACGCCCTACCAGCCGGAGATCTCCCAGGGCGGGCTCCAGGTGATGTTCGAGTACCAGACCGCGATCAGCGAGCTGACCGGGCTGCCCGTGTCGAACGCCTCGCTCTACGAGGGGCCCTCGTCGGTGGCGAGCGCGGGCTACCTCGCCAAGCTCGAGAACGGGCGCACCAAGTTCGTGGCCAGCCGCGGCCTTCACCCGCACTCGCGCGCGGCGCTCGCGACCTACGGCGTCGGCTTCGGCACCACGCTCGTGGAGACCCCGCTCAACGAGGACGGCGCCACCGACCTCGAGGCGCTCGCGGCCGCGGTGGACGACGACACCGCCGCCGTGTTCGTGCAGCAGCCCAACTTCCTCGGCACGGTGGAGGACCTCGGCCCGCTGGTCGAGGCGGGCAAGCGCACCGGCGCGCTGGTCGTCTGCCAGGTGGACGCGATGACGCTCGGGATCCTCGAGCCGCCGGGGGCCTACGGGGTCGACGTGGCGGTCGGCGAGGGGCAGCCGCTCGGCAACCGGCTCGACTTCGGCGGCCCGTCGTTCGGGTTCTTCGCCGCGCAGGAGCGCTACATCCGCAAGATGCCGGGCCGGATCGCCGGCGAGACCGTGGACGCCGACGGCAGGCGCGGCTTCGTGCTCACGCTCCAGACGCGCGAGCAGCACATCCGGCGCGAGAAGGCCACGCACAACATCTGCACGGCGCAGGCGCTGAACGCGCTCGCGGGCGTGATCTACCTGTCCTGGCTGGGCCGCCGCGGCGTCGTGGAGATCGGCGAGCTGATGCTGCGCCGCACGGCGTACGCGCGCGAGAAGCTGGGGCTCGAGCGGATCAACCCCGGGCCGGTCGTGCGCGAGTTCGCGGTGCGCGTGCCCGACGTCGACGCCGCGGTGCGCCGCGCGCGCGAGGCCGGGATCAACCCCGGCTACCGGCTCGCCCGCGACTACCCCGAGTTCGAGGACGGCCTGCTGGTGGCGATCACCGAGCGCCGCACGCGCGAGCAGATCGACGCGCTCGCGCGGGTGCTCGGCGGCGTGCGCGAGGGGGTGGCGGCGTGAATCCCGCGGAGGCGGAAGGTCGCGCGGAGCGCGACCGGTCACGCGAGGCCGGAGGCCGAGAGCCGGGGTCCGGGCGCGGGGCTGGAGGCCCCGCGGAGGTAACTGTCACGATCTTCGAGCGCTCGAAGGAGGGCCGGCGGGCGTTCACGGCGCCCGAGACGGACGTACCGGAGGTCGCGATCGAGGAGCTGCTCCCCGAGTCGGCGATCCGCCGCGAGCCGCCCGCGCTGCCCGAGATCGCCGAGCCGGAGATCGTCCGCCACTACAACAACCTCTCGAAGAAGAACTTCGACCTCGACACCGGCTTCTACCCGCTCGGGTCGTGCACGATGAAGTACAACCCGAAGCTGAACGAGCGGGTCGCGGCCCTGCCGGGCCACGCCAAGCTGCACCCCGCCCAGGAGCCCGAGTTCGCGCAGGGCGCGCTCGAGCTGATGTGGAACCTGGAGCGCGCGCTGTCGGAGGTGGCCGGGCTGCCGCACGTGTCGCTCCAGCCGAGCGCCGGCTCGCACGGCGAGCTGGCCGGCCTGCTGCTCACCCGCGCCTACCACGAGGACCGCGGCGAGTCGCGCCACAAGGTGCTCACGCCGGACACCGCGCACGGCACGAACCCCGCGACGGTGACGATGGCCGGCTACGAGGTCGTGAAGGTGGGCACGGCGCCCGACGGCGGGGTCGACCTCGACGACCTGCGCGAGAAGGCCACCGACGACGTCGCCTGCCTGATGCTCACAAACCCGAACACGCTCGGCCTGTTCGACAAGAACATCGAGGAGATCGCGCGCATCGTGCACGGGGCCGGCGCCACGCTCTACTACGACGGGGCCAACCTCAACGCGGTGGTCGGCGTCTCGCGGCCGGGCGACATGGGCTTCGACATCGTCCACTTCAACCTGCACAAGACGTTCACGCAGCCGCACGGCGGCGGCGGGCCCGGCGCTGGACCGATCGCGGTCTCCGACCGTATCCAGCCGTTCCTGCCGGTGCCGCGGGTCGTGCAGGTGAAGGGCGACAACGGGTCGGAGCCGCACTTCGACCTCGAGCACGCGTCGCCCAAGTCGATCGGCCGCCTGCGCGGCTTCCAGGGCAACTTCGGCGTGTTCGTTCGCTCGTACGCGTACATCCGCTCGGTCGGCGCGGACGGCCTGCGCGACGTGGCCGAGACGGCGGTGCTGAACGCCAACTACCTGAAGGCGCTCCTGGCCGAGCCCGGGATCGCGGAGTACCTGCCGATCGCCTTCGACCGCACCTGCATGCACGAGTTCGTCCTCTCGGGGAAGGGCGCCAAGAGCGAGCTGGGGATCAAGACGCTCGACATCGCCAAGCGGCTGCTCGACTTCCGCGTGCACCCGCCGACGGTGTACTTCCCGCTGCTCGTGGACGAGGCGCTGATGATCGAGCCGACCGAGACCGAGACGAAGGAGACGCTCGACCGCTTCGCCGAGGTCGTGCGCGCGCTGCTCGAGGAGGCCGCGGAGGACCCCGAGATCGCGCGCAACGCGCCGTACACCACGCCGGTCCGCCGCCTCGACGAGGGCGGCGCCGCCCGGCGGCCCGTCGTGCGCCAGCAGCCCCCGCCGCCCGACCCGCCCGGCGACCCGGAGGACCCGGAGTCCGTGTCGCGCGGATCGCTGTAGTGCCGCGCATCTTCAGCGGCATCCAGCCGACCGGGCAGAAGCACCTCGGCAACTACATCGGGGCGATCCGCCAGTACGTGGACGGCCAGGACCGTGGCGACCCGGCGATCTACTGCATCGTCGACCTGCACGCGATGACCGTGCCGTTCGAGCCGGCCGAGCTGCGCTCGAACGTGCTCGACACCACGGCCGTGCTCCTGGCGGCGGGCCTCGAGCCCGACAGGGGGCGCTGCATCCTCTTCCGCCAGAGCGACGTGCGCGAGCACACCGAGCTCTGCTGGCTGTTCTCGTGCGTCACCGCGCACGGCGATCTCAACCGGATGACCCAGTTCAAGGACAAGTCGGCGGCGGCGCGCGAGCTCGTCTCGGCGGGGCTGTTCGTCTACCCGGTCCTCCAGGCCGCCGACGTGCTGCTCTACAAGGCCGACGAGGTGCCGGTGGGCGACGACCAGCGCCAGCACGTCGAGCTGATGCGCGAGATAGCGGTGCGGTTCAACTCGCGCTTCGGCGACACGTTCACCCCGCCCGAGCACCGGATCCCCGAGGTCGGCGGGCGCGTGATGGACCTACAGGAGCCCGATCGCAAGATGTCCACGACCCACGGCAGCGAGCCGGGCACGCTCTACATCCGCGACCCCGACGCCGCGATGACCAAGAAGGTCAAGCGCGCGGTCGCCGACTCCGGCCGCGAGGTGGTGCGCGCGCCCGGCAAGCCCGGGATCTCGAACCTGATCGAGGTGATGGCCGTCCTGCGCGGCGTGGATCCCGCCCAGGTCGAGAGCGAGTTCGAGGGCGCGGGCTACGGCGACTTCAAGGCGGCCGTGGCGGAGACCGTCACCGGCACGCTCGGGCCGATCCGCGACCGCTACGAGGAGCTCGTGTCCGACCCGGCCGCCCTCGAGGCCGTGCTCGCCGACGGCGCCGAGCGCGCGCGCGGGATCGCTCAGGCGACGATGGCCGAGGTGCGCGAGCGGATGGGGGTAGGGCCGGCCGCCTGATGGAGCTGGTGCTCGCGAACCAGTCGCTCAGCGACCCGGGCGGCACCGAGACGTACCTGCTGACCGTCGCCGAGGAGATGCTGAAGCTCGGCCACGCCGTGACCCTGCACGCGGGCGAGGGGGGCGCGATGAGCGAGCTCGCCGAGCGCCGCGGGCTCGAGGTGGCCCTCGCGGAGCGCGACCTGCCGTCGCGGCCCGACGCGATCCTCACCCAGGACGGGGCGATGCCGTACGCGCTGGCGGACCTCTATCCCGGCGTGCCCCAGGTGTTTCGCGCGGCCAGCGGCCACTGGGAGATCGGCGACCCGCCGCAGCTGCCGGGCATCGTGGGCACGGTGGTCGTGCTGAACGACCGCCTCGCCGAGCACGTGCGGCGCCTCGGCACCCCGCCGCGCCGCGTCGTGCGCCTGCGCCAGCCGGTCGACACCGTGAGGTACCGCCCCGCTGGTCCGCTGCCGGAGCGGCCGCGCCGCGTGCTCAGCCTCGGCAACTACCTCGCGGCGGCGCGGCACCGGGCGCTGGCGCAGGCGCTCGACGAGCTCGGCCTCGAGCACGTCGCCGTCGGGCGCTCCGGGGTGGTCGACCCGGAGCCGCTGGCGGCGCTCGCGTCGGCCGAGATCGTGCTCGCGAAGGGGCGCGCCGCGCTCGACGCGATGGCGTGCGGCCGGGCCGTGTACGTCTACGACACGTTCGGGACCGACGGCTGGGTCACGCCCGAGTCGTATCCGGCCCTCGAGGCCGACGGCTTCGCCGGCGCCGCGACCGACCGGGTCGTGGACCCGGCCCAGCTGGCCGGGGAGCTGGCCGGCTACCGCCCGGAGATGGGCGCCTGGAACCGCGAGGTGGTCCTCCAGCGCCACGTCGCGCGCAACCACGTGCACGAGCTGCTGGGCGTGATCGAGGAGGAGGTCGCCGCGCGCGGCCGCGACCGGCCGCCGCCGGGCACGCCGCTGCGCGAGCTGGCGCGGCTGGTGCGCCTCCAGTGGCAGACCGAGGGCGACGCGATCGCCGCGCGAGCAGCCCTCGAGCGCACCGACGCGGATCTGCGCGCACGCGCGGAGGCGGCCGAGGCGCGGGTCGCGGAGCTCGACGAGCGGGTCGTGGACGCGCAGCGGCGCGCCGAGGACGCCGAGCGGCGGGCGGCCGAGGGCGCGGCCCGGGCCGAGGCCGTGACGGCTGCCGACGCCGCCCGCGCCGAGGCCGCGGCCGAGCGAGTGGCGGCGGCCGAGCGGGCCGCGGCCGCGGCGGAGGAGCGCGCCGGGGAGGCCGAGCGGCGCGCGGCGGCCGCCGCGCGCCGCGCCGAGGCGGCCGAGGCGGAGACCGTCCGGCTGCGCGACGTGCTCGGCAGCGCGCGCGTGCGGGCCGGCCTGCGCGCCGGCCGCGTCCTCGACCGGCTCCGCCGCCGCTGAGCGCTCCCGCCTTCCGAACGGCGGCTCGGTAGGGCCTCGGCATCGAGGTGGGCTCTCTTTTGGTCGCTATTCGACCGTTAGAGAGCCCACCTCCGTCGCGGAGGCCGTCGGGCGCGGCCTCTAGCATCGCCCCGATGCGCGCCGCCGCCCTCGACCTCGACCTCGAGGTCTTCCAGGGTCCGTTCGACCTGTTGCTCGCCCTCGTCCTGCGCGAGGAGATCGAGCTGGCCGAGGTCGAGCTGGCCGAGGTCGTCCTCTCCTACGTCGAGTACCTGGAGCGCACCGGGGAGCTCGACCTCGAGGCCACCACCGAGTTCCTGGTGCTGATCGCCGCGCTGCTCGAGCTCAAGTCGCGGCTCATGCTCCCCGGCGACGAGGAGGAGGGCATCGAGTGGGAGCCGGGCGAGGCCGCCGACGAGCTGCTCGCGCGGCTGCTCGAGTACTCGCGCCACAAGCGCGCCGCCGCGTTCCTGCGCGAGCGGCTCGAGGAGGAGTCGGGCTTCCGCTACCGCTCGGCGCCGATCCCCCCGGCCCTGCGCCGCGTGTCGCTCGACCTCGCCGAGAAGGCCTACGAGCCGGAGGCGCTCGCGTCCGCCGTCGGCGGCCTGCTGCGCACCCCGCCGCCGATCGACCTGCGCCACATGGCCAAGCCGCGCGTGACGGTGGAGATGCGGCTCGCGCACCTGCGCGACCTGCTGCGCTCCCGGTCGCGCTTCTCGTTCGAGGAGGCGGTCGAGGGGGCCGACCGGGTGACCCAGGCGGTCACGGTCTTCGCGCTGCTCGAGCTCTACAAGAAGGGCGAGGCCGACTGGGAGCAGGCCGCCCCGTTCGCACCGATCATGGTGATGGGCGCGTGAACGAGCTCGCCCGCGTGATCGAGGCGCTGCTGTTCCTCTCGCCCGAGCCGCTCACCTCCACCGAGCTGGCCGACGCGGCCGAGTCGAGCGAGGGCGAGGTCGTGGAGGCGCTGGCGCGGCTGCGCGAGCACTACGCCGAGGGCTGGCGCGGCGTGGTGCTGCGCGAGGTGGCCGGCGGGTTCACGCTCGCGACCGACCCCGTGGCCGAGCGCGCCGCGCGGCGGCTGTTCAGCCGCCCGCGCACGCCGCCGCTCACGCAGGCGCAGGCCGAGTGTCTGGCGATCGTCGCCTACCTCCAGCCGGTCTCGCGCCCCGAGATCGCCCGGATCCGCGGCGTGGCGTCCGAGTCGGCGGTCGCGACGCTGCTCGAGCGCGGCCTGATCGAGGAGGCCGGCCGCTCGCAGTTCGGCGCGATCCTCTACCGGACGACCGAGCTCTTCCAGCGGCTGTTCGGCCTCAGCGGCCTCGACGCGCTGCCGGACCCCGCCCAGTTCGACCCGACGCCGGAGGAGGAGGGCGAGCTGCGCGAGCGGCTTCTCCACGCCGGCGACCAGCGGAGCGGCTCCGGATGACGCTGCAAACCTTCGCCGGCCGGCGTCATCGGGGCTCGCCAGCCACCCGGGCTGGCTTCGCCCCTGCTTCCTTGGCCAGCTCGGTTTTCGCGCCCCCGAAGCCACCCCGGAACGGCTAGCACGCCCAGCTTCCGCGAGCAGGTCGAGATGCTGGAGAGCTGGCGCCGCTTTCCGGGTGTCGAGCGGGTCGAGGGCGGCCGCGCCGCGCTCACCTTCGACGACGGGCCCGACCCCGACGCCACGCCGGCGGTCCTCGACGCGCTCGACGACGTCGGGGCCAGGGCGACGTTCTTCGTCGTCGGCGAGCAGCTCATGCGCCACCACGCCATCGCGCGCGAGGCGCGCGCACGCGGCCACCAGCTCGCCCTGCACGGAGCCACCCACCCGCACCTGGAACGGCTCAGCCCGTCCGCGGAGCGCGACGAGATCGCGCGCGGCGTCGGCGCGTTCGAGGCGGCGATCGGGGAGCGGCCGGCGCTGTTCCGACCGCCGTACGGACGGTTCGGCGAGCACTCCTTCGCGGCCTGCGAGCGCCTCGGGCTCACGCCCGTCTACTGGTCCGCCTGGGGCGCCGACTGGGACCCGATCCCGCCCGAGCGGGTCGCCGAGCTCGCGATCCGCGACCTGAGCGCCGGCGCCGTCGTCCTGCTGCACGACTCGGCCCGCTACGCGACCCGCACGAGCGCCGCGGCGACCGCCGCCGCGCTCCCACGGATCGCCGCGGCGGCGGGGGAGGCCGGACTCGAGATCGGCCCGATGGGCCTGCCCCCGTACGGGGGATAGCCCTCCCCCCGCGTGCGGGGACGTACCCGGGCACTCAGGAACCGGCGCAACCGCGCCGATAGGGCCTTTAGGGGCGCGGACGACGCGCTCCAGACAGGCGCTTAAACGCCCGTTCGATCAAGGACGAACCTGACGGGAACGACCGAAAAACACCCCGTGGAAGCCGCCGCGAGCACCAAGTCACGCAAGTTCCTCCGGACGAT
>DASVWC010000046.1:0-2594 GCA_036389835.1 Thermoleophilaceae bacterium | reverse complement strand
CGGACGTGGCGCCGGCATTCGTGCGGAACTGCGCGCCGAAGCCGCCGAAGAGGACGAAGTTGATGAGCGCGATTGCTGCAATCGAGAGGACGCCGGTAGCGATCAACCCCTTGTAGAGCGCGCCCATGATGGACTGGTTCTGGCCGAGCTTCACGAAGAAGGTGCCGATGATGGAGGTCACGATGCAGGCGGCGCCGATAGCGAGCGGGAAGAGGAGCATGTTCTCCAGAACATTGACCCCGTTCACGTTGGTCTGGCCGGCGAAGAAGATGGCGGCGAGCACCATGGTGGCGACGATCGTCACCGCGTAGGTCTCGAACAGGTCGGCGGCCATGCCGGCGCAGTCGCCGACGTTGTCGCCGACGTTGTCGGCGATCACCGCCGGGTTGCGCGGGTCGTCCTCGGGGATGCCGGCCTCGACCTTGCCGACGAGGTCGGCGCCCACGTCGGCCGCCTTGGTGAAGATGCCGCCGCCGAGTCGGGCGAAGACCGAGATCAGCGAGCCGCCGAAGCCGAGCCCCACGAGCGCGTCGACGGCGTCCTTCTCGTCGACGTCGAAGATCAGCAGCGCGCCGTAGTAGCCGGCCACGCCGAGCAGCGCCAGGCCGGCAACGAGCATGCCGGTGACCGCGCCGCCCTTGAACGCGAGGTCGAGCGCGGGCGAGATCCCGCCGCGGGCGCTCTCGGCGACGCGCGCGTTCGCGCGCACCGACACGTTCATGCCGATGAAGCCGGCGGCCGCGGAGAGCGTGCCGCCGATCACGAAGCCGATCGCGGTCTCGATGTCGAGCGCGATCGCGAGCAGCACCGCGAGCACGATCGCGACGTAGGCGATGATCGTGTACTGGCGCTTCAGGTAGGCCTGCGCGCCCTCCTGCACCGCGTGGGAGATGCGCTGCATCTCCTCGTTGCCGGGCGACTTGGCGAGCAGCCAGCGCGAGGTCATGATGCCGTACACGAGCGCAGCGCCTGCACAGGCGAGCGCGATGATGATCCCGTAGTCGGTCAGGAAGTCGGTCAAGGAAGGTCCCCTTCGGTGTGATTCAGGCCGGCCGCGCGTGTGGGCGCGCCTGGCGTCCGAGCAGCGTCGAAGCCCGGCTGAGCGGCCGAGCAGTCTAGCGTTACCCCGGGGAGACTTCGAAAATCAGGTGCCGGGCGGCGTCCAGATCTTCGCCCGCGCCTTGGCGCGCTCGTCCTCGTCGTCCGGCTGCTGCTCCGCCGGCTCCTGCGGGCGCGCGGGGGCTGGCTGCTGGGGAGCCGGCTCGCCGCCGGCGGGCGCCTGGGCGCCGCCCTGCGACTCCCTCACGAACGCCATCTGGAGCTGGCTCAGCGCGTCGCGGACCGGCTTCTCGACCTCCTCCGGGAGCAGCGGCAGCAGCGCGCGCGTCCCGTCGATCGCCGCCTTCACCTGCTCCAGGTCGTGCTCCTCGGCGAGCTTCTGGCTCCCCAGGTTGACCAGCGTGACTGCCGTCTGGACGAGCACGTCCGGCACGGTCAGCCGCCGCATCTGCTCCTCGAACGCCGCCCGTAGCTCTTCCTCGGTCGGTTCCTGTGCGCTCAACTCGTCACCCCCTGCGCTGCGTAGGTCGATTGCGTCGTCGCCACCTCGGCGGCGAACGCCTCCTGTATGGACGCCCCGCTCTCGAGCGCGTCGCGCTGGCGCTGCGCGCCGCCGCGCTCGGGCAGGGCCGGGTCGATCCCCAGTGCGCCGCGGGCCGGCGCGGTCCAGGCCAGCAGCCGGTCCGGCAGCGCCGCGGCGAGGAACTCCTCGCCGCGCTCGAGGTCGATCATGCGCCCGTCGAGGCCGTGCCGGATCGCGCGCCAGAGGTTCTCGTCGATCAGGCGCTGCGGGGCGGGCTCGGGAGCGACGCCGTCGTCGTGGTCGAGCGCGGCCTGCGCGATGCAGGCGACCGCCAGGCCGGCCAGTGCCGTCGAGTCCTCCGCGCTCGTCTGCGCATCGCAGATCCGCAGCTCGACCGTGCCGAAGGCGTGGTGGGGGCGCACGCTCCACCAGAGCTGGGTGTGCTCGACGATCGAGTGCGTGCGCACCAGCAGCTCGACGTGGTCGGCGTAGGTCGCGAAGTCCCCGAACGGCTCCGGTATCCCGCAGCGCGGGAAGCTCTTGGTGAAGATCTGGCTGCGCGCCGAGGCCAGGCCGGAGTCGAAGCCGTCGAGGAACGGCGAGTTGGCCGACACGGCCAGCAGCTCCGGCAGCACCTGGCGCAGCCGGTCGCAGACGGCGATCGCCCGGTCGGCGCCGCGGATCCCCACGTGAACGTGGATGCTGAAGGTGTTGTTGCGCCGCGCGACGTAGCCGAGGTCGTTCTCGAGCCGCCGGTAGTGGTCGGTGTCGATGATGCGCTGCTCCCACCACGGGCTCCAGGGGTGCGTGCCGGTCGACGACAGCAGGACGCCGCGCTCCGCCGCCAGGCGCACGAGCCGCGCCCGCGCCTCGCGCTGACTGGCCAGCGCCTCGGCGAACGTGTCGCCCTTCGCCGACCGGATCTCGATCTCGGACGCGATCAGCTCGCCCGCGACCCGCTCGCGGAGCACCTCGTCGCCCTCGGCGGCCTCCTTCAGCTCCGAGTAGCGCT
>DASVWC010000045.1:0-25810 GCA_036389835.1 Thermoleophilaceae bacterium | reverse complement strand
ATCCGCACGCTGCTCGGCGGCTGGGCCTACGGGGCGATCTACCGATCGAGCTCAGAGCGGATCGCGGCCCTTGACGGCTGGCTTTGGCACTACAACCATCAGCGCCGACACTCGGCTCTCGGCCACAAACCGCCGGTCGCTCGACTCGTCGAGCGACCAACGTGCTCGGGACTTACAGCTAGGGGGCCGCCTCGAGCTCGAGCTCGACCGGGCGGTCGACCCCCGGCGGCTCTCCGAACGCCTCCGGGTGCAGGAGGTGAGCCAGCAGCTCGAGCCCGTCCACGAGCCGCGGGCCCGGCCGCGAGAAGTAGGCGCTCGCGTCGACCGCCACGACCTGGCGCGCCCCGAGCGAGGCGAGTCGCTCGGAGTAGGCCTCGGCCTCCCCGGCGGCCCGCGTGGCGTCGTAGCCGCACGGCATCGCCACGACGACCTCCGGCTGCGCCGCCGCCACCTCGTCCCACTCGGCGACGCGCGACTTCTCCCCCGGCATCCCGAGCGGGTCGAATCCCCCGGCCATCTCGATGAGCTGCGGCACCCAGTGGCCGCCCACGTACACGGGGTCGAGCCACTCGAGCGCCGCGACCGCCGGCCGCTCCTCGACCCCCTCGACCGCCGCGGCGACCGCGTCGATCCGGTCCGCCAGCGAGGACAGCAGGAGCTCCGCGGCCTCTGGAGCCGCGGCCGCCTCGCCGAGCCGCCGCACGTCCGCCAGCACCTCCCCGAGGGTCGTCGGGTCGAGCGAGAGCACCTGCGGCGGGCGCTCCATCTCCTGCGCGATCGCCACGACGTCGTCGTAGGCCACGGCGCAGACCTCGCACACCGCCTGGGTCACGATCAGCTCGGGCTCGAGCTCCTCGAGCTCGAAGCGGTCGAGCTCGTAGATCGCCTCGCCGCGCTCGGTCCGGGCCTTCACCTCGCGATCGATCTCGGCCGGGTGAAGGCCCTCCGGCACCACGCTGCGGGTGAGGTGGGGCAGTTCCGCCGCCTCTGGCGGATAATCGCACTCGTGGGTGACGCCGACGACGGAGTCGCCCAGGCCGAGCGCGAACAGCATCTCGGTCGCAGACGGGACAAGGCTTGCGATCCTCACGGGAGAAACCATGGCAGTTCTGAGCGACGGCGAGATCGACGAGCGGGTCGAGCGGATGGGGACCGGCTGGAAGCGCGACGGGAACTCGATCACGCGCGTGTTCAAGTTCGACGACTTCCGCGGCTCGATCGACTTCATCAACCGCATCACGCCGGTGGCTGAGGGGATGAACCACCACCCGGACCTCGCGATCTCGTGGAACTCGGTCACGGTGTCGCTGTCGACGCACTCCGAGATGGGCGTGACCGAGAACGACTTCGAGCTTGCCAACGAGATCGACGAGCTGGAGTAGGGCGGCGCTCGCCGCCCTGGTCGCGGCGCTGGTCCTGCTCCCCGCGGCCGCCGCCGAGGCGAGGACGGTCCGCGTCTTCGCGATGAGCCCGAAGCTCGACCTCGGCTGGCTCGAGAGCCGCGCGACCTACCGGGGCAAGCTGATGGCGCTCTCGGACCGGTCGCTGCGCGGCGGCGGCGCGCCGCTGATACAGCGCGACGCCGGCGACGTGGCGGGCAACCTGCGCGGCCCGAGCGACCCCGAGCGCCCGGTCGAGACGGCCCGGGACCTGGTCGTGTGGCCCGAGGACCTTGGCCTGTTCGCGTCGCTCACCGGCCCGCGCGCGGCGCCCGCGCGCAACTCGGGCTCGCTGGAGGGGTCGATCCTCACGCTGATCGGCCTGTACGGGCCGCAGAGCCAGTACTACGGGCAGAAGTACCCCGGCCTGCTCGAGCGCGTGCCGCAGGTGCGCGCACTCACGCTGGCGCTGACCGACACGTTCGGCCGCGTGCTCGTCGAGACCGCCGCCGAGCTGGCCGCGCGCCACCGCACCTGGCTCGAGATCGGCGTGAACATGGCCCAGGACTGGCAGGTCGTCTGCAGCGACCGCGAGGCGTTCAACTCGGCCTCGCCGCCGCGGCTGCCCGGCGGCCAGCTCTGCCAGGAGGAGAGCTCGCAGAAGGTCCAGCAGCTGCGCGACCCGTTCGAGCCCGAGCGCGACTACGCGTACGAGGCGGTCACCTCGCGCAGCGGGAACGTGTCGCTGGTCTTCGACCCGGCCGGGCGGCTCGTGTCGCGGCAGCTCAAGCAGTACCTGACCGAGTTCGAGGTGCCGGGGCAGCTCGACCTCGTGCCCGGGGAGATCAGCGGCGGGCTGACGGCCCTGCGCACGCCGGTCGGCACGCTCGGCTTCGTGACGAGCAAGGACGCGTGGATGCCGGACGTGCAGGCAAAGCTCGATCAGGCCCACGTGGACCTGCTCGTGCAGCCCGAGTTCTTCGTGGACAACACCGCGCCGGCGCCGGGCATGTGGTCGCCGGACATCCTGCTCGCGTCGGGCTACTCGGACGTGCTGCGCCACCCGTCGTTCGAGACGATGGTGATGCCGACGGCCACCGGGGCCGTCTTCAACTTCGACGCCGACGCCCAGGCCCACATCGCCGTCAAGCCGCGCTCGTCGCGAGCTCCCAGCGGGCACCTGATCGGCCAGCAGCCCGTGCCCGGCCTCGTCGACGTGGCGCCCTGGGTGATCCCCGACAGCCCCGGCGGGTCGCTCAAGCAGCGCCGCGACCGGCTGCGCGAGGCCGGGCGGGCGATCGAGCCCGGCTCGGGCGTTCCCTGCGCCGACCCGGGGAAGGCGGCGCCGTGCGAGAACGGCCACTGGGAGGGCGTGCTCTGGCGCGACGTGGAGGTCGATCGCCGTCCCTCGTACAGGCGCTTCCGCGGGCCGGTGCGGCGGACGGCGTTCTCGGCCTCGCGTCCGGTGGCCCCGTCCAGGCGGGCGCAGCGCAACGCCGCGATGGCGGTGCACGGCAATCGGGCGCTGCTCGCGTTCGAGGAGCGCCGGGGCGGGCGCGACCAGATCCTGGTCGTGCGCTCGTCCGACACCGGGCGGACCTGGTCGAAGCCCGTGCGGCCGACCGGCAGGCCCGCCGGCTCCGCCGACGAGTGGTGGCCGGCGGTCGCGCTCGGGTCGAAGGGGCGGGCCACGATCGCGTGGGTGGACCGCTCCAGCGGCCGCGAGCGCGTGTACTTCGCCCAGTCCGCGGACGGCGGCCGGCGCTGGGTCGAGCCGAGGCCGCTCGACGGCTCCTCGCCGCGCGGCGCCGCCCAGTGGCGGCCGGCGCTCGCGCACGGCCGCGGCGACACCGTGCACGCCGCGTTCGTGGACGAGCGCGAGCTCTCGGCCGACGACTCCCTCCCGCAGGCGCACCTCTACTACACACGCATCCAGGCCGGCCGGCCCGAGCCGGCGCGCCGGCTCGACGAGGGCGAGCCGAACGTGTACGCCGCCCGCGTCGACAACTCCTGGGCGCCGCGCGTCTCGGTGCGCGGCGACCGCGTGATGGTGACCTGGGTCGACTTCCTCCGCTACGACTGGGACGTCTTCGCGCGCGAGTCGAGCGACGCCGGCGCCAGCTTCGCCGGCCAGCGCGACGTGAACGACACCCCGGCCGGCTACGAGGCGCTCAACGACTCGCCCGAGGCCGCGCTCGGCGGCACCAAGCCGTTCGTCGCCTGGACCGACTGGCGCAAGCGCGACTCCGCGGCCGACAGCGCGCACCAGCAGTACGACGTCTTCGTGGCGAGCCCGGGGGGGAGGAACGCGCAGGCCGACCAGCACGGGACCCGGCCGGTCTCCACCTTCGCGCCGTCGATCTGCGCCACCGGCCGCGACGACGCGATCGTGGCGTTCCAGGACGCGAGCCGGGGTCAGAACGACGTGCAGGCGGTCTACCTGCGCGGGGGCACGAAGCGCGGGCCGGCGCGCCGCGTGGACGACGCCGGCGACCGCGGCGGCAACGCGTGGCGCCCGCGCCTCGGCTGCTGGGGCGAGCGCGTGATCGCCGCGTGGGAGGACGAGCGCGACGGGCCCGCGCAGATCTACGCGGCGCGCTCGCGCCTGAGTCGCCTCCGCTGAGGGGGCCCGACCCCACTCCGGGGATCCCGCCCTGGGCGAACCACGCCCGAACCGGCTAACCACGGCGGCTTTCGTGCGTTCTTGTGACCTGAGTGGCGCGTTCGCGCGTACTCAGCATGATCGCCGTGAGAGACCGCACCAGGACACGAATGAGGGGGCTCGTCTACGACGCGCTCCACGTGATCGAGGCAGACCCCTCGCGCCCGCTCGCGCTCGACGACGTCGCGCGTGACATCGCCACCTCGCGGCGCTCGCTCCAGCGTGCGTTCGAGGGTGAGGGGATCACCTTCCGCGAGGCCGTGACGGTCGCGCGGATGCGGCGGGCGAGGGCCCTGCTCGCCCAGGGCGGGATCCCGATCCACCGGGTGGCGGACCGCGTCGGCTACCGCTCGAAGGCCGAGTTCACCAAGGCCTTCAAGCGCCACACCGGCGTCACGCCGTCGGCGTACGCGCGCTCGCTGCGCGACGGCACTCACCGCAACGGCCACGGCTCCTAGAGCAGCTCGACCCGCGGCGTGCCGCGTGCGACGCGGAAGCGGGTGGCGTCCACGCTCGTGCTGCGCTGGCGTGCCTCGACCGCGCGGAACTCGACGCGCAGCTCGTCCGCCCGCGCCTCCACGACGCCGTAGCCGCGGCGCTTCTGGTCGTCGTACTTGAGATGCGGGTTGACGGTGCGGAAGTTCTGGCTGGCCTGGAATACCACGTCCGGCGGGACGCCGGTGACCGACTCGACGGACTCGGGGATGCCGAGCGAGCTGATCGAGCCGCCGACGAACTCCGTCGCCACGCTCTCGGGCCCGCGACCGTCGGTGCCGACATCCCCCGCGAAGAACGTGTGGATGTCGCCGGTCAGGAACGCGAGGTCCCTCACCCCGCGCGCGGCCACGTGCTCGAGGATCTCGCGCCGCTCGACGCCGTAGCCGTCCCACTGGTCCTTGTTCGACGGGCTGCTCGGCCCGTTCTCGAGCGCCATGATCATCGTCTGGTTGCCGACCAGCTTCCACGCGGCGCCCGACGCCTCGAGCCCGCGCTTGAACCACTCCTTCTGCGCGTCGCCGAGGAACCTGCGCGGCTGCGACTCGGCCTCCGGGCACGGCACCACGAACTGGTCGCCGCACGGCTGGGGGTCGCGGTACTGGCGCTGGTCGAGCAGGAACAGCTCGGCGTTCGCGCCGAGGCGGATCGACCTGTAGAGCTTGAACCCGCCGCGCTCCGGCCGTCGCAGCGGCATCGACTCGTAGAACGTGCGCAGGCCGTTGAAGCGGCGCTGCTCGTACGGCACGCGGCGGTTCGGCGTCTGGTGTCCGCCGCGGGCGCCGGCCCAGTTGTCCTCGACCTCGTGGTCGTCCCAGATCGGGATCAGCGCGTGCGCCGCCTGCATCGCGCGCAGGTCGGCGTCGCTGCGGTACAGCGCGTACTTCTGCCGGTACTCCTCGCGCGTCTCGACCTCGCCGTCGCCGTTCGCGCCGAGGCGGTCCTGGCGCGGGCCGTCGTAGTAGTTCTTCTCGTAGATGTAGTCGCCCAGGCAGAGGACGAAGTCGAGCGACTCGTCGTCGGCGATCGTGCGGTGCGCTCCGAAGTAGCCGGACTGCCAGTCCTGACACGAGAAGAACGCGATGCGCACGGGCTCGCGCGAGTCGGGCGGGCGCATCGTCTGGAAGCGGCCGACCGGGCTGCTCGAGTTGCGCGTCGCGAAGCGATAGAAGTAGCGCTCGCCGGGCGCAAGCCTCGCCCGCGCGGGGACGCGCACCTTCACCGCGCCGCCCTCCGAGGCGCGCGCGACGAGGTCGCGGCGCAGCACGACCCGGCGGAAGTCGTCGTCGCGCGCGATCTCGAGCGTGAGCCGCCGGTCGGCCGTGTGGCCGGCCAGCCGCGTCCACAGCGTCGCCGAGCTCGTGGCCGGCTCGCCCGAGGCCACGCCCTCCGGGAAGCTGCCGCCCTTCGCGAACGGGATCGTGTGCCGCCTGTTGGCCGCTCCGGCCACCACCGGCACCCCGCCGAGGACGAGCGCGCCGGTGCCGATGCCGGTCCGCGCGAGGAACGTCCGCCTGTCCATCGATGGACCCATGGGGGTCCAGTATCCCTGCTACCTTGCGCACGTCCGCCGATGAGCGACGACGATCCTCCTCGAAGTAGCCACGACCCGGGTCCGCCGGGGACCGCGCTGAGGCGCCCGTGACGGCGCTCGCGCTGGTCGCGCTCCTCGCCCTCGTGGCGATCAACGGGTTCTTCGTCGCGTCGGAGTTCGCGCTCGTGCGCGTGCGCCGGGAGAAGATCGAGGCGATGGCCGACGACGGCAAGCGCAGCGCCGCCCTGGTGATCCGCCAGCTCGACTCGATCGACCGCTACCTGTCGGCCTGCCAGCTCGGCATCACGATGGCCTCGATCGGCATCGGCTTCCTGGGCGAGCCGGCGATCGCGTCGCTGCTCGAGGACCCGCTCGGCGGGGTCGTCGGGCACGGCGTGGCCGTGGCGATCTCGTTCGCGATTGCCTTCACGATCGCCACCACGCTCCACATCACGACCGGCGAGCAGGTGCCGAAGATCTTCGCGATCGCCCGCCCGGAGACCGTCGCCCGCCGGATCGCGCGCCCGCTGCACTGGTTCGCCTCCACGTTCCGGCCGTTCGAGTGGGCGCTCACCAAGCTCTCGAACGGGATGCTCCGGCTGGTGGGCGTCAACGCCCAGGCCGAGTTCGAGGAGGAGACCCGCTCGGAGGACCTCAAGATGCTGATCGCGCGCGGCGTCACCGGCGGCACGCTCGACCCGGGCGAGGCGCACATGCTCTCGGGCGTCTTCCACCTGCACGAGCAGGAGGCGCGCCAGGTGATGACCCCGATACCGGCCGTCGTGACGGTGGACGTGTCGGAGAGCGCGCAGACCGCGCTGCGGCGCTGCGTCGACTCGGGCCACACGCGCCTGGTCGTGACCGAGGACGAGAACACCGACCGCGTCAAGGGCATCGTGCACAACAACTCGCTCGCGCGGCTGCTGATGGCGCAGGGGGCGGAGGCCTCGATCGACCCGGCCGTGAAGGACGCGCTGATCGTGCCCGAGACGAAGTCGCTCGACGACCTGCTGGCCGACCTCCAGCGCGAGCGCTCGTCGCTGGCCGTCATCGTCGACGAGTACGGCCGCACGGTCGGGATCGTGACCGTCGAGGACATCATCGAGGAGATCGTCGGCGAGATCTCCGACGAGACCGATCCGCTCGGCGGGGCGGTCCGCCGCTTGGCGAACGGCGACTGGTACGTGCGCGGCCACGTGCCGATCACGGACCTCGAGGACTACGGCATCAGCCTCCCCGTCGAGTCCGACGCCTACAACTCGATCGGCGGACTCGTCTTCAGCGAGCTCGGGCGGCTGCCCAAGCGCGGCGACATGGTCCGCACCAACGACTACTCGCTGCGCGTCGAGTCCGTGCGCGAGAATCGCGTCGAGGCGGTGCGCATCCGCGATCACGTCCCGGACCGGGGCAAGCGCAACGGCGGGGCCGCGGCCCCCCAGCCGGAGGAATCCGTCCGCGAGGGGGGTTAGCTTCGGCGGGCAAGAGCTTCTACTCCCAGGAGGCCTTGCCAATGTGGTCGATCAAGCTCACCGACTCGCAGCGCGACGCACTGAGACTGCTCCTCGACGCACAGGGGGAGCTCGGCCCGTCGCTCACGGGCGCCCGTGAGGCGCTCGACCTGGCCCGCTGGGACGACCTGCCGGACGCCCAGCTCCCGTGGGACCGCGTGACCGAGCTGGCCGGCCTCCAGGGCTGCGGCGAGGCCGACGTGGTCTGGGACCTCGCCACCGGCATGCCGGCGCGCGAGATCGCGCGTCGGGCGGACGCCGCCTAGCCGGTCACCGGGCGACCACTCCCCACGTCGACGCGGGGGCGCTGTAGGAGCCGTCGTCCTTGCGGAACTGCTCGAGGTTGCCCAGGATCGCCGCCCGCGTGGCCGACTGCTCCTCCTCGTCGAGGCGGCGGATCACCTCCGCGAGCGGCCCGGCGAGGCGCATGAGCGAGTCCCAGACGTCGTCGGCGTCCGGGTAGGTGAAGTCGAACGCCAGCTCCTCGAGCTGCGGGTCCGCGAAGCCCGCGCCGGTCACCAGCTCGCGCACGCGGCTCTCCTCGCCCATCGCGAAGATGCCCGGGGCTCCCGGCTCGGGCGGGGGCATGTGCCCGCGCTGCACGAGCGTCATGCCGGGCACTGCCGCCCACGGGTTGCGGTCGGGGGTGCTCCACACGGCGAAGGCCAGCGGGCCGCCGTCGCGCAGCACGCGGCGCGTCTCGGCCAGCGCGGCAGCGGGGTCGGCCATGAGCATGTAGCCCCAGCGGCAGACGGCGCCGTCGACGCTGCCGTCGTCGAGGTCCATCCGCTCGGCGTCGAGCACCCGGTGCTCGACGTTGGCCACCCCGCGAGCCTCGGCCTGCCGGCGCGCGACGTCGACCATCTCCGGCGCGAAGTCGGTGGAGATCACGCGGCCCTCGGCCCCGACCCGCTCGGCCACGATGAAGCCCAGGTCGCCGGTCCCGCACGCCACCTCGAGGAAGGTCTGGCCCGGCTGCGGATCGGCCTGCTCGGCGAGCCACTCGTTCACCCTGCCCGTGACCCTCACCATCCACTCGCGCCGGTCCTCCCAACCCTCCGCCATCTGGCCCCAGGTCGTCCGGCTCCGCTCCCGATACGCGTCCCGGTCGAAACTCATGCTCCGTCCTCTCGGTCGCTGGCGCCGGGAAGCTACCCGTAGAAGCCCCGCCCCGTCTTGCGGCCCAGCGCGCCCGCGGCGATCAGCTCGCGGATCCGCGCCGGCACCTCCTCGCCGATCGAGTCGCCGATCGCGGCCGCCACGTCGAGGCCGACGAAGTCGAGCAGCTTGAGCGGGCCCATCGGGTGGCCGGCGCCCAGCGACATGCACGCGTCCACGTCCTCGGGCTCGAGGCCGTGCTCCTCCATGAGCCGGACCGCCGCGAAGAGGTAGGGGAACAGCAGGCGGTTGACCACGAATCCCGGCACGTCGGGTACCTCGACCGGGGTCTTGCCGAGCGCCTCGCACAGCGCGCGGGTGCGCTCGCGCGTGGACTCCCCGGCCTCCGGCGGGTAGGCCAGCTCGACCAGGGCCATCTTCTCGACGGGGTTGAAGACGTGCAGGCCGGCGAAGCGGTCGGGCCGCCGCGTGGCGCCGCTCAGCTCGGCCACCGACAGCGACGAGGTGGTCGAGGCGAGGATCGTGCCGTCGCCGCACGCCGCGTCGAGCTCGCCGAGCAGCTCGCCCTTGACGGCAGCGTCCTCCACCACGGCCTCCACGACGTACGTGCAGCGGGCCAGGTCGGCCGCGTCGGTGGTCACGCCGACGCCGCAGCTGATCTCGTCGCGCGCACGCGCGGCGGACTCCGGGCTGCGCGCCCAGACCACGACCTCGCCGAGGGGGGCGGCCAATCGCGCCAGACCGCTCGCGATCGCCCCCGTCCCCGCGATGCCGAGACGCTCGCTCAGGCTTGGTTGACTCACCAGTCAATTCTGTACAGTAACCATGCGCGGACCGCCTGAGCGTGGCCGCGACGCTCATCGACCTTCGGAGGGAATCCCCGCATGCAGAACGGAAACGGGCGCGAAGTCGTCATCGTCGAGGCCGTCAGGACACCCATCGGCCGTGGGCATCCTGAGAAGGGCTACTACAAGGACACGCACCCGAACGCGCTGCTGGCCAAGTGCTACACGGAGGTCATCGAGCGGGCCGGCATCGACGCGACCGAGGTCGAGGACGTCATCACCGGCTGCGTGCAGCAGTACGGCGAGCAGATGTTCAACGTCGGCCGCAACGCCTGGCTCCAGGCGGACCTCCCGGTCGAGACGCCGGCCACGACGGTCGACCGCCAGTGCGGCTCCGCCCAGCAGGCCGTGAACTTCGCGGCGGCGCTGATCGCCGCCGGCGTGCACGACGCAGCGATCGGGTCGGGCGTCGAGCACATGGGCCACATCCCGATGGGCGTCGGCTTCACGTGGGTCGACCAGGTCGGGAGCCCGTGGCCGCCCGAGCTGCTCGAGCACTACAACCTCGTGCCGCAGGGGATCTCCGCCGAGATGATCGCCGAGAAGTGGGAGATCCCGCGGTCGGAGCTCGACGAGATCGGCGTGCGCTCGCACCAGAACGCCGCCCGGGCCACCGACGAGGGCCGCTTCGAGCGCGAGATCGTGCCGTTCCAGGTCAACGGCGACACCTACGTGGCCGACCAGGGCATCCGGCCCGACACGTCGCTCGAGAAGCTCGCCGAGCTGAAGACCGCGTTCCCCGACGCCGCCAAGTACGTCGGCGGCGAGGAGAACCTCAAGGTGACCGCGGGCAACTCGTCGCAGATCTCGGACGGCGCGGCGGCCATCCTGCTGATGTCGCGTGAGAAGGCCGACGCCCTCGGGCTGAAGCCGCGCGCGCGGATCGTGGACCAGACGACCGTCGGCGTGGACCCGGTGATCATGCTCACCGGCCCGATCCCGGCCACTCAGAAGCTCCTCGACCGCAACAAGATGTCGATCAACGACATCGACCTGTTCGAGGTCAACGAGGCGTTCGCCTCGGTCGTGGCCGCCTGGCGCCGCGAGCACGAGCCGGACATGGACCGCGTGAACGTGAACGGCGGCGCGATCGCGCTCGGGCACCCGCTCGGGTCGACCGGCGCGCGCCTGCTCACGACCCTGCTGCACGAGCTCGAGCGCTCCGACAAGGAGATCGGGCTCGTGACGATGTGCTGTGGGGGCGGCTTGGGGACCGGCACTCTGATCCAGCGGGTCTGAGCTCCGGGGGCCGCGGCTAGGGGCGGACGCGTCGACACTCCCCCGAGGGGGGATGCAAACGCGGACGCCCCGCCGCGCCGGCTTTGAAGACGCGGCGCGCCGGGTAACACCACGAGGTGCCCCTGGCGACGACACGGACGTTCGCGCAGCGCTACCGCACGGTCCGCAGGCTCGGGTCGGGCGGGATGGCCACCGTCTTCCTCGCCCAGGACGAGCGGCTCGGGCGGATGGTCGCGGTCAAGCGCCTTCACGGCGAGACGACGGAGGAGATCGCGCGTCGGTTCCGGCGCGAGGCGCGCCTTGGCGCGGCGCTCAACCACCCGAACGTCGTAGCGATCTACGACATCACCTCCGACGACGAGGGCGTCCTGATCGTCATGGAGTACGTCGAGGGCGAGACGCTGCGTGACGAGATCTCCGGCGGCCGCATGGCGCCGGAGCGCGCGATCGCGGTCCTGCGCGGGATCGCCGCGGCGCTCGACTACGCGCACGAGAACGGCGTGGTGCATCGCGACGTGAAGCCGGCCAACGTCCTGATCCGGCGCGACGGGCAGGTGAAGCTCGCCGACCTCGGGATCGCCACGGCGGCCGAGCAGTCGAAGATCACGCGCAGCGGAGCGGTGCTCGGCACCGCCGCGTACATGGCCCCCGAGCGGCTCGACGGCCGCCCGGGCGGGCCGGGGGTCGACGTCTACGCGCTCGCCGCGGTCGCCTTCGAGATGTTCTGCGGGCGCAAGGCCTACGAGGGCAACACGCCGCTCGAGGTGGCCCACAAGGTCGTGAACGAGCCGACGCCGGACGTGCGCCGCTGCCTGCCGGACGCCCCCGACGGGCTCGTCGACGCGATCAAGCGCGGGCTGGCCTGGGAGCCGGACCAGCGGCCCGAGTCCGCCGGCGCGCTGGTGGCCGCGATCGAGGCCGCCCTCCCGCGGGCCGCGGCGGGCGCCGCGGTCGCGCCCGCTCCGGCGGCCGCTGGGCAGGCCGGTGCAGGCGACGGCGACGCCGCACGCGGGGCCGCTGCCGCGCGCGAGCCCGAGGCCTCCGGCGACACCGGCTCGACCGGAGCCGCCACCCCGGCACGGGTGCTGCCGCCGGAGCGCGTGCGCACCCGCCCGGCGCGAGCGGCCGCCGCCCCCGCGGCGCCGGCGCCGGCGGAGACGGCGGGTGGCGATGGCTCCGACCCGCCCGCCTACGAGCGCACGGCGAGCCGCCGCCGGCCCGAGCTCCCCGCGATCGCCGCGGTGCTCGGCGTCCTCGCCCTGCTCGCCATCGTGCTCGTCACGGCCGGTGGCGACGACGGGCAGAGCCCGAGGAGCGACGGCGACCGGGCGGAGCGGGCCGCGCCCAAGGACGGCGGCAGCGAAGCGAAGGGCGAGTCCGGGCCGGAGGGCTCCGATTCGCGGTCGCAGACCCCCGCCGCTCCGCAGGCTCCGGGCGGCGGCTCGGCGCCCGCCGCCGGCACCCCCGCCGCCGCGGTCAACGACTTCTACCAGCGCGCCGCGCGCGACGACTACGCCGGCGCCTGGGCGCTCGCCACGCCGCGGGCGCAGGCGACCCTCGGCGGCTTCCGGAGCTTCAGCGCGGGCCAGTCGTCGCTCGTGTCGATCAGCTTCCCGAAGCTGAAGGGCAGGGAGAGGGGCGACACCGCCACGGTCCAGCTCCGCTCCGAGGCCGTGCACCGCGACCGGGTCGACCGCTGCCAGGGATCGATCGACCTGGTCCGCTCCGCTGGCGCGTGGAAGCTCGACGACTTCCACATCGCGAACTGCGTCAAGTCGCCGCGGCCATAGCCGCAATCCGGCACCCGAGCCGTCCTGTGCGGGGGTAGACTGGATGCGGAAGAGGGGTCCAAGGACGAACCACTCACCCGACCAGCCGCCGGCTCGCAGCTCCCGAGGCGCCATCGGCGCCGTATCCCGGCTGCTCGCCATCGCCAGCGAGGCAGAGCGCCCCGAGGCGCTCGCGCGGGCGCTCGTGCGCGAGGCGCGCGCCGAGCTGCGCGCGCCCGCGGCCGTGGTGTTCGCGATCGACCAGCGCAGCGGCCGCGCGGCCGTGGCGGCCGCAGAGCCGCAGACCCCGCACGCCGACTGGTTCGCCCTCGACGAGGTCTCGCCGCTCGCCGACGCGCTCGAGGCCGGCGGCCCGCGCGCGCTGAGCACCGCCCAGGCGCGCGAGCTCGCGCTCGTCAGCGGCCTGCAGCCGCGCCCGCAGGCCGCCCTGCTCGCGCCGATGCCGCACCCGGGCGGGACGATGGCGCACGCGCTGTTGGTGGCCGACGACCGCGTGCGGATCTTCGAGGCCGACGAGATCGAGGCGGCCGGGGCCCTCGCCGAGGCGGCCCGCGCGAGCATGGCCCAGCGCCAGCTCGCGGAGCGCCACGGCACCGAGCGCGCCCGGCAGGCGGCGATCGCGCGGGCGGCCAAGGCGCTCAACGAGAGCCTCGACCTCACGCGCGTCCTGCCGCGCATCTGCGAGGAGGCGGCCGCGATCCTCGAGGCCGACCGCGTCTGCGTCTTTCGCGGCACGGCCGGCAACCCGCTGACCCTGGAGGCGACGAGCCAGCCGCCCGACGCCGGGCCCGCCGCGCCGGAGCCGAGCGGCGGCATCTCGGCGAAGGCGCTCGACCTCGGCCGGCCGATCCTCACGAACGACTACGCGCGCGACGGCGCTCCCACCGTCGGCTCCGCGTTCGCCGACGTGCGCGGCGCGGTGGCGGTTCCGATGCGCTGGGACGGTGAGCTGCGCGGCGTGCTCTGGGCCGGCTGGACCGGCAACCGGCTGCTGGCCGACGACGACGCCCAGCTCCTGGAGAGCTTCGCCGAGCTCGCCGCGGTGGCGTGCCGCAACGCGAGCGTGCACGCCGACCTCGCCGAGGCCGCCCGCACCGACGCGCTGACCGGGTGCATGAACCACGCCGCCCTCCACGAGACGCTCCGCCGCGAGATGCAGCGCGCCCGCCGCACCGGCCGGCCGCTGACCGTGGTGCTCGTGGACCTCGACGACTTCAAGCAGGTCAACGAGAACCAGGGCCATCTCGCCGGCGACGAGGTGCTGCGCCGCGTCGGGCGCGCCCTGCGTCAGGCCGTCCGCCCGTACGACTTCGTCGCCCGCTACGGCGGCGACGAGTTCGCGATCGTCTCGGTGGACTCCGAGGAGGAGGGCGGCGCCGAGATCGCCCGCCGCGCGATCCAGCGGCTGAGCGAGTCGGTCGCCGAGATCGGCCACGACAAGGCGACCACCTACGCGACCGCCGGCGTCGCCGAGTGGAGCTCGAGCCTCAGCCCGAGCGAGCTGCTGCGCGAGGCCGACCGCGCGCTCCTCTACGGCAAGCAGCAGGGGGTGCGCGGCAAGGCGATACCGGCGTCGAGCGTCCCCGAGGACTTCCGGCTCGGCCGCTCCGGCGAGCCCGAGTACGCGGAGCCGCCCGCGCCCGAGCCGCTGCCGGGGTCGCAGGCGCTCGACGGCGAGCCGCTGCGCCGCCGCAACCGCCAGCTCACGCTCGCCAACGCGCTCGGCGCTCGCCTCTCGGAGATGACGGTCGTCGACGAGATCGTGGAGGCCGCGGTCGACGAGCTGCACCGGGCGTTCGGCTACTTCACCTGCGCGGTCGTGCGCCGCGCCGAGGACGGCGAGTCGATCAGGCTGCTCGCGGGGCGCGGCGCCGCCTACTCGAGCGAGCTGGCGACGGCGTGGAGCCAGCCGGTGAGCGTCGGCGTGATCGGCCGCTGCCTGCGCGAGCGCCGCAGCGTCGTCGTCAACGACGTGAGCCGCGACCCCGACTACTTCGCCGTCGCCGCCACCGAGGCCGTGCGCTCGGAGCTCGTGGCCCCGATCTGGGTCGGGCCTGAGCTGTGGGGCGCCCTCGACGTTCAGGAGGTGACCGAGAACGCCTTCGACGAGGCCGATGCGCGCCTGATCGAGACCGTGACCGACCAGCTCGGCGCGGCGCTGCGCTCGGCGATCCTCTACGAGCAGCTCGAGCGCGCGTACCTCGGCACCGCCGAGGCGCTCGGCGCCGCCCTCGAGGCCAAGGACGCCCACACCGCCAACCACGCCCGCTCGATCGTGAGCAACGCGGAGGCGGTCGCGCGGCTGCTCGGCCTGGCCAGCGGCGAGCTGCGCGATATCCGCTACGGCGCCGCATTCCACGACATCGGCAAGATCGCCGTGCCCGAGGCCGTGCTCAACAAGCCCGGTCCGCTCACCGACGAGGAGCGCGCGCAGGTGGAGCGCCACGTGCTGGTGGGCGAGCAGATCCTCGCCCCCGTGGACTTCCTCTCGCGCGTGCGCACGATCGTCCGCCACGGCCACGAGCGCTGGGACGGCACCGGCTACCCCGACCGCCTGGCCGGCGAGGAGATCCCGCTCGGCTCGCGGATCGTGCTCGCCTGCGACGCGCTCGACGCGATGACGAGCGACCGCCCCTACCGCGAGGCGATGCCGCGCAAGGAGGCGCGCGCCGAGCTGCGCCTGCACGCCGGCAGCCAGTTCGACCCGCGCGTGGTGGACGCCCTGCTCGAGGTGCTCGAGCGCCGCGAGGCGCCGACGCTCGAGTCGACGAGCTGAACCGCCGCCGAGCGGGACGCCCGCCGAACGGGCTCGGCCTGTAGGATCCCGCCCCCCGTGGACCTGACGCTGTCGCCCCAGGAGCAGGCCTTCCGCGACGAGCTGCGCGAGTGGCTCGAGGCGAACCACCCCGGCGAGGAGCCCGCCGGCGACGAGGCCGCGTTCGAGTTCCGCCGCAAGTGGCAGCGCAAGCTCGCGGACGCCGGCTGGGCCGGGCTCTCGTGGCCGGAGGAGTACGGCGGCCGCGGCGCGACGCTGATCGAGCAGGCGATCTTCAACGAGGAGTCCACCCGCGCGAAGGCCCCCTCGGTGGCGAACGTGCTGGGCCTCGTGATGGGCGGGCCGGTCGTGATCGCCCACGGCACCGACGAGCAGAAGCAGCGCTACCTCAAGCCGATCCTCACCGCCGAGGAGATCTGGTGCCAGGGCTTCTCGGAGCCCGAGTCGGGCTCGGACCTCGCCTCGCTCAAGACCAAGGCCGTGAAGTCGAACGGCGAGTGGGTCGTGACCGGCCAGAAGGTCTGGACCACGTTCGCCCACGAGGCGAAGTGGTGCATGCTCGTGGCCCGCACCGACCAGGACGCGCCCAAGCACAAGGGGCTCACCTACTTCCTGATGGACATGGAGCAGGAGGGCGTGCAGGTCCGGCCCCTGCACCAGATCACCGGCGAGGCCGAGTTCAACGAGATCTTCATGGAGGAGGCCCGGATCCCGGACGAGAACATCGTCGGCGGCGAGGGCAACGGCTGGACGGTGGCGATCACGACGCTCATGCACGAGCGCGTCGGCATCGGACTCGGCTCCGCCGTGCAGCTCAAGATCGCGCTCGGCGAGCTGATGGAGCAGATCAAGGAGCGCGGACTCGCCGACGACCCCGTCATCCGCCAGCGCGTGGCCCAGATCTACATCGAGGCCGAGACGATCCGGCTGAACGCCTCGCGCGGGCTCACGCGCACGATGAAGACCGGGATCCCCGGCCCCGAGGGCTCACTGACCAAGTGGCAGTGGTCCGACGCGAACCAGGCGCTTACCGAGCTGGCCATGGACGTGCGCGGTATCGAGGCGCCGATCGTGGACGACCACTGGACCTACCGTTTCCTGCGCGCGCGGGCCAACTCGATCGAGGGCGGGACCACCGAGATCCTCAAGAACATCGTCGCCGAGCGCGTGCTCGGCCTGCCGAAGCTGCGTTAGGGGAGCCGCGTGAACTTCGACTACTCCGACGACCAGCAGGCGATCAAGTCCACCGCGCGCGAGTTCCTCGCGAGCCGGTTCAAGCTCGAGAAGGTGCGCGAGCTGGCGGAGAAGGGCGAGTACGACGACGGCCTCTGGGGCCAGATCGCCGAGCTGGGCTGGCCCGGGATCTTCATCGAGGAGGCCAACGGCGGCCAGGACCTCGGCGTGCTCGAGCTGGCGATCATCCAGGAGGAGCTCGGCTACACCTGCGCACCCACGCCGTTCTTCTCGAACGCGGCCGCCGGGCTGGTGGTCAAGCACGCCGGCTCGAGCGAGCAGCAGGAGCGGCTCCTGCCCGGCGTGGCCTCGGGCGAGGCGCGCGGCACGGTCGGGGTGGTCGAGGACGGGGTCGCGCCGCTCGTGCCGGACGCCGACGACGCCGCGTTCGTCGTCCTGTTCGACAGCGGGACGGCCAGCGTGGTCGAGACCGCGGCCGCCCAGATCGAGAAGGTCGAGACGATCGACTCCACGCGGCGCTTCTTCCGCGTGAGCGCGAACGGCGACGGCGAGTCGCTCGACGGCGACGCCGGCGGCGCCTGGCAGCGGATCGAGGTCGCGCTCGCGGCCGAGCTGGTCGGGATCGCGCAGCGGGCCCTCGAGATGGCGGTCGAGTACGCGAAGGACCGCAAGCAGTTCGACCGCCCGATCGGCGCCTACCAGGGCGTCTCGCACCGCTGCGCGCAGATGATGCTCGAGACCGAGAGCGCCCGCGCGGCGATGCTCTACGCGGGCTGGGCCGCCGACAACGAGCCCGAGTCGCTGCCGCTGGCGGCCTCGATGGCGAAGGCCTACGCCGCCGACGCCGGCTGGCGGGTCACGGCCTCCTCGCTACAGGTCCACGGCGGCATCGGCTTCACCTGGGAGCACGACCTGCACTGGTTCCTCAAGCGCGCCCGCACGGACGGCGCGCTGTTCGGCTCCGCGCGCAAGCACCGCGACCGCGTGGCCGAGCTGGCCGGGCTCGCGCGCTCGGCCGCCGCCGTCTGACGTCCCGGGCCGCGCTGCGCGGGACTTGGGCACGTTTGACGTTGCTATAGCCACCTCAAACGTTCCCAAGCGCTTGTGATCAGCCCGCCAGCCGCCCGCCGACGAACTGGGTCACGCCGCTCACGCGCTGCTGGATCTCCGTGTAGCCGCGCTGCTCCAGCAGCTTCACGACCTCGCCCTGCTCGAAGATCCGCATCCCGCTGCGCCGTCCGCTCAGGCCGATCCACGGCCGCGTGAGCGGCGTCCGCCCCTGCGCGGAGGTGAAGATCGCGATCCGCCCGCCGGGTGTGAGCACCTCGCTCATGCGGTCGAGCGCGCGCGGCGGGTCGGCGAACAGGTGCAGCGCGGCGAAGCAGCAGATCCCGTCGAAGCTCGAGTCGACGAACGGGAGCTCGGACGCGTCGCCGCGCACGTAGGCCGTGCGGTCGAGCAACCCGGCCTCGCCGGTGTCGCGCACCGCTCGCGCGAGCATCGTCTCCGATAGGTCGATCCCCACCGCCAGCCCGTCGGGCCCGACCGTGCGCGCGAAGTCGCGCGTGAAGTTGCCGGTGCCGCAGGCCACGTCGAGCACCCCGTCGCCGGGCGACAGGCCCAGCAGCAGCCGCGCGATCCGGTGCTCCTCGCGCATGCCCGGCCCCATGACCCCCTTGGCGACCCGCCCCAGCGCCGGCCGCCACCAGCGCTCGTAGATCGCCGGCACCACGCGGCTGACCATCAGGTCCTGAGTGATCCCGGTCGATTCGGGCGCCTCCTCGCCGATCAGGTCGAGGTAGCCCTCCGGCCGCAGGCGGCCCTCCTCGCGCGCCCACGGCGCCAGCAGCGGCAGCGCGCGGTCGAGCGCGGGCGGCAGGCGCGTGAAGGCGCGGGCCATGGCCGCGCTAGGCGGCGGGGTTCCCGGCGTCGCCGGCGGCGGAGCCGCGGTCCGGCCCACCGCCGGCCGAGCCGCCGTCCGGCCCACCGCCGGCCGAGCCGCCGCCCTCGGCCGACCCGCCCGCCTCCGCGGGGCGGCGCACGCTCGGCAGCTCGCGCTCGCCCTCCTGGGCCGGGCCGCGGCGCTCGCCCTCGAACGCGATCCGCTCGAGCCGCTCGATGTGCATCTCGCCCTCCACGCGCGCCGGATGGTCCTCCGGCAAGCCGACGATCAGGCTCCGGATCCGGTTGCGGATGTGCGGCGCGAAGTGGGGAGTGGACGGGCCGACCAGCTCGCGCACGTCCTCCACGGTCGGCTCGCGGCCCACGCGCTCCGGGCTCTCGTACTCGCTCACGGGCGGAAAGCTACCGGGCGGCGCTACTGCTGGTTCTGGCTGTCCGGCGCCCGGTCCACGGGAACGAGCTGGGCGAGCTCGTCGACCTGAGCCTGCACGGCGGTCGAGACGGCCTTCTCGTTCCCCAGGATCCAGACCCGGTTGTAGAGGCCCTGGCTCGGGTCGCCGTTCTCGAAGCCGGGCTGCACGTCGAGCAGGTAGTCCTGGAGCGGCTTGGGGAGCGCGTCGCCCTGGTCGCTCACGAGCAGCGGCGCGAACACGCCGTTCGAGCCGAGCGCGGCGGCCGCGGCGGCGTCGAGCGGCCGCGCGGCGTTGGCCAGCGAGTAGTTGCGCCCCGGCACGACCGCGCCCCAGCCGAAGCCCTTCTCGTTGAACGCCGCGAACTCGATCGAGCTGGCCACGGGGTTGGTCGCCTTCGCTCCGATGCGCGTGACGCTCCCGAGCGCGCCGAGCTGCTTCTCGACGGCCGGCGCCACCACCGTCGGCGGCCCGAGCACGAAGATGTTCGGCTTCGAGTGCTGCTGGATCGCCTGCTTGGTCGGCTCCGGCACCTCGTTCTTCTTCACGAACAGGACGGGCGTGCCCGAGCGGGCGGCGTAGGCCGCGGCCGGCATCGCGTACGCCGGGTCCTCGCCGGATACCACGAGCACGTTGGGCGTGGGCTTGCCCGCCGCCGTCGTCTGGAAGCGGTCGACCGCGGCGGCGATCGCGTAGGGGTCGCCGCCCTTGATCGCGCCGCTCTTGAAGCCGTCGGGGGCGGGCGGCCTGTCGCCGACGAGGATCACCTGCGCGCCCTTTGCCAGCGCCTGGCCGCGCGGCCTCAGCCGCTTGAGCGCGCTGTCGGTGACCGCGGGGAGATCGCCGCCGTCGCTCAGAAGGATCGGGGCTCGCAGCGGAGCGCCCGCCAGCACGGCGCCGGCGACCCCGGCCTGCCACTGGTCCGAGTCCACCAGCGCGACCGCCGCCGGGCGCGTCTCGGTCGTGGTGGCGGGGAACAGCGCGCTGGCCACGCCGGCGGCGTCCGCGGCCGGGTCGCCGCCCGGCACGCGGATCGTGTCGCGCGTCGCGGTGGTCGGGAACCCGAGCGCCTCGACCGCCGAGTCGTCCTTCGAGCTCACGCCCTCGCCGACCCGCTGCGCGGGGTCGCCGCCGGAGTCTTCCGACTTGAGCGAGCAGCCCGAGAGCGCGAACAGCGCGATCAGGACGGCCGCGACGAGGGGGGTCGGCCGGGGCACGGCACGCCACGATACCGGGCGCGATGGGCGGTCCCGGCCGCCTGCGGGCGCAAAAGCCGCTCCCACGTGAGGGAGTCGGTACGATTGACTGGTCAGTCAACCGAGGCGAGGCGCGCCGCCGCGCGCCCCCCAACGCATCAGAACACGGAGGCTCTCCGAGTGGACTTTCGGCTCACCGACGAACAGCAGGAATGGCGCGACCACTGCCGCAAGTTCGCGCGCGAAGTGATCCGGCCGGTGGCCGCGAAGCACGACCGCGAGCAGAGCGTGCCGTGGGAGGTCATGAAGGAGGCCCGCAGGTGGGACCTGTCGGGCCTCGACTACATCCAGAAGATGGCCTCCGATCCCGACGGCCTGTTCGGCGTCATCTACGCCGAGGAGCTGCACTGGGGCTGCGCGGGCATCGCGCTCGCGATCTCGGCCTCGTCGCTGGCCGCCGCCGGCGTGGCCTCGTCGGGCACGCCCGAGCAGATCGCCAGGTGGATCCCCGAGATCTACGGCACCGGGCCCGACGACCTCAAGCTCGGCGCCTACGCCGTGACCGAGGCCGGGGCGGGCTCGGACGTCAAGTCGCTGCGCACCACCGCCGTCCGCGACGGCGACGAATGGGTCCTCAACGGCACCAAGGTCTTCATCTCGAACGGCGGGATCGCCGACGTCACGGTCGTGGTCGCCACGGTCGATCCCAAGCTCGGCCACCGCGGCCAGGCCACGTTCATCGTGACCAAGGACACCCCGGGCTTCTCGCAGGGCAAGAAGGAGGACAAGCTGGGCATCCGCGCCTCGCAGACGGCCGAGGTCGTCATGGAGGACTGCCGGATCCCGCTCGACCACCTGCTCGGCGGGATGGAGAAGCTCGAGAAGAAGCTCGAGCGCGCGCGCTCGGGCGAGTCGACCGGGCGCCAGTCCGGCGCGCTCGCGACGTTCGAGATCACCCGACCGCTCGTGGGCGCCTCCGCGCTCGGCATCGCCCAGGCCGCGTACGAATGGACGCTCGAGTACCTCGAGGACAAGTCCGACGCCGACGGTCCGCTGCTCGAGCAGCAGCGCTACCAGCAGGTGCTGGCCGACGTGGCCACCGAGATCGACGCCGCGCGCATGCTCGTCTACCGGGCCGCCTGGATGGGCCGCAACGGCGTGCCGATGACGGCGGGCCAGGGCTCGATGTCGAAGCTCAAGGCAGGCGATGTCACGATGTGGGTCACGACCACGCTGATGGACCTCGTGGGCGAGTACGCGCAGACCACCGACTGTCCGCTCGAGAAGTGGTTCCGCGACGCCAAGATCTACCAGATCTTCGAGGGCACGGCCCAGGTGCAGCGGCTGGTCGTCTCGCGCATGCAGCGCCAGGCGTTCCGCGAGCGGATCGCGGAGGGCCAGGAGGTCGTCGAGCAGCCGCCGGGGTCGTCGCCGGGCAGCGTGCTCGACGACGCGGTCTCGGCCGTCAGCGCCGCCTAGCGAGACGTCAGCGCGGGGCGGCGGCGCGACGGCCGCCGCCCGGCGACGCGATCAGCCCTCGGCCAGCTCGGCCGCGATCGCCGTGTCGGTGAGGAGCTGCACGCGCTTGACCTTGCCGCCCTCGAAGCGCCAGATGTGCACGAACGGGACCTTCTCGCTGCGCCCGCCCTTGCTGGCCTCGGTGTGACCGAGCGCGACCACGGTGTCGCCGTCCTCGATGAACTCGTCGGGAACCACGGACACCGAGTCGTACGCCTGGGCGAACTCGGCGAGCGCCCCGGCGATCGCCTCCTTGCCCTCGTGCGTGCCGTTGCCGGGCACGCGGCTCGAGTTCGACCCCTCCCAGCGCACGTCGTCGTGCCAGTTCTCCATCGCGCCCTCGAGGTCGCCGCGGCCGTAGGCCTCGTAGCCCTGCTTGAGCACGTCGGTGTTCTGTCCCATGCTGCTCCTCCCTTCGTTGGCCTGAGTCCGACGCGCACCCTATACCCGGGTCAGAATCCCTACACGTGATCTCGATCGACCCAGCCGGACTCGTCGTAGTCGCGCTCCTGATCTGGCTCCACGCGCGCGCGACGCGCACGCTCGGGCGCCGCGGCCACCGCGTCGACCGCGGCCAGCGGGCGGCCTGGTACGCGGGCGTCGCCCTGATCGCGATCGGCCTCTTCGGGCCGCTCGACCGCCTCGGCGAGGACCTGCTCGTGGCCCACATGGGCCAGCACCTGATGATCGCAGACCTCGCCGCCCCGCTGCTGCTCGTGGGCGCGCGCTCGCCGGTGATGTTCTTCATGCTGCCGCGCCCGCTGCTCGTGGCGCTCGCGCGACAGCCGCGCCTGCGCGCCCTCTCGCGCTTCCTGCGCAGGCCGCTGGTCGCGCTGCCGCTGTACGTCGCCGTGCTCTACGCGTGGCACCTCGCGTTCGCGTTCGACGCCGCGCTCGACAGCGAGCTGGTCCACGGCCTCCAGCACCAGTCCTTCGTCGCGGCCGGGCTGCTCGTCTGGTGGCCCGTGCTCGAGCCGAACCGCTCGCGGCTGCGCGGCGAGCTGTGGAAGGCCGGCTACGTGCTGGGCAGCCGCGTGGCGACGATGTTCGTGGGCATGGCCTTCCTCGTGCTGCGCACGCCCGCGTACGAGGGCTACGACGGCGCCCACGGCCTCGGCGCGCTCGCCGACCAGCAGCTGGCCGGCGGGCTGATGATGGTCGTGGACCTCCTGATCATGCTGGGCGCCGTCGGCTTCTTCTTCTGGCGTGCGGGGGTGGACCACGACCGCGACGCCGCGCGCGAGGTGACTCACGCCGCCTGACGTGCAAGACTCGTCGCATGCGCGCCCGCTTCTTAGCGACGACGATCGCGCTCATCTCGCTGGCCTGTGCCCCGGCCGCGCTCGCCGCTGACTTCGCCGACCCGGCGTTCAACATCCTGCCGTCGGGCCAGTACCAGCTCGCGGGGCCGAACGCCGCCGCGCAGGCGGAGATGTACAACGCGCTCACGCCGCGCTACGACAACGTCACCGACGCGGACCTCCCGAGCTTCTTCAAGTCCGCGGCGCTCGGTCCGGCGAAGGTCGTGAGCGAGGAGACGATCCCCGCCCACCCCGGCGTGACGATCAAGCGCGACGACTTCAACGTCCCGCACATCTACGGCCAGACGAACGACGACGTGATCTTCGGTGCGGGCTGGGTGGCCGCGTCGGACCGCAACCTGCTGCTCAACCAGGCCCGCTTCAACGGCGTCACGGCGGCCATCGACGCGCCGAACCTGTCGGCGATCGACCTGATCAGGAACCTCTACCAGTTCGAGCCGAGCGCCCAGGCGAACGCGATCGTGGCGCGCCAGACGAAGGTGCTCAAGTCGGCGGGCCCCAAGGGCATGCAGCTCCTGCACGACATCGACGTGTACCTCGCCGGCATCAACGCGTGGTACGCCGCCAACTCACCCAAGTCCCCGAAGTTCACGCGCAACGACGTCTATGCGTTCAACGCGATCAAGGGGCAGTTCCTCGGCGAGGGCGGCGGCAGCGAGGCGGCCACCAGCCAGCTCCTCGACGGCCTCCAGCGCCGCTTCGGCGCCAAGCGCGGGTTCGCGATCTGGCAGGACCTGCGCAACCGCAGGGACCCCGAGAGCAACGCGACCCTCCCCAACAAGGCCGCCTACGACACGGCCACGGGCTCGCGCAGGGGGACGGTGACCCTCCGCAACGGCAGCTTCCGCCCGGAGGGCGGCATCGCGCCCGCGTCGTCGCGCCGGCGCGTGGAGGCGAGCAACATCCTCATGGTCAGCGGGCAGCGCTCCGCGAACGGGCGCCCGCTGTTCGTCGGCGGGCCGCAGATCGGCTACTTCTTCCCGGGCCTCACGCACGAGCTGGCCCTGTACGGGCCGGACATCCAGGTTCGCGGCGCGTCGTCGGTGCCGTTCCCCGGCTACATGCTGATCGGCCGCGGCGAGGACTTCGCCTGGACGCTCACCTCGGCGGGCGGCGACATAGTCGACACGTACGCCGAGACCCTCTGCGGCGGGAGCAGGGCCAAGTACCTCTACAAGGGCAGGTGCCGCTCGATGGAGCTGATCGACGCGGGCACCCTCACCAGGGGCGCCTCGAAGACGAAGGTGCGCTTCCGGCAGACGGTCCACGGCCCGGTGGTCGGCTACGCGAAGACGAGCGGCGGCCGGACCGTCGCGATCGCCCGCAAGCGCTCGTCCTACGGCCGCGACACGCTCGACCAGCTCTTCTTCCAGGACCTGACGTTCGGCCGCGTCAAGTCGTTCGAGGACTTCGCGGGCTCGGCCGCGCAGACTCCCCAGACCTTCAACGCGTTCTACGCCGACCACCAGAACGCCGGCCTCTTCACGACGGGGCTGCTACCGCTGCGTCCGAAGGGCGCGGACGGGAGCCTCGTGAACGACGGCCGCGGCGGCTACGAGTGGAAGGGGTTCCTGAAGCCCTCCGCCCACCCGCGCGGGTCCAACCCCGAGAGCGGCCTGATCGTCAACTGGAACAACCGGCCGGCCGTCGACTTCGTCAGCGGTGACGACCGCTTCGGCTCCGAGGGGCCGCTCCAGCGCAGGGACATGCTGGTGCGCGAGCTCGAGCGCACGCAGAAGCACACGCTCGGCTCGGTCACCGCGGCCATGAACGCCGCGGCGGTGCAGGACCCGCGCGGCTACCTCCTCTGGCCCACCCTGCGCGCGATGCTCGACAGGGGCACCTCGCCGAGCCCGCTCGCCACGCAGATGGTCGCGCAGCTCGACGCGTGGAACGCCCGCCGGGCGCCGCGGATCGACGCCGACCGCGACGGGAACATCGACGACGCGGGTGTCCCGATCATGGACGCCATCTGGACCCGCGTGACCGACGCGGCACTGTGCGACACGATCGGCAAGGCGCTCTGCAAGCAGCTCGACCGGACGCTCCACACGCGCTTCAGCGCGCCCCCGGGCGGCGGCCAGTACAGCGGCTGGCACCACTACATGTACAAGGACTTCCGCAGCCTCCTGGGGGAGAAGGTCGCGGGCGCGTTCTCGCGGCGCTACTGCGCGGGCACCGCCGCGGCGTGCGCGGCGAAGCTCTGGAAGGCGATCGACGCCGCCGGCGCGAGCCTGGCCGCCAGCCTCGGCTCCGATCCGGCCACCTGGCGCGAGCCGCGCTCGAAGAACCTGATCAAGTTCGGCCCGCTGCCGCTCATCGACATGGACTACACGAACCGGCCGAGCGGCATCCAGCAGGTGATCAGCTTCAACGGACACCGCTGAGCCCGGCCGCCGGGTAGTCTTCGCGACCCACACCCACGGACCAGAAGGAGGGCCATGCCAGGCCTAGCCGGGCGCATGTCCACCGTCGTCAAGGCGAAGATCTCAAGGCTGCTCGACCGGGCGGAGGACCCCGGCGAGACCCTCGACTACGGCTACCAGAAGCAGGTCGAGCTCCTCCAGAACGTCAAGAAGGGGATCGCGGACGTCGTCACGTCGAAGAAGCGGCTCCAGATGCAGTCCAAGAAGCTCCAGGATTCGGTGGTCAAGCTCGACACCCAGGCCCGCCAGGCGCTCTCGGCCGGCCGCGAGGATCTCGCGCGCACCGCGCTCGAGCGCAAGTCCCTCGCGCAGAGCGAGCTCCAGTCGCTCGACACCCAGGTCGCGGAGCTCGAGGCCCAGCAGGAGCAGCTGATCGCCAACGAGAAGAAGCTGCGCACCAAGATCGAGGCCTTCCGCACCAAGAAGGAGGTCATCAAGGCGCAGTACTCCGCCTCCGAGGCGCAGGTGCGGATCTCCGAGGCCGCCAACGGCGTC
>DASVWC010000044.1:0-16235 GCA_036389835.1 Thermoleophilaceae bacterium | reverse complement strand
GAGTTCAAGGCCTACAACACGCCGATCAAGGCGGACGGGATCATCGCGATCAACATCCGCGACGACGACGAGCTGGTGGCCGTGCGCCGCACCAGCGGTAACGACGACATCATCATGGTCTCGCGCTCCGGCCAGGCCGCGCGCTTCAACGAGTCCGAGGCGCGGCCGATGGGGCGCGACACCGGCGGCGTAAAGGGCATGAACGTCTCACGCGGCGACAACTACGTGCTCGCGATGGACGTCGCGCGCGAGGACACGGAGTTGCTGGTCGTGACCGAGAACGGCTTCGGCAAGCGCACCGCGATCTCCGACTACCCGATCAAGCACCGCGGCGGCATGGGCGTGCAGACGATCAAGCTGACCGAGAAGAAGGGCGGCCTCGCCGGCGCCCTGATCGTGCGCGAGCACCACGAGCTGGTGTTCATCTCGCAGAACGGGATGGTCCAGCGGACGGCCGTGAAGGGCATCTCCCGCTACGGGCGCGCGTCGCAGGGCGTGAAGCTGATGAACCTGCGCGAGGACGACATCGTGAGCGCGGTGGCGCTGGTCATGGAGACGAACGCCGAGGCCGGCGCCGCGGTGGTGGACGAGCTGCCGGGGGCGGACGTCGAGGGCGCGGACGTCGAGGGCGCCGAGGGCGCCGAGGTCGCCGAGGCGGACGCCGACGCTCCCACGGACGTCGTGTCGGACAACGGCGCGGCGCCGGACTCCGAGCCCGACCCCTCCTCCTGACCGGCCGCACCCAACCCGAGGAGCTCCCGCCGCTGACGCTCAGCGTGCTGCGCGAGCTGAAGCTCGACGCGCCGCCCGGCCCCGGCCGCGCGGCTCACATCTCGGCGGCGAGCGGTGTCGCGCGGCGCGGGGACTACGTCTACGTGATCGGCGACGACGAGCTCGGCCTCGGCGTGTTCCGCCTCTCGCGCGAGGCGCCCGGGACGCTGCGCCCGGTGCTCGGCGGCGAGCTGAGCGCGGACTACGAGGAGCGCAAGAAGGAGAAGGCCGACCTCGAGGCGCTCACGCTGCTGCCGCCCACCGACGCGCGCCCGTACGGCGCGCTGCTCGGGCTCGGGTCGGGGTCCAAGCCGCAGCGCGAGCGCGGGTTCGTGTGGGGCCTCGCGGCCGACGGGTCGCTCGAGGGCGAGCCGGTCGAGCTCGACCTCGGCCCGCTCTACGGGCGGTTGCGCGAGGCGGCGCCGGAGCTGAACGTCGAGGGCGCGTCGGTGCTCGGCGACAGGCTCTGGCTGTTCCATCGCGGCAACACGAAGCAGGGGCTCAACATCGTGGCCGAGGTGCCGCTCGACGACTTCCTGGACGACCTTCACGCCGGCGGCCGGATCGAGTGCGGCGGTCCCGTCGAGACGCGCGCCTACGAGCTCGGCGACCTCGACGGCGTGCAGCTCACCTTCAGCGACGCCACGCCGCTGGCCGACGAGCTGGTGGTGTTCACGGCGTCGGCGGAGCCCGGCTCGGACCCGCACGGCACTGACGGCGCGATCCGCGGCGCGGTGGTGGGGACGATCGACGGCGACGGGAACGTGGAGCGCCTGCGCACGATCGACCGCAAGTGGAAGGTCGAGGGCGTCTACGCCTCGATCGACGCGCGCGTCATCGACTTCCTGTTCGTCTGCGACCAGGACGACCCCGACGCGCCCTCCCCGCTGCTGTCGGCGGCGATGCCGATCGAGTCGCGCTTCGAGGCTTCGTAGGGGAGTCCCAAATCCCGGCGCGGCTCCGCGTTTACGGCGACCTCCGCGTGTGCTTATATGGGCATACCAGGGAAAGGAGGTGGTCCGTACGTTGAGTGACAGTCTTATCGGGACCCTGGAGGTGCCCGGCCGCTAGGTCGGACGCTGGACCCGCCTAGGGAGTCCACCCCGGGCACCGTCGGAGGCGGAGGTCGGATTTGGTCCCCCCGGCCGGCGCATTGGCAAGGGCCACCGCGCGAAGGAGCGCAAGCCGATTCAGCGCACCGGTGCGAGCGAACGCGCTTCAGTGCCGCTTTTGATTCACCCAGTACGTCGGACAGAAGGGCGCCCCGTCCCGGGGCGCCCTTCTTCGTCTGCAAGCCGCCGGACTCCGGCGTCCTCGGTTTCGACGCCGGCTGGGCGCCGGGGTTCGCGCTCGGGCTCGGAGCGATTACGATCGGCCTCGTGGTCCGGCGTCTTCTTCCCGCTCTCCGCGTCGCCTGATGGCCGGCGACCTCGTCTACTTCGTCGTCCCGGCCGCCGACGCCGACAGGGCGAAGGCGTTCTTCGGCGCTCTGCTCGGCTGGGAGTTCAGTCCCGGGAACGTCCCGGGCGGCTTCAACATCGAGGGGCCGTCGCCGCCGGGCGGGCTGTTCTCCGGCGGCGAGGGGACCCGGCCGCTGCCGTACTTCCAGGTCGACGACATCGCGGCATCCGTCGCGCGGGTGCGCGAGCTCGGGGGCGAGGCGGAGGAGCCGCAGGAGATCGCGTCGGGCTGGATGTCGCACTGCCGCGACGACCAGGGCCTCGAGTTCGGACTCTGGCAGGGCCGCTAGCCCCCCGCCGCACCTCTCCCCACCGGCCGCGCGCCGAACGCTAAGGTGCCAGCGTCCTTTGCAGGGGGAACGGGAGGAGGCTGATCGATGGCTTCGCCGGAGGGACCGCTCGAGATCTCGGAGGAGATGCTCGGCAAGGCCAAGGCGCTCGCGGACGCGGTGCCTGCCGACGTGACGTACGGCGTGGGCTTCAAGGAGACCGGAGGGAAGGCGACCGACCAGGTTGCGCTGATCCTCTTCCTGCCGGAGAAGAAACCCGAGTCGGAGCTCGCGCCCGAGGAGGTGATCCCGAAGGAGTTCGAGGGACACCCGGTGGACGTCGTCGAGTGGAACCCGGTGAAGATCTTCGACGACCGGATGTACCAGCAGCTCCACGGCGGGATCGAGATCGCGCCGGATCCCGTCCCGCGGCCGGACGGATTCGCGCAGCAGGACGTCGGCACGCTCGGAGCGATCGTTCGCCGCCGATCCGACGGCCGGCAGATGCTGCTCACCAACTCGCACGTGGTGAGGCAGGGTGAGACCGGGCCCCTGGTCGGGGACGTGCATCAACCGGGGGGCGGCCAGGTTGTCGCCACGACGGCCCGTGGGCTGATCGAGCGCAACGACTCGGGCCTCGACTGCGCGGCGCTGCTGCCGACGGCGCGCAACCGGCCGCTGGTCGCCACGGTCGAGGGGGTCGGGCCGGTGCGCGGCTGGCGCGACTACCGCCCGGCCGCACAGTCGTCGCGGGGCGGTGCGCTCACGCTCTCCGCGACTGAGGCGCAGGTGAAGAAGCGCGGCCGCACGACCGAGCTGACGCACGGGACGATCCGCTGGTTCCACGTCGCGGACGCCGCGACGGGGACGACGGACATGGTCATCGCGCCCACCCAGCCGGGGACATTCTTCGCCGACCACGGCGACTCCGGCTCCGTGATCCTGACGGAGACCGGCGACGAGGTGGTCGGGCTGCTGCACGCGATGAACGAGGTCAGGACCGGCGGCCGCGTGACCGAGACCCACGGCGTCGCGACGCTGATCGGCCACGTGCTCGACGCGCTCCAGGTGGACATCGTCGTGGGGGGCGGCGGGAGGTCGTCGGGGTCGCGCCCCGCCGGCGGCTACCCGCGCCTCCAGCAGGGCTCGCGCGGCGACGCCGTCCGGACGCTCCAGGAGGGACTGGTGGCGGCCGGCGTGCTGAACGGCAGCGCGGACGGCGTGTTCGGCCGCGGAACGGCGGCCGCCGTCCGGCAGTTCCAGTCGCAGCACAGCCCGCCGGCGGACGGGGTGGTCGGTCGGGGGACCTGGGCCAAGCTCGTGGAGCTTGGATACGTTCCGCCGCCGCCCGGCTAGGCAGCGGCTGGCAGGTACTGCTGCCAGGTGTCCGGCACGCGCGGGACCGCGACGTGCACGAAGATCGTCGGGCTCGGCGGCGACGGCTTGCGCCGCGGGTGCATGCCGACGCTCTTCGGCAGGTGGTCGCCCTTGCGCCGGTTGCACGGCGCGCAGCAGGTGACGATGTTGTCCCAGCCGGAGCTGCCGCCCTTCGAGCGGGGGATCACGTGGTCCACGGTGAGCGTGCCGTGCCCCGTCCCGCAGTACTGGCAGGCCCAGCCGTCGCGCGCGAAGATCGCGCGGCGGGTGATCTTGCGGCTGTGCGCGTCGCGCGGCACCCGCACGTAGGTGGTCAGGCGGATCACCGCCGGCCGCGCGACGGTGAGGCTCTCGGCGTGCAGCTCGCGGTCCGAGCGCTCGAGCACCTCGGCGCGCGCCTTGAGGACGAGCACCACCGCACGCCGAACGGTGCAGACGTTGATCGGCTCGTACGAGGCGTTCAGGACGAGCACGCGCCCCTTCGTCGCACGCTGCCCCTGCGCGTCGGGGGGCAGCGCGCCGCGCCCGACTGGGTCAGGCTCACCTACCCGAGCGCTCGCCGACGCGGTAGCCACGACTCGGGGCAGTCTAGCCACCGTGGGGGTAGGACCCGAGCACCTTCAAGGTCCTGACGCGGCCGCGCAGCGCCTCGAGCGCGGCCCCGACCACGGGGTCGTCTGCCGACCCCTCGAGGTCGGCGAAGAACATGTAGTGGCCGAGCGCCACGCGGCGCGGGCGCGACTCGATCTTGGTGAGGTTGATGTCGCGATCGGCGAGCTCGGAGAGCACGCCGACGAGCGCGCCGGGCGACTCGTCGTTGAACCCCCAGAAGACGATCGACGTCTTACTGCGTCGCGGGGAGGGGTGAGGGTCTGACCCTCCCCCTTTCTCCCCCCAGGGGTGAGGGTCTGACCCTCCCCCCTCGGGCGCCAGCCACACGAAGCGGGTCTCGTTGCCGGCGCGGTCCTCGACGCCGTCCGCGAGCACCTCGCAGCCGTACATCTCCGCGGCCAGCCGCGTGCCGATCGCCGCCCACGGCTCGCCGGACTCCGAGACGGTCCGCACGGCGTCCGCCGTCGACGGCGCGGACGCCGGCTCGGCGCCCGCGAGCCGCCCGCGCAGCAGCTCCGTGCACTGCGCCAGCGCCTGCGGGTGCGAGAGCACGCGCGTCACGTCGCCGACCGCGACGCCCGCCCGCGCTACAAGGCAATGGTTCACCGGCCGCACCACCTCGGCCGCGATCCGCACGCGGTCGGCCTCCCCGGCGAGGGCGTCGAGCGTCGCCGTCACCGACCCCTCGAGCGAGTTCTCGATCGGCACCACCGCGCGGTCCACCGCGCCCGACTGGACCGCCATCACCGTCTCGTACACCGTCGGGTACGGGACCTCCTCGACGTCCGCCCCGGGCGGCGCCGAATGCCGCAGCGCCTCCTCGGTGAACGTCCCGCCCGGGCCGAGGAACGCGACCCGCATCCGGGTCAGGCCGCGCGCAGCGGGGCCGCGAGCGCCGTGTCGACGGCCTGCTGCTCCTCGGGCGAGAGCGCGACCTCGCTCTGGCCGCCGTGGACCTGCTTCACGTACAGCCGGGCGGAGTCGCGGTGCACGATCGCCGAGAGCACGAGCCCGTTGCGGCCGCTGTCGAGCAGCGCCATCGAGCTCGACTGGTGCCCCGACAGCTCGTTGTAGGCGTCGTAGCGCACGAGCGAGTGGTAGGCGATGCAGCCGTCCACGCGCTCCTCGGCGTGCGCCATCCGCCCGTCGATCGAGTGCATCGACTCCTCGACCCAGTCGCGCAGCTGCGTGAACGCGCTCTCGAGCCGCTCCGCGTGGGAGACCAGGTCGCGCGAGCCGTAGTCGCCCAGCACCGCCGACTGGGCCTGCCGCATGCGGCGCAGCTTGAACGCGAGGACGACGGCGAGCAGCAGCGCCAGCAGCGCCACCCCGCCGGCCGCGAGCGCGGCGATCCCCTGTGTCGTGGTCAGCTCGTCCATCGCGGGCTGAGGCTACCTAGCGGGTGAAGATCGCCGGGAAGCTCTGCCGGTTGTTGTCGACCTTCTTCTCGCCCGGCACCGGCTTGACCTCGACCTTGATCGTGACGGGCCGGCCGGCCGGCGGCGCCGCGGCGAGCGGGATGCTCACGGTCTTGGTCTCGCCGGGCTTGATCGACGGCTGGCGCTGCTCGCGCACGAGCGGCTTGCCCGCCCCCGAGATCGTGACCACGACCGTCACGTCGCGCTCCTCGTGCTCGCCGCCGTTCGAGAACGCCACGTCGAACGAGAGCCGCGGCGAGACCGCGATGTCGGTGGCGCCCTGGGTGTTGAGCACCTTGCCGCCGGGCTTGGCGGTGACGCTCACGAGCGCGGTCCCGTGCAGGCCCGGCGCGGCCGGACCGGCGCCGCCCCCGCCGCCCCGGATCGCCTCGACCCGCTCGGTCACGACCGTCGGGCGCAGCCACTGGAGGTCCGGCAGGAAGTGGCTGCGCGGCACCTCGAGGTCACCGAGCTTCTCCTCCTCGATCGCCCGGGCGAGCTTGGGGGTGAAGCGGTCGTCGTAGATCACGTCGCTCGCGAGGAAGCTGCGCATCGCCACGGTGATCCGCGCGGTGGCCTCCTCGCGGCCCTGGTCGCCGAGCGCCGTGCGCAGGTCGCGCGCGATCCGTCCGAGCCCGTCGCGGCGGAACTCGAGCGACTCGACGAAGTAGCGGTGCGCGCCATCGACCTCACCGGGGTGGTCGGTGTCGCGCGCGCGGTCCACGAGCTGCGCGGCGTCGCTCTGGAAGCCGTTGACCTCGCTCTGGAGCTGGAGCGGGGTGCGCCGCCCCGGACGGGTGAGGAGCTGGAAGAGCTGCTGGCTAGCCTGGTCGGACTCCTGCACCAGCGCGCCCACGTCGCGCACGTAGTCGCGGAACGCCTCCTCGCGCGCGTTCTCCTGGCAGCCCCTGATCAGGACGAACAGGAGGATCAGGATCAGGACGCCGGCGACGGCCGCGCCGGCCCGCCGCACCAGCAGGGTCTGGCGGTCGGTACCGGGACCGCGCGGCGGGGGTCGCCGCGTTCCGGTCCTGCTGGGCCTGTCTTCTCGGTCGTCGAAGAAGGACAAAGGAGCGCTCCAGCCCGCCGGGGATGCCAGGCTATGTCGCAAGTATTACGGTCGCCCCGGCCGCATGGCGGGCGGCGGCTCCCACGGGGCAGGTGGTCGACCCACCGCCGCGAACACGAAACCCGCAGTGGAACGTCCGTTGACGACAGAGGAGCTGGGCCCGCCCGAGGACCCCACCGCCAGGCTCGGCGGTGAGCTCGTGGCGCGCCGGGAGGCGCCGGCGCGGCGCCGGGAGGCAACCGAGCCGCTCGGCGGCGAGCGCCCGCGCGGCCCCGCCGGGCGCCTCGTGCTCGGCCGCTACCGGCTCGAGCGCAAGCTCGGCGCGGGCGGCTTCGGGGTCGTCTGGCTCGCGTTCGACGAGAAGCTCGAGCGCGAGGTGGCGGTGAAGGTCATCCAGGCCGACGGGGAGGACCCCGTGACCACCCGCGCCGCGCGCGAGGCGCGCGTCGCCGCCCGCCTCAACCACCCGGGGATCGTCTCGCTCTACGAGCTGGGCGAGGACGACGAGGCCGTCTACCTCGTGTCCGAGCTCGTGCCGGGGCGGACGATGGCGGAGCTCGCGCGGGCCGGGGCGCTGTCGGACCGCGACGTGGCGCGCATCGGCGTGGCCCTCTGCGACGCGCTCGCGCACGCGCACGACCGCAAGGTGGTGCACCGCGACGTCAAGCCGCAGAACGTGATCGTCGTGGCCGAGCCCGCGGCCGGCGCCGGGTTCGCGAAGCTGGCCGACTTCGGCGTCGCGCAGCTCCACACCGGCGACCCGCTCACCCGCACCGGCGACGTGGTCGGCACGCTCGCGTACATGGCGCCCGAGCAGGCCGAGGGGCGGCGCGTGACCGAGGCCGCCGACGTCTACTCGCTGGCCCTGACCCTCTACGAGTCGTGGGCGCGCGTGAACCCCGTGCGCGGGCCGACCCCCGCCGCCACCGCCCGCCGGCTCGGCCAGCGCCTGCCGCTGCTGGCCGCCTACCGGCCGGACCTCCCGCGCGACATGTGCGCCTGGGTCGACGCCGCCCTCGACCCGATCGCCGAGCGCCGCCCCGGCCTCGCCGACCTGCGCGCCGCGCTCCTGCGCGAGTGCGACGCGCTGGCCGACGAGGGCGGGCTGGTCGAGCCCGAGACGCTCGACCGCGTCGGGATAGCGCGCACCGAGGTCGCCCAGCTCCCCCTCCCCAGCGACCGCACCCAGGACCTCCTCACGCGCGCGATCGCCGGCCTCGTCGCGGCCGGGCTCGTGCTGGCGGGGCTCGAGACGCTCGGCCCCGACCCCAGCTTCAGCGTCGCGGCCGCCGTCGCGGCCACCGCCGTGGCGGTCGCGCTGCTGCCGCGCCTGGGCTGGCTCGCCGCGGCGATCGGCGTGACCGGCTGGTTCGGCTCGGAGCTGCTCGACGGGACGGCGCTCGTGGTCGGGCTCAGCCTCGCGCTCGTGCCGCCGCTGCTCCTGCGCGCCGGGCGGCTCTGGTCGATGCCGGCCGGCGCCCCGCTGCTCGGCGTGATCGGCATCGCACCGGCGTTCGTGGGCGCCGCCGCGCTCGCGTCGACCGCCTGGCGCCGCGCGGGCCTCGCCGCCGCGGGGTTCGCCTGGCTCGCCGCCGCGGAGCTGCTCAGCGGCGAGGAGCTCCTCTTCGGCATGCCGCAGGACGCCGAGTCGCGCGGGCAGTGGGCCGGCTCGCTCTCCGGTGCGGTCAAGGACGCGATCGCCCCCGTCGTCCTCTCCCCGGCCGTGCTGCCGGTCGTAGCCTGGGCCGCGTTCGCGGCCGCGCTCCCGCTCGTGGTGCGCGGGCGCTCGCTCGCGCTCGACGCGGTCGCCGCCCTCGTGTGGGCCGCCTGTCTGGTCGCGGCGCATCAGGGCATCGCCGAGCTGGCGTCCGGGACCGTCGCGCTCGACGAGGCGCGCGGCGCCGCGGCGGGCGCCGCGATCGGCGCCTTCGTGGCCGTCGCGGGCGTCTGGTCCGGCCTGCGTCCGCGCCCCGGCGACCCACCGCCCGTTCCCTAGGATGGCTCGCCCGTGAGTGTCCTACGAAGCCTCGAGTCCAAGCTGGAGGGCCTGGTCGGCGGTGCGTTCAGCCGCGCGTTCCGCTCGAAGGTCGAGCCGCTCGAGCTCGCGCGCAAGCTCACGAAGGAGATGCAGGACAACCAGACGCGCTCGATCTCGCACACGTACGTGCCCAACGCCTACACCGTCTGGCTCTCGCCGCAGGACCGCGGGCACTTCGAGGGCTACGAGGAGGGCCTCAAGAAGGAGCTCTCGGACTACCTGCTCGAGTACGCGCGCACGGAGGGACTCGCGCTCGTCACGCGCCCGACCGTGGACTTCCAGACCGACGAGCGCCTCAGCCTCGGCGAGTTCGGGATCCAGGCGCAGATGGTGCAGCCGCCCGAGGCGGAGCTGCCGGACTGGCCCGCCGAGGCGCCGTCCGCGGAGGACTTCGGGCACACGATGGTGTACTCGCCCGACCGCTCGGCGCGCAGGCTCGAGGCGCCCCCGCGCCCCGGCGCGCGCGCGCTGCTCGTGGGTGCGGACAAGCGCACGGTGCTGTCGGGGAGCCGGCTCCTGATCGGCCGCTCGCGCGACTGCGACATCCCCGTCGAGGACCCGAACGTCTCGCGCCGCCACGCCGAGCTGCGCAACGAGGACGGGGCATGGGTGGTGGCCGACCTCGGCTCGACCAACGGCGTGAAGGTCAACGGCCGCCGCGTCGAGCAGGCGCGGCTCGAGCCCGGCGACGAGATCGTGCTCGGGCTGGCCCGCCTGCGCTTCGAGCTCGAATAGCCATGACCGGCCAGCGCCCATGACCGATCCCGTCGCCGTGCTGCTCAAGTTCGGGTTCCTGGCCGTGCTCTACCTGTTCCTGCTCTGGACGGTCCGCAGCGCGCTCAAGGACATGGCCGGCTCCGGCCGCCTCCCCGACGAGGAGGAGGACGCCGGCGCCGGCGCCCGCCAGCGCGGCGCGGCGATGGACCTCTCGAGCCACGTGCGGCCGCGGCTCGAGGTGGTCGCGGCGCTCGGCTACGAGCCCGGCACGATCTTCGAGATCCACGAGAGCGCCACGGTCGGGCGCTCGGCGAACGCCGACGTGCGGATCGACGATCCTTACGCCTCGTCGGCGCACGCCCGCATCTTCCCGCGCGGCCAGTTCATGTACATCGAGGACATGGGATCGACCAACGGCACCTACCTGAACGGGCGCCAGCTCCGCAAGCCCGAGCAGCTGCGCGTGGCCGACGTGATCCGCATCGGCGACACCGAGTACAGGTACCAGGAGTAGCGCGGAGCATGGGCCTGAGGATCGTCGAGAAGGCGAGCCTGACCGACGTCGGGCGCCAGCGCCAGAGCAACGAGGACTCGTTCTTCGAACGCTCTCCGCTGTTCGCGGTCGCCGACGGGATGGGCGGCGCGCGAGCGGGCGAGGTCGCCTCGCGGATGGCGGTCGAGGAGCTCGCCGGCATGGACGACTCCGGCACGGGCGCCGAGGAGCGCCTGCGCGCGATCGCGCGCGGCGCCAACCGCCGGATCTACGAGATGGCCCAGGGCGACAGCGAGCACGCCGGGATGGGCACGACGTTCACCGCCGTCCTGGTGAGCGGCCGCGAGGTCGCCGTGGGCCACGTCGGCGACAGCCGCCTCTACCGCCTGCGCGACGGGAGCTTCGAGCGCCTCACCGACGACCACTCGCTGGTCGAGGAGCTCGTTCGCCAGGGCAAGCTCTCGCCGGAGGAGGCCGAGGTGCACCCCCAGCGCTCGATCATCACCCGCGCCCTCGGGCCCGAGGCCGACGTGCAGGTCGACACCTTCACCCACACGGCCCGCGACGGCGACGTGTACCTGCTCTGCTCGGACGGCCTCTCCGGGATGGTCTCCGACCAGGGCATCGCGGAGATCCTGACCGCCTCGACCTCGCTCGACGACGCCGCCCGGGCGCTGATCGACGCCGCCAACGCGAACGGCGGCAAGGACAACATCACCGCCGTCCTGTTCCGCGTCGCCGACGACGAGGGCGCCGAGCCCGAGTCGGACACGCCGCCCGAGGGGACGGAGGCGGTCGAGCAGCCGACCGAGGCCGGCACGATGGCGCTGCCGGCCGAGCAAGCGGAGCGTGCGCGGGCCGAGGCCGCCCGGGCGCGGGCCGCCGGCCCGCCCGCCGCCGCCGCGCGCCCGCGGGCCGGCCCGAGCGCGGCGCCCGGCGGCGACGAGCCCCGCCGCCGCCGCGTCGCGCGGCCGAAGCTCGGCGGCGGCAGCGCGCTGTTCCTGCTCCTCGTCGCCCTCGTCGCGGTCGGCCTCTACGCCGGCACGCGCCAGGTCTACTTCCTCGGCGCCGACGACCGCGGCGCGGTCAGCCTCTTCCGCGGCCTCCCGTACGAGCTGCCGCTCGGGCTTGACCTCTACACCCACGAGTACTCGAGCAGCGTGCCGGTCGGCGCGATCGAGGACAGCCGCCAGCGCTCGCGCCTGCTCGACCACAAGCTGCGCGGCCGCGACGACGCCGAGGACCGGATCCGCGAGCTGGAGCGCGCGGAGACGCCCCGCTGATGAGCGCCCGCACGCGCGAGATGCTCGCCCTCGTGCCGGTGGCGCTGCTGATCGCGGCCGGCTTCGCCGCGATCCTGATCACGCGCCAGGGGAGCTTCGAGGGCCGCGAGATCAACGAGCTCACCGTCACCTACGGCGGCGTGTTCCTAGGGGCGTGCCTGTTCGGGCACCTGTTCATCCGCGCGCGACTGCCCGACGCCGACCCCTACCTGTTCCCGCTGGTGGCCCTGCTGGCGGCCTTCGGGCTGGTCGAGATCTACCGGATCTCGCCGTCGCGGGCCGGCCAGCAGGCGGTCTGGTTCGGCGTGGGGCTCGCGCTCTTCTGCCTGACCGTGGTGTTCCTGCGCGACCACCGCGTGCTCGAGCGCTACCGCTACCTCATCGCCCTGACCGGCATCGGGCTGCTGATGCTGCCGCGCGTGCCCGGCATCGGGCAGTCGACCAACGGCGCCTTCCTGTCGGTCGGCGTCGGCCCGGTCCAGTTCCAGCCGGCCGAGTTCTCCAAGCTCGCGGTGATCGTCTTCCTGGCCAGCTACCTGAGCGAGACGCGCGACGTGCTCGTGCGCGGCCGCCTGCCGCGGCTGTCGATGAAGCACCTCGGCCCGCTGCTCGTGATCTGGGGCCTGGCGATGCTGATGCTGATCGTGATCCGCGACCTCGGCAGCTCGCTGATGTTCTTCGGCGGCTTCCTCGCGCTGGTGTACGTGGCCACGGCGCGGCTCTCGCTCGTCGCGGCCGGCCTCGGGATGTTCCTGGGCGGCGCGTGGTTCCTCTCGACCCACATCTCCCACGTGCAGGACCGGATCGACGTCTGGCGCGACCCGTTCAAGCCCGAGCTCGTCGAGAAGGAGGGCTACCAGATCTCCCAGGGCCTGTTCGCGCAGGCCGACGGCGGGATGTTCGGCGAGGGGCTCGGCAGCTCGCTGCTCCAGCAGGCCGACGGCACCCCGATCCTGCCGGCGGCGCACACGGACCTGATCTACGCGGTGATCACGAGCGAGCTCGGGCTGTTCGGCGCCACGGCCATCCTGCTCGCGGCCCTCCTGATCGTCGCGCGCGGCTTCAAGACCGCGGTGCTCGCCACCGACGGCTTCTCCAAGCTGCTCGCCGCCGGCCTCGCCTCGGTATTCGCGCTCCAGGTGTTCGTGATCGTCGGCGGCGTGGTCAAGGCGATCCCGCTCACCGGCGTCACGTTCCCGTTCGTGTCCTACGGCGGCAGCTCGATCGTCGCGAACTTCGTGCTGGTCGCGCTGCTGCTGATCGTCTCCGACAAGGCCCGGCGCGACCCCGGAGCCCAGCGCGGGGGGCTCGTGTGAACAAGTCGCTGCGGCGCCTGTTCGTGGTGTTCGTCCTGATGTTCGGCGTGCTCGTGGGCTTCACGTCGTGGTGGACGGTGTTCGGGGCCGAGGACCTCAAGGAGAAGCCGTCGAACCGGCGCCCGCTGCTGAAGGCGCAGAAGATCCCGCGCGGGCTGATCCTGGCCGACGACGGCACCCGCCTCGCGACCAACCGCCGCACCGGCAACCGCGAGACCAAGCGCTACTACCGCGCCTATCCGCAGTCGCGCTTGTTCTCGCACGCGGTGGGCTACTCGTTCGTATCGCGCGGCAGCGCCGGCCTCGAGCGCTCGTACAACGACGAGCTGATCGGCGAGCACGACGAGATCGAGTCGATCATCGACCAGCTCGGGGGCGGCGTGAAGGAGGGCGACGACCTGCGCACGCACCTCGACCCCGCCGCCCAGCGCACGGCGATCGCGGGCCTCGCCGGGCGGCGCGGATCGATCGTCGCGCTCGATCCGTCGACCGGAGCCGTGAAGGTGATGGTCAGCATCCCCGACTTCGACCCGAACTCGATCCCGAAGACCTTCTCCCAGCTCAACCGCGACCCGTCCTCGCCGCTCTTCAACCGCGCGACGCAGGCGCGCTACCCGCCGGGGTCCACGTTCAAGGTCGTGACCGCCGCCGCCGCCCTCGACAGCGGCCGCTACAAGCCCGACTCGCTGGTCGACGGGCGCAACGGCAAGCCCGTCAGCGGCGTGCCGCTCCAGAACTCCGGCGGCGCCGACTTCGGCACGATCACGCTCACCGACGCGCTCACCAACTCGGTCAACACGGTCTGGGGCGAGGTGGGCGAGAAGCTCGGCAAGCGGACGATGCTCGAGTACATGGAGCGCTTCGGCTTCCTGTCGGAGCCGCCGCTCGACTACCCGCGCTCGCAGATCACGCCGAGCGGGATCTTCCAGGGCGGGAAGCTGCTCGACGCGGACGACTCGATCGACATCGGGCGCGTGGCGATCGGGCAGGAGCGCCTCCAGGTCACGCCGCTCCAGATGGCGATGGTCGCCGCGGCGGTCGCCAACGACGGCGTGCTGATGAAGCCGCGGCTCGCGGACCGCGTGGTGGAGCCCGACGGGAGCGTGCGCGAGCGCGTGCGGCCGCGCCGCGCGGGCCGGGTGATGAGCCGCGACTCGGCGGCCGCGCTGCGCGGGATGATGAGCAAGGTGGTGGAGGAGGGCACCGGCACGGCGTCCGCGCTGGCGGGCATCCGCTCCGGCGGCAAGACCGGCACCGCCGAGGTCCAGAACGGCGCCTCGAACCAGGCCTGGTTCATCGCGTTCGCGCCGCTCGACGACCCGGAGGTCGCGATCGCCGTCACGGTCGAGCGCACGCAGGGCCAGGGCGGCACGATCGCCGCGCCGATCGCCAAGCAGGTCATGCAGTCGCTGCTGGGAGGCGACGGTGGCTGACGTGAGCGCCGGCGCGATCGTCGACCGCCGCTACGAGGTGCTGCACCGGCTCGGCTCCGGCGGGATGGCCGACGTCTACCTCGCGCACGACACCCAGCTCGGGCGCGACGTGGCGCTCAAGGTGCTGCACCGCCGCTTCGCGCGCGACACGCAGTTCGTGGAGCGCTTCAAGCGCGAGGCCCAATCCGCCGCCGGCCTCCAGCACCCGAACGTGGTCGGCGTCTACGACCGCGGCCAGCACGACGGCACCTACTACATCGCGATGGAGTACCTGCCCGGCAAGACGCTGCGGCAGGTCCTCGACCAGGAGGCGCCGCTCGACCAGGAGCGCGCGATCGACTACGCGCTCCAGATCCTCCAGGCGGCGGGGTTCGCGCACCGCAACGGGGTGGTCCACCGCGACTTCAAGCCGCACAACGTCATGTGCGGGCCCGACGGGCGCCTGAAGGTCACGGACTTCGGCATCGCGCGCGCCGGGGCCTCCGAGATGACCGAGACCGGCTCGATCATGGGGACGGCGCAGTACCTCTCGCCCGAGCAGGCGCAGGGCCAGCCGGTCGACGCCGCGTCGGACATCTACTCGATCGGCGTGATGCTCTACGAGATGCTGACCGGCTACGTGCCGTTCAGCGGCGAGAGCGCCGTCGCGATCGCGATGCAGCACGTGAGCGAGCCGCCGACCCCGCTGCGCCAGGTGCGCCCCGACGTGCACCCGGCGCTCGAGGCGGTCGTGATGCGCGCGCTCCAGAAGCAGCCCGCGGGGCGCTTCGGCAGCGCCGAGGAGTTCGCCGCGATGCTCGAGTCGGCGCGCGAGGCGATCCGCTCCGGCGACCCGACGCAGGACACCGCTGCATGGGCCGCCGTGGCGGCGGGCGACGAGGGCGAGGACGGCCGGCGCTCGCGCTGGCCCTGGATCGTCGCGGCCGTCGCCCTCCTCCTCGCCCTGGCCGCGGTCGCGTTCGCCCTCACCCGGCCCGACATGGTCGAGGTGCCCAACGAGGTGGGCAAGCCGGCGCCGCAGGCCGTGGCGGACCTCGCCAAGCTCGGCTTCGAGACCGAGATCAAGCCGGTCAAGAGCGAGGCGCCGGAGCAGACCGTGATCAGCACCGACCCCGGCGCCGGCGACGAGGCCGAGCGCGGCAGCACGATCGTCCTCAACGTGTCGAGCGGGCCGGGGACCAAGCTCGTCCCCGACGTGAAGGGCAAGTCGCGCAAGCAGGCCCAGAAGCTGCTCGCCGAGGCGAAGTTCACGGTCAGCGAGCAGGAGGAGTCGTCCTCGTCGGTGCCCGAGGGCTTCGCCACGCGCACCGACCCGGCGGGCGGGACCGAGCAGCCGGCCGGCTCGCGCGTGCAGCTCTACATCAGCACCGGCCCCGAGCGGGTGGAGGTGCCCGACGTGGTGGGGCTCGACGTGGAGGACGCGCGGGCGGAGCTCTCAGAGGCGGGCCTGCGCGCGCAGGTGCAGCGGGTCGAGTCGGACAAGCCCGAGGACGAGGTGACCGGGCAGAACCCCGGCGAGGGCACGGAGGTCGACGAGGGCACGCGCGTGACGATCACCGTCTCCAAGGGCACCGACGAGGTGCCGGTCCCGAACGTGAAGGGCGACGACGAGGACCAGGCGCGCGCGGAGCTCGAGGCGGCCGGCTTCAAGGTCGTGGTCGAGGAGGAGGCGGCCCCGCCCGAGGACGAGGGCACCGTGGTGCGCCAGCAGCCGTCGAGCGGACGGCGGCCGGAGGGCAGCACGGTCACGATCTGGATCGGGGTGCCCGAGGAGGAGCCGCAGCCGGAGGAGCCCGACGACGGGACCGGCGGATCCACGCCGGGCGAGTAGCGCGCGCGGCTAGCTGTCCTGCCCACGGACGTTGTGAACGCGGCTGATCGGTGGTCGGTCGCCGAGCGAGCTGTGGGGCCGGAAGCGGTTGTAGTAGCGCAGGAACGATGACAGCGAGCGGGCACGGTCGGTCGAGCTGTGGTAGCCG
>DASVWC010000043.1:0-13434 GCA_036389835.1 Thermoleophilaceae bacterium | reverse complement strand
CGACCACTCGCGACTGGCCTACGTCGAGGTGCTCGCCGACGAGCGCGGCGCCACCGCGGCCGGCTTCCTGCGACGCGGCGTCAGGTGGTTCGCCGAGCGTGGGATCGTCGTCGAGCGGGTGCTCTCAGACAACGGCTCCTGCTACCGCTCGCACTGGCACGCCAGCGTCTGTCGCGAGCTCGGCCTGCGGCGGCTGTTCACGCGCCCCTACCGGCCGCGCACCAACGGCAAGGCCGAGCGCTTCATCCAGACACTGACCAATGAGTGGGCCTACGCGCAGGTGTTCGGGACCTCGGCCGAGCGGACCGCGGCGCTGCCGCGCTGGCTCGAGCACTACAACTACAGACGACCACACGGCTCCCTCGGCCACAAGCCACCGGGCTCGAGGCTGAACAACGTGGCTGGGAACTACAGCTAGGCCGGCTCGTTGTCGAGCGAGCGCCAGAGGTACAGCGACGCCAGCGAGCGGTACGGGCGCCACGGCTCGCCCAGCTCGATCAGCTCGGCCGGCTTGGGCAGCTCGTCGAGGCCGTAGACCTGCCGCGCGGCGTTGCGCACGCCGAGGTCGCCGACCGGCAGGACGTCCGGGCGCTGGAGGTGGAAGATCAGGAACATGTGGGCGCTCCACTCGCCGATGCCCTTCACCGCCGTCAGCTCGGCGATGATCTCCTCGTCGGGCAGCTCGTTCAACCGGTCCAGCTCGAGCGAGCCGTCGATCACGTGCTCGGCGAGCGAGCGCATGTACAGGACCTTCGCGCGCGAGAGGCCCGCGCCGCGCAGCGCGTCGGCGTCGACCGCCAGCAGCGCCTCGGGCGACGGCGTCTTGCCGCCGAAGAGCCCGGTCACGCGCTCGTAGATCGACCGCGCCGCCTTGGTGGAGAGCTGCTGGCCGACAATCGAGCGCAGCAGCGCTCCGTAGGCGTCGGCGGGCCGGCCGCGCCGGCGCGCCTCCATGTCGAGCGGGCCGAGACGCTTGATCAAATCGCGCATCGCCGGGTCCTTGCGGCGCAGGTGGCGAACGCCCTTCTCCACGTCGAGCTGGAGCGCCGCCTCGGTGGCCGCCCCCGGCCGCGGGCTCACGCCGCGGGCCGCGCCCCCGCGCGGCGCTCGAAGAACCCGGCCTCCTCCTCGCCCAGCGGCGTAGACGGCGGGTCGCCGTAGATGAACTCGCGCGAGATGCGGTGCCAGTTGGCGGTGGCCTCGAGCTGGGCGCAGACCGCGAACACGAGGCCGACCATCCGCTGCGCCATCACGAAGTCCGGCGGCACGGTCTCGTGGCGCATCAGCTCCCAGTACTCCGAGCGCGGGTCGGCGGCGTCGGACATCACCTGGGTGACGAGCTCGCGCGTGACGGTGAAGTCGCCCTGGTCCTCGAGCCACCAGCCGCCGAGCGTCCAGGCGTGGTCGAGCAGCCACTCGCCGGTCACGGCCTCGTTCGACGGGTCGAAGTAGCCCAGCTCCGCGAGCAGCGTGCGCAGCCGGTCCGGGTCGCGCTCGATCACCGCGCGCACCCAGGCGCGCTCCTTCTCGATCAGGTCGCGGGGGATCTTCTTGTTCATCCCGAAGTCGATGAACGCCACGCGGCCGTCGTCCATGAGCAGGTAGTTGCCGGGGTGGGGGTCCGCGGAGAAGTGGCCGTGGCGGTAGAGCGACCCGATGAAGAAGCGGTAGATCACCTCGGCGAAGCGGTCGCGCTCCGCGGCGGGCAGCTCCCTGACCTCGTCGAACGAGCGCCCCTCGACCCACTCGGTCACGATCACGCGACGCCGCGACAGCGACGTGACCACGTCCGGGACGTGGATGAACGGATGGCCGCGCCACTCGCGCGCGAACGAGCGGTGCGCGATCGCCTCGGCCTCGTAGTCGGTCTCGTCGAGGATCCGCTCGCGGATCTCGCCGGCCACCGCCTTGCCGTCGAGCCCCGGCGCGATCGTCTTGGCCGCGCGCAGCAGCAGCCCGAGGTTCTGCATGTCCGCGCGCACGGCCTGCTCGGCGCCCGGGTACTGGACCTTCACCGCCACCGCGCGCCCGTCGTGGAGCCGCGCCCGGTAGACCTGGCCGATCGACGCCGCCGCGACGGCCTCCTCGCCGAACTCGGCGAACGCCTCGTCGATCGGCTGCTCGAGGTCGTCCTCGAGCACCCGGCGCATGTCCGCGAACGCCACCTCCGGCGCCGCGTTGCGCAGCTGCGCGAGCGCGTCCTGGACCACGTCCCGGTACTCCGGCGGGATCGCGCTCACGTCGATGAACGAGAGCACCTGGCCCACCTTCATCGCCGCGCCCCGCATGCTGCCGAGCACCTCGACCATTTGCATGGCGGCCTCGAGATAGCGCCGGTCGAGCGCCTCGGTGCGCTGCTCGGGCGTCCGGCGCAGGTTCGCCGCCCGCGTGACCGCGGCGCGCGCCGCCTGGCCGCCGATCAGGCCGCCGACCTTGGCCGTGCGCCGGATCCGGCCGGTCGGGATCGGGTCCTTGGCCATGTACTGAGGGTACGGCCCGGCTAGCGGATCAGGACCGGCGTCCCGATCGGGGTGCGGTTCGCGAGGTTGCGGATGTCGCCCGCGCGCATCCGGATGCAGCCGTGCGAGGCGCGGCTGCCGATCGACCACGGCTCCGAGGTCCCGTGGATGCCGATCGACCCTCCGAGCGACATGAAGACCACGCGCAGCGGGTTGCGCGGGTCGCCGGGCGGGATCGTCTGTCCCGCCAGGCTGCCGGCCCAGGCGGAGTTCGGCACGTGCCAGGCCGGATTCCAGTCCTTGCCGCGGATGCGGAAGAGGCCGCCGGGCGTCCCGTGGCCCGCCGCGCCCACGGCGATCCCGTAGGTGCGCACGCGCCTCAGGCGCTTGAACAGCCGCAGCCGGAAGCTCGACCGGTCGATCGAGATGTAGGTGCCGTAGATGCTGCGCAGCCGGTTGATCCCGATCGCCGGCCGCGTGCGGACCAGGCTCACCTTCACGAGCCGCGTCTCGTGGGGATGCAGGAGCTCGTCGAGCAGCGCGCGGCGCAGCTTCCTGCGGTGCACGGCCAGGCCGTTGCGCGGCTTGCGGATCGACGGCCTGCGCACGCCGAGCCGCACGCTCGCGTTGCGCGCCGGCTTGTCTATGCGCGCGCCGACCAGCCCGAGGGCCGCGCGCAGCTTGCCGCGGTCGATCGAGCGGTCGAGGCGCACGCTCACGGGCAGGCCGCCGCTCCTCGCCGCCTGGTCGAAGGCGGCCTTGACCATCCGGTCGTAGTGGATCGTCTGGCCGAGCCGGCTCGTGCCGAGGATCAGCCGCCTGCCGCGGCCCCTGACGAAGACGCGGCGCTCGTACGTGTCCCGCAACCCCGCCTCCACGGCCGCCTTCGCCCGCTTCGGCCCCAGCTCGCCGACGGCGACGCCGGCGATGGTCGAGCCTGCGGGCAGCCGGCTCGGCTTGGGCGCGTCCTGCCCGCCGGCGACGCCCGCGCTCAGCGCGGCCATTCCCGCGACGGCGGCGATGAGGAGGCGCCTCATGGGCACATTCTCCCCAGTAAAGCCGCGATTTTCCAGGGGCTTCCGTTCAGCTCCCAGGCGCCACCTCGACCTCGCGCCCGATCGCCGAGCCGAGCAGGTCGGCGTTGCGGCGCGCGGACCAGATCGCCACCGAGGCGTCGGCCGCGGTCTCGGGCTCCAGCCTCACCTGCCCGCCGCCGTTGCCAACGACCCGCACGGCGGTCACCGAGCGGTCGCGCGAGCGCTCGAACTGCTCCGCCAACCGCACGATGCCCGCCAGCACGTCGAGGCGCCGGGCGTCGCCTTTCGTCGCCAGGCCGTTCAGCTCCGAGGCATCCGGCGCGCCCTTGCGGTGGTAGCGCGCGATCAGCGCGATCAGCGCGACCTCGCGCGGGGTGAACCCGGGGAGGCCGGCGTTGAGGATCAGGTAGCGGGAGTGCTTGTGGTGGTCGTCGTAGTCCACGGCCGTCCCGATGTCGTGGAGGATGCACGCCGCCCAGAGCAGCTCGCGCTCCTTCGCCCCCATTTCGTGGAGGCCGGCGCGGCCGAGCTCGTCGAACATCTGGAGCGAGAGGCCCGCCACGTGCCGGTCGTGCGCGAGGTCGTCGCGGTAGCGGCGGGCGAGGTTCTCCACCGCGGCGCGGCGCACGTCGCCGAACAGCGGCGGGTCGCGGCCCTCGAGGAAGCGCTCGAAGAAGACGCCCTCGCGCAGGCCGGCCTCGGTGACGTCGAGCTCGTCGAAGCGCCCGGCCTCCATGAGCGTCGTGAGGACGAGCGCGCCGCCGAGGATCACGTCGCCGCGGTCGGGCTTGATGCCGGGGACGCGGCCGCGCTTGGCCGGCGCGAGCGACGCCAGCTCCTCGATCAGCTCCTCGAGCGCGTCGCGCTCGACCACGAATCCCTGGGCGTCCGGGTAGTTCACCCCGGCCCGCCGCTGCACCGCGGCGGCGAGGTTGCGGATCGTGCCGCCGATCCCGACGAGCCGGTCGCCGTTGACCCGCCCGAACCAGTCCGCCTTCTCGACCCTCTTGCGCACGTGCTTGCGCAGCGCCTTCATGGCCTTCTCACCCGCCTCGTCACCCGGCAGGAAGCGCTCGCTCATCCGCACGGCGCCGAGGGGCCAGGAGGCGGACTCCTCGAGCCGGCGGCCCGCCAGGCGCATCACCTGCACGCTGCCGCCGCCGATGTCCACGCCGAAGCCGTCGCTGAGCGTCGTCGAGTTGGCGATGGCCAGGTAGCCGTAGCGGGCCTCCTCCTCGGTCGAGATCACCCGCACCGGCAGCGACGTGCGCTCGCGAACCTGCTCGAGCAGGTCCTCGCGGTTGGGTGCTTCGCGGATCGCGCTGGTGGCGACCGCCTCGACCTCGTCGATGCCCGCCGAGTGGCAGTAGGCGTCGAAGACCTCGGCGGTCCGCAGCGCCCGCTCCACCGGCTTGCGCCTGAGCTCGCCGTCCTCGCCGATGCCCTCGCTGATGCGGACGGCCTCGCGGATCTCGTCCGCGTGCTGCCAGAAGCGGCCCCGCTCGTAGCCGTAGACCACGAGCCGGAACGAGTTCGAGCCGAGGTCTGCCACGGCGATCCGCTGCACGCGGTAGATGATGGCCCGCTCCCCGGCGGCATAATCCGCCGCCATGCGACTCGTCACCTACGACTCAGGCTCCGGTCCCCGCGCTGGGATCCTCCGCGACGGCGGCGTCGTCGACCTCGCCGCCGGCACCCTCGGCACGCTGCTGCGCTCCGGCGCGGCGGCGGAGGATCCGGGCGGGCCGCCCGGCGTCGCGCTCGAGGAGGCGCGGCTGCTCGCGCCGGTCCCGGACCCGGAGAAGCTGATCTTCATCGGCCTGAACTACCGCACGCACGCGGAGGAGGCCGGCCTCGAGCCGCCGGAGGTGCCGACCTTCTTCACCAAGTTCCGCAACGCGCTCGTGCCCGCCGGCACCGACGTGGCGCTGCCCGCGTACAGCCAGAGGGTCGACTACGAGGCCGAGGTCGCGTTCGTGCTCGGGCGCCGCTGCAAGGACGTGCCGGAGGAGGAGGCCCTCGACGCGATCGCCGGATACACGCTCGTGAACGACCTCTCCGCCCGCGACTACCAGTTCATGACGCCGCAGTGGGGGCCCGGCAAGGTGTTCGACGGCTCCGCCCCGTGCGGACCGGCCCTGGTCACGCCCGACGAGGCCGGCGCCCACGACGAGATCGAGATCGCGCTCACGCTCAACGGCGAGGAGATGCAGCGCGACAGCACCGCCAGCCTGATCCACTCGATCCCGGCGCTGATCGCGTTCCTCTCGAAGCTGATGACGCTCGAGCCCGGCGACCTGGTCTCGACCGGCACGCCCGCCGGCGTCGGCAGCGTGCGCCAGCCGCACGTCTGGCTCGAGCCCGGCGACGAGTGCGTGATCGAGTCGCCGACGCTGGGCCGGCTCGAGACCCGCCTGACCTGAGGTGTCGAACGCCGGCGTCGTCCGCTCGCTGTTCGACGACTTCAACCGCGGCGACTACGAGGCCGCCTTCCAGAAGATCGCCGAGGACGTGGACTGGCACGAGCCGCCGGACATGCCGGACGCCGGCGGCGGCTACCGCGGGCACGAGGGGATGGTGTCGGGATTCGGCCGGTTCCTCTCCGCCTGGGAGCACATCCGAGCCGACCTCGTGCAGGTGGTCGAGCGCGGCGAGCGCGTGGTGGTGATGACCCGCTGGCGCGGCCTCAGCAAGGGCACCGGCATCGAGGTCGACCAGTGGATCGCGCAGATCTACGAGCTCCGGGAGGGCAGGGTCGTGAGGGTGCGCCAGTTCCGCACCCTCGAGGAGGCGCTGGCGGCCCCCTAGGGGTCCCGGGCGCAAAGACTGGGGCCGAAGTTAGGGGGTTTCCTCGATGTGGCGGCGGGCGCGCCGTTCGATGCTCCCACCATGGACAGCGAACGGAGGTCACTGATGAGGAAGACGTTCACGGTCGTGCTCGCCGCATGCGCGGCGGCGGCGGTCATGGCGCCCGCGGGGGCGAGCGCGGCCAAGCCGAAGACCGGGAAGTTCTGGATCGAGGTCAACGGAACCCAGGTCACGACCTGGGAGACCAAGCGCCACGACACGTACTTCGACTGCCAGGGGCAGCGCTGGACCCGCGGCGGCGGCACCGAGGAGATCAACTTCCGCACGAAGAGGATCAGGGCCCTGATCACCCTCCGCAACGGCCACGTCCAGGTGAAGTACGGCAACTGGCACCCCTTCAAGCAGGGCGACTACTACATCCGCGGCAAGGGGAGCGTCGAGCGCAGCGGCGAGCGGGTCTTCGGCATCGAGCCCGACGAGCGCTGCTGGGACGGCGGGCCCACCGAGGAGAGCGGCCCGTACGACTGCAGGCCGATCCCGGTCACCTACGACGTCGACCTCGAGTGGCACGACTCGAAGCTCGAGGCGGAGGCCTCGCCCATGATCACCACCAACCCGCGCTACGACAAGTGCCCGCTCGTGACGCCGGACGGGATCCTCGGCGCCCAGTTCGAGGTGATTGAGAGCGAGCCGTTCCCGTACAGGGACCTCTTCAGCCCCAAGTTCAAGTACCACGAGATCCTGGGGTCGAAGGACTTCACCTACGACGACGGCCGCCACACGACCGCTCACACGAAGGTGCGCTGGACGGCGCGCTTCCGGCGGGTGAAGTAAGCCGAGCCGGGCGGGTCGAGGGCCGGCCGGCTAGGGCTGGCCCTCGACCGACCCCGGCACGCCGGTGTTGGTCGAGTACTTCGGCTGGATCTTCGTGTCCGGCCGGATGTGGTGCACCGCCTGCGCGACGGCGATCGCCGCCTCCGCGAAGCCGGTCGCGATCAGCTTGAGCTTGCCGTCGAAGGTCGTGATGTCGCCCGCCGCCCAGACGCCGTCCATCGACGTCTTCATCAGCGGGTCGACCTTGATCGCGCCCTTCTCCACCTCGAGGTCCCACTCCTTGAGCGGGCCGAGCGCGGTCTTGAAGCCGAGCTGGAGCAGCACCGCGTCGCAGTCGAGCTCGTGGACCTCCTCCTCGTTCTCGGAGTTGAAGATCGTGACCTTCTCGATCTCGCCGTTGCCCTCGACCTCCTTGATCTGGAAGGGCGTCTTCACGTCCACGCGGCCGGCCGCCGACGCGTCCTCGATCTCCTTGACGGTGACCTCGTGGGCGCGGAAGCCGTCGCGGCGGTGCACGAGCGTGATCTCCTCGGCGGTGTCGAGCAGGTTCAGGACCCAGTCGCAGGCGCTGTCGCCGCCGCCCACGATCACGACCTTCTTGCCGGCGAAGGCCGACTTCTCCTTGACGAGGTAGTGCGCGCCCTTGCCCTCCCACGGGCTCATGTCGAACCCCGGCAGCTTCTTCGGCTCGAACGCGCCGTGGCCGCCGGCGATGACGATCGTGCGCGTGAGGAAGTCGCCCTTGTCGGTCACGAGCCGCAGGATCTGCCGCTCGGGGTCGTCCGGATCGTCCTCGTACTCGACCCGGTCGGCCGTGGTCTCGAGGTGCACCGGCACGTCGAACTGGTCGATCGACTGCTCGCGGAGCTGGTCCACGAGGTCCTTCGCCAGGATCTTCGGGTAGCCGGGCACGTCGTAGATCCACTTCTCCGGGTAGAGCGTGGTGAGCTGGCCGCCGAGGTCGGGCAGCGAGTCGATGATCCGCGAGCTGGCCTCGCGCATGCCGGCCCAGAAGGCCGTGATCAGGCCGACCGGCCCGGCGCCGATGACCGTGATGTCGCGGATGTCCGAGTCTGGGTGGTTTCCGTTTTGGCTCATGTCAGTTGGGCTGCCACCGGCTGGCCGTCGAGGGCGTCGAGCGCGCGCTCCACGCTCGCGGCGATGCAGGTGAAGATCGGGGTCTCGGACTCGGTGTAGGCGCTCGACTCCGTCCCCCTGAGCTCCTGCACCAGATCCAGGAACTCGGCCGGGTCGTCCGCGTTGAACGACACGACGAACTCCTGGTCGTCGAGGCCGAAACTGTAGGCGGTGTTGATCTCGATGCCGGAATAGCGGCGGCCGGTCTCGATGTGGCCGCGCATGACGCGCATGCGCTCGTCCGCGGGCAGCGAGTACCAGTCGCGCCGCTTCCACATCGGGTAGACGATCAGGAACTGGCGCTCGCTCCCCTCGCGCGGGGCGAGCGGCTGGGGCTCGTCGGAGTAGACCGACTCCTTGGTCATCGCGAGGAACGAGTGGCTCACGTCGGCCCAGGCCATCAGGCCGCTCTGGTTCAGCAGCACGTGCAGCTCGTGGATCGCGTCGAGCCGCGGGGCCGAGGTGCGGATCATCAGGTCCGCGTCGCCGCGCGTGCCGACCAGCGAGTAGGCGCGCAGGAAGTGGTCGTCGGCGAAGTCGTTGCAGGCGGCCGCGAACTCGCGCTTGTCGCGCGCCCGCTCCTCGGGGTCGCGCCGCCGCCAGGCAGGGTCCAGCTTCAGGAAAGTGAACTTGACGTAATGGCGGCCGGCCACGCTTCATAGAGTGTAGAAATGCGTCGCAAAGCCGTTTTCGCGGCCTTTCTCAGCGCTCTCGCGCTGGTCTGCGCGCTCCCCGCGGCGGCCCCCGCGGCGCCGCGGGCGCTGATCGCGTTCGTGCCCACCGAGCCGGCCCCGAAGTCCCCGCTGCTGTTCGCCCTCGCCGAGCGCGACTTCTCCTACGGCATGGCGAGCCCCTCGATCGGCGCCTACTCCAAGCGCCAGATGGTGCTCGACATGAGCCAGGGCTCGCGGATCGCGAACAGCGCCTACCCGGAGAAGCTGAAGCGGCTCGACCTGCGCCTCGACCCCGGCGGCGGCGGCCGGATGAAGGGGTTCCGCCGCGCGCGCGCCCGCGCGGACGACGCGCCCGGCGACGTGATCCCGGGCCTCCTCGCGGACACGTTGCGCCGCCGCGGCAAGAGCGCCGCCTACGCGGGGGTCGTCGGGTTCCCCCAGACCGAGGCGGTGGTGGCGGCCGACCGCGCCGGCCGGATCGCGCGCGTGTCGCTGGGCACGATCGGGACGTTCGCCGCCCGCACGCTCGCGCTCTGGAAGCGCCACGAGCTGGTCGTGGCCCGCTTCCCGAGCGACGCGGCCGGGCTCGCGGCGCTCGACCGGGTCGTGGCCGCGCGCACCGACGACGACCTCGTGCTCGTGGTCCGCGCCCCGCCCGCCGGCCGCGGCCGCCTGCTCCCCGCGGGCGCGCTCGGCGCCGGGCCGGCCGGGCAGGTCCTGTACTCGCCGACCACCCGGCGCGTGGGCCTCGTCGCGGTCACCGACTACGCGCCGACCGCCCTCGACCACCTCGGCATCGACCCGCCAGAGAAGATGGACGGGCGCACGATCGAGACCCGCGCCGACGGCGACCCCGAGGAGGTCCGGCTGCGGATGGCCCGCCTCGACGTCGTGCTCTCGCGCCGCGGCCACGCCCTGCGCTGGTTCGCGTTCGGGTTCCTGGGCCTGGCCGCCGTCCTCTGGTTCCGGCGCCGCCGCGAGGGCCTCGACGAGGCGCTGCGCACGGGCTTCCTGGCCGCCATGTGGCTGCCGGGGACGGCGCTGGTGGCCGCCTACTTCCAGCCCACCCGCCTGGCCGAGACGATCCTGCTGGCGGGCGGCTCGCTCGCCCTCGGCAGCGCCACCGACCGGCTCGTGCGCTGGCCGCTCGCGCCCGCCGTGCCGGGCCTCGCCGTCTTCGCCGCGCACGCGATCGACCTCGCGCGGGGCTCGCCGCTGATCGGCGCCTCGCTCGCGGGCCCCAACCCGAAGGGCGGCGCGCGCTTCTTCGGCATCGGGAACGAGCTCGAGATCCTGCTGAGCCTCGAGGTGCTGTTCGGGCTCGGCGCGCTGCTCACGCTCACCGCCGGGCGCCGGGTGCCCTGGGGCTTCGCGCTCGGCTGCCTCGTCGCCGCGGTCACGATCGGCTCCGGGCGGCTGGGGGCCGACGTGGGCGGGGTGATCACCCTCGGCGCCGGCGCGGCGGGCGCGGTGCTGGCCTCGCTCCCCGGCGGCCCGAGCCGGCGCGCGTTCGTGGTCGCGGCGGTCGTGCCCGGCCTGGCGCTGGTAGCCCTCGTCGGGATCGACGTGCTCACCGGCGGCGACGCGCACCTCACCCGCACGGTGCTCGAGGGCGAGGGGGCGGGCGGGCTGCTCGAGGTGATCAAGCGGCGGCTGCTGATCTCCGCGAACGGGCTCGCCCTCCCCGCCATGGCCGTCCTGGCGGCGATCGGGGTCGTCTGCATGGTCTGGGGCGTGCGCAGGCGCGACGACCTCCTGCGCCCGCTGCGGGTCCATCCCGCCTTCGTGGCGGGCATCTGGGGGGCGCTCGCCGCGACCGTGATCGGCGCGCTCTCCAACGACTCCGGGCCCGTGATCTTCAACGTCGGCTTCCTCGGGCTGCTGCTGGCGATGGCCTACGGGCGCGGGGCGCCGGGCGCGCATCCCGGCAGGGCGCCGCGGCCGCGTGCCGAAGGAGCGGAAATGCGCCATGTGAAACCCGGCGAGTTGGTCTAGGATGCTCAGGTGCGCATAGCGCTGGTCTCGCCCTATTCCTTCACGTATCCGGGCGGGGTCGGGCGGCACGTCGAGGCTCTTGCAGAGGAATTGCTGCGTCGAGGGAACGATGTGCGTCTGCTTGCCCCGTTCGACCCGGACGACCGGGTGGCCCGGACGACCCATCGCGGCGCCCGGCCCGCCGAGCGCGAGCGGCCCGACCACCTGATCTCGCTCGGGCGGACGGTCGGGATCCCGGCCAACGGGGCCGTCTCGAACATCTCGATCACGCCCAACGCCGTGTCGGCGATGGGGCGCGCGTTCCGCAACGGCGGCTTCGACGTCGTGCACGTGCACGAGCCGAACGCGCCGGTCGTCGGCTGGGCCGCCACCGAGATGGCGAACCTGCCGCTGGTCGGCACCTTCCACACCTACTCGACGACCGCGCCGGTCCACTACCTGACCGCGAACGTGCTGGGGGCGCGCCGCGTGTACTCGAAGCTGCACGCGCGGATCGCGGTCTCCGAGGCCGCCCGCTGGACCGCCGAGCGCTACTACGGCGGCCACTACACCGTGATCCCGAACGGTGTCGACCTCGAGCCGCTGCCGCTCGAGCCCAAGCCGGCCTCCGACTGCCTGCGGCTGCTGTTCGTCGGCCGGGCGGAGGAGCGCAAGGGCCTGCCGGTGCTGCTGCGCGCCTTCGAGGCGCTGCGCAAGGCGGGGGTGGCCGCGCGGCTGACCGTGGCCGGCGCCACGCGCGAGGAGGTCGAGCCCTACCTGATGGACGTCGAGGGCGTGGACATCGCCGGCCGCGTGAGCGAGGACGAGAAGAAGCGCCTCCTGCGCGAGGCCGACCTCGTGTGCGCGCCGTCGCTCGGAGGCGAGAGCTTCGGCATGGTGCTCACCGAGGCGTTCGCCGCCGGCACGCCGGTCGTGGCCTCGGACATCGCGGGCTACCGCGACGTGGTGCGCGACGGCGTCGACGGCGTCCTCGTGCCGGTCGGGCAGCCCGCCGAGCTGGGCGAGGCGCTGCTCGCGCTGGCGCTCGACCCGGAGCGCCGGGCGCGCATGGGCGCTGCGGCGCGCGCCGGCGCCGAGCGCTTCTCCTGGCCGCACGTGACCGACCGGGTGACGGAGACCTACGAGGAGGCGATCGAGCGGGCGTCGTTCGTGCCGGAGACGCGGACCGGGCAGATCGCGCTGCGCGCCGGGCTCGTTCCCGCCGACGGGCGCCCGCGCAACCGGCCGCGGCGGCTGCCGTCGGTCGAGCCCGAGCTGCCCGGCGCCCGCCGCCGCGGGGCCGTGCGGGTGGCGCGCAAGGTCGGTGTCGTGGCCGCCGGCCTGGGCGCGATCGGCCTCGCCTCGCTCGCGCTCGAGAACATCGGCTGGGAGTCGATCGGCCAGTCGCTGATCGCGGCCACGCCGTGGTGGGTGTTCGTCGCGTTCGCTCTGATGTGCACCTCGATGCTGCTGCGCGCCGAGTCCTGGCACGCGATCCTGCGCGCCGCGCTTCCGGGCGTGCGCGTGCGCCGCCGCGACGCCGCGCGCGGGGTGATGATCGGCGTGCTCATGTCAGCCACCCTGCCGGCCCGGCTCGGCGAGCCGTCGCGCGCGCTGATCGTGGCGCGGCGACTCGGGCGCGTCCGGGAGCGCCTCCCGACGGTCCTCGGCACGCTGGTCTCGCAGACGATCCTCAACCTGGTCGCCCTGGTGATCCTCGGCTCGATCATGTTCATGACCGTCGGGCTGTTCCAGGGCCGCGAGCGCTCGCTGCTGTGGGTCGCGATCGCGCCGGTGGTCGCGCTCGTGCTCGTGGCGGTCATGCCGGTGCTGCTGCGCAAGGGCAAGCCGTCGCGCTTCGTGCGCGTGCAGCAGCTCGTGGCGACGGTGCGCAGGGCGATGGTCGACGTGCGCCGCGGCCTGCGCGTCTTCCGCCGCCCGAAGCTCGGCGCGTGGGCGGCGTTCACGCAGCTCGGCGCCTGGACGATCCAGTGGGTCGCCTGCTACACGCTGCTCGTGGCGCTCGGCCTCGACGACCGCGCCGGCATGGGCGCCGCCGCCGCCGTCCTGTTCGCGGTCAACGTCACGGCCGCGATCCCGGCCACGCCGTCGAACATCGGCGTCTTCCAGGCGGCCTGCGTCGCCGTGCTGTCCGCCTACCACGTCGGACACGCGGACGCGTTCGCCTACGGCATCATCCTCCAGGCGGTGGAGATCGCCACCGCGTTCGCGCTCGGCACCCCGGCGCTCGTGCGCGAGGGGATGTCGTGGCGCGACCTCCGGCTGCGCGCGCTGCACGCGGCCCCGGTCGAGCTCACGGGCGCGCACCGCGTCCGCGACGCGGCCGAGGTCGAGGCCTGAGCCCCCGCGCCTAGGTGAGCCACCCACACACGTTGTGAACGCCTGAAAGGACATCCGGGCCCGTCCCGAGGCTGTGGGTCTGCGAACTCACACCTCAAGGAGGACCCGGATGAACCTGCACCCTAGGGCCAAGCTCGGACCCGCCGGGCG
>DASVWC010000042.1:0-5079 GCA_036389835.1 Thermoleophilaceae bacterium | reverse complement strand
TGGGAGCCGGGCGGGCGCCCGCGCCGCGCCGGCGTCTCGTCGTTCGGGATCAGCGGCACGAACGCCCACCTGATCCTCGAGGAGGCGCCGCCGGCCCCCGCGCGCGAGCCGTCCGAGCGGGCGCCGGTCGTGGCGGCGGGCGCGGCCGCGGCGCTTCCGTTCGTGGTGTCGGGCGCGAGCGACGAGGCGCTGCGGGCGCAGGCCGGACGGCTGGGTGAGCACCTCGAGGGGGGCGACCTCGACCCGTACGCGGTGGCGTCGACCCTGGCGACGCGGCGCGCGCACCTCGACCACCGGGCGGCGGCCGTGGCATCCGGGCCGGCGGAGCTCGTCGCCGCCCTGCGCGCGCTCGCGGACGGCGAGCCGGCCGAGGGCGCGGTGCGCGGCGTGGCGGGCACGGGCCGGACGGCGCTGCTGTTCGCGGGCCAGGGATCGCAGTGGGCGGGGATGGGAGCGGAGCTCTACGAGCAGTTCCCCGCGTTCGCGCAGGCATTCGACGAGGCCTGCGCGGCACTCGACCGGCATCTCGACCGCCCGCTGAGGGAGGTCGTCTTCGCCGATCCGGACGGGGTGCTTGCGGACACCCGCTTCACGCAGGTCGCGCTGTTCGCGCTGGAGCTGGCGCTCTTCCGGCTGATCGAGAGCTTCGGCATCGCGCCGGACTACCTGATCGGACACTCGATCGGCGAGTTCACGGCGGCCTACGTGGCGGGCGTGTTCTCGCTGGACGACGGCGCACGGCTGGTCGCCGAGCGTGCGCGACTCATGAGCGCGCTGCCCTCCGGAGGGGCGATGCTGGCGGTCGAGGCGTCGGAGGAGGAGGTCGCCGAGGGCCTGCCCGAGCGGCTTGCGATCGCGGCCGTGAACGGGCCGCGGGCGGTCGTGGTCTCGGGTGAGGAGGAGGCGATCGCGGACTTCGAGGCGCGCTGGTCGGAGCGGCGGACGCGGCGGCTGCGGGTGAGCCACGCGTTCCACTCCCGGCTCGTGGAGCCGATGCTGGACGGTCTGGAAGCGGTCGTGCGCGACGTCGCGCTCTCGGAGCCGCGCATCCCGATCGTCTCGAACGTCACCGGTGAGCGGCTGACGGCCGAGCAGGCGCGGTCCCCCGAGTACTGGGTGCGTCACGTCCGCCAGACGGTGCGCTTCGCCGACGGGATCGGTTTCCTGCGCGAGGCCGGGGTCACGCGGTTCATCGAGCTTGGGCCCGACGGGACGCTCACGGCGATGGCCGCGCAGACGGCGGACGACGAGGGGCTGCTGCTCGTCAGCGCGCTGCACAGGGACCACCAGCGCGCAGCGCTCCTCGGGGCGCTCGCGTCGGCGCATTGCCACGGCGTGGCCGTCGACTGGCGGCCGCTCCTCGGGCGCGGCGTCGGCCGCGTGGAGTTGCCGAACTACGGGTTCCAGCGCACGCGCTACTGGCTCGAGGCTGGCGCCGGTGACGTCGCGGCTGCGGGCCTCGGGTCCACCGAGCACCCCCTGCTGCGAGCGGCGGTCCGGCTGGCGGGCGAGGAGGGCTGGCTCTTCACCGGACGCCTGTCGCCCACGACCCATCCGTGGCTCGCCGATCACGCGGTCGCTGGCACCGTGCTGCTCCCGGGCACCGCGTTCGTGGAGATCGCGCTCGCGGCCGCGCGCCGCACAGGGGCCGGCGGCCTCGCGGACCTGACGCTGGTGGCGCCGCTCGTGCTCGACGGCGAGCGCGCGCTCCAGGTGACCGTCGCCGGGCCCGACGAGGACGGGCGGCGCGCGGTGAACGTCTACTCCGCCGCTCGGGGCGCCGCTGACGCCGAGGCGGACGAGGCCGGCTGGACGCTGCACGCGTCCGGGCTCCTCGAGGCCGACGCCGAGGCCGGCGACGTGCCGGCGCTCGCGAGCTGGCCGCCGGAGGGTGCCGAGGAGGTCGATCTCGAGACCGTCTACGACGACCTGTGGGACGCCGGCTACGCGTACGGTCCGGCCTTTCGCGGTCTGCGCCGGGCATGGCACGACGGCACGGGGTGGTACGCGGAGGTGGCGCTCGACGAGAAGCAGCGGTCGCAGGCGCCGGCGTTCGAGGTCCATCCCGCCCTGGCCGACGCGGCCCTGCACCCGATCCTCGTCGCCGCTCTCGAGCGGGACGGCGGCGGTCCGCCCGCCGTGCCGTTCTCGTTCACGGGCGTGCGGCTGCATCTGCGCGGTGCGGCGTCCCTGCGCGTGCGGATCGAGGCCGTGGAGGGCGGACACGGCGAGACGGCGCGGCTGGTCGCGTACGACGACGTCGGCGAGCCGGTGCTCGAGATCGAGGCACTCAGGAGCCGCCAGGTGGACCCGGCGGACCTGCGTGCGCGCTTCGGCGCGGGCGGCCGAGGCGACGATCTGCTCGCGGTCGACTGGGTCCAGGTCGGGGCGGAGTCCGAGGATGGCCTGACGGCGAGCGCGGCGCTGCTCGAAGCCGCTCCCTCGAACGGCGCGTCGGCCGGCTGGAGCGGCCTGCCGGTCGAGGCCGCCCTGCCCGGCGCCGAGCTCGCGCGCCATCCCGATCTCGCCGCGCTGGAGCGGGCCGTCGGCGAGGGCGCGCCGGCGCCGGACGTCGTGCTCGTGCGCGCCGGCACGGCCGGCGGCCCCCTCGCGAGGGCGGTGGGGGACCTCGCGGAGCGGACGCTCGACCTGTTCAAGGCGTGGCTCGCGAGCGAGGCGCTGTCCGAGGCGCGGCTGGTGCTGCTCACAGAGGGGGCGCTCGCCGTCGCACCCGGCGAGTCGCCGAACCTGACGCAGGCCGCGCTGCTCGGCCTCGCGCGCAGCGCCCACTCCGAGAACCCGCTGAGGTTCGGCACGATCGACCTCGACCCGGGCGACCCCTCGGCGGAGGGCCTGGCGAGTGCGCTGGCGAGCGAGGAGCCGGAGCTCGCGCTGCGCGGCGGCGCGATGCTGGCGCCCCGGCTCGCGCGCGTCGGGTCCGGTGCGGCGCGGGCGAGCGGCCTGATCCCACCCGGGGGCGCCGGCGGGTGGCGGCTGGGAATCGAGCGCGAGGGCTCGCTGGAGGACCTCGGGCTGCTCGCGGGCGACGCGGCGGAGCGGCCCCTCGACGAGGGCGAGGTCCGTGTCGCGATGCGCGCCGCCGGCCTGAACTTCCGGGACGTGCTGATCGCGCTCGGCATGTACCCCGGTGAGGCACCGCTCGGGAGCGAGGGCGCCGGTGTCGTCGTCGAGGTCGGCCCGGGCGTCGAGGACCTGGCGCCTGGAGAGCGGGTGATGGGCCTCCTGGACGACGCGTTCGCCTCGCACGCGATCACCGACCGGCTGGCCCTCGTGAAGGTGCCCGACGGCTGGTCGGACGTCGAGGCCGCCTCGACGCCCGGCGTCTTCCTGACGGCGTACTACGCGCTCGTCGACGTCGCCGACCTGAGGCCCGGCGAGCGCGTGCTCGTCCACGCGGCGGCCGGCGGGGTCGGCATGGCGGCGGTGCAGATCGCCCAGCAGCTGGGCGCGGAGGTGTACGCGACCGCGAGCTCGCCGAAGTGGGACGCGCTTCGCGACCTCGGCATCGACGACGCGCACATCGCGTCGTCGCGCGACCTCGACTTCAGGCAGCGGTTCATGGACGCGACCGGCGGCGAGGGCGTCGACGTGGTGCTCGATGCCCTGGTGGGCGAGTTCGTGGACGCGTCGCTGGACCTGCTGCCGCGCGGCGGGCGCTTCGTGGAGATCGGCAAGGCCGACGTCCGCGAAGCGGACACGGTCGCGGCCGACCACGAGGGTGTCCGCTACCGCGCCTTCGACCTCGCCGAAGCGGGCCCGGAGCGGACCCGCGCGATGCTGGTCGAGGTCCTCGAGCTCTTCGACCGCGGTGCGCTCCGGCACCTGCCGATCTCCACCTGGGACGTCCGGCGCGCGCCTGACGCGTTCCGGCACATGCGCGAGGCCCAGCACGTGGGCAAGATCGTGCTGAGCGTCCCCCGGCAGCCCGATCCCGAGCGGACGGTCCTGATCACCGGAGGCACCGGCGGGTTGGGCGCGCTGGTCGCGCGCCACCTGGCCGAGCGCGGCATGAAGCGCCTGCTGCTCACGAGTCGCCGCGGGGCGAGCGCGCCGGGTGCCGTGGAGCTCGTCGACGAGCTGAGCGAGCTCGGATGCGAGGCGCGGGTCGCCGCGTGCGACGTCGCCGATCGCGAGCAGCTCGCCTCGCTGCTCGACGGCCTCGAGCTGACGTCCGTGATCCACGCCGCGGGCGTGCTCGACGACGGCCTCATCTCGTCGCTCGACGGCGAGCGTCTCGGGAGGGTGATGGCGCCGAAGGTCGACGCGGCCATCCACCTGCACGAGCTGACCGCGGACGGCGATCTCGCGGAGTTCGTCGTCTTCTCCTCGTTCGCCTCGACGCTGGGAAGCCCGGGTCAGGGCAGCTACGCGGCGGCCAACGCGTTCCTCGACGCCCTCGCTCAGCACCGGCGCGCCCGGGGGCTGCCGGCCAACGCGCTGGCGTGGGGCGCGTGGGACCGCGCGACCGCGATGACCGAGAGGGGCGACCGCCAGCGCTGGGAGCGCCTCGGCATGATCCCGCTGGCGGACGAGCAGGGCCTCGAGCTGCTCGACACCGCCCGCCGCGCGGCGCAGCCCGTGCTGGTCCCGGTCCGCCTCGATCCACGCGCGCTGCGGGCGCAGGCGAAGGCCGGCGTGCTCCCGGCGGTCCTCCGGGGGCTCGTCCGCGCGCCGGCGCACCGCTCGACGGAGAGCTCGCTGGCGCGCAGGCTGGCGGCGGCGCCCGAGCTCGACCGGGCCGCGCTCGCGCTCGACCTCGTGCGCGGCCACGTCGCGACCGTGCTCGGCCACGGCTCCCCGCAGGCGATCGACGCCGACCGCATGTTCAAGGACCTCGGGTTCGACTCGCTCAGCGCGGTCGAGCTGCGCAACCGGCTCGCCCAGGCGGCCGGCATCAAGCTTCCGGCGACGGTCATCTTCGACCACCCCACCCCCGCGGCGGTCGCCGAGTACCTGTGCGAGAACGTCGCAGGCGCCCCGCGCCCGCGCCCCGCCCCCGCCACCCCGGCGCGGCGCGAGGAGGAGCCGATCGCGCTCGTCGGCATCGGCTGCCGCTAC
>DASVWC010000041.1:0-71999 GCA_036389835.1 Thermoleophilaceae bacterium | reverse complement strand
CCCGACGAGAAGGCGGCCACGGCGATTGCGTTCCTGCGCCGCGCCGTCGCGTTCCTCACACGCCACGGGATCCGCGTCGAGCGGATCCTGACCGACAACGGCTCGGCCTACCGCTCGAGCGTGCACGCGCTCGCCTGCCGCACGCTCGGGGTCCGTCACCTGCGCACACGCCCCTACCGCCCGCAGACCAACGGCAAGGCCGAGCGCTTCATCCGCACGCTGCAGGGTGGCTGGGCCTACGGGGCGATCTACCGATCGAGCTCAGAGCGGATCGCGGCCCTTGACGGCTGGCTTTGGCACTACAACCATCAGCGCCGACACTCGGCTCTCGGCCACAAACCGCCGGTCGCTCGACACGTCGAGCGAACCAACGTGCTCGGGACTTACAGCTAGCGCGCCTCCTACCAGCGCACCTGGTCGACATTACCCACCTATACGGTGGGTTAGGTCGACCACCCCGGCATTCCACTGACGGAGATCTCGGACCTCGCTAGTCGTCGCCGCCGCGGCCGCGGCCCCTGCCGCGCCCGCTGGAGTCGTCGCCGCCGGAGTCGCCGGAGCCGCTCCCGCTCGACCCGCTCCCGCTCGAGCCGCTGCCGCCGTCGTCGCCGCCGCGGTCGTCGGAGGGCGCGGGCGCCGGGGCGGCCGGGGCCGGCGGCGTAGCGGCGGCGGGCTGCTCGGCCGCCCGCTCCCTGCGCTGCCCGCGCTCGCGGCGGCGGGCACGGCGCTTCTCGCGCGCGCGGCGCTCGGCTCGCTCGGCGTCCGCGCGGGTGCGCGTGGCCTCCTCCGGCGCGAGGTCCTCGCCGGCGGCCAGCGGCTCGGCGGAGAGCCCGACCGAGTCACCGGTTATCTCGTTGGCCGCGACGCCGATCGCGGCCGCGGCAAGCACTCCTGCGATCCCCAGCGCGAGCGTGGTGAGGGCCTTCGATCTCATCGTCTCCGAGCGTAGCCCTCACGCTCCAACGGCTCGTCAAGCGAAGGGTCAGGAGTTGGTAAACCCGCGCCGCCCCGGGCCGCCGCGACGACCGGCAGCTCGAGCTCCGCGCGCGCCCCACCCTCGGGACGGCTGGCGATGCGAGCGCCGCCGCCCCAGCGCCTGGCGAGCGTCTCGACGATCGCCAGGCCGAGACCGGTTCCCGGCGCCCCCCTCCGGCCCGCCTCGCCGCGGTAGAAGCGCTCGAACAGGTGGCCGTCCTCGGCCGGCGCGACGCCCGGTCCCTCGTCGGTCACGGCGAGCCGGGCGCGGTCGCCGTCCGCGCTCCACTCGATCGTGACCGCCGTGCCCGGCGGCGAGTAGTTGAGCGCGTTCTCGATCAGGTTGTCGAGCACGATCGCGAGGTCGTGCGTCGAGGAGAGGACGCAGGCCTCGGGCCCGCTCGCGAGTTCGAGCGTGTGGCCGGACTGGTCGGCCGGCCCGGCCCAGCGCTCCGCGGCCGCGGCGGCGACCTCGCCCAGGTCGACGGGCGTACCGGTCGCCGGGCGGTCCGCCTCGCGGGCGAGCGTGAGCAGCTCGTCGAGCAGCTTCGCGAGGCGGTCGGCCTCGCGCTCGGCGGCCGCGAGCTCGCGCTCGAGCTCCGGATCGCCGGCCTGGAGGCCCGCGCTCTCGAGCCGGAGCTTGAGCCCGGTCAGCGGGGTGCGGAGCTGGTGGGAGGCGTTGGCGACGAACTCGCGCTGGGCGGACAGCGCCTGGGAGAGCCGCTCGGTCATGTCGTTGAAGGCGGCGGCCACCTCGCGCTGCTCGGCGGGTCCCTCGAGCTTCGCGCGCGCGTCGAGGTCGCCGCCGGCGATGCGGCGCGCGGTGGCGGCGAGCGCGCGCAGCGGGCGCGACAGCGAGCCGGCCAGGAGGGCGGCGACGCCCAGGCCGAGCAGCAGCGCGATAGCCCCGACGCCCACGAGCGCGAGCGTGTCGTTGCGCACCTCGTCGTTGACGGAGTCGACGCTCTGGGTCACCCGCACCGCACCCACGGTCCGCCCGGCGTCGACCACCGGGACCGCGGTGAAGAGGAGGTCCTGCCCGAGGTCGTCGCTGTGGCGCTCGCCCTGAGAGGTCCCGCCGCGGAGCGCGGCCGCGATCTCCGGGCGGGTCGAGTAGCTCTCGCTCTCGAGCCCCTCCCCCGCCGAGTCGGCGAGCAGCCGGCCGCGGCGGTCGACGATGACGACCCGCCCGCCCAGGCTCTCGCTCGAGCGCGCGGCGAGGCGATCGAGCTCGTCGGTGTCGTCGAACCGCCCCCCGGCGCTCGCCGCAACGAGCTGCGCCTGGCCGGCGGCCTCGGCGCGCACCTCGGCGTCGACGCGCTTCGACAGGTTGAGCGACAGCGGCACCGCCAGGGCGACGATCACCAGCACGAGCACGTACGCGAAGGCCGCGAGCAGCCGCGCGCGCAGGCTCATCGCAGCTCGTCCGCGCTCGCGAAGCGGAAGCCGACGCCGCGGACGGTGTGCAGGTAGCGCGGCGCCGAGGGGTCGTCGCCGATCTTCTTGCGCACGGCGCTCACGTGCACGTCGAGCGTCTTCGTGGAGCCGAACCAGTTCATGTCCCAGACCTCCTCGAGGAGGCGGTCGCGGGTGATCACGCGGCCCGCGTTCTCCATGAGGTACTGGAGCAGCTCGTACTCCTTGCGCGCGAGCTCGACCTCGTCGCCGTCGCGGGTCACGCTGCGGCGAGCGGCGTCCAGGCGGATGGCGCCGATCTCAATCGTCTCGTCGCCGGCGGGCGCGGGGTCGCCGGGCGGCGCCGCCTGCGCCCGCCGGAGCACCGCGCGGACGCGGGCGGCCACCTCGCGGGCGCTGAACGGCTTGACGACGTAGTCGTCGGCTCCGAGCTCGAGCCCGACGATCCGGTCGGCCTCGTCGCCGCGCGCGGTCAGCATCACGATCGGGACCGAGGAGCGCGAGCGCAGCTCGCGGGTCACGTCGTAGCCCGAGCCGTCCGGCAGCATCAGGTCGAGCAGGACGAGGTCGGGATCCACCTCGGCCGCCTTCTCGATCGCCTCGGCGGCGGTGCCGGCGAGCTCGGTGCGGAAGCCCTCGCGCTCGAGCGCGGCCGCGAGCGGCTCGATGATCGAGCGCTCGTCCTCGACCAGCAGGATGGTGCGCCTGCGCTCAGCCATCGGGGCGGATGCTAGGGCGGGTGAAGCAGGTGGGGCGGGGCCGTGACTGGAGCGGCCCCGCCCCATGCAAAGCGGAGACCTTCCCCCGCTCAGTTGTCGTCGCTGCCGCCGGAGCGGCCGCTGCCGGAGCTGCCGGAGCCGCCGCCGTCGTCGGCGCCGCTCGGCGAGTCGTCGCGCGAGCCGCTGCCGGAGGCGGAGCCGCTGCCGGAGGCGGAGCCGCTGCCGCGGCCGCTGCCGGAGGCGGACCCGCTGCCGCTGCCGCCCGGGCCCGCGTTCGCGCTCGGGCCGCTGTTCGAGCCGCCCTGGCTCGGCGCGTCGCCGCCGCGTCCGCGGCCACGTCCCCGCCCGCGGCGGTCCGCGGCGGCGTCGTCGCGGCGCTCGCCCTGCCGGCCGGCGGCGCCGGTGCAGCGCGGGTCGTTCGCGTGCTCGGCCTCGTCGCAGGGGCCGCTGACGTCGCCGGGGGCGTCGTCCTCGCGCCGGTCCTCGCGGCGCGCGTCGTCGTCCTCGCGGCGCCGCTGGCCGGCGGCGCCGGTGCAGCGCGGGTCGTTCGCGTGCTCGGCCTCGTCGCAGGGGCCGCTCAGCGCGCCGGCCTCCTCGGTCGTGGCCGCGGCAGGCTCGGCGCTCGTCGTGTCGTCCCCGCCGGGGACGCCGGCGGCGAAGGCCGTCCCGACCACGAGGGCCAGGGCGGCGAGAGCTGCGATCAGGTACTTGGTCATGGGGTCCACCTCTCTGCTGCTCGGTTGCCTCTGACACTGTCGCCGGGCGGACCCAGGCCCCGGGCAGGCGCAACCGAGCGGAGGGAAAGGCTTCGGTTAGGAGTTGGTAAGGCCGCCGGGGTCAGCCGACGACGGGCACGGTGCGCTCCTCGGAGAGCGCGTCGAGCGACTCCTGCATCTCTCCGGTCACCTCGTCGTAGATCGCCTCCACGTCGGCGGCCGGGCCGAAGCGCTCGCGCAGGTCGATCGGCTCGCGCACCTCCACCTTGATCTTGGCCGGCAGCGGCAGGCGCGTGGGCAGGTCGAGGACGCTGATGCCGAACGGCGGCGCGATCGCGATCGGGAGGACCTTGATCCGCGCGAAGCGGTCGAGGCCGGTGAGCTTTGCCAGGCGGCGGCCGCGGGTGACGAACAGGGCCGTCTCCTGGCCGCCGATCGCCACCACGGGCACGATCGGCACGCCCTCCTCGAGCGCGAGCTTGATGAAGCCCTTGCGCCCGCCGAACTCGATCCGGTCCGAGTGCCAGGAGGGGCGGAACGTCTCCCAGTCGCCGCCGGGGTACACGAGCACCGGGGCGCCCTTCGCGAACGCCTTCTTGGCGTTCTCGTGCGAGGCGGCCAGCACGCCGTAGCGGCGGAGCATCCCGAAGCCGGGCATGCGGGCGGCAACGTCGTGGGCGAGCTGGTGGAAGCGGCGGTCCGGGCCGAAGTGGTCGTAGAACTCGTAGGCGAAGGCGAACGTGTCGGCGATCAGCGTGCCGCCGGAGTGGTTGCCGACAAGCAGCGACGGACCGTCCGGGATGTTCTCGAGGCCCTGCACCTCGGAGCGGAAGTAGGTGCGCACGAACGCGCGGTTGAGCGGCAGCGTGCGGCGGATGTGCTCGGGGTCCCACTCGTCGAGGCTGTCCCCGGGCAGGCCGCGGTCGATCACGCGGGCGGCGGCGTAGAGGTCGTCGACCGCCGCCGCCCCGAGCTCCGCGAGGCCGTCGAGCGGGGCGGGCGTGACGCGCGCCAGCGCGCGCAGCGGGTTGAGCGTGGCCATGTGTTCCCCGTGCCCGGGTCGGAGCGGGTGAAACGGGCGCTCAGGCGATCCGCTCAGACGATCTGAACGGCGTAGTCCTCGGAGTACTCGATCAGCGCTTGCGCCGCGGATGGCTGCCCGCCTTTCGGGGGATGGTCACCCCCCGGGAGTGAGGAGACCCGGCGCCCCCGAAGAGGGCCAGGGATCTGAATCTAATGAGGGAGATCTCACGTCGCAGACTTTCTCAGAATTTTGCTCGGACCTGCATCCGATTCTGAAATAGTCTGATAACGTCTGAACACGTGGCCTGAGACCCCGGGGGGTGCTCGGGGCACTCGTCCAAGGTGCGAGAGGGGAGGAGATGGATGGACGGCGCCAATACGTTCGACACCCCCACGACGTACCGGGCGATCCGCGCGGAGTACGTGCTGCTGGCGGCGGGCTCCGGCTACCTGCTGTGGCGCAAGCGGACCGAGGTTCGCTGGCCGGTGGCCTTCGCCCTGTTCATGTACAACGACACGCTGGGCTACCTGCCCGGTGCGATCGCCTTCCGCCGCAGCCCGAACAAGAAGATCTCGAAGGCGTACTACGCGGCGTACAACCTGATGCACAGCGCCCTGACGGGCGTCGCGGTGGGGGCCGCCTGGACCAAGCTCGTCCGGCCCGAGTGGGCCCTGCTGGGCATTCCGTTCCACATCGGCGTGGATCGCGGGGTCTTCGGCAATTTCCTGAAGCCGTTCAGCGTTCCCTTCGAGCCCGAGCCGCATCCGGTGTGGGAGAGGGTCCGCGACGAGCTCTTCGAGGAGTGGCAGGGCGAGCCGGCGGCTCGGACCGTCGCGGCGAGCGTGAACGGCGAGCCCACGGCACCGCTCGAGCCGGCGGAGCACGGGGCCAGTTGAGCGTCACATCGGCAGCGATGGTGCGGGCGGAGCCCGGCTCCGCCGGGACCCTCCCAGCCCTCGAGGTGCTTCGCCGGCACGGAGAGCACACGAGCGCCTTTCTGAGTCTCAACGACGAGACCCAGCACTTCGCGGCCGCGGGGATCGACGGCTACGTGGCCTATCGCCCCGCCGGGCGGCGGCACGTGATCCAGCTCTGCGGACCCTTCTGCGCCCCCGGCGACCGCGCGCGGCTGCTGCGCGAGTTCCGCTCGTGGGCCGCCGGGCGCGGCGCCAAGGTCACGGCCGTGCAGCTGACCCGCGACGAAGCGCCGGCGTATGCGGAGCAGGGCTTCGCCGTCAACCAGCTCGGGTCGAGCTACAGCATCGACCTCGAGGGCTTCCAGCTACGCGGCACGGCCTTCATGAAGCTGCGCAACAAGTTGAAGCGCGCCCGCAGGCTGGGCGTGACCGTCGAGGAGCTCGCCCCCGGGCAGCCGACCTCCCCGGACACGGCGAGGGAGCTCGCCGAGGTGGATGCGGCATGGCTGCGGGGAAAGGGGCGGCTGGCGAAGGAGCTCACGTTCATGGTCGGTGAGCGGGCCGGCCGCGGGGCGCCGTACCGGCGCGTGCTGGTGGCCCGGCACGAGGGGCGCATCACCTGCTACGTGACCTATTCCCCCTGCTTCGGCAGCCGTCCGGGCTGGCTCTACGACCTCACGCGGCGCCGACCGGACTCGCCTCCGGGGGCGGTGGAGCTGGTGTTCGCGACGATGGTCGAGCGCCTGCGCGACGAGGGCTGCCGATGGCTGCACCTCGGGCTGACGCCGTTCGCCGCCCTGTCCCGCGAGCACGAGCTGCCGGAGGCGTCGAGCGGGGTAGTCGAGCGGTTCGCGAGCTTCATGGCCGAGCACGGCTCGGCGATCTACCCGTCACGCGCCCAGGAGAAGTTCAAGCTCAAGTGGCGGCCGCAGGTGATCGAGCCCGAGTACGTGGCGTTCGAGGGGCGGCCCAGCGTCGCGGCGGTATACCACCTGATGCGCGTCACGAGAGCGATCTGATGGAGGGCGCCACCGTGACACCGGGAGCGATGCCCTCCGCGCGGGCGGCCGAGGCCGGGACCGACGCCGGGCGCTCCGCCGCCATCGACGCGGTCCGCGCGCTGTACGCGAACGAGCTGCGGGCCGAGGCCGCCGAGTGGGAGCGCGACAGCGGCGTTCCGCGCTCGGTCTTCCGGCGCCTGGCCGAGGCCGGCGCGTTCGAGGCGCGCTGGCCGGACGGCGCGCTCAGGCAGGGCGACATCGACGTCGCCGCGGCGATCGTCCGCGAGACGGCGCTCGCTTCGGTTGGCGCGTGCGTCGCCATCGGCACCCACATCGAGTCGTACTTCCGCGCGCTCGCCCGCTGCGAGTACGGCCGCGAGGCCTGGGACGACGCGCTCGCGGGCCGCCGCGTGGGATCGATGTCGGTCAGCGAGGCCACCGGCGGGTCGACGCCCACGAACTGCGCCACCGTCGCCGAGCGAAGCGGCGACGGCTGGGTGCTGTCCGGCCACAAGCACTACGTCTCGAACATGCGCGCGGCCGACGACTGCGTCGTCTTCGCTCGCACCGCACGCAAGAGCGACTTGACGAGCTTCACGTTCTTCGTGGTCCCGCTCTCGGACGAGCGCGTGCGGATCACCCCCCACGAGCTCAGCGCGGCGCGCGCCTCCGGGACCGCGATGCTCGACCTGGACGAGGTGTTCGTGCCGGACGAGCGTCGCGTCGGCAGAACCGGCTCGGGGCTCGTGCTGCTGCTGGAGCTGCTGCGAGCCGAGCGCATCGGCGCCGCCATGGCGGGCCTGGCCGTGGCCGAGCTGTGCTTCGAGATCGCCCTGGCGTTCGCCGAGCGGCGCGAGCTCAACGGCTACTCGCTGAGGATGCACCAGGCGATCGCGCACCGGCTGGCCGAGCTGTCGAACGAGATCGCGGCCGGGCGCGCGCTGCTCGCCGAGCGGGTTGCCGCGACCCGCGACGGGCGGATCAGCTCGGCCGAGGCCGGCCAGGCGAAGCTCGTGCTCAACCGCATCGCGTGGCGCGTCGCCGACGAGGCCATGCAGATCCTCGGCGGCAGGGGCTTCACGACGGAGACGGGGCTCGACCGGATCTGGCGCGACATCCGGATCGGACGCATCGGCGGCGGAACGGACGAGGTGCAGCTCGAGCTGGTGGCTCAGAGCCTGCGACCGGGCCCGCTCGCCGGGCACCCGGTCGTGCGGGCGGCCGCCGCCTCGGCAGATGCAGGCGAATGGGGAGGTTCGGCGTGACGATCTCGACCACCGCGACCGGCGAGTACGCCGGCGCGTCAGGGCAGGCGATCCAGCACCACTACGACGTGGGCAATGAGTTCTGGGGGCATTGGCTCGATTCCTCGCTGACGTACTCGTGCGCCATGTGGGCGGAGGGCGACACGCTCGATGCCGCGCAGCGCCGCAAGGTCGACTGGCTGATCGACAACGCGCGCGCGGCGTCGGCCGGCCGGGTGCTGGACGTGGGCTGCGGCTGGGGCTCGTTCCTCCGGCGGGCGGTGGAGCGCGGCGCGAAGCACGCCGTGGGGATCACGCTCAGCCCCAAGCAGGCCGAGTGGATCAACGGCCTCGGGGACCCGCGCCTCGAGGTGCACGTGACGGGCTGGGCCGACTACTCCCCCGACCAGCCGTTCGACGCGATCGTCTCGGTCGGCGCCTTCGAGCACTTCGCGCGGCTGGGCCTGACGCGCGAGGAGAAGGTCGAGTCCTACCGCGACTTCGTCGCCCGCTGCCACGAGTGGCTGCGCCCGGGCGGGTGGATGGTCCTGCAGACGATCGCCAAGGGCGACACCGCCCTCGACGGCCAGGGCCTGCGCGACTTCGCCTACATCGTCACGAAGATGTTCCCGGAGTCCGACCTGCCCCACCCGGCGGACGTCTTCGCCGCGATGGAGGGCAGGTTCGAGGTGGTGCAGATGCGCAACGACCGCTGGATGTACGCGCGCACCTGCCAGGCGTGGCTCGAGCGCCTCGACGCGAACCGCGAGCCCGCGGTGGCCGCCGTCGGCGAGGAGATCGTGGACCTCTATCGCCGCTACCTCGCGGCGTGCATTCGCCAGTTCGACCGCGGGCACGCCGGGCTGACGCGATACGTGCTGAGACGGGTCGAGCAGCGAGAGCCCTTCCGATTCGGGGGGGCCGGCTGATGGCGACGGCGACCCAAAGCGGGCTGGCGGTGCCCCAGCGGGCGTTCAGCGCGAAGGCGAGAGCGTTCAACCTGATGGTGGTGATCGTCCCGTTCGTGGCGATCACGGTGGCCATCGTCCAGCTGTGGAACGGGCTCGTGGGCTGGACGGACCTGGCGCTCCTCGCCTTCTTCTACACATTCACCCTGTTCGGCATCTCGATCGGGTTCCACCGGCAGCTCACGCACCGGTCGTTCGAGAGCCCTCGGTGGGTTCGCGGCCTCCTGGCCGTGGCGGGGTCGATGGCCGTGCAGGGCCCGCCGATCGTGTGGGTGGCCGACCATCGCAAGCACCACACGTTCGCCGACGAGGAGGGCGACCCGCACAGCCCCCACGTGTCCGGCGGGGTGCTGCGCGGCCTGTTCCACGCGCACATCGGCTGGCTGATCGGCCGCACCGAGCCGTCGGACCCGGTGCGCTACGCGCGCGACCTGCTCAAGGACCCGGTGATCCTCCGGATCAGCCAGCTGTTCCCGCTGTTCGTGGTCCTCACCCTCGCGCTCCCGGCGGGGCTCGGGTTCCTGCTCACGGGTACGGCGAGCGGCGCGCTGACCGGCTTCCTGTGGGGCGGCCTCGTGCGGCTGTTCCTGGCGCACCACGTGACCTGGTCGGTGAACTCGCTCGGCCACTACGCGGGACGGCGGCGCTTCCAGACCAGCGACCACTCGACCAACGTCCTCGCGCTCGCGCTGCCGTCGCTGGGCGAGTCCCTGCATCACAACCACCACGCCTTCCCGCGGTCGGCGAACTTCGGGCTGCGCTGGTGGGAGCCCGACCCGAGCGCGCTCCTCGTGCGCGGCATGGAGAAGGCCGGGCTCATCTGGAACGTCGTCGAGATCAGTCCCGAGGCACAACGGAGGAAGGAGATCGTCACGTGACGCTCACCCCGGCCATCCCGACCCGGTCGGCAGCCGCCACCAACCTGATCTGGGAGGCGTACGAGACCGCGCGCGACGACCGGCCGCTCCTGTACTGCTGGGACGAGAGCAGCTATCGAAGCCATGACTGGGACGGCTGGCGCTCGGCCGCCGAGCGCTCGGCCGTGGGTCTGCGGAGGCTCGGCGTGCACGAGGGGGCCCGCGTGGCGGCCGTCCTCACCAACCGGTTCGAGGTCTGCTCGGCCGTCGTCGGCACCTGGCTCGCCGGCGGCACGCTGCTGTCGCTGCCCCTGCTGAGGCGTGGCCAGGACGCCGAGGACTACGTGGCGCAGCTGCGCCGCCTCTGCCGCGACGCGCAGCCCGAGGTCCTGCTGCTCGAGGGGCGCTTCATCGAGCTGCTGGGGGGCGCCGACCTCGGCGTGCCGGTGGCTAGCTTCGAGTCCCTCGCGGTGGACGGGACGCTCGATCCGACCCCTCCGCCGGACGACGCCACCGCGTTCGTCCAGTACTCCTCGGGCAGCATGAGCGAGCCCAAGGGGTGCGAGCTCACGCTCGCGGCGATCGGGGCGCAGGAGCGCATGCTCATCGAGCGCCTCGACGTCGACGACAAGAGCAGGGGCGTCACGTGGCTGCCGCTCTCGCACGACATGGGGCTGTTCGGCTGCGTGATGGTGAGCTGGTGCACGGGGTTGTGTCTGGCGGTGGGGACGCCCGAGCGGTTCCTGCGCAAGCCGCACACGTGGATGGAGGACTGCATCGAGTTCGAGGCGACCAACACGGTGAGCCCGAACTTCGGGCTCAGCCTCGCCGCGCAGCGTGCCCGCACCAAGCCGCCAAGCGGCAGCTTCCCGCTCAGGTCGCTGGTGCTCGGCGCCGAGCGCATCGAGTGGACGACGCTGAACGAGGCCGTCGAGGTGCTGGGCCCGCACGGCGTGACGATGGAGTCCATCACCCCCGCCTACGGCCTTGCGGAGGCCACGCTCGCGGTAACCATGAAGCCGCCCGACGAGGCCCCGAACACCGTGCGTGTGGACGCCGAGGCGGCCTATCGCGGCGAGCTGATCCTCCACGATCGCGATGGCGAGGGGACCCTCCCGATGGTCGCCTGCGGCCCGCCGATGGACGGCGTCTCCGTGCGGACGCGCGGCGACCGCTCCATCGGCCGGATCTGCATCCGCAGCGAGGCGCTGGCCCGCGGCTACATGAACCAGCCCGAGACGACGCGGGAGTGCTTCCGCCACGGCGAGTTCGTGAGCGAGGACGTGGGCTTCGTGCACGACGGCGAGCTGTACGTGCTCGGGCGCACCGACGACGCGATCCCGGTCGGCGGCCGCAACGTGTTCGCGCGCGACATCGAGCTCGCGCTCGGCGACTGCGGGGCGCGGCGCGGCTGCGCCACGCTCGTCGACATCCCGGACGACGACCACCTGCGCCTGGTGCTGGTGGCGGAGCCGAGCCCGGAGACGGACGACTTCGTGGCGCTCGCCGACGCGATGAACAACGCGACCTTCGACCGGGCGGGCGTGCGGGCCGACGAGTGCGTGTTGCTGCGGCCGGGAACCCTGCCGAAGACGCCGAGCGGCAAGATCCAGCGCTTCCGCTGCCGGGCGCTCCTCTCCGGCGACGGGGCGGACGCCGTGCTCGAGAGGGTGCCGCTGTGAGTGGGCGCACCATCCTCGTCACGGGCGGCACCGGGCTGATCGGCCAGGCGGTCGTCGACGCCCTGGGCGACACACCGGTGATATCGCTGACGCGGCACGGCGCGGGCGGCTGGCGGGAGGACGGGCCGCGCGACCGGCGCTCGGTGAGCGCCCTGCTCCCGGATCGTCACGGCCACGTGGTGCGCGCGTCCGAGGGCGGCAGCGCGGTGCACGTCTCGGGCGACGTGGTGCAGCCGCGGCTCGGCCTCTCCGACGACGACTACGCGGACCTCGCGGAGCGCGTCGACGCGGTGGTGCACGCGGCGGGCGTGAGCGACTTCACCACCCCGCGCCGGGTGACGGAGGCGATGAACGTGGAGAGCACCCGCAACGTCGCGCGCTTCGCGGAGCGGGCGGGCGCCCCGCTCTACCACATCAGCACCGGCTACGTCCGCAACGAGGGCACGTCGGTCCGGGGGCGCTGGGGCGCGCAGGTGTACCTCGAGTCCAAGCGCGCGGCCGAGGCGATCGCGCGCGAGTGCGGGACGTACAGGGCCATCATCCGGCCGTCGGTCGTGTTCGGCCACTCGCGCGACGGCTCGACGCCCAGCTTCCAGGGCCTCCACCGGCTCGTGGGGATGATGCTCGAGAACCGGATGCCGCTCCTGCCGTTCTCCGCGGACACGCTGGTGGACTTCCTGCCACGCGACGTCATCGGCGGGGTGACCGCGCGGCTCGTGCTCGCGGAGTTCGAGGGCGAGTTCTGGCTGACCGCGGGTGAGGACGCGCTCTCATTCGGTCGCGTCGTCGAGCTCCTGCTCGGGTTCGGGCGGGACCTCGGCAGGGAGCTCCAGCCCCCGCGGTTCGTGTCCATGGACATGATCGACCGGCTCATCAAGCCCGCCGGGGGCGAGGCGGTGGCGCGGCGTGTGGACCTGCTCCTCGCGCTCACCTCGCACCACGTGGAGGAGCCGCTGCCCAGCTCGCTCGAGGAGGCCGACCGCGTAGATCTCGAGCAGGTGCTGCTCAAGGGCGCTCGCTACTGGGCGGAGCGCCAGGGCCTGTCGGCGAGCGAGGCGACGGCGGAGGACGCGGTCCCGGCATGAGCACGACCGCCCAGCCACTCGACGTCGAGGGCGTCTACCGCCGGCATCTCAGCTCAGGCCGCGCGCGGGTGGTCAGCATCCTGGGCGGTCAAATGGAGGTCAGCTCGAGCGGCAGCGTGGTGGTCGACTCGCGCGGCGACCGCTACCTGAACTGCGGCGGCTACGGCGTGTTCCTCCTGGGCCACGGCCATCCGCGCGTGGTCGAGGCAGTGCGCGCGCAGGTCGAGCGGCACGCGCTGTCCACCCGGCTCTTCCTCGACCCCACCCAGGCGCGCGCCGCCGAGGCCGTGGCCGAGGTGTCACCGCCCGGCCTCGACCGCGTCTACTTCGGGACCTCGGGCGCCGACGCCGTCGAGGCGGCGATCAAGCTCGCCCGGATGCACGAAAAGCGTCGCCTCGTGTGCGCCGTGGGCGGGTTCCACGGCAAGACCTTCGGGGCGCTCAGCCTGTGCGGCAACCCCACGCTCACCACGCCCTTCGAGCCGCTGCTGGACGGGATCGAACGGGTCCCGTTCGGAGACGCCGCCGCAATGGAGCGGGCGATCGCAGACGGCCCCGGCGAGGCCTGTGTCGTGGTCGAGCCGATCCAGGCCGAGGGGGGCGTGCGCATCCCGCCGGAGGGCTACCTCGCGGATGTGGCGTTCGCGTGCCGCGTGCACGGCGCGATGCTGGTGATCGACGAGATCGCCACCGGCCTCGGCCGCGTGGGCGCCTGGTGGGCGAGCGAGCGCGAGGGCGTCGTCCCCGACGTCGTGCTGGCGGGCAAGCCGCTCGGCGGCGGCGTGACGCCGGTCGGCGCGCTGCTTGCCTCCGAGGAGGCGTTCGCGCCGCTCGACCGCGACCCCTACATCCACTCGACCACGTTCTCGGCCTCGCCGCTCGTGATGGCCGCGGTGAGCGCCACCATCGAGGTGCTCCGCGACGAGGACGTCCCCGCGCGCGCCGACGAGCTGGGCCGCCGTCTCCTGCGGGACCTGCGCCAGGTCCTCGCTCCCGCGATCGCCGACGGGCTGGTGAGCGAGATCCGCGGGACCGGCCTGCTCATCGGGATCGAGTTCACGGACCCGAAGCTGGCGGGGGAGTTCGAGATCGAGCTGGTCGCACGCCGCGTCGTGCCGAACCACTGCCTCAACCAGCACGCCGTGGTCAGGCTCACTCCGCCTGCGACGCTCTCGGACGCCGAGGTCGCGTGGCTGGTGGACGCGGCCGCCGACAGCGCACGAGCCGTCGCATCGCGGCGGCGGGCGCATCGGAAGGCGAGGTCGTAGCCATGGCAATGGTGCGTGTGCGCTGCATCGTGGAGGACGCGGACGCCCGGGAGGCGCTCCGGCAGGTGGCGGATTACCGGCGCTGGGCGGAGGCGAGCGACTCGGTCCGCAGCGTGGTGGTCGAGCCGGGCGAGAACGGTGCCTCGACCTCGTTCTGGGACATCGTCTTCCGCGGGGGGATCATGAAGTGGTCGGAGGCCGACAGGACCGACCTCGACTCGCTCATCCACAGATTCGACCTGATCGAGGGCGACCCACACGGCTTCTCGGGCACCTGGACCGCGGAGCAGCGGAACGGCGGCTGCGAGCTGAGGATGGACGCGGACTTCGACCTCGGGATGCCCAGCCTCGGCCACGTACTCGACCCGATCGCGATCGAAGCGCTCGAGGACGCGGTGGCGGACGTGGTCCGCAACCTCTTCGGAGACAAGGTCCGGATCGCCTTCGGCGAGCCGGCGAGCACGCAGTGATCGATCAGAAAGGGAGGGGAGCCCGCCGATGGCTGAGCTAACCGTGGAGATGGTCGTCGAGTCGGTGAACGAGGTGCTGGGGACCAAACGCCGGCTCTTCGACGAGGTGACGCCGGACACCCAGTTGAACGACCTCAAGCTCGACAGCCTGGAGGTCGCCGAGCTGTTCGCGACGCTGGAGGACCGCTCGGGCGTCGAGCTCGACCCGGACTCGGCGCGCTCCCTGCTGACCGTCGGGGACCTCGCGCGGCTCCAGCCCGTGGCCTGAGACCGAGCGACCAGAGGGGAGAGACCGATGGCTGACACGCAGATCGAGGGCAACGGCCGCGCCGTCGCCGAGCGGATGGCCGACTGGGACGACGCGCCCGGGGTGATCGAGGGCGCCACGAGCATCGAGCTGTCGCCGCTGGACTGCGACATCGAGTTCTGGGTCCAGCAGGTCGCGCACGGGACGCTCGAAGGCCTGGTCCACGGCCGCAAGCCCGACTCGGCGGTGCCGGACTTCCTGCTGGAGGAGGGCCCGCTGCGCACGACGCTGCTCGAGGAGTGCTCGTTCCGGTCGCGGTCCGAGGAGTACGCCACGAAGGCGTGCGCCCTCGCCTGCGCGGCGGCCGACGACGTGCCGGGACTCGAGTTCTTCGCCACTCAAGCGCTCGACGAGGCGCGGCACGCCTACACGTTTCGCCACCACCTCATCGATCTGGGGGTGCCGGAGGACAAGGTCGGCGAGACCGTGGAACGGACCACCGGCGAGAACGCGGAGCGGATCCTGCGGCCGATGTGGGACTGGGGCACGAAGGCGTACAAGAGCGACTTCGTCTCCGGCGTCGTCATCATCACCATCCTGCTCGAGGGGGTCCTGGCCCCCACCACCGAGCTGGCCGAGAAGAAGTGGAAGGCGATCAGCCCGGCGACCGCCGACATCGAGCGGGGCGCGTGCGTGGACGAGATCCGCCATCTGGCCGTGGGGAGCTGGTTCATCCGCAACCACCTGACCGACCACCCGGAGGACAAGCCCCGGATCCTCGACCTGATCGTCGAGGGGCGGGAGTTCTGGGGATCGCTGCCGGTGCCGGAGTTGGTGCTGAAGCGCGAGCAGCTCTTCCAGGAGGGCATCGAGGAGCTGGGCGGCCGCATCGGCGACGCCGAGATCGTCCCGGGCCTGCGCGTCGTGGACAGCACCGCCGAGGATCGCCTCGGCATGGCGATCGAGTGGTCGCAGGAGGTGCAGGACGCGCGCCTGCGCTACATGGGGCTCGAGGAGGCGATCCCGGAGTCCGGCAAGGTCGTCTGAGCGCCGGCGAACGCCGCCTCGACGAGCTCGGCGACCTCGCGCGCCGACAGCTCGTCGAGGACCGCGACGGCGTCGGCCAGCTCGGGCGGGCCGCCGGCGTCGAGGAACTTGGCCCGCACCAGCGCCGGGTGGTGCGCGCGCGTGTCCGGTCCGGTGGAGCCCGCCGGATGGATGCACTCCTCGACCAGCTCGCGCCCGTCGGAGAGGCGCATGCGGACGCGCGCGCCGATCGCCTTGTCCGCCTGCTCGAAGCTGTGGTCGCTCGGCTCGCCGAGCCCGCTGGCGCTGCCCTCGGCGTCGTCGCCGCCCGCGGCGACCACCCACTGCGGGGCGCGGTCGCCGGCGCGCCTCAGGGCCTCGCCGATCGGCGCCGTGGCGCGCACCGCGGTGCGCGTGAGCTCCATGTCGTGCTCGATGCGCACCTTCCCGGCGAGCTCCCACCGCGCCGGATCGCGCACCGCGGGCGGGGCGAAGTCGCCGCCCGTCAGCTTGCCGCGCAGAATGGCCGTGGCCAGGCTGTAGGGCACCGCGTACTGGAGCGCGCTCACCGGCGAGTCCGCCCCCTCGAGGAATGGCTGGGCATGCTGGTCGATCCGCATCGTGAGCAGGTTGGACTCCACCACCACCTCCTCCACGTCCGCCCCGTCGAGCCGCTTGTGCAGCGCCATCCCGCACTCGACGGTCGAGGCGATCCCGGTGGAGGCCGGGAAGAGCTTGAACGTGATCGTGTCCGCCTGCCAGCGCTCGCCGAGGCCGATCGTGATCTCGTCCGCCAGCGGCACCTCCCCGCCGAACGCCGCCAGGAACCCGGAGGGGTGCTCCAGGATCTCGGGGCGGCCGCGCATCCCCGCGGCCGCCGCGTCGCACGCGTCGAGGCCCATGCGCACCCCGGTCGCGGCCGTCAGCACCTTGGCGTCGCTGCCGAGGAACGCGGCGCGCAGCATCCACGGGGGCATCGCCATCGCGATCCCGAGCGAGTCGACCCACCGGTCCACGTCCGCCGACTCGGCACGCAGGCGAGCGGCGGCGGAGCCGGCCACGTGCGGATGGGCGGCGCTCTGGCCGCGGAACGGACCGAGCGTCGTGGCCGCGCCCACCCTGGCCGCGCACTCGGTCGCGGCGACGATCGCGGTGAGCAGCGCGCGCCCGTCGAGCTCGAGAGCGCGCGCGTAGGCGAGCGAGACGTTGACGGTGCCGTGCCCCACGTGAGCGGCGTAGAAGGTCTCGTCGAAGTCGAGGCTCATGCTCAGCGCCGACATGACGTAGGCCGATTGCTTGGGGTCATCCTGCATCGGGGGCCCGAAGGCGCGTGTGATCGCGGCGCCGAGCGGATGCCCGAGGCCGGCTCGCACCGCGGCGAGCTGCGACAGGACGAGGCTCCGCCCCACCGACGCGACACGCGACGGCACGTCGTCCAGCTCCAGGACCGCCGCCCAGGCGGACAGCCGCTCGCTGAGGGTCGCCGGCCGCCCGGCCCGGGGCCTCGTGTCATCCGCGCTCACGGTGCCACCCGGGTCGGCTTCAACGCGAGCTAGGACAGTTGCAGCTCGGCGCCGACCAGCGAGGCGGCGAGCGACGCGGCGGCCTTCGAGCGGCCGGGTGGATGGAACGCCAGCGCCCGCGACGCCGACGCCAGGTAGTTCACGTCGTTGCCGCGGATGAAGGACATGCCCCCCAGCAGTTCGACCGACCCCGCGACGGACCGGCTGATCGCGTCCTGCGTGGCGTAACGGCACATCAGCGCGCGCTTCAGAAGATCGTCGCGCGAGACGTCCGAGTCCTTCATTTGGAGCGCGACGCCCTCGAGCGCCGACATCGCGGCCTCGAGCTCGCCGGCCACGGCGATCCGCTGCGTGACGTCGCCGCGCCCGTCCTGCAGGACGCGTTCCGCCAGGGCGCTCGCCATCCCCAGGTACGAGCCCGAGATGAGGAGCTCGAACCAGAGGAACCCGGCGATCTGGATCTCGTCGAGGTCCGGGTCCGCGGCGGTGCCCATCGTTATGACGAGGTCCTCCTCGACGGCGACGTCGGTCAGGGTGACGGCCTCGCTCTGCGCGCCGGCGAGCACGTCGGAGCCCCAGAACCGGGTCACCTCGATCCCGGGCAGCTCAGACGAGATCAGCGCCACGGCGAACTCGTCCTCCGACCCGTTTTCGCCTTCGATCACCAGCGATGCCGTCATGACGTCCATGGCGTGAGCCAGGCTGCAGGGCCGCTTGACCCCGCGGATCATGACCTTGCCGTCGCGCCGCGTGGCCTGCATCGTCGGCTTCAGCACTCCCTGGTCGCGGACGCCCTCGGCGAAGCCGGATGCGAGGAGCAGCCGCTGCTCGGCGATCGCCTGCAGCAGCATCCACTCGAGGCCCTTCTCCTTCTCCCACATCTCCACGAGCGTGGCCGTGGAGAAGTGGTGCATCGTCGTGGCGACCGCGAGCGACGGGGAGCGGGACCCGATCGCGCGCTGCACCCTCAGCGCCTCGACGGGGGTCGCTCCGTGGCCCCGATGCGTCCTCTGCACGAGCAGGCCCGGGCCCCCGGACTCCCGGAACAGCTCGATGCCCGGGGAGTCGCGCGACTCGAGCGCCTCGAGCGGCATCACCGCCAGCTTGTCGTCCAGGCCTGGCAGGAACGCCTCGAGCGTCCGCCGCTCCCGTGCCAAGAAGTCCATCGCTCCCCCGGCCACCCTCGTTCAGAATTAGTCAGGATACTCTACCGTAACCATCCTAAATCCTGAAAAAGCTGATAGATTGCGGCCGTGGGGAGGGGTGGCAGAGCGGTATTGCGGCGGTCTCTCGGCCGCCACACCGGTCGTTGCGCCGGTGTCGAGGGTTCGAATCCTTCCCCCTCCGCTCGATGACGGGCCGTGCACGCGGGCTCGCGATCCTGAATCCAATCGCGGGCGCCGACCCGCGCCGTGTGAGCGCCCTGGCCGGTCACTGCCGGGAGCTCGTCGGGGACCTCGACATCGCCACCACCGACAGGGCCGGCGAGGCGATCGACCTGGTGGCGAGCGCCCTCGCCGAGCCGCGGCCACCCGAGGTGATCGTCGCCGTCGGCGGGGACGGCACCGTGCGCGAGGCGGCCGAAGGGCTCGCGCGCGGTCTGGGCCGCTGGCCATCCGGACGCGGCGCCGGCGAGGACGACGAGGGTCTACCCGCTCTGCTCGTGCTGCCCGGCGGGTCCGGCAACTCGATCTATCGCGCGCTGTGGAGCGACACCGACTGGCGGCAGGCGGTCGAAACCGCCCTCGACGGCGGGCGGAACGTGCGCTCGCTCGACCTCATACGCCTGGTGGAGGCCGATCGCGCCGCGTTCCTGGGCGTGAATGTGGGTCTGATCGCGGCGATCGCGGAGTACATCGAGCGCACGAAGCGGGAGCGTCGCGACGGAGACGAGGGCGAGGACGACGAGGCGGAGAGCCGCTACTGGGCGGCCTTCGGTGAGGTGCTGCAGAGCTTCTCGAGCCCGAGCATCCGGGTCGTCGTCGACGGCGAGTTGCTGCACGAGGGCGGAGTCAGCCTGTGCACGATCGGAGGTGTGCGGCGCTTCGGGCGCGGTTCGTTCGAGGTGCTGCCGCGATCGCTGCTCGACGACGGGCTGCTCGACGTGTGCGCGGTTCAGGACGTCGCCCAGGAGCGTCTCGTCGCCTTGGCGGCGCTGGTCCCGGACGGGCGCCACGTACACGAGCCAGAGGTTGCCTACGCGCAGGGAAGGAGCATCTCGATCGAGCGCCTCGACGGACACGATCTGGCGATCGAGCACGACGGCGATCCATACCGGGCCACCCAGAGTCTGACGCTGGATGTGGTCGAGGCTGCGGTGCCTGCTCTGGTTGGCTGGAGGGGTCCACAGAACCCTCTCTCTCGTGCCGTCTGAACGGCGCGGAGCAGCTACGGCTCGCCGCACCTGAGGTAAACCGCTCGAGGAGTCGAAAGAAGCTCCATACTTCCGGAGTCCTCAGGGTCTCGTGCTCTGGTCGCTTTGTAGTATCGGCTCAGAGAGCCAGATGTCAGGCGCGCAAGTCCCTCACGACGATTTCTACAAGCGGATGGCCGAGGACCTGCGTACGCGCCTGCGCGATCTCGAACCCGCTGTGCGGGAGTTCGAGCGCGTGAAGGCGATCCTCGAGGTGGTCGAGAGCGACGATCCGCCCCCCGTGTGGGTGTATGCCCACGGCGAGGGACCGGCGCTGCGGGAGCATCAGGCCTCGAGGTCGCGCGGAGAGCCGCGTGGGCGCCGAGCTGCGCAGGTGGTCAGGCTCTTGCGATCGCACCCCGGTCTTACGCGCGACGAGCTCGCGGAGCGGCTGGGGATGCGGGTGGGCTATCTCTACGAGCTGCTGCCGACGCTGCTCCAGAAGGGCTACCTCCGCGAGCGCGACGGCACCTGGTTCGTCGCCTGAACCGTCCCTGATCGAGAGCGGAGGGATTCCTGAGTCAGAGGTGGACCTTGGGCCCACGCGTTCTCGACGGCCGCGGGCGCGGTACGGCGTAGCGCGCCCGTCCCGCCGGCATGCGCACCGTGGTGCCGAGCGTCATCCCGGAATCGAGCGCCGCGTCGATGTTGCCCGGCATGAGTGCGTTTCCGCCCAGCCCAGGTCCGTAGAGGACGACGGCGAGGCGCTCCCGGCGTGTCTCTGCAACCCACGCCTGGGGTGCCCCGGCTCCAGCCGCGCCGGGGAACCTGGCCCAGTGGCGCCCGTCGCGGAGGATGATCAGATCGGTCCCCACCTCGACGAGCGTCAGCCGGCAGGCGGTGGGCGGTAAGAGCTCGCTGATTCGCCCCCTTGTGGTCACGAAGCCCGCCTGCCGGAGCTCCAGCGCGAGCGGGTCGTCCGCGAGATGCCACCTCGCTCCAGTGCGCTCTCCCCCGAGGGGCGGGAACAACTCCCATGCGAGCAGGGACGGGACCACCGGATGAAACCGTCGCGCCAGGTTCCACTCGTGACCGGGTCGCGGCCGCGCGGGGCGCTCGTCGCCGGCCGACTCGACACGTACCTCGGACGGCGTGCAGCCGAAATGTGTAAGGCGGACGACGGAGGCGGAGGCGTCGCGGCCGCGGACCACGCCCACGGAGGTCGGGCCCATGCGGTCCCCGAGCGGCTCGCCGCACAGCGAGCACGCAAGGCGGCGGCTGCTCACGATCAGCCGGAGACGCTGGATGCCCGCCCTGGTCAGGAATCTTTCGGCCTCATTCGAGATCTGAAGTTCGTCGACATGGACACGCCCGCCGCGTGCCGGCCCGTCGTGTGTCCGCATCGCCGTTTCGATCGCGCCACCCGCCTTCTCGCTCCCGCCCTGAGGCCGAGCTTCGCTCATGCCGACGCCCCCGCCAGGCTCAGTGAGCCGTTCTCCCCGCCGTCCCGGCGAACCGTAAGCGACGGTCGCGGTGAAAACATCTGCCGATTGGGGGGGAATCCGGATCGGCCGGCGCCTTTTCGGCGGCTCTGGCGGCGAGAATCTCTATCGCGTCGATTTCGAGTTCCTCGGACGGGATCGGGCGGGGCGAGCCTCCGCGAAGCGACTGGTCGCGGATCGCGATTCCAGGGTCGACTCGAGCACAGGGTCAGGCGATCTCGGCGCCGCGGCTCCATCCTCCGGCTGCGGCCTTGCCGAGCTCGGATCCTTGCCATTGCCGCCGCTGCCGGACGCGAGATCCGAAGGCGCACGCACCGGATAGCCCGAGCCCGAAGTTCGCCATATCGGGGGAGGCCAGGCACGCCGGCCCGTGATGCTGCGGGCGATCGCCGGCGCGTCGCGCCGGGCATCGGGCAGCACGCCCGGCGGCAGCCGATACCCGATGAAGTACAGCCCTGGGGCGCCAGGGGACTTGGCTCCGCCGTGCTTCAGCGGACGCCCGTCGACGTCCAGCACTCCGAGGTGGCCGACCAGCGACGGCAGGGTCCCGCGTGCACCCGTACCAGCGACCACGACGTCCGGGCTGACGCGACGACCGTCAGCAAGGATCACCTCGTCTCCGTCGAATCCCTCCACCGCCGGCAGGGCTTCGACCTGTCCGGCCTTGAGAGCGGTGATGAGCCCACGGTCGATCAGGATCCCGTGCCCGCGCTCCTGTAGCGCCGCCGTGAGGCCCTCCTCGGGAACGCCGAATCCGTACTTCGATACGTCTCCGACTATGAACCACCGGAGTATGCGTTGGGTGAACAGCTCGTACCTATCGAGCAGTGGGTAGAAGGCCGTCGGCAGGCACTTCACGATGAACGCGAAGAGCGACGGTGAGACACCGAAGTGAGCGGGGCGCGAAACGTGCGGCGGCTTGCGAACCGACAGGCTCACGTGCTTGGCGCCCAGCGCGGCCGCCTCGAGGGCGACGTCGGCCGCGCTCTGGCCACCCCCGACGACGAGGACGTCCTTGCCCACGAACCCCTTGGCGTTGCGGAACTGGCGCACGTGCATGAGCTCTTTGGTGAAGCCCTCGATACCGGGCCAATCGGGGAACGTCGGCTGGGCGTAGAGCCCCGTTGCGACGACGACCTGCGGCGCCCACATGGGCCCCTTCGAGGTTTGCAGGCTCCAGCCGCCGTCGTGGCGATCGATCCGCTGGACGTCGATGCCGTACTCCACGTCGAGGTCCCACCTGCGTGCGTAGCGCTCCAGGTACAGGATGAAGTCGACGCGAGAGGGGAAGCGCCCCGCGCCGGGATCGATCGTCATCCCGGGTAGCGAGGAGAGGATCCGCGGCGAGTTCAAGCGGAGCGTGTCGTAGTACGTCCGCCAGGTCATCCCGACCTTGTCCCCGCGTTCGAGGAGCTTCGGGCGGACGCCGGCGCGCGTAAGCGCGTACCCGGCGGACAGGCCCGCGGGCCCAGCCCCGACCACCACGGGTACCTCGAACCGCTTCATCGCGCCGTTACCGCTGCTCCCGGCCACCATCGCATCCTATCAGATCTTTTCAGACTTTCAGGGGGCCGTTGCCATGGCAGGTGCTCAGAAAATTGCTGGTAACCCAGGGGTCTGAGTCGGTGTCCACGCCGTCGTTCCGCAGCCTCTCGGAGCGAGCTGGACGGCCTCGGACTCGACAGCCTGGAAGCCGCTGAGAGGGGCCCAGGCTGCCTGGCCGCTTTCTGGTCCTGAATCCTGATACGATCTTCTGAATCAGGAGGGGTGCAGAGCGGTATTGCGGTGGTCAGGGGTCGCTTTCACCGGCCGAGCGCCGGTGGCGGACCGAGCGCCGGTGTCGGAGGTTCGAATCCTTCCCCCTCCGCTCGATGACGAGCAGCGTGCGCCAGGACCGTTTACTCACTCTCGAAGTGGTCGCGGCCGCGGTGCCGGCCCTCCTCGCACCTGAGCCGGCGCCTGGGTTCGTGGTTGCGCAACGATGCCCCCGCGATGTAGCGAACAGCATTGCCAGTGAGCTTTTTTAGTACTCTGCCGGTGGCCAGGGCAACTCGGGAGACGACGTGCAGACGTTAATGCTGAGGCTCGACAGGCTGCTGCGTCGTCGGCAAAAGCTGTTCCTCGCCCTGTGGTTGGTCGCCTTGGTGGCCGCTCTGCCGTTCGCGGCACGCCAGGAGGACCATCTCACCGGCGGGGGCTGGGAGGCCGGCGGGTCGGAGTCGGTCGCCGTCAAGGAGGCGATAGAGAGCCGGTTCCCCGACTCGCCCTCGGCGACGAACTTCTACGTCCTGGTCCCCCACCGCGACGCGCGCCCGGGGGATCTGAGCGCGGCCGTCCGAACGGTGGACGGCAAGGTCGCTCAGGTCCCGGAGGGGCGAATCGCGCCGGCCGCCCGCCGGGAAGCGCTCGCGAGTGCCCGTGCCCGGCCGGACCAGCCCGTCGTGATCCCGCTTCCTGTGCGCGGCGGCGACACGCAGGCGATCGACCTCGCGAAGGACCTGCGCACCGAGCTCGGAATCGAAGCGGACAAGGCGGGCGTCGCCGCGGATGGGCGCGTCGACGTGCACGTAGGCGGCCAGGGCGGCCTGTGGGCGGCGTTCCAAGCGGTGAACAAGGAGGACGGGCAGAAGGCCGAGTCGCGCGGCCTCCCGATCATCGCGATCGTGCTGCTGCTGGCGTTCGGCTCGGCCGCGGCGGCCGCACTGCCGTTCCTACTCGGCGTCGCCGCGGTGGTCGTCACCTTCGCGATCATCTTCGCCATTTCGCTCTCGGTCACGATGTCTGTGTTCGTGTCCAGCATGGCGTCGATGCTCGGCATCGGGGTAGCGGTGGACTACTCGCTGTTCGTGCTCGCGCGCTATCGCGAAGAGGTGCGGGCGGGTCGGAGCCCGGACCAGGCCCGGGCCACCGCGCTTGCCACCTCGGGAGTCGCCGTGCTCTTCTCCGGGCTGACCGTGATCGTCTCGCTGGCGGCGCTCTTCCTGATCGATTCGCCGGCCCTCCGGTCGATGGCGGCGGGCCCGATCATCGTCGTGGCGGTTTCGATGCTCGGCGCATCCACGTTGCTGCCGGTCCTCATTCGCATGCTCGGGCGGCGCGCGTACGAGCCGGGCCGTGTCGGGCGCGCGCTCGAGCGCCGTAGGGCGCGCCGTCGCGAAGGTGCCGCGGCGCAGGGCTTCTGGGAGCGCTGGACGGGTGCCGTCATGGCGCGCCCCGTGCTGTCGGTCGTCGCTGCCCTCGCGGTGCTGCTCACGCTGGCGCTCCCCGCGCTCGACCTCAAGGTGTCGAACAGCGCGACCGGCCAGCTCGACTCCGAGAACGAGACGCGACGAGGTACGGAGGCTGCCGCAGCCGTGGTCGGCCCTGGCGCGCTCGGCCCGACGCTCGTCGTGCTCGACTTCGGCCGCGGGTCGGCGCGCGAAGCGGCCAATCGGGCGACGCTGCGACGGGTGAGGGCGGCGATCCGGCGCGATCCCGCGGTACGCAGCGTGGGCGAGCAGGCCACCTCGAAGGACCAGCATCTCGTCAAGCTGAACGTCGTCCTGCGGGTGAACCCGGAGTCCGACGCCGCGCGCGACGCCGTCTCCCGGCTGCGCGAGAGCCTTCCGGCGGTAGCGGGCGCCAGCGCGCAGGCCGAGGTCGGCGGCACGACAGCGATCCTGGACGACTTCGACGACCTCGTCGCCGGCTCGCTCTGGAAGATCATCCTGTTCGTGCTCGTCTTCTCGCTGGTCGTGCTGATCGTCCTGCTGCGGTCCATCGTCCTGCCGCTCAAGGCGGTGCTGATGAACGTCCTGTCCGTGACAGCCGCGTACGGGGTGCTCGTCGCCGCCTTCCAATGGGGCTGGCTCTCGTTCCTCGGGCTGGACAAGTCGTCGGAGATCAACACGGGCACGCCGCCGCTCGTGCTCGTGATCGCGTTCGGCCTGTCCATGGACTACGAGGTGTTCATGCTCACTCGCATCCGCGAGCGGTATGCGATCAGCGGTGACAACACCCGCGCCGTCGCGCAGGGCCTCGCGACCAGCGCGGCAACGATCACGAGCGCGGCGCTCATCATGGTCGCGGTCTTCCTGTCGTTCGTCAGCGCCGGGGTGCCGAGCCTCCAGCAGATCGGGCTCGCCAGCGCAGTCGCGATCGCGATAGACGCGACGATCGTTCGACTGGTGCTCGTCCCGGCGGCCATGAAGCTGTTCGGCCGGTGGAACTGGTGGCTCCCGAGGCCGCTGGCGCGCATCCTGCCGACCACCAACCTCGAACACCTGCGCCAGGTGCTCGAACCCAACCTCGCTCCCGCACATGCACTCGCGGGCGCGGATGGAGGAACGCACGATCACGATGGGCAACCCAAGCTCGAAGTCAGCGACGTCACCCCAGACGAGACCGCGGAACGAACCCTCTGACGCGGGGCCGCGGGCTGCCGCCGGTCGGGCGCCGAAGCTTCCGCCTCGCGCGCCGCTGCCGAGGCCGATCGCGCTGGTCCTGTTCTGGAAGCGGACGCTGCCGTTCATCGCGTGGGCGCGCCGCCGGGTCGGGAACACCTTCACGGTTTGGTCGCCGCCCTGGGGCAATGTCGTCCTCCTGACCGATCCCGACGACATCAAGGAGCTCTTCGGGGCGGATCCGCAGCTCGTCCATCCCGGCGAGGGATATGCGACGGTGTTCACCGCCCTTATGGGGCCGCGCTCGATCTTCGTGCTCGACGAGGACGAGCATCTGCGCACCCGCAAGCTCATGCTCCCGCCGTTCCACGGCGACCGCGTCAAGGCCTACGGCGAGCTGATCGCACGCATCGCCGCGGAGGAGGTCGACTCGTGGGAGGTCGGCCGCAGCATGCGCCTGATCGAGGCCACGCAGCGGATCACCCTCGGAGTCATGCTGGATGCGGTCTTCGGCATCAGCGATCCCGAGCGTCGCCGGCTGTTGCAGGCGCGCCTGCCGCAGACGATCGGGCCGGGAACCCTGATCCAGATCGCCTGGATGTACCCATGGCTCGAGCGAGTGGGCCCATGGCGTCGCCACCGGCGGCTGGTCGACGGCACCTACGACCTGATCAGAGCGGAGATCGCCGAGCGGCGCGCCGATCCCAACCGCGAGCAGCGGACCGACGTGCTGTCCATGCTCATCGACGCACGCTTTGACGACGGGCGGGCGATGACCGATGACGACCTGCTCTCTCAGCTCATGGCATTGCTGCTCGCGGGTCACGAGACAACCGCGTCGGCGCTCGCGTACGGGTTCGAGCGCCTCCTGCGCCATCCGCCCGTGCTGGAGCATCTGCTCGCCGAGCTGCGCGACGGACCGGGGGAGTACCTCGAGGCGGTGATCAAGGAAACCCTGCGGGTCCGCCCGGTCGTGCCGAACGTCATCCGCAGACTCACCGCGGACGCCGACGTCGCCGGCTTCCGCCTGCCCGCCGGCACCTACATGATGCCGTCGATCGGCGGTGTCAACACCTCCGAGGCGCTGTATCCGGACGCCCAGGCGTTCCGACCCGAGCGGTTCCTGGGGGATTCCCCACCGCCGCAGTCGAACTGGATTCCGTTCGGTCGCGGCCGCCGGCATTGCCTCGGTGCCTCGCTCGCCACTTACGAGATGAAGGTGGTCCTGGACACGGTTTTGAGCCGCGTCGAGATGGCAGCGACGAGCGCGCGGTCCGAGGAGGCTCAGATGAAGCACGTGACGACCGCGCCGCGGCACGGCGCGAGGGTGCGGGTCGTGCGCAGGCTGGTGCCGGCCGGCGCGCCGCACGGCGAGGACGCTCGCCCCGCGGGCCTCGCACGAGCCGGCTAGGCGTAGGCCCCAAGCGCGCCGGGGCCCACGGCTGGCCGGCCGTCAGCTCCGGCTCACACCGCGCGCGATCGCGTGGGCGTCGAGCGTCATGTCCGGCAGCTGCGCGGGCGGAAGCCGATACCCGATGAAGTACATGCCCGGCGCGCCGTGCGCCGTGCGCCCGCCATGAACCGAGGGGCGGCCGTCTGAGTTGAGGACGCCCAGGTGCCCGACGATGGGAGCGAGGTTCGGTCGCCGCCCGGTCGCCGCGATCACGACGTCCGGCCTGAGACGGCGGCCGTCCACAAGTACCACGTCCCCTCCTTCGAACCTCTCGACCGCAGCAACCACTTCCACATAGCGCTTCTTGATCGCACTCACCAGACCGCGATCGAACGTGAAGCCCACGCCGCGGTTGAAGCCGAGCGTGCCAGACCGGCTCTTCCTGCTCGTGGCGATGTCCCCGGGCGCGCCGAGCCCGTAGGACTCGAGGCTCCCCCACATCAGGCGGTGGTAGAGGCGCGCCATCGTGTCGCTCATCGCATCCGGCGTGTGCATGTACTTGGCGAGCTGGTTGGTGAGGGTGACCCACGCACGCCGGCGCAGGATCACCGGCGGGGTCCGCACGGCCACCCGCAGTCGCCCGACGCCGCCGCGCACCAGGTCTATGCCGACGTCGGACCCGGTCTGCCCCATGCCCACCAGAAGCACATCGCGTCCCCGGTAGCGCTCCGCGTTCCTGTAATCGGCGGCGTGGACGAGCTGCCCCTCGAACTCCTCGCGCCCCGGCCACGACGGCATGAACGGGACCGCGAGCAGTCCCGCCGCCACGATCACGTGCCGCGACCACATCGGGCCGCGCGACGTCTCGAGCCGCCAGCCGCCGTCCTCCCTGTCGATCCGCCGTACGTCGGTCCCGAACGCGATTCGCGACGCGAGCGGCTCGGCATAGCGCTCGACGTAGGCGATGAAGTCGTCCCTCCCCGGCCAGGCCCCGGCGCGACGGTCGATCCTGAGTCCCGGAAGGGAGGACATGCGCCGTGGCGAGTTCAGCTGAAGGCTGTCGTAGTGGGCGCGCCAGCTCATGCAGACGCGATCGCCGCGTTCGAAGAGCCGGGCCGGGATTCCGCGCCGCTCGAGGGCGCGCGCCGCAGCCAGGCCGCCGGGACCGGCTCCGATCACGATCGGCTCGTCCAGACGCAGGGGCCGCTCCGCGCCGGCAAGCCCGGGACGTTCGACCGCCATGTCCGCAGCCAGGTCACTCCTTGGCCGGACTCCTGCTACCGGCGAGGAGGCCCCGCTGTGCTCCGCGGTCACACTGAAAATGGTTCAGGGTTTAGTCTGAAAAGTCAAGCGGGTCTTCTGGGCCCAGTAGCTCTGACTCCTGAATTTCGCGCCGCTATACAGACGATCACCGCCCGGAGACGCCAAGGGGCGTACGGGTGAGGGGCATGGGCCCGCGGAAGACGGGTTTCAGGTTTGCCCCCCGGGTCCCTCATGAGGGGATCCTGAAAAATCGTGGTGTCGCCTGGGATCGCCTCCAGGCCCTGGAGCAGCCGCCCGGCCCCATGAACAGCGGGATGACCGCCGCGTACTGCGACCAGGGGTCCTGCCGCGGGCCGAACACGTTGAATAGCGCAGGCTCACGGTCTCGAGCCCGTAGACCTCGGAGAAGCTGCGGCAGTAGCCCTCGCAGGCGAGCTTCGCGACGGCGTAGGGTGAGAATGGGAGCGGGATCTGATCCTCGCGCTTCGGCAGCGTGGGGTTCTTCCCGTAGACGGACGAGGACGAGGCGAATACGACGCGTCGCACCTCGGCGTCGCGCGCGGCGAGCAGGACGTTGAGCGTCCCCACGACGTATCGTCGCGTTGCTGGTGAGCGGGTCCTGGACCGACCGCGGCACCGACGGAAGCGCGCCCTGGTGGAAGACCACCTCGCACCCGCGTACGGCGTTGTGCACGCGCTCGTAGCTCTGCAGATCGCCCTCGATCAGCTCGATGTCGTCGGCGAGTCCGAGGAGGTTCTCCCGCCGCCCCGTGGCGAAGTTGTCGAGGACGCGCACGCCGTGGCCGTCGCGTGTCAGCCGCTCGGTCAGGTGCGAGCCGATGAATCCGCCTCCCCCGGTGACCAGCATCCTCATCGCGGCAGCGCCCTCTCCGCTCTCCCCGCACCCCCCACGCGGCAACCGTTATCGCCATCTCGTCTCGACCGCTGAGCGCTGTGCGATCCATGAGCGGCGTCTCGTCGTCGAAAGAGCCGGCTGTTCACCGCGGTATCGATCGGCCACCAACCGGCGTGTCCCGATCAGGCGGTGAGCCCGAGCTCGCCTGTGAGCAGTCGCTCGAAGGCAGCGAGCGGGGACAGCACCATGACGCTGCCAGGAGCCAGCTGAACCTGGTGGCAGGTATTCGCCGCGACCATCGAGTCGCGCAGCAGCAGCCGGAGCGTCAGGGTCACCCGGTGGGCGCCCGCGGAACACGGAAAGGGCTCGTTCAGCGGCGCGGGTACGTCGTCGATGAAGGCCTCCAATCGCAACGGACCGGCGACTTCTGTCGCGACCGCGATGGCGAGGCTACTTGAACTCAAGCGACGAGAAGCGATCGCCGAACGAATGCGCGGGCGCGGCGATGTAGTCCGCGCCGGACGTCGGCACCGCCGATGGCGGATCGCAACCGGGCGGGTCGCTGTGCAACGACTCGATCACCGCGGCCAGGGCGTCGTTGGGTAGCCGCACGGTGAACGCACCCTCGCTCGTCGAGAAGTTCCGTGCGTTGTAGAACTTCGCCGCCTTGCCGGGCATGCCCACCATCAGCAGCGAGCCGAACGTGTCCTCGGCGGTGTGGAAGTAGAGGAACTGCTGGTAGAAGACGATCTTGTCGAGGTACGGCTCGTTGCCCGAGGCCCGCACCACCAGCTTCACGTTCTTGGAGGGATCGGTCACCCCTCGTAGGAGGTCCACGAGCCTGCCGATCGCCTGCGCCGCCCGTTGGGTGTTGGACAGGAAGCTCAGCGCCGCGAACGTCGGAGCCAACGCCGAGAGACCGCTGGCGAGCGGCTCAAGTGCCGCGATGAGCGATCCGATGTCGCGGTACGGGCTCCCAGGAGGCACCCACACCAGCACGCAGCCGGGGATGCCGCCGTGCTCGGTGAGGTCGAACGGCGCATGGTTGAACAGCGCGACGATCGTCGGCACCGCCAGCGAGGGAACCGGCACGTCGACCGACAGCGCCTTCGGGGCGCCGGTGTTCGTGATCTTCGTTCCGTTCGGGAGCGTGACCGACAGCGTCACCTCGGCACGGATCCTGCGCACCTGCGCGGGCGGCAATCCGCCGGTCGCCTCCACGATGCTCGGCGCGAACAGGATCGACGCACCGGCGTTCGTCTCGGAGAGCTTGCTGAACGCGGCTGCCGGCAGATCGTTGCCGCTCGCGTCCTGAGCCTTCCAGGTGACGCTCGCCGCGACCGGGAGCTGCGCCTGAGTCACGGAAGGCAGCTCAGCGACGAGCTGCCCGAGCAGCCCGGGCGTTCCCGATGGCGGAGTGATGAAGCTGCCGACGTTCGACAGGTACGGCTTGACCCCCTGCACGAGGTTGGTGAGAGCCGTGAGATCGGGCGGCACGTTGCCCATCTGACTCTCGAAGCCGGAAGTCTTGAACAGCACGTCCTTGCTCAGCCAGGTGGCCTTCAGCGTGCCGGGCAAGATCTCGGTGAGACTGAGTCCGCCGGGCGGCGGGTTCAGCGCGACGACCGCGGGCTGCCCCGGCGCGTTAGGCAGCGTCGGCGTCAGGCTGAGGCTGTCGGCGACCGCGTCGAGCGCGGCCTGCGCGCTCATGCGCCCTGCGCCGGCGCGGGCTCTTCGGGGAGTGCCCCGACCGGCGTTCCAGGGGGAACCTGGAGAGAGAGATACAGATGATCGCCCACCCCGAGAACGGAATCCCCGTTCTTGACGACGAAGCGCTGGGTGCGACCGTCCACGAAGTGCAGCTGCACCTCGCCATCTGCCTTGATCGCGACTCGCCAGCGTTCCTCGGGCGTCACGTCCTCGAACTCGTGCGCCACGGGCACACCGATCGTGACCAGTGCGGTCGCGTGTACCCACACGCCGTTCTTGGAGTTGATCTTCGCCATCCCCGTCCGCGAACGCAGGCTAGGGCGTCCGCGAGACTTCGTCAAGTAATCAGTAGTCGTTGAGCGTTCGCTTCTGGCCGAGCCGTTCACGGGTGGCATGGCCGGGCGCAATTCGCCCTGGACCCGCGCGGGGTCAGGACCTCGAGGCCCTCAGGTCACAAGACCCACGATGAGTGAGGGCGACGGGGTTGCTCACGAGCCCTCACGGCTCATAGTCGTCCATGCCGAGAGAGCGCGAAGCTCGCGCGACACGAGCCGTTCGCGACGGTCCCCCTCGCCCCGCCGGCTTCGGCTCCCCCTCCACGCGAGCCGCGCCGCAGATCGCGACCGTCCCGGCCCGCCCGTCGAGCTCCACGTCGACGTCCCCGGCGAGCAGCCGGGTGGCGTCGCGCACGCCCACGACCGTCGGGATACCCAGCTCGCGGCCGACGATGGCCGTGTGCGAGAGGACGTTGCCCTGCTCGGAGACGAGGCCCCCGGCGGGGACCATCAGGAAGACCCAGCCCGGATCGGTCGTTCGCGCCACCAGGATCTCCCCGTCGATGCGCAGATCGGCGCGCGGCTCCTCGATCACCATCGCCCGCGCCCGCACCCGCCCGGGGGCGCAGCCGATCCCGGTGAGGCTCCCGCCCCCCGCGTCCGCCGGCGTGTCCTCCACGGCCGCGCTCGCGAGCGCGATCCCGCGCGTGCGGATGCGGGGCGGCAGGGTCCTGCCCGCGGCCGCCTCCTGCTCGGCGCGCCGAAGCGACGCGAGCGCCGCGAGGTCCTCCGTCACCGCAGCACCGCGGACCGCGTCCCCCACCTCGTCGACGGTCAGCATGAAGACGTCGCCGGCGCGCTCGAGCAGCCCCGCCTCCACGAAGCGCTCCCCCAGCGCGCGGTAGCAGTAGCGGAGCAGCGCCACGACGCTCCCGCGTGTGAGCCGCATGCTCTCCCTGGCCTTCAACCCGAAGCGGCAGCGGGCGAGCACGAGCCTGAACAGCACGCGGCGCGGCCCGCCCCGGAGTCGCCGCCGCACGTCCGCCTCGGCGCGCCGCCGGATCTCGAGCTCGTGCCGCTCCATCCCCTCCGCCGTGCGGCCCGCGCGGAGCAGGTTGCGCAGGATCTCCACGATCGGCGCCGGGTCGTCGCGAAGGGTGTCGTTCTCGAGCTTGAGCTCTCCGAGCGTGCGGTGCCCGAAGCGCTCGACGTGCAGACGGAGGGTGTCGCGTATGCCGGCGAGACGCGGCTCGTGCTCGAGCTCCGCGAGCACCTCGGGCGGGGATGCCGGCGACTCGAACAGGGCCCTGGCGGCCGCGTCCGCCGCTATGCGCTCCGCGAGGCTCACCAGCGAGCGCACGGGTTCGATGCTCTCCATTCCCGTCTCGCCGCAGAGCAGCTCGTTGCGCGTGGCGATCGGATCGCCGAGGTCCCAGGCCTCGATCATCGCGCCGAGCGCCCCGTAGAGCTGCTGCGTGAAGAAGTCGTTGATCGGCGCGACCGACATCCTCCAGAACAGCTCGCGATTGATGCGCTCGACACGTGTCACGAGCTCGTGCGCGTCCATGCGGTCGAGGGCCAGGTCGCGCTGCTCGGCGGCCAGGCGCGCATGGGTGGCGTGGAACTCCCGCACCCGCGGGCCGAGCCGGACGAGCGCCCTGAGCAGGCGCGCCGCGACGCGCGCCTGAGCGGGCAGCCAGCGCATCCGCTCGAGCGCGGAGAGCCGCCGCTCCGAGGACGGGTCGCTCGGCTCGAACCCCATCGCCCGCTCGAACGCGGGCACCGCTCGCTCGATCCCGGGGATGAGCAGGAACATCCGGTACCAGTTGGAGAGGTTGTAGTACATCTGCCCGGACAGGCGCCCGACGAGGTTCTCGTAGACGTGGCCGCTGCGCTCGACCTCGGCGTGCGGTATCCCGAAGTCCTCCACGAGCCCGATCAGGTTGTGCTCGTACGTCTTCCTCATGAGCGAGAAGGTGAGCGGTGAGGTGACTCCGGGGAAGCTCTCGACGAGGTTGCGGTTGTCGAAGATCGTCTCCTCGCCGGCCGCCGCCGCGGTGATCGGCCGTGCCTGGAGCAGGCGCACCACGCCGCCGGGGTCGAGCGCCCACTCCACGTCCTGCGGTGCCCCCCGGCGCTCGGCCACGTGCAGCGCCAGGCGCGCCACCTCGCGCACCCGCTCGTCGCTCAGGGCCGGACGGCGCGCCTCGTCGCCATCCACGTCCTCGACGGCCGTCCCACGCCCGCTCGGGTCCCGGACGACGCGCGTCGACTTGACCGCGATCTCGTGCTCGACCGTCTCCGCCGTCCGGTCCAGCCTGAAGCTGTCGGTGGCGACCGTGCCCTCGACGACCCCCTCCCCGAGCCCCAGGCCGGCGACGACCAGCACGCCGTCGCGGCGGGTGTCGACCGGATCGGCGGTGAAGGCCACGCCGGCCGCCACGCTGTCGACCATCCGCTGGACGATCACCGCCATCCGGGCGCTGTCGAGGCCGAGGCCGTGGGCGCGGCGGTAGAGCAGCGCGCGGTCGGTGAACGCCGAGGCGAAGCAGCGCAGAACGCGGTCGACGACCTCCTCCACCGGAACCCACAGGTACGTGTCGAACTGCCCGGCGAACGAGTGCCGCGCGGAGTCCTCGCCCTGCGCGGAGGAACGCACCGAGAGGGCGCCCCCGGGCCCCGCCACGGCATGCGCGGCGATGGCCAGTCGCGCGGCGTCGTCCCGCGGCAGCTCCGCGCCGGCGATCGACTCGCGTGCCCTGGCGCCGGCGCTCGCGAGCCGCTCCGCGCTCTGCGGCGGCCGCTCGAGCTCGGCGACCAGATCCTCGGGCAGGCGCGCGATCAACTCGTCCCATACCCCGGTGGTCACGCACGCGAACGGCGGCACGGGCACGCCGAGCCGCTGGAGCGCCCCAAGGCTCGCCGCCTTCGCGCCGATCCGGTCGGTCCCCGCCTGCCCCGCCTCCTCCGCGCCGAGGACGCGCGGCTCGAGTGGATGCTCGGCACTCGCGGACGCCGCGCTCGCCTGCGCTGCGCTCACGCGGCCCACGCCAGCCCGCGATCGGCCAGGAGGACCACGACCACCACCAGGAGCTCGGCGAGCAGCACGACGCGAGCCGTCGCCTGGAGCATCCGGTTCGCCGAGCGGTCGTGCGGATCGCGCCGGAACCTCCACAGCGCCGCGACGAGCGGCACGAGCAGTGTCCCGAGGACAGCCTCCGCGACGATCGAGTGCTCGCCCGCCGGGCGCAGCATCGCGGCGGCCGCGGCAGCCCCGCCGATCAGGGTGCCGCCGAGCAGCGCGGCGGCCCATCCGGCGCCGAGGCTGTCCGCGTACGACGTGGCGCCCGGCCCCTGGAGGCCGGCGGGTGCGATGCGCCGCGCGAGATCCGCCCCCCAGGGCAGCAGGAACCCGAGCACGGCCGCCCACGCCGCGCTCGCCGGCAGCGAGCTCGGCCGGGCGCCCATCTGGACCATCCAGGTCACCGCCAGAGACCAGAGCGGAAGGTGCGCCAGGACGTAGAGCAGCAGACGCCTGTCCAGCCACTCGCCCGCGAAGAACTCCTTCGCGGTGAGGGCCACGAAGCCGATCAGCGCCAGCCACCAGAGCGTCACCGGGCCGACGCCGCCGTCCGCCAGGAGCGACACGGCGAGCTGGACGGCGGCGGCAGCGGCACCGAGCACGCGCAGCTGGCCGAGCGTCACGAGTCCGCGCTGGAGCACGCGATCGGGGTGGGCCACGCGGTCGCGCTCGTAGTCCTTGTGCTCGTCGAGCACCCTGATCATCAGGAAGAACCCCCACACGGCGAAGAACGCGCCGAGGTCCCCCGGCGACAGCTCGATCGACCCTTCGTGCGCCAGCGCCCGTCCGTAGACGAGCGCGGCGAGGTAGAGGGCGAGCAGCATCGCGGCGGTGCCGGCCAGCGGGAAGCGCTCGTCGGCCCACGCCAGCATGCGCCGGTGCAGCGGCGCCGCCAGCGTGAGCTCCATGGCGGTGGGCGCGACCGCGTCGCCCGCGACCGCCGCCCTCGCGGCGCCCGTCATGCCGCCGCGCGCCATGGCTTCGCCGAGAGCGACGCGATGCGCGGATGCTGGTCGGCCCAGTAGCGGACCGACCCCGGTATGCACGCCGCCGCGTCGGGCACGACGGACGTGGCCGCGAGCGGCTCGTGCAGCTGGAGGTACGGCTCGTAGTTGCTGAGCAGGTCGACGACCTTGAGCTGGCGGTCGGTCAGGTGCTTGCGCGCGAACGGCAGGAAGAAGCGGTTCCAGCTCGCCGGTGTGACGAGCCGCGGCTTCGCGACCAGCTCGAGCCCGCGCCCGGCCCGCCACTCGTTCAGCGTGTCCACGATCGACTCGACAGCCGTCTCGACGGTCGGCGCGCTCGGCCCGCCCGCCACGGTGACCACCCGCGGCTCGGGTGGCGCCGGCTGCTCGGCGAGCGTCGCAATCACGTGTGCCAGGTCGTCGACCGGGATGACGTCGAAGAAGGCGTCCGGGCGGCCGACGACGGCCGGGACCAGGCTCGAGCTGATCCCGCGGATCACCGTGTACATCCCCATGAAGCGGGCCGCCCGGCCGTCGCTCCGCCGCCCCATGATCAGCGGGGGCCGGACGATGGTGAGCCGCGGGAACAGCTCGCGCGCGCGGCGCTCCGCGAGCGCCTTCGACCACTCGTAGGTGTTGCGATAGGCCTCCAGCTCCACGCCCGGCGACTGCCCGTCGGGGCGGGCCGCGTACGCGGTCGACACGTGCACGACGTGCGCGGCGCGGAGCCCGAGCGCGGCGAGCGCCTCCACCGTCGTCACGTTTGCCCGCAGCGCGTCGTCCGGCGCGAGGGTCCAGCGCGTGTCCGCCGCGGCGTTCACGACCACGTCCCACTCACCCTCCAGCGCCCCCGGAGGCGGCTCGGCACCGATGTCCCAGGCGACAGCGCCATCGCCGCCGTGCCGGCTCGCGCCGACGACGCCCGTGCAGCCGCGCTCGCGTAGGACGTCGAGCAACTCGAAGCCGACGAGGCCGGTCGAGCCCGTGACGAGGATCCGGGCGCCGGTCATCGGGCCGTGGCGGCGCACTCCGGCGCGGCGCCGAGGCCCGGCTCCACGCCCTCCGACGCGACGATGTCCAGCTCGCCCCGCAGCAGCAGGGACCGGCACAGGCGGCGCTGGACCTTCCCGCTCGTCGTCTTCGGCACGCTCCCCCGCTCGCAGAGCACGACGAGCTCGAGGTCGAGCCCGAGCCGGGTCCCCACCTCGCGCCGGACCGCGTCGATCGTCGCGCCCGCCGAGCTCGCCGCGGACGCGTCCGCCGGCTCGGCCACGATCCCCACCCGCTCGTCGCCGAGAGCGCTGTCGCCGAGCGCGAACACCGCGCTCGAGTGCGGGCGGAGCCCGTCGACCGCCTCGGCGACGACCTCGACGTCGTGCGGATGCAGGTTGCGGCCATTGACCACGAGCAGGTCCTTGATGCGGCCGACGACGAACAGCTCGCCGTCGCTCGAGAACCCGAGGTCGCCGGTGCGCAGGAAACGCCGCCCGCTCGCCTCGCCCGCGATCCGCGCGCCGAAGGCCCGGGCCGTCTCCTCGGCGTGACCCAGGTAGCCGCGTGCGACGCTCGGCCCGGCGACCCAGACCTCGCCTATCTGGCCCGGCTCGCAGCGCAGCAGCGTCTCGGGGTCGACGATCGCGAGCTCGTGCTCGGCGTCCGGCCCGCCGCACCCGACGAGCTCCACCCCGTCGCCGGCCACCGGCTCCGATCGGCCGCGTTCGAGGGCGCGCGCGTCGACGCGCAGCAGCGTCGGGGGCTCGTCGCGCTCGCCGGCGGTGACCATCAGCGTCGCCTCCGCGAGCCCGTAGCACGGGTGGAACGCCTCGCGGCGGAACCCGCACGGCGCGAAGGCGGTCGCGAATGCCTCGAGCGTGCCGGCGCGGATCGGCTCGGCGCCGTTGAACGCGACCTCCCACGAGCTGAGGTCGAGCCGCTCGCGCGCCTCCGGGCCGATGCGCCGGACGCAGAGGTCGAAGGAGAAGTTCGGCCCGCCGCTGATCGTCGCCCTGCGGGTGGAGACGCCCTCGAGCCAGCGCTCCGGGCGCTTCACCACGGTGAGCGGCGACGTCAGGACGCACTCGAAGCCGCCGTAGACCGGCTGGAGGATGCCGCCGATCAGCCCCATGTCGTGGTACGGCGGCAGCCAGACGAACGCGCGGTCCGCAGGCGAGCTCCCGAGCTTCTTCGCGATGAGCGCCGAGTTGACGAGCAGGTTGTCGTGCGTGAGCATCACGCCGCGCGGGTCGGCGGTCGAGCCCGACGTGTACTGGAAGATGGCCAGGTCGGAAGGCTCGCGCGCGCGGGCGGACGCGCTGGCGTCGCCTTCGCGAGCGGCGTCCACCGCGAGCCAGGGCGCCCGCGCGAGCGCGTGCCCCTCCGGGACGAGTCCCGGCGGCGGGGCGGTGAGGCCGCCCGTCGTGAGGACCGCGCGCACCGCGGCGTCCGCTCCTATCGCCAGCAGGCGCGGCAGGGTGCGTTCGAGCCGTGGCGGCTGGGGGGGCGGGGCGGACACCGCGACGACCCCCGCCTGGAAGCACCCGAACAGCGCCGCGACGTAGTCGAGCCCGGGCGGCAGCAGGAGCAGTACCCGCTCGTCCGGCGCCAGCCGCTCCTCGAGCAGGCCCGCGATCGCCGCGGAGCGCGCCTGGAGCGCGCCGTACGTCATGGCCTCCCGCTCGACGCCGTCCTCGCCGAGGAACGTGAACGCGAGCGCGTCGGGGGCGTCGTCGGCGCGCGCGGCGAGTGCCTCGGCGAACGTCCTGAACTCGGTCGCCCGGCTCACGAGCCGCCCCCCTGGGCGAAGCGCGCGACGAGCCGGGCGACGTCCGCGATCGTCTCGACCGCGAGCGCGTCGTCGGCCGGGATCGGGCCGATCCCGAACTCGTCCTCGAGGGCCGCCGCCAGCTCGATCAGGGCGAGCGACTCGTAGCCCAGGTCCGTGACCAGGAGCGCGCCGTCCGGCGCCGCCGTCGCCCTGCGCGGCGACAGCTCGAGCACCAGGGCGGCGACGCGCGAGGAGAGGGTCACGCCGGCTGCGGCCGGCGAGCCGCTCGAGGAGGGTTGCCCCAGGTACGCACCCATCCAAATAGGTTTACATACTGATCGTCTAAAGTACAACTAGATTTCCCCTCGCTGCTGCCACGGAGGCCGGGCAGCAGCTGATGACGCAGGCCGCCCAGGTCGGGACACTTGCGCAGTGCCGCGATAATCAGTAGATCTGACTATTCTCCAGGCCCTCTCACGCGGGGGCCCGGGAGCCTGCTGTGGACGCACGCCTGATCGACTCCAGCCCGCTGATCGACATGTCCGCGCTCGAGCTGCTGACGACGACGCGGTCGGTTCGGCGCCGCCTCGACCTCACGCGCCCCGTTCCGCGGTCGGTCGTGCTCGAGTGCATCCGCGTCGCGACCCAGGCGCCGAGCGGCGGCGACCGCCAGCACTGGCGCTTCGTCGTCGTCGACGAGCCCGGCCTGCGCGCCGAGATAGCCGGCCACTACCGCCGCGCCCACCGGGAGCGGAGGGAGGAGGCCGCGGCTGGATCGCCGCCCGGGGGCGGCGGCAACCCGCGGCTCGAGCGCTCCGTCGACGACCTGGCCGAGCGCCTCGCATCCGTTCCGGCGCTGGTGATCCCGTGCGTGCTGGCGCCGTCGCCGCCCACGACCCTGGCGGCGCAGGCGTCGCTCTGGGGCTCGATCCTCCCGGCGACCTGGAGCTTCATGCTCGCCGCTCGCCTCTTCGGCCTCGGCACGACGTTCACCACGCTGCACCTGAGGTACGCGAACGAGGTCGCCGCGCTGCTCCACATCCCCGCTGACGCGACGCAGGCCGGCCTCGTGCCGGTCGCGTACGCGCGCGGCACGCGGTTCCGTCCAGCCGCGCGCAGGCCCGTGGAGCAGGTCGTGCGCTGGAACGGGTGGGCGGGAGCCGGGGGGCGGTCGACCGCGTGATACCCCCCTGCGGGCGGCCCCCCGTCACCGCCCAGGTGGTCGAGCGACACAATTTGCTAAGTCGTTCCTTTTCGGATGAATCTCGGTGAAGCGTGATGTACAATGCGCAGCAACCAAACGATCAGTAAGACTGACAGAGAGGGATACAAATAGTTTGGAGCTGTCGGCAGCGCCGGCAGCGCTCGACTGGCCCGAGCCGGTGTCGCCCGCGCGCCGCTGATCCGGACCGGTCGGCGTGCAAGGGCGGCCGCGCGAGGGATGCTCCATGAGGCGGCCGGCGAGGGGTGAGATGAGCACGGCACCAGTCATCCGAGAGCGAACGGACCTTCGGTCGCATGGCGAGGACGATCAGTCCCCGCGAGCGTCGATCGGGGCAGTCCATGCCGCGGCCATCCCCGCGTCGCTCTCCTGCCTCCCGGCGAAGCGCGCGCTGTTCGCCGTCGACAGCTACTTCCGAGACGCCTGGGAGGACGCCTGCGACCGCATCGGGCCCGGCCTCGACGACTTCCTCCGGGTCCACGGGCTCCTGCTCGTCAAGCCGGACGCGGTCGCGGGTCGCCGCCTGGACGCCACGCTCCGCTGGCTCGCCGAGCGCGACGTCGCGATCGTCGCCGCCGAGCGCTGCCGCCTCACCCGGCGGACGATCCGAGCGCTGTGGCAGTACCAGTGGAACCTCGCGACGAGGGACAGGCGCGACCTGGCGGATCTGCTCATGCCCTCGGTCGAGTCGCTCGTGCTGCTCCTGCGTCCCCGCGCCGGCCAACCCCGCGGTGACGTGCCGTTCACGCTGATCCTGAACGAGATGAAGGGCCCGGCCGATCCCGAAGCGCGCGCGCCCAGGCACCTGCGTCACTCGCTCGGCAACGAGAACTACCTCCTGAACTTCGTGCACACGACCGACGAGCCGGCGGACATGGTCCGCGAGATCGGCGTGCTCTTCGAGCCGGCTGCGCGGCGGCGCATCTACGAGGCGGCGCGGGACGGGCGCGACGCGGCGGAGGACGCGCGCCGTCAGGTGGACGAGCTCCACCGCCAGGTCGCGCCCCAGGACCTGAGCCTCGCCGGCGCGCTCGAGCGCTTGGTCGCCCGCGCCCGAGCGCGACCGCCGTCGCGCGAGCGCGACGAGCTCCTCGCGACCGTCGAGCGCGCGCGGAGTGGAGCCGAACGCGACTGGCGCGGGCTGCGCGCGCTCGCCGATCGCGCGCACGTGCCCCTGGAGCGCTGGGACCAGATCGCGCTGGGCACCCACCTGATGAACGCCAAGGAGGAGGGGCGGGAGCCGGTCCTCGCAGGAGTCGTGGCCGCCGACTGGCTGGCGGCCGACCGGCAGTACTCGTGACGACGGAGACCGTCATATCCGATCGCGCGCCCGAGCTGGCCCTCAGCTCCGAGAGCTCGATCCCGCGGGAGGTCGTGCACAAGCTCTCCGTTGCGGAGGTCTTCGTGACCGACAGCGCCCGGCTGTCGGAGGACAGCATGCTGCTCGCGGGCGAGCTACCGCGCAGCCACTACTACTACAGCGACGGAGGGAGCTTCCCGGCCCGGTTCGACGTCATGCCGATCCTCGAGCTGTGCCGGCAGGCCTGCTTCGTCATGTCACACCGCCAGCTCGGCGTGCAGATCGGGCAGCAGTTCATCCTCCGGTCGCTCGGCGTGGAGCTGGACCCGGCGGCGGTCTTCCAGCGCCGGGAGGAGCCGCTGCGCGTGACCGTCCGGTGCGACGTGCTGAAGCGCTTCAAGGACGGCGACCGGCTCGTCGGGTCGCTCTGGCGCTTCACGCTGCGTACGCCGCGCGACCTTCCGGTGGCGACCGCGACGGCCTCCATGTCGTGGATGCCGAAGGAGCGGTGGGCAGAGGTCCGAGCCGGCAACCGGAGGCAGCGCGGGCTGCCGCCCCAGATCGCCTACGCCCGCCCCGGCTTGTCGAACGTCCCGCCTGCGAGCGTCGGGCGGGAGTGCCGCGAGAACGTCGTGGTCTCGGATCTGCAGCTGCGGGACGGCGGCGCGCGCGCAACGCTGATCGCGGACATCCTCCACCCGGGGCTATTCGACCACTACGTCGATCACCTCTCCGGGATGCTCGAGGCCGAGGCGTGCCGGCAACTCGCGCTGTGCTGTGCGGGAGGAGGGCTGCCCGTCAGTCGCGACGTAGCCGTCAGCGCGATCGATCTCGCGTTCACCGCCGTGGGTGAGCTCGACCTGCCGACGCTCTGCAGCGCGACCGTCCAGCCTGTGGACGGCGCGTGCGATACGCGGCGCGTCGACGCCGAGCTGACCCAGCAGGGCGATCCGCTGTGCAGGGCGACTCTGACGGTCTCGACCGGTCCGGACGCGTGAGCCGGGCTCCGCGTGCCCCGGACCAGGCCGGCGCCGTGGCGCCGAGCGCGGACACGGGGCGCTTCCAGATCGCCGACCGCGTGCTCGCGTCGCGGCTGATGCTCGGGACCGGCGGCTTTCGCAGCCTCGACACGCTGGCCCGGTGTCTGCGCGCCGGGCCGGTCGAGATCTGCACCGTGGCGCTGCGTCGGGTCGGGTCGGCGCCGCGCCAGCCGGTGCTCGAGGTGCTCGACGCCGCGGGCGTCAGCGTCCTCCCGAACACGGCCGGCTGCCACACCGCGCGCGACGCGGTCGTCACCGCCCGGCTCGCGCGCGAGGCGTTCGAGACGAACTGGATCAAGCTCGAGATCGCCGGCGACCGGCGGACCCTCCTGCCGGACCCGCGCGAGCTGCTCGACGCCGCGACGACGCTCGCCGGCGAGGGGTTCGTCGTCCTGCCGTACGCGACCGACGATCCGGTCCTGGCCCGCCGGCTCGAGGACGCCGGATGCGCGGCGATCTGTCCCGGCGGCTCGCCGATCGGCAGCGGGATGGGCCTCAACAACCCGGGCAACCTGTCGCTGCTGTGCGAGAACGCGGGCGTCCCCGTCGTCCTGGACGCCGGCATCGGCACGGCGTCCGACGCCACGCTCGCGATCGAGCTCGGGTGCGACGCCGTCATGACCGCGAACGGGATCTCCCGGGCGCGGGACCCGGTCGGGATGGCCACGGCGCTGCACCGCGCCGTCCAGGCGGGCTATCTGGCGCGGGCCGGGGAGGCGGCATGACGACGCGCGGCGGGTCGATGCGCACGGCGGCCTCCGGGCCCGCGGTGCTCGAGCGCAGGATCGGCGAGTACCACGAGGTGACCATGGCTGAGGTGCTCGACGTCGTCGCGTACCTCCGCGACGACGGCGACTCGGTGATCGTCGGGGGTTCGCTCGCCATCGGCCTCGGCAACCGGCTCAGCGACCTGGACGTCGTCGTCGCGGGCCGGGAGACGCCGGCCTCCCAGGTCCCGCTCGAGCACTGGGTGAAGTCGCTTCGCGTCGACGTCTGGCTCCGGAGCCAGCGCGACGTCGACGCCCTCTTCGAGCGCGCCGAGAGCGCGCTGGAAAGCGAGCGCCCGCTCCAGGGAGCCTTCGGCAGCGTCGACGAGGAGCAGGAGCTCAAGCTGCTCCACCGCGTCGCTTTCGGCCTGCATTGGGACGGGCCGGAGCTGGTGCCGTCCACGCGCGACTACCGCGACATCGCGCGTGACCTCGTCGTGCGCGAGTACGCGGAGCGGATGCGCGAGTCCGCGTGCGTCGCCATGCTCGCCCACCCCGCGGGCCGCGATCGGGCGGCGGGGGTAAACGCGCGGCTGGCGGTCGAGGAGGCCATGCAGGCCGTCCTCGCGGATCGCGGCCACCCCTGGAGCGGCGACAAGTGGCTCCAGGTCCGGTTGCAGGAGCACGAGAGCGAGTGTCACGACCTGTACCGGCCCTACGCCGTCCTACCCGAGCCAGGAAGCGACGTCGGCGGCTTCGTCCGCGGCGCCGCGGAGCTGGCCGAGCGCATGACCGGCGTGGAGCTGGCGCTGGAGCGCCTCGTGCCGCTGTTCGCGTGGTCGCCCGCGGAGCTGCGCTCGTTCTCGCTCGGCGGCGAGCGGGTTCTCGTGGCGACCGAGCCCGGCATGCTGTGGCGGCTCGAGGAGGCGGAGGCCGCCGCCTGGGAGCGCCTCGTCGATCGCTACGGCGAGCGGGGCCCGTGGCCCGCCGCGGAATGCGACCCCGCCGAGGCGAGCCTCGCCGTGGAACTCTACGAGCGCGGCGTCGTGGCGATGGTCTGGTCGCGGGGGGTCACCGCGGCCGAGCTGGCGCACGTGGGAGAGCGGTCGTGAGGACGATCGACGTCGACGCGCGCCGGTACGCGTGGACCCACGGGCACGCGATGTGGCGGATGGGCCTGCCGATCGTCGCCCTGCTCGAGGACATGCGCGGCGGGCTGAACGCCGGGCAGGAGGGCCTCGTCCGCCATACGGCCCGCACGGTGGGGCAGAACTGCGCCGTGGTCCTCAACCTGGTGCTGAACCACGAGCGGCCGCTGCCGCCGCCGAGGATGCGCGCCGCGTGGGCGCTCGAGCGCCTGAGCGGGCACGAGCTCGGGAGCGAGTGCTGGGAGCTCGTGCGCTCGAGCTACGAGCTGGCGCCCGCCGACCTCGTCGCCCGGTCCGAGCGCCTCGTCGAGCGCGTACGCGAGGTCGTCGGCGAGATCCCCGATCCGCTCAGCCCGGAGGGCTATTACCCGGCCCTCGCCTTCGCGCGCGACTGGCTGACGTTCATGGACGCGATGGGCGAGGAGGGCTTCCTCCCCAAGGAATGGACGCGGGGCCGGCAGGGGGACGCCCGTGCCTGAGGTCGCACTGGACATGGACATCCACGCTCCCGCGGCGGACCTGTGGGACGCCATCGTCGCCGTCGACCGCTACCCCGCGTCGATGGAGAACGTGCGCTCGGTCGAGATCCTCGACGACGATCGCGACGGGAAGCGGCGGAGCCTGTGGTCGGTGCTGCTGAAGGGCTCGATCCTCGAATGGGAGGAGGTCGAGACGATCGATCCCCAGCGCCTGACCATGACCTTCGAGCAGGTCGCCGGCGACATGCTGACGCTGGACGGCGAGTGGAGGGTGTCCCCCGAGGGCGACGCCCGCACGAGCGTGAGGTTGCGCGTCTCCTTCGACATCGGCATCCCGCTGCTCGCGGAGATGCTGAACCCGGTCGCGCAGCGCGCGCTGCGCGACAACTGCGCCGAGATGCTCCGGGGGGTCGAGCGCGCGGCGCTCGAGCGTCCGGCGCCGGCGCCGCGGTGACCACGGAAGGGAGGTTCAGTCGTTCATGACCAACAGGCGCACGACAGACTCCGGGCCGGAGCGGCTCGCGGATGGGTCCTCGGGCGGTGACGAGGGCGCCGTCGGGGACGCGCGGCAGGTGACGCCGGGCACGACCCTCTGGTTGCTGGCGATGGCGGGCGAGCGGATCGGTCCCGAGCCGGCGGCCGAAGCACGCCAGAGCGCCGAGCCGCCCGTGGGCGCCCGTCCGCGGCTGCTGCGCGGGCTCGGCGGGCGGCTTGCGGAGGTCGCGGCGCTCGAGGGGCTGCTGGTGCGCTGGCACCGGCCGTGAGACGCGGCTGGCCGCGGATCTCAGTCGTTCGGCGTCTCGACCAGGCGCGTGAGCAGCTCGACCAGCTGCTGGCGCTCCCGCTGCGTCAACCCCGACAGGAACGCGCTCTCCTGCTCGGCCATCGCGGTCTGAGCGCGGCCCTGGACGCGCGCGCCCGTACGGGTCAGCTCGAGCGCGTACGCGCGGCGGTCGGCCGGACTGCGCCGCCGCTTCACGAGCTTCAGCTCCTCGAGGCGGTCGATGAGGAACACCGTCGAGGTCCGGTCGATGCCCAACCGCTGTGCGAGCTCCTGCTGCGACAGCGGTCCGCCCTCGCGCAGCACGGTCAGCGCGCCGTACTCGCGCAGCGTGATGCCCGTCGGCTCGAGGGCGGCCTGCGCCGCGGCCTGCGCGTCGCGGGTCGCGGCGCGCAGGATGAACCCGATGTGCATTGCGGAGGTGACAGGCTCGCTCATGGCCGTGGGTCTCTTGGGTGGGCTGCTCCGCCGGCGGATGCGCTGGACGCGCCTTGCCCTGCTCGCCGATACGTCGCTCGGCAGACTATCGGCTGACCGACACGTATTCTGAGCCGTGGGGGCTCGCTTGCCTTGCCGCAGCGTGTGCGCGGCCCAAACACTTTCCCCCCGGTCGGGTGGTGCGCGTTCATGGAGGCCGGGCTTCACTGGAGCCGAGCGAGACAACTTTCGACCAGGGGACCCGATGGACTCGACACGACCCACTTCCGCAACCCACGACAGCACCCAGACCAGGCGCCGCCTGCTGGCGGGCGGCGCGGCCGGTGCGACAGCCGCCGGGCTCCTCGCCGCCGATCCCGCCCGCGCCCAGCTGCCGGTCGACGACCGCTACGTGCTTCGTGCGCGCATGCCCTTCAACGTGAAGGATTACGGCGCGCTGGGCAACGGCTCGACCGACGACACCACCGCGTGCCAGGACGCCATCAACGCCGCGGTTGCCGCGGGCGGCGGCGGCGTCTTCTTCCCGCGCGGGAACTACATCATCAACGGCGGCCTCACCGTCCCGGCCAGCAAGCCGATCCGCCTGTTCGGCGAGGGAATGGCGCCCGGCAACGGGCTGAACGCCCCGACCCGGCTGAAGCGCAACTCCGACAGCACCAGCCCGATCGTGAAGGCACACGGAGACAGCTTCTCGGTCCGGGCATGGGTCGAGGTCGTAGACATGGACATCGAGGGCAAGCCCGGCATCAACGCGAACGGGCTCGACCTCCAGCGCGCCCAGCACGTCTACCTACATCGCGTGCGCGTCGCAAGCTGCAATGGCCACGGGATCCTGATGAAGCAGGTCTTCAACTCCTGCGCGGACACCGTGCAAATCGCCGCCTGCGGGAGCGGAACGGGCACCCCGGCGATGCTGCTCGACTCCCTGACGGGCAGCGGGGGCCAGGGCGGGAACGACACCAGCCTCTACACGTCACTCCAGTTCGAGGGCAACGGCGGGACGGACCTGAAGATCGACGGGTCGCAGGCGGACACCTCGCCGTCGACCTCCCTCGAGTTCACCGGCGTCAAGTTCGAGGGAAACCCGGGCAACACGCCCTACATCGACCTGGCCTACTGCCAGGCCATCAAGTTCTCGCAGGTGTTCGTGAACGCGACCGGATCGGCAGTGCCAATCCAGATGACGCATCCGTTCGGACTTGGGTACGCCAACCAGTTCACGAACCTCGGCGTCAACTGCGCGGGCGGCACGGTTCCCTACGCGATCAAGCTCGGGCGTGGGGCGCTTCAGCTCTCCAACGTCAACCTCGTGGGAGCGCAGACGGCTGCGATCCGCGTGGAGAGCACGGCCAGTCCGACCGACCTCCAGGTGTCGAACCTGTGGAGCAACGGCCCACGCATCTCGGACGCACGCTCGCGGTCGGACTTCGTCCGCAACGACGTGAGCGTCGTCCCGCAGGCCCGGGTCTTCAACTCGACGAGCATCTCGATCCCGAGCAACACGATCACCACGCTCAACTTCGACTCCGAACGCTACGACCTGGGCACCCAGGACGAGCAGCACGTCACCGGCAACAACCAGTTGATCTGCAAGGTGCCCGGCCTCTACCGAATCGGCGGGAGCGTCCGATTCGACGGAACCGCCGGGACGATGCGCGAGCTGCGAATCAGGTTGAACGGCGGGCCGGCGATCGCCTGCACCCTCGTGCCGCCGGCCCCGGTGACGCGCCTGACGCTGAACACTGAGTACCGCCTGGCCGCCGGCGAGGCGGTGGACCTCGCGGTCTTCCACGACGCCGGCTTCGCGCTGCCCACGATCGCCGAGACACGCGCCCATCCGGAGTTCTGGTTCTCCTGGGTCAGCCCGTAGCCTGGCTTCCGCGCGGGCGGGGAGATCGGGACGACGGGCGGAACCGAAACTCGGCCTCCTGATCGAGGGTCTTACGGAGCCGACTCGGCGCCAGACCCTCCGCGACGCGCTGCGCGCTCACGAGGAGGGAGGCGCCCAGTCCCGCGAGCGTTTGCTAGGCCCCGGGCGGCGTGACCCTCGCTTTCACGCGAAGCGGGAGCCGCACTTCGGCCTAGGTGTCCTGCCCACGGACGTTGTGAACGCGGCTGATCGGTGGTCGGTCGCCGAGCGAGCTGTGGGGCCGGAAGCGGTTGTAGTAGCGCAGGAACGATGACAGCGAGCGGGCACGGTCGGTCGAGCTGTGGTAGCCGGGCGCGTGGCCCCACTCGTTCTGCAGTGTCTGGATGAAGCGCTCGGCCTTGCCGTTCCAGCGCGGCGTGTAGGGCGGGGTGACGATGTGCCGCGCTCCGGCTCGGGCGAGCAGCTCGCGGAAGCGGTTCGAGCGCGTGTAGACCTTCGCGCCGTCGGTCATCACCGCCTCCGGCGGCCCGAGCCCGAGCTCGGCGAACCAGGCCAGCGCCCGCTCGAGTGTGCGCGCGTTGGTCTCGGCGTCCTCGCGCCGGTGCAGCTCGACGTAGGCGAGCCGCGAATGGTCATCGACGACGACGTGCAGGTGGTCGTAGCCGACGCCGCGGTTGCGCTCCTTCTCGCGCCGGTGCCCGGTGACCCGGTGGCCGGGGACCTCGAAGCGGGCCAGCCGCTTGACGTCCATGTGCAGAAGCGCCCCCGGCCGCGACCACTCGTAGCGGCGGAAGCCCTGGCGCTCCGCGCGCCGGCGGCGCGAGAGGCCGTGGCGGCGCAGCACCTTCCAGATCGTCGAGCGGGCGCGGCGGACGATCCCGGCCAGGCGCCCCGGTCCGAGGTTGGTCTCGCGCCGCGCCCTGAGGATCGGCTCTTCCTCGGCCGCCGTCAACCGTCGCGGCGAGCGATGCGGGCGGCTCGAGCGGTCGCGCAGACAGGCCATCGAGCGGCGCTCCTCTAGAGATGCACCGTTGAATCGGTGCCACCAGCGGTGGGCGGTCGCGGGCGACACGTTGAAGGCGGCGGCCGCCGCCTTCAACGTCATCCCGTCATCGATCGCGGCGACGAGCGCCTGGCGCCCGGCGGGTCCGAGCTTGGCCCTAGGGTGCAGGTTCATCCGGGTCCTCCTTGAGGTGTGAGTTCGCAGACCCACAGCCTCGGGACGGGCCCGGATGTCCTTTCAGGCGTTCACAACGTGTGTGGGTGGCTCACCTAGCCCAGCGGCTCGAGGTGGACCTCGCCGGCGCCCAGCGCGACCCGGCCCGAGTCCGAGTCGACCAGCAGCGAGCCCGAGTCGTCGATCCCGGCGGCCACGCCCTCGCCGTCCGTCCACCTGATCCGCTGCCCGAGCAGCGCATCGCGCTCGCGCCACGCCGCGAGCACCGCGCCGGGCTCGGCCGGCACCCAGCGCGTGAGCCCGGCCAGCAGCGCAGCGAGGACACCGGGCACGGCGGCGTCGCCCCCGGCGGCCCGCAACGAGGTCGCGGTCGCCCGCAGCTCGGGCGGGAAGTCGTCCTCGGCCGTGGTCACGTTCAGGCCGATCCCGACCACCGCCCAGCCTGCCGCCGGCCGCCCCTCCACCAGGATCCCGGAGAGCTTGCGGCGCTCGACCCAGACGTCGTTGGGCCACTTGATCTCGCAGCGCACCGGCGCGCAGGCCTCGGCCGCCTCGCACACCGCGAGCGCCGCGGCCAGTGGCAGCATCGCCATCGAGTCGAGGTCGCGGACCACGGCCGACATCAGCACGGCCGAGCGCGGCGGGGCGACCCACGAGCGCCCCTGGCGCCCGCGGCCGGCGGTCTGCTCGTCGGCGGTCACCACGGTGCCGTGCGGCGCGCCCGCCTCCGCCAGCTCCTTCGCCCGCTGGTTCGTCGAGTCGGTGAGGCGGTGGTGCACGCGCGGCGAGCCGATCACGGCGCGGGCGCGATCCGCAGCTCGTCGTCGGCGCCGAGGGACAGCTCCGCCGCGGCGTCGCCGCGGTTGACCGCGAGTGCTACGTAGCCCCAGGCGTCCTCGTAGATGAGCAGCTCGCCGGGCGGGACGTCGGCGAAGGTCTGGACGAACACCGCGCGCCGCTCGAGGTGCGCGACGCGGACCGCGACCGCCGCCCCGATGACGAGCCCCAGCTCGAGCAGGTGCTGGTGGCGGAGGTCGAGCGCGACGTTGCCGAAGCCGTCGACTACGAGCGCGTGCGCCACGACCGACCCGTCCTCGACGCGCGGAGCCGGCAGCTCGAGCGCGACGAGCTCGGCGGGATCGAGCGGGTCGCCCGCCTCGGCGAGCTCGGCGCCCGCGGCCAGATGGGCGGCGACGGGTGCGAACACGTCGCGCCCGTGGAACGTGGCCGACACCGGCTCGAGCCGGAACGGCGAGCGGCTCACGTCGACCGCCTCGACGGCTCCGCCGGCGCGCTCCCAGGCGAGGCTCAGCACCCCGTTGTCGGGTCCCACGAGCAGCCGCCCGTCGTCGCAGCGAACGGCCACCGCGCGGCGCTCGGTGCCGACCTGCGGGTCCACCACCGCCACGTGCACGCCGAGCGGCATGTACGGCAGCGACGCCGCGAGCACGAGCGCGCCGTGGCGCACGCCGTGGCGGGTGATGCCGTGCGTGACGTCGACGATCGGCGCCTCGGGCGCGATCCGCCGGATCACGCCGTGGCAGACGCCTACGAACTCGTCGCCGCGTCCGTAGTCGGTGAGGAGCGTTACGACGATGCCGCGTCCTCGAGCAGCGCCTCGAAGAGCCCGCCGACGTCGTGGCGTCCCGCCTCCACGTGGACCTCGAGCCCGAGCTCGCGGGCGGTCGCGCTGGTGGCGGGCCCGATCGAGACCACCCGGGCCTCGCGGGGGAAGCGCGTGCCGATCGCGTCGGCGAAGTGACGGACGGTCGAGCTGGAGGTGAAGGTGACGTAGTCGGCGCCGGCCGCCGCGTCGAGCGCGGCCTCCGGGGGCGGCAGCGCCACCGTGCGGTAGAGCGCGACGACGTCGACCTCGGCGCCGCGGCCGCGCAGCGCGTCGGGCAGCAGGTCACGGCCCTCCTCGGCCCGCGCCACGAGCACGCGCCGGCCGGCGACCTCCTCGGCCGCCAGCGCCTCGACCAGACCCTCGGCCACCTGCCGCTCGGGCACGACGTCGGGATCGATGCCGCGTGCGGCGAGCAGGTCGGCCGTGGCCGAGCCGATCGTCGCGAAGCGCACACCGGCGAGCCCGCGGGCGTCGAGTCCCTGCCGGCGCAGCGCCGCGAAGAACGGCTCGACCGCGTTCTGGCTCGTGAGGCACACGAGCGCGTAGTCCCCGACCGGGCCGAGGGAGGCGTCGACCTCCTCCGGCGGCAGGATGCGGACCTCGATCGCGGGCGCCTCGACCACCTCGGCCCCCGCCTCGGCCAGCCGCGCGGCGAGGGCGCTGGCCTGCGCCCGGGCGCGGGTCACCACGACGGTCCGCCCGAGCAGCGGCCGCTCGCGCTCGAACCAGGCGAGCTCCTCACGCAGGTCGGCCACGGCACCGACGAGCGTGATCGCCGGGGGGCTGACCTCCTCCTCGGCGACTCGCGCGGCTATGTCGGCGAGCGTGCCGTGCACGACGCGCTGGCGGCTGGTGGTCCCGCGCTCGATCACGGCGGCGGGCTCGCCCTCGGCGCGGCCGGCCTCGACCAGCGACCACGCGATCCGCTCGAGGTTGCGGACGCCCATGTAGAAGACGAGCGTGCCCGGGAAGGCCGCGAGCGCGTCCCAGTCGAGCACCGGCTCCGCCTTCTCCGGGTCCTCGTGGCCGGTGACGAACGCGACCGCGGAGGCGCCGTCGCGGTGGGTGACGGGGATGCCCGCGTAGGCCGGCGCGGCCACGCCGGCGGTGATGCCCGGCACGACCTCGAACGAGAGCCCGGCGTCCGCCAGCGCCTCGGCCTCCTCGCCCCCGCGCCCGAACACGAACGGGTCGCCCCCCTTGAGGCGCCCGACGGTCCGCCCCGCGCGCGTCAGCTCCACGAGCCGGGCGTTGATCTCCTCCTGCGGCAGCGACGGCCGGCCCGGCTCCTTGCCCACGTAGACGAGCTCGGCACCGAGCCCGTGCAGGGCGGCCGGGGGGGCCAGGCGGTCGTAGAGGACCACGTCGCAGCGGGCGAGCAGCTCGACCGCGCGCACGGTCAGGAGGCCGGGGTCGCCCGGCCCGGCACCGATCAGGTAGGCCTTGCCGGGCACCCCGGCAACGCTATCCGCTGATGGTCCCCGCCACGTCGCCGTGGACCGTCACCTGCTGGAGGCTGCCGCCGCCGGCGGCGCAGCGCTCGACCTGCTCGGCCGTGTCGCCGTCGCTCGCACCGACTCCGCGCAGGGCGCCGCCGTTCATGCCGCGGTACTCGAGCTTGCCGACCCCGGTGAGGCGGATCTCGCTGAAGGCGTAGTCGATCTCGGCGTCCTCGACGACCAGCCAGCCGGTGCCGGCGGGCAGGCCCTGGGTGCACGACATCAGGCCCTCGGCCTCGCCGTAGAAGAGCGCCGGTGCCCCGTCCACGGGGCGCCCGTCGAGCCACCCGCTGCAGGTGCCGGGGGCGGCCAGGTTCAGGCGGTTCTGCTCCGGCAGGCCGCCGATGGGGTCCGCGAACCGGATCAGGCCCTCGTAGTGGCAGCTGCCGGAGAACGTGCTCGACCGCTCCGCGGCCGATGACGCGCCGGGTGCCAGGGCCATCAGTCCGACGGCGAGTGCGCAGGCGGCGCGTCTGCTCGAGACATTCATCCAATCCTCCTTGATTGCGGCCCGCGGTCGCGGGCTCCGTGACGGCGTACCACCGGACGCGCCGGGTCTACCCCCCTTTTGGGGGGAAATAGATCGTTTAGCTCCCCCGATCGGGGGGTGCGCTAGCGGGAGGGCGCGGCCGTCTCCGCCTCGGCCAGCAGCTCCGCGGCGCCGGCGGCGAGCAGCCGGTCGGCGACGCCCGTGCCGAGCTCGGAGGGGTGACCGGCATCGATCGAGAGCCCGTCGCGGATCCAGCGGCTGCCGTCGGGCAGGCCGGCGAAGGCGGTCAGGCGCAGCCCGGCCTCGGAGCGCTCGGCGTGAGCGGCCACCGGTGTGCGGCAGGTTGCTTCGAGGGTCACGACGAGCGCGCGCTCGGCGGTCAGCGCCTGGAGAGCGGCGCGATCGGTGACGGCGGCGCCGAGCTCGATCGAGCGCTCGTCGTCCACGCGCGCCTCGAGCGCGAGGCAGCCCTGCCCCGGCGCCGGAACGAAGTCGGCGGGCGGGATCGGGCTGCCCTCGCGGGCGCGGTCGAGGCGCTCCAGGCCCGCCATCGCGAGGACGATCGCGTGGTAGTCGCCGTCGGCGAGCCGGCGCAGGCGCGTGTCCACGTTGCCGCGCAGGTCCGACACGCGCAGGTCGGGGCGCAGGGCGAGGAGCTGCGCGCGGCGGCGCAGGCTGCTGGTGCCGACGCGCGCGCCCTCGGGGAGGTCGTCGAGCGCGGCGGCGCCGCAGAGCGCGTCGCGCGCGTCGGCGCGCTCGGGAACGCCGACGATCGCGAGCCCGTCGGGCAGCTCACCCGGCACGTCCTTGGCCGAGTGCACGGCGAGGTCGACGTCCTCGCGCAGCAAGGCCTCCTCGATCTCCTTGACGAAGCGCGACTTGTCGGCGGGCGTACGCGAAAGCGGCGAGGGGTGAGGGTCTGACCCTCCCCCCTTCTCACCCGCCGGGGGAGGGTCTGACCCCGTCACGGGAGCGTTACGGGTTGGCGAACCTGTGACGGGGTCGGACCCCTTTCGGAGGGTGGTCGAGTGTTCGTCGCCCGAGGTCGTGATCGGCACGAGCACCACGTCCGCGTCCAGCATGCTCGCCACCATCCGCGCCTGGGCCAGGGCGAGCGCGCTGCCGCGCGTGCCGAGGCGGAGCGGGGGCGTCATGCCGCGGGCGCGGGGAGCGGGGGCGTCATGCCGCGGGCGCGGGGAGCGGGGCGTCATGGCCGCGGGCCGAGCGGGCCGAGGGGGAGGGGCCGCCTCGCGGGCGTCATGCGCGCGTCGCGGCCGTCAGCGTGACTGCCGCCGGCGGCGGTCGTCCAGCGAGGTGATCTCGGCCGCCGGGACCTCCGCGGCCGGGGCCTCGAGCTCGGCCGCGTCGATCGCGAACAGGTCGCGCAGCGCCTGCACGTACGCGAAGGAGTCGTCGCCCTCGGCGGCCTTCAGCCGCAGCGTCGGCTCGTGCAGCATCCGGTTCACGATCGCGCGCGCCATCAGCTCCACGCGGGCGCGGTCCTCGTCGCCGAGCGAGACCCAGCGCGACTCGTTCTCGCGCAGCACCTGCTGCACGATCGCGTCGCCGCGCTCGCGCAGCGCCGCCACGGTGGGCACGACGTCGAGGCTCGCCGCCCAGCGCCCGAAGCGGTCGGCCTCCTCGACCACCAGCGACCGCGCGCGTGCGGCCTCCGCCTCCTGCACGGAGAGGTTGCGCGCGGCCTCGCGCTGCAGGTCGTCCATGTCGTACAGCGCGACGCCCGGCACGTCGCGCACTGACGCGTCGATGTCGCGCGGCACGGCGATGTCGATGATCAGCAGCCGCCGGCCCTCGCGCTGCGCCATCACCTCGGCGAGCTCCTCGCGCCCCACGATCTGGTGCGGCGAGGCCGTCGAGCTGACGACTATGTCGCTCGCGAGCAGCCGCCCGGGCAGGTCCTCGAAGCGCACGGCCGTGCCGCCGAACCTCTGCGCCAGCCCGATCGCGCGGTCGTAGCGGCGGTTGGCCACGAACACCGTGTCCGCCCCGCGCTGGTGGAGCGCCCTGGCGGTCAGCTCCGCCGTCTCGCCCGCGCCGATGACCAGCACCGTCCGCGCCGCGAGGTCGCCCAGCACCGAGCGCGCGAGGTCCACGGCGACCGAGGACACGGAGTCGTGCGCGCGCCCGAGGGCGGTCTCGGTGCGCACGCGCTTCCCGGCCGCGATCGCGTCGCGGAAGAGCCGGTTCGCGATCGGTCCGGTCGCTCCCTCGACGAGCGCCAGCTCGTACGCCCGCTTGACCTGGCCGAGCACCTCGGCCTCGCCGACGATCATCGAGTCGAGGCCGGCCGCGACCTCGAAGAGGTGGCGCACCGCCTCGTCGTCGCGCAGCGAGTAGATGCTCCCGATCAGCTCGGTCGGCCGCATCCCCACCTGGCGCGATATGCAGCCCAGCGCGGCGCTCTCGGCCTCCACGGGGTCCCCCACGACCATGTAGAGCTCGGTGCGATTGCAGGTGGAGATGGCGACCGCCTCGCGGATCACGTCGTGCGAGACGATCTCGCGCAGGACATGCGCGGCGCGCCCCTCCGGCAGCGCGAGGCGCTCGCGCAGCGCGAGCTGCGCGGTCTTGTGCGAGGCGCCGATCGCGAGCAGCGCGGCGCTCATCGGACCCGCTTGTCCGCCAGCTCGGCCAGCGTGTCGACCTCGCGCTCGATCCGCGCGATCTTCGAGCTGATGATCACCACGTAGAGCAGCACCAGCGCCAAGAACACCAGATACGCCGCGGCGACGTACTGGCGGCCGGTCAGCGCGAGCGGGAGCAGGTCGAGCACCGCTCAGTCCACCCCGCTCGGCCGCGCCGGCACGGCGGGCGGCCGCGCCGTCGATGCGCCCGGCGCCTCGAGCGGCGTCTCCTCGAGCCGGCGGCGCAGGCGCCTCAGCCGCTCCGACGCGCTCTTCGACGAGAGCTCGAGCTTCCAGAGCACGACGAACAGCAGCGCGACGCCCGCCAGGCAGACGAGGAACGCGAGCCGCATCTCGCCGGGCATGCTGCCGCCGGTCTCCGAGAGCACGCGCGGATGGATCTCCTGCGACGCCATCCGGACGGCAAGGAAGTTGACCGGCACGAACGCACCCGCGGCGATCGCGAACACCGACGCATAGCGCGCCTGGCGCTCCGGGTCCGAGATCGAGAAGCGCAGCGGCTGGTAGCAGCAGTAGAGGAGGAAGACGATCAGGAACGAGACCAGCACCGGCTCGTCCCACTGCCACCAGTGCCCCCACGACGCCTTGCCCCAGATGCCGCCGGTCACCAGCACGCCCACGCCGAGCACGATCGACATGTGGATCGCCACGTACGAGCGCATGTCCCACGAGCGGTCGCCGGTGCGCAGGTGCTGGATCGCCATGATCGCGCCCGCCACGAACCCGCCGAGCGCCACGATCGCCATCGGCACGTGCACGTAGAAGATCTTCTGGATGATCCCCTGGTCGGCGTCGAGCGGGGCGTAGAAGAAGGCCAGCCCGAAGCCCGCCGCAAGGGTCACGGCGGCGGCGATGGAGAGGGTCCGCAGACCCTTGCCGAACAGCGGTGTGGACCGCAAGGCTGGCCCCTCAATCCTCTAGGAGGAAGTCGAAGACGGCTACTGCCACGAGCAGGAAGACCGTATCGTAGAGAGCCATGAACCCCAGCCATTTGGCGAGGTCCTCCGGCCCCGCCGGGCTGGCCAGCAGCGGCTCCGTGGCGCGCGCCGCGGCGATCAGGAGCGGCACCAGCAGGGGCAGCAGCAGCAGCGGCACGATCAGGTCGCGCGAGCGCGCCTCGGCCGCCAGGCCGGCCACCAGCGCGCCGACCCCCGCGAGGCCCAGGTTCGCGAGCGCCAGGACGGGGATCAGCTCCGGGAACGCGCCGCCGAGCCCGGGCTCGAGCATCAGCACGGCGAACGCCGGCACCGCCACGAGCTCGAGCAGCGTCAGGTACAGGAACAGCGCGGTCGCCTTCGCCACGTAGACCGCGGTGCGGTCGATCGGGGCGATCAGGATCCCATCGAGCGCGCCGCTCTCACGCTCGCCCGCGAACAGCCGGTTCACGCCGAGGACGCTGGCGAACAGCAGCGTCACCCAGAGCACCCCGGACGCGAGGTCGCCCTCGATCGCGTCGCGGTGCAGGCCGAAGTGGAAGAGCACGAACGCGCCGACGCTGAACAGCGCCATCGCGGGGACGGACTCGCGCGTGCGGAGCTCGAGGCGGAGGTCCTTGCGGAGGATCGCCGCCGCCGCGCCGATCACGCGTACAGCCCCCTCACGGCCGCCGCGTCCATGCACACGCGCGCGCGGCCGTCGCGCAGGCCGATCGCCAGGTCGGCCTCGGCGAGCCCGCGCTCGACGTCGTGCGTCACGAGCACCCGGGTGCGCCCCGACGAGCGGCCGATCAGCGGCTCGAGCTGCTCGGCCGCGCCCGGGTCGAGGCCCGCGCGCGGCTCGTCGAGCAGCAGCAGCGGCGGGTCGTGCAGCACCGCCCGCGCCGCGGCGAGCCGCTGCACCATCCCGCGCGAGAGCTCGTCGACCGGGTCGTCGGCGCGGCCGCGCAGCCCCACCGCGTCGAGCAGCGAGTCGATCCGCTCGAGCGCCACCCCGTGCAGCCGCGCGTGCAGCCGCAGGTTCTCGCGCCCCGAGAGCCGCGGGTAGAGGAGCGGCTCGTGGGCGAGCAGGCCCACCCGCCCGCGCAGCCGCCACGCCTCGCGCGGCAGCGCGCAGCCGAGCACCTCGACTCCCCCCGCATGGGGGCGCAGCAGCGTCGCCAGGATCCGCAGCAGGGTCGTCTTCCCGGCCCCGTTCTCCCCGAAGAGGGTGAGGGTCTGACCCTCCCCCAGGCGGAGGGACACCCCCGCCAGCACGGTGCGGTCGCCGTAGCGTCGCTCGAGCCGGTCGAGCGCGATCGCGTCAGCCACGCTCGAGCGTCTGCGCGGCGTGCTTCAGCGTCGGGCCCACGACCGGCCACGACTGCCCGATCGCCCGGGGCGTGCCTGGGAAGTTCACGATCAGCGTCCGCCCGCGCACGCCCGAGACGCCGCGCGTGAGGATCCCCAGCGGCGTGTGCTCGCGCGACTCCACGCGGATCGCCTCGGCCCACCCGGGCGCCTCGCGGTCGATCACGTCGCGCGTGGCCTCCGGCGTCACGTCGTCCGGCGTCAGCCCGGTCCCGCCCGTCGTGAACACGAAGCGGCAGCCCTCGCGGTCGGCCAGGCGCGCCAGCGCCTCCGCGATCACCTCGCGGTCGTCCGGCAGCACCTCGTGCGCGACCACCTCGAGCCCCGCCTCCTCGCAGCGCCGGACCAGCTCCGGCCCGGAGGCGTCCTCCCCCTCGCCGGCCGACAGGGTCGTGGACACGGTGAGGACCGCCGCGCGGGTCATGCGCGCCGCCAGTCCTCCTTGCCGCCGGTCTTCTCGACGAGCTGCACGGCATCGATGGTGACCCCGCGCTCCACGCCCTTGACCATGTCGTAGACCGTCAGCGCCGCGACCGCGGCCGCCGTCAGCGCCTCCATCTCGACGCCGGTCTGCGCGGTCGTGCGTGCCTCCGCCTCGACGACCACCTCGCCGCCGGCGACCGCGAGGCGCACGTCCACGAACGAGAGCGGCAGCGGATGGCACAGCGGAATCAGCTCGGCGGTTCGCTTCGCCGCCTGTATCCCGGCGATGCGCGCGACCGTGAGGACCTCGCCCTTCGGCCCCCTGCCGGAGGCGGCCAGCTCCGCCGTCGCGGGCGCCATGTGAACGCTCGCCCGTGCCACCGCGCGCCGGTCGCTCGCGGACTTCGAGCCCACGTCGACCATCCGCGCGCGGCCCTCGTCGTCTATGTGGGAGAGCCCCTCTATGCCGGGACGGCCGTCCGCTGCGCAGCCGCGATGAGGTCGCGGACGGCCCCCTCGTCGCCCGCTCGCAGCAGCTCCACCGGGTCGGGGTCGCCGTTGACGATCGACTCGAAGAAGACCTTGCGGTCCTGGTAGGTCGGCAGCGTGCTCTTGGCCCACCCGCGCGCCTCGTTCAGCAGCACCGCCAGCCGCGCGTACGGCTCGCCGAACTGCTCGGCGATCTCGGCCCTGATGCGCTTGGCGAGCGCCGGGCTCGCACCGGCGGTGGAGATCGCGATCGCCAGCGGCCCGGTGCGCACGATCGCCGGGAGGATGAAGTTGCACAGCGGCGGCACGTCCACCACGTTCACGAGCATCGCCCGGCGCTCGGCGTCCTCGTAGACGCGGATGTTCACGTCGGTGTGGTCCGTGGCGGCGATCGCGATGAAGGTCGCCTCGAGGTCGCCGGTCTCGTACTCGCGCCGGGCCCACTCGATCGAGCCTTCGGCGGCGAGCGACTCGAGCTCCGGCACCGCCTCCGGCGCGATCAGCGTCACGGCGCCGTCGCAGGCGAGCAGCCCCTCGACCTTCTCGAGCCCCACCTCGCCGCCGCCGACCACCACGCAGCGGCGCCCGCTGAGCCTGAGGCAGGCGATGTAGAACGGCGTCTCCAGCATGTCGCGGACGCACGTCTGGTCGCAGATGCCGCGCCTGAACTGGCAGACGCATTCCTTGCCGGCGTAGGCCTGGGCTGGCATGGTCTTCGAGTGTACGTCGGCCGTACCCTCGGAGGATGCCCGCGACCGGCTACTTCAGCGACGACTCGATGCTCCGCCGCGTGCACCGCGAGCGGGCGATCGCGCTGTCCGGGCCGCGCGCGCTGCTGATGCAGGCGGCGCACCCCGTCGCCGTGAAGGGCCTGCTGGCGCACTCGAGCGCGCTCGAGGAGCCCTACGACCGGCTCGCGCGCACCGCCGAGGTGATGAGCACGATCGGCTTCGGCCCCCGAGCGGACGCCGACCGGGTCACCGCGCGCGTGCGCGCCATGCACGCGCGCGCGGGCGTGGACAGGCCCGACCTGCTGCTCTGGGTCCTGTTCACGCTCGTGGACAGCGGCATCGTCGTCTACCGCATGTACGTGCGCGGGATGGACGACGAGGAGCAGGCCGCCTACTGGGAGGACTACAAGGTCGTGGGCGAGCTCTTCGGCCTGACCCGCGCGCAGATGCCCGACACGCTCGAGGACCTGCGCGACTACCGGCGCGAGATGCTCGAGGGCGGCACCCTGACGGTGAGCGACTGGGCGCGCACCCGCGCCCGCGAGATCGTGCTCGAGCCGCCGGTGCCGCTGGTCGCGCAGCCGCTGGTGGAGCTCGTCAACTTCATCACGATCTCGCTCCTGCCCGGCTCGCTCCGCCGCCAGTACGGCTTCAGCCCGATCCCGCCGGCGCCGCTGCGCAGGGCGCTCGTGGCCGGCGGAGCCGAGTACGTCAAGCGGGTGCTGATCCCCTTCCTGCCGGACCGCCTCCGGCTGGTGCCGGCGGCCCGCGCCGCCTAGCGCTTGAACGCGCCCTTCATCGTCTTGCGCCCGAGCCGGGCGAGCGGCCGTATGCCCTTGCGCAGCGCCTTCGCCTTGTCCTCGTCGCGTCCGTAGAGGAGCTGCGCCGCGGCGTGCAGGCCGCGCGTGTTCGAGTCGTCGTAGGGGTGCCACCAGAAGCTGCGCCACAGCGACGGCTCCCATGCCACCTGCTTGACGTTCACGCACTCGTAGAAGCCGTGCTGCGAGTGCGCGCGGCCGATGCCGGAGTCCTTCACGCCGCCCCACGCGCAGCCGCACAGGCCGTGCGTGTACATGTGCTCGTTGATCCAGACCATCCCGCTCTCGAGCCGCTCGGCGATCCGCTCGCCCTTCTCGCGGTCGAGCGTCCAGATGCTGTTGCCGAGGCCGAACTCGGAGTCGTTCGCGAGCGCGATCGCCTCGTCCTCGGAGTCGACGACGGTGATCGGGACCACCGGGCCGAAGATCTCCTCGCGCATGATCCGCATGTCCGGCGTCACGTCCGTCAGGACCGCCGGCGCGTAGAACTTGCCGTCGAGCCCATCGGGCTGGACCGGCCCTCCGCAGTGGAGCTTCGCGCCGGCCGCCACCGCGTCGTCGACCAGCTCCCTGACGATCTCGTACTGGTCCTCGGAGACCATCGGCCCGACCTCCACGTCGGGCCGCGCCGGGTCGCCGACGCGCAGCCGCTTGGCGCCCTCCACGACGCCGTCGATGAAGCGGTCCGCTATCTCGCGCATCACGTACACGCGCTCGATCCCCGAGCAGGTCTGGCCGGCGTTCGCGAAGCCGCCCCAGAGCGTGCCGTCGATCGCGTTCTGCACGTTGGCGTCGGGCAGCACGATCACGGAGTCCTTGCCGCCGAGCTCGAGCACGCAGCCCTTGAGCCGCTCGGCGCACGCGATCCCCACGTTGCGCCCGATCTCGACCGAGCCCGTGAAGAAGATCTTGGCCGCGCTCGACTCGACCAGCGCGTTGCCCACCCTGCCGCCGCCGTGCACCGTGCGCACGATCCCCTCCGGCAGCCCCGCACGCTCGAACGCCCAGCGGATCCGCTCGCCGATCAGCGGCGTCAGCGACGCCGGCTTGAGCACGACCCCGTTGCCCGCCATCAGCGCCATCGCCACCTCACCGAACGGGATCGACCACGGGTAGTTCCACGGGGCGATCACGCCCACGACGCCGAGCGGCTCGTACGAGAAGAAGTGCTTCTTCTGCTTGGCGAAGATCGGCACGCCGCGAACCGGCTCGGGCGCGAGGATCTCCGGCCCGTTGTCGGCGATCCAGTGCAGCGCGTCGATCGTCGGGATCAGCTCCATCGCGTACGACTCCGCGCGCGGCTTGCCCTGCTCGCGCGTGAGCAGCGTCGTGAGCTCCTCGAGGTTGTCGATCACCACCTGCGCCGTGCGGCGCATGTAGCGCGCGCGGTCGGCCAGCGGGAGCTGGGCCCAGAACGGCTGCACCTCGGCCACGTCGTCGACGACCGCCTGCACCTGGTCGGGCGTGAGCGTCGGCACCGCGCCGAGCCGCTCGCCGGTGGCCGGGTTGAACGACTCGAGCGGCAGGTTGCCGTCGGGCCCGCTCGCCCCGTTCGTGCTCGCTGCGGTCTGCGTCGTCGCCACTGCCCCTCCTCGGAAAGCTCTCGGTCGCACCATTGTGGCGCACGCCGTCAGCTATGGCGGTTGGCGGATGTGTGCCATACGCTGGTCCTACCTCAACCAAGGGCAGGACTCGCAATGGGGGGACATGGGTAGGCGTAGTGGCTTGGCGGCGGCGCTCGCGCTCCTGGCGCTCGCCGTCGCGCCCGTGGCGGCACGGGCGACCGCGACCCATTGCTGCAGCGCGTGGAGCGAGGGCGGGCAGCCCGCGATCTCCCCGGACGGGCGCACGGTCTACGTCTCCGACCCCTACGCCACGCTCGCGCTGCGGCGCACCGACGGTGGCGCGCTCGAGTTGATCGACTCCTACGACGGCGGCGGGTCGCAGGTCGAGCTGAGCCCGGACGGCAGGCACGTCTACGTCACCGGCCTGGCCACCTACGGCTATTCCGGACCGAACGGCAGCGGCTCGAACATAAACGTCTTCACGCGCGATCCGGTGACCGGCGCGCTCAGCCACGCCGGCCGCTGGCGCCTGACGGGCGGCACGACGCTCTCGGACATCGAGTTCCTCGACGACCGCACGCTCTACGTGTCGGACTACGGCCGCGACGCGATCGTGACCGTCACGCGCGATCCGGCCGACGGGCGCCTCGACTTCCGCGGCGAGCTGCGCGGGGTCGACGGGCTGGCCGGGCCGTCCGGCCTGGCGATCGGCCGCGGCCGGCTCTACGCGTACCAGAGCAGGCAGCTCCGGAGCATCAGGTCGTTCCACATCGGCGCCGACGGGTCGCTCACCCCCGCGGCGGACGATTGCGACTGCGACGCGTACGGAGACCTCGAGCTGAGCCCCGACGGCAACCGCCTCGTCGCCGGGCCGCTCGGGCCCAGCACGTTCGCCGTGGACCCCTCGGGAGCGCTCGAGGAGCTCCCCGGCGAGCGCGTGATCACCTCCGGGGGAGGCGAGTTCGCCGACGCCACCGTGCTGTTCGGCCCGGAGGGCTCGACGGTGTACCTGGCCGACCGCTGGGACAGCGGGCTCGTGCAGATGGCGAACGGGCCGGGCGGGCTGACCTTCACCCGGCGCTACCTGTCGGGGCGCGACGGCCAGGGGCTGTCCAAGCCGCACGGGATGGCGATCTCGCCCGACGGCCGCTCGCTCTACCTCACGAGCGGGTTCACCCAGGCGGACTTCAGCCAGGGCCGGCCGGCCGGAGGGGTCGCCGTCTTCAACCGCGATCCGGACAGCGGCGAGCTGACCTTCAACTCGCTGTTCACCGGGCCGATCTTCGACGGCCGCCCGCACGAGCTCCAGGGAACGCCGCCGAGGCTCGAGATCAACGGCGGCGCGGAGTACACGAACGACCCCGACGTGCTGCTCGGCCTCGCGAACCTGAGCCCGAGCGACTTCCAGATCGAGGTCTCGAACGACGGCGGCTTCAAGGACGCCCAGAAGCTCCCGGTCGACGAGACGAACACCTATCCGTGGACGCTCGCGAGCACCGGCCCCGATCGGCTCCCGAAGACGGTCTACGTCCGGATCATCGGGATGAGCTCCAACGGCGGGAAGCCGGTGACCGACGAGATCGTCCTCGACGAGACCGCCCCGACGATCGTCTCCGCCCGCGCCGCCTCGCCGAGGAAGCTGAGGATCAGGGCGCGCGACAAGCTCTCCGGCGTCTCGCACGTGCAGGTGACGCGCAACCCGCGCAAGCCCGGCCGCTGGAGGAAGTTCACCGGGACCGCGCCGATCCCCAACGGCCGCGGCGGCGTCCGGGTGCGGGTCCGCGACAGGGCGCGCAACGCGTCGCGCTGGAAGGTGGCGCGGTGAGGGCCAGGATCGTCCGGGCGCTGCTCGCCGGCGCCGCCCTGGCGCTCGCGCTGCCGGCCGCCGCGGGCGCCGCGACGTGGAGCTGGAACGGCCCGCAGGACGTCGCCGCCTCGCCGGACGGGCGCAACGTCTACGTCTCGGGCTACCAGACGCTCAGCTTCGGAGTCGACGGCGAGACCGGCTCCCTCACGCTCCTGGGACACACCGAGCCCGGCGGCTACGAGTCGCAGATCGCGGTCTCCCCCGACGGGCGCTTCGTCTACTCCACCACCAACGGCGGCGTCCACATCCTCTCGCGCGACGCGGGCACCGGGTTGATCACGCACGAGGAGACCTACGTGGGCGACGGGACCTCGGCGTCGCACAGGCTGCGCGGCATCCGGGACGTCCAGGTCTCGCGCGACGGACGCTCGCTGTACCTGGTCGAGCACCAGCCGTCGTCGCTCACGGTGTTCGACCGCGACGCCGCGACGGGCCGGCTGACCGAGCGCCAGTCGTTCTACGACGTCGGCCCGTTCGAGCTCGCGCTGTCGCCGGACGACCGGCACGTCTACGCCGCCGGCGGCCCGATCGGGATCTACGCGCGCGACCCGGCGACCGGGCTCCTGGCCGCGGCCGGGTCGGCGGAGACCCAGGGGACGACGTGGAACCTCGCGGTCGCCCCGGACGGCGGCCGGGTGTACGCGGGCTACACCGACTACGGGGTCTACGAGCGCGATCCCGCGACCGGCGCCCTGACGCTCGTCGACTACGCCGACCTGCGCTACCCGAACTGCCGCGGCTGCGGCTCCGGGTCGTTCATCTCCGTAGCGCCCGACGGCGGCGCGATCTTCAGCGTCGACTCCGACCGCGGCAAGATCCCGGCGCTCGTCCAGGCCGCTCCGCACCCGACCGAGGGAGCGGTGGCCGCGCGCACGTACGAGCACGGCACGCCGAGGGACATGGCCTGGAGCCCCGACGGACGCCTCGCGTTCGTCCTGTTCTCCGACGACCCCTACGGCGGGGCCAACAGGCTCTCGGTCTACCGCCGCACGGCGGACGGCATCGAGCCGCTCGGGGGGTTCGGACCGAGCTTCGAGTCCCCCGACGACCCGCGGGCATACGACACGGTCGGGGGGTCGATCTCGATCGAGGACGGTGCTCTCTACACGAACACGCGCGACGTCTCGATCACGATCACGCGGCCGCCCGGCGTGGCGAGCCTGCGGCTCTCGAACGTCGCGGGCGACTTCGGCGGCGCACCCGCGCGGCGGCTGACGATGCGAACGCAGGCGTTCCCGTGGCGCCTCGCCACGACCGGCCCGGAGCGCTCCGTCAAGCGCGTCTACGTGAAGTTCACGAAGTCCGGCGAGCCGTACGAGCTCTTCGACGACGTCGTGCTCGACGAGCGCCCGCCCGAGCTGCTCGCCGCGCGCATCGCGGGGTCGCGGCTCGTCTCCAGGGCGCGCGACAACCGCTCGGGCGTGAAGCGGATCCAGGTCACGACGAACCGCAGGAAGCCGGGCAAGGCGCGCCGCTACAGCACGAGGGTGGGCCTCGCGGGCTCACCCAGGCGCGTGCACGTGAGGGTCTTCGACGGCGCCGGCAACCGGTCGGCGTGGCGGATCGCGAGGAAGCCGTGAGGCGCGCCGCGCTGGTCGCCTCCCTCGCGCTGCTGGCGCTCGCGAGCGCCGCCCAGGCCGGCCAGCCGGGCTGGTCGGACCCGTTCGCGCTCGGCGACACGCCGTACCCGTGGAACGCCGCGTTCACGAACCGGCTCGCCGTGACGAGCCAGGGCGACGCCATCGCCATGTGGGATTCGGGGGCGGGGATGAAGCTGAGCATCAAGCCGGCCGGCGGGTCGATCGCGACCGAGACCGTCCCCACGGGCGGGGACGTCGCCGCCGACGCCCTCGGCAACGCGTACCTCGCCTACGTCGGGCCCGACGGCGACGTGAGCCTCAGGGTCCGCCCGCCGGGAGGGGCGTTCGGCGCCCCGGAGACGATCGAGACCCCCGACGCCAGCTACCCGAGGCTCGCGGTCGCGCCCGACGGCGACGTGGCCGTCGTCTGGGCCGGATCCGACTCCGCTTGGGCCGCCTTCAAGCCGTCCGGCGGCAGCCTCGGCCCACCCGTGAAGCTGGTCGACGGCAACCGCATCAGCTCCTGGGCCGGACAGCTCGACGCGGCGCTGTCGGCGAACGGCGACCTCGCGGTCGTGTACGTCCCGTTCAGGGAGACGAGCGAGCCGCCCGGACGCGTCACCGCGGTGGTCCGGACGGCCTCGGGCGACGTCGAGCTGGCCGCGCTGGGCGAGGGGTTGCGCCGGGCGGTCCAGCCGTCGGTCGCCATCGACGACGCCGGTCGCGCGGTCGCCGTCTGGAGCGAGGCGGACGAGGGAGCCACGCGCGCCGTCTACTACGCCCAGCGGGCGGCCGGGGAGGGCTTTGGCGCCCGCCTGGTCCTGCACCGCACGCGCGTCTACTCGGCGGCCGCCGCCTCGTCGGCGGCGATGTCGCGCGACGGGCACTTCACGCTGTCCGCCCCGGCACGGCTCGGCCGCCGGCTCTACGTCGGGCAGGCCGGAGGGCCCGCGAAGAAGCTCCGCTCCTATTACGAGAACCCCCGCCCGGACAACCTGCCGCTCGCCGCGAGCCCGAACGGCGCGCACGTCCTCCAGGCCATCTACGCATCCACGCGGGTGATGACCGCGCTGCGCAGCGGCTCCGGCGCGTTCGAGCCGATGCAGGACCTGCGCCGCGACTGCGGCGACGGCTCCGGATCGGTCGTCGCGGTCGGCGACAGCGGCCAGACGGCGGCGCTGGTGACCGAGCTCAGGGGGCCGGTCGTCCTCCTGGTCGGCGACCAGGTCAGCGAGCAGCGCGCGTGCCTCAACATCGGCCCCGGCGACGACCAGAACACCTACCTGATGGATCCCTACGCGCCGGCTCCCCAGGGCGGCCCGGCCGCGGGTGGAACGTGGGAGCCGGGCGCGCCGGCCGGTGGGCGTCCGCCTCCCTCCGCCCAGCCGTTCGGGCTCGGGATGCCGTCGCTCCAGGGCACGGGCACCCTCCGCCGCGCGCGCGTCGTGATCGTGTGCCCGAAGGAGTGCGAGACGACGGCGGCCGTGAGCCTGCGCTTCGGCGAGGGCGGCGCGGTCCTGGCGACGGGCACGCGGAGCCGCTCCGCGCCGGCGAGGCCCGCCGTGCTCGACGTGCCGGTCGAGCTCACCGCCGCGGACGCCAAGAAGGTCGACGCCGCGCTCAAGAAGCGCCCGAAGACGCCCCTCCTGCTCAAGGTCAAGGTCACGGCGACGGACGCGAAGGGCAAGAAGCGCTCGCGCGCCGCGACGACGGTCCTCAGCCCGCCCTTCTAGACGAATGCGCCTACCATCGAATCGGCAGACCCCATCCGGGGTTTGGGCACGCATGCGGGGTACCCCACGGATCGCACGCGCGGCGATGGTCGTCGCGCTCCTCCTCGCCGCACTCGCGGCGCCGCCCGCGCACGCCATCCACGAGCCGAGTCAGATCGCGATCTCGGGCGACGGGCGCCATGTGTACGTGGCCGACTACCTGCGCACCTACGCGCTGGGCCGCGATCCGGACAGCGGCAAGCTCAGCCTGATCGACGTCTACCCGAACGGCGGCTACCAGATGGAGCTGGCGCCCGACGGCGGTCACCTCTACGTGCTCGCGGGCCCCCAGGTGCACGCCTTCCGGCGCGACGCCGCGACCGGCGCGCTCGCCTACGCCGGCCACTGGACGCGCAGTGAGAGCCGCCTCAGCGACATCGAGTTCCGTGGCGACCGCACGGCCTACGTGGGCGACTCGAACAGCCTGCTCGTCCTCGACCGCGACCCGGCCAGCGGCCGGCTCGCCCTCCGCCGCGAGCTCGTGAACGGCCGCGACGTGCCGGAGGGCCTCGCCGGCGTCGGGGCGCTGGGCCTCACCGGCGACTGGCTCTACGTCGTGGAGAACGGCGGGGTCTCGGCCTTCCAGCTCGCGGCCGACGGCGATCCGACGCTCGACCTCGACGCCTACAGCGAGGACGGCCCGCCCGCGGGGCAGAACGGCTTCGCGATGGGACGCCAGGTCTTCGAGCTCGATTCGGCGAGCGGACGGCTGTCGGGGCCGGCGCAGGAGGCGGCGCAGCCGGGCGGCAGCGGAACCAGCGGCCCCAGCGGCGGCTACGTCGGCGACGGGGCGGCAGCGGTCGCCGGCCGGAGCGTCTACGGCGTGGAGCACTACGGTCACCGCCTCGTCCAGTTCGACCGCGGGCCCGGCGGGCTGTCGCTGCGGCGCGCCTACTACGAGGGCCGCGACGGCACGGGCATCAACTACCCGCGCAGCGTCGCGCTCTCGCCCGACGGCCGCCACCTCTACCTCGCCTCCGGGCCGCCGTCGAACGCGTCGCACTTCGGCGGCGTCGGGACCTACGTGCGCGACTCCGGGAGCGGCGACCTCACGTTCGCGTCGTTCATCGGCGGTTTCGAGCTCGAGCCGCAGCACACCGAGGCGCCGCGCGACCCGCCCGTCCTCGCGATCAACGGCGGCGACGAGTACACGAACGACCCGGACGTGATGCTGACCATCGACCTGCGCGGCGGCTACGCCGGGAGCTTCGACATCGCGAACGACGGCGGCTTCAGGGGCGCGAAGCACATGGCCGTCGAGAACGAGACGAGCACGTACCTCTGGACGCTGCCGAGCAGCGGCCCGGAGCGGCTCGCGAAGACCGTCTACGTGCGCGTGAACGGGATCAACCCGCTCGAGCCCAAGCTGATCACCGACGACATCGTGCTCGACCAGCGGCCGCCGACCGTCGTGTCGGCGCACCGGGCGAAGAAGCGCGTCGCCGTCCGGGCGCGCGACACGCTCTCCGGCGTCTCCCACATCCAGGCGACGCGGAACCCGAGGAAGCCCGGCAAGTGGCGGAGGTTCGCGAAGAGCATCGCGCTTCCGGGCGGCCGCGGGCGGATCCGCGTGCGCGTGCGCGACCGCGCGAACAACCACTCGAGGTGGAAGGTCGTGAAGGAGTGATCCGCGCGCTCGCCGTCGCGGCTCTGCTCGCGCTCGCGCTCGCGCCGGCCGCGGGCGCGGCTCCGTTCGAGTGGATCGACGCAAGCGACGTGATCGTGTCGCCCGACGGCCGCAACGTGTACGCCGGCGGCGGGCGCACGTTCAGCTTCCGCGTCGCGCGCGCCACCGGGGCGCTCGAGCTGATCGGCCACACCGAGCCGGGGAGCATGGGCTCGCAGCTCGCCATCTCTCCCGACGGGCGCTTCGTCTACATGGGCCGGGGCCAGAACTTCCCGGCCGGCGCGATCGTGGTGATGTCGCGCGACGCCGGGACGGGCCTCCTCACGCACGAGGAGACCTTCATGGGCGACGGGCGGCCCGGCAGCTCGGCGATCGGCCCGATCGCGGACGTGGAGGTCTCCCCCGACGGCCGCCAGCTCTACGTGGCCGAGCGCGGTCCCGACCTGGTCGCGGTCTTCGATCGCGACCCCGCCACCGGGGCCCTCGCACAGCGCCAGGCGCTCTACGCGCGCGCCGACCTTCCGTCCACGACCGTCGGCGACCTCGCGGTGGCCGGCGACGGCCGCCACGTGTACCTCGCCGGCGACCGGATCGTGACCCTGCGCCGCGACGCGGCGGACGGCTCGCTCGCACCCGCGGGCACGGCCGACCGCGGCGCCGGGGCGCTCGCCGTCTCCGGTGACGGCCGCTTCGTCTACTCCGGGCGCGACGGCCTCGACGGCTGGCGGCGCGACCCCGAGAACGGGGCCCTCACCCACGTCTCGCACGCCGACCTCCCCGGCGGTGGGGGCGGCGGGACCTTCGTCGCGGTGGCACCCGACGGGCGCACGCTCCTCACCGCCGAGCGGCCCGAGCCGGTGCTTCACCAGGCCGGGCTCAGCGAGGGCGACGTGACGTACGAGCGCAGCTACGGACAGGGCCAGGACGGCCTCGCGGGGCTCGACCACCCGCGCGGGGCGGCCTGGAGCCCCGACGGCGGCTCCGCGTACGTGACCGCGTCGCAGGGCTTCCGCAACAGCACGCTCGCCGCGTTCCGCCGGGCCGGCGGCGGGCTCGCCCCGGCCGGCGTCGCCGGACCCGCGTTCGAGGCGTCCTTCGACCCCTACGCGTACGTGAAGCCCGCGGTCACGATCGACGGCGGCGCGCTCTACACCAACGACCCGGACGTGGAGGTCACGATCATCGACCCGCAGCTCTTCTCGAGCCTGCGGCTGTCGAACACGACCGACTTCACGGCCGCGCCCGCGCAGCGCGTCTTCGGCGCCGAGCAGACCTTCCCGTGGCGGCTCGCGACGAGCGGCCCGGAGCGCTCGGTCAGGCGCGTGCACGTGCGCTTCACGCCACACGACGCGAACGTCGTCCAGATCTTCGACGACATCATCCTCGACCAGCGCCCGCCCGAGGTGCTCGCGGCCCGGCTGGAGGGCGCGCGGCTGAGGCTCAGGGCGCGCGACAACCGCTCGGGCGTGAAGCGGCTCCAGGTGACCGCCTCGCGCAAGAAGCCCGGCAGGGCGCGCGAGTACCGCCGCAGCGTGCGCGTCAGCCCGCGGACGCGGACTCTGCACGTGCGCGTGTTCGACGGCGCGGGCAACGCGTCGCGCTGGCAGATCGCGAGGCGGCCGTGAGGCGCGCGCTCGCGCTGTTGGTCGCGCTCGCCGCCCTCGTGCCCGCGAGCGCGTCCGGCGAGGAGCGCTCGTGGCGGCCGCCGACGGTGCTCACCGATGGCCTCGAGGGCACGTCCACGTACCGGCCGCACGAGTTCGAGGCGCTGACCGTCACGTCCGACGGCGTGGCGATCGCGGCGTGGGGCAACGACGGCGGCTCGAACCAGAAGGTGTGGATGGCCACCGCATCGCCGGCGGACGGGTCGCCGGCGGTCGAGGAGCTCGACGCGCAGCCGGGCAGCTACACCACCGACCTCGCGGCCGACGGGCTCGGCAACGCATACGTCGCGTACTGGCGCGAGGGCGCGCTCAAGCTGAGGGTCCGTCCGCCGGGTGGCGGCTTCGGGCCAGAGGAGCCGATCCCCGGCGGGTGGCCCACCCGGCTGATCGCGTCGCCGGACGGCGACGTGGCCGCGATCTGGGTGCAGTTCTCGCAGCTCTTCGTGTCGATCCGGCCGAAGGGCGGGAGCTTCGGACCCGCCGAGAGCCTGACGTCCGCCGGCTACTGGTCGGCCGCCTTCTCCGCGGGCGGCGACCTCGTGGCCGCCGGGATCAGCGGCAACGCGGTCGAGGTTGCGGTGCGCAGCCCGTCCGGCGCCGTCACCCGCCAGCTCCTCGAAGGCTCGCTCACCGGAGTGGCCGGCACCACGGTCGGCATCGACGACGAGGGCCGCGCCGTCGTCGCGTGGGCGGAGCAGCGCAACCCGGCGGTTCAGGGCATCGACCGCGTGCGGATGGCGCAGCGCCCCGCCGGCGGCTCGTTCGGCTCACCGCTGGCCATGACGCGCGCCGGTGGGATCGAGCCTCTGCCGCGCGTCGTGGTCGCGCGCGACGGCCTCTACACGCTCGCCTACTCCGGCGGCGAGGGCACGCGCTTCGCGACCGGGCGCACCGGCGGCCCGCCGAGCTTCCTGCGCGCGTACGGCTCGCCCGGCTACGACCCCGCCTGGTCGTTCGTCGGCAGCCCGAGCGGCAATCACGCGCTGATGACGGCGTACGCCTACCAGCCGCGTACCGCCGTCCGCTCCGGCGACGCCCCGTTCACGCGGACGCAGGCGCTGCGCAGCGACTGCGGCGGCGCCGACTACGTGCGCACCGCGATCGGCGACGGCGGGCACGCCGCGGCGCTCGTCCAGCAGGGCTCGTCGCTGCGGCTCGTGACCGACGCATCCGGGCGCCAGGCGGACCCCTGCGCTGCCTCCGACTACGACCCGTACCGGGGGAGCTACTCCGCGCCGAGCGGCTCGGGCCAGTGGGTCGACGCGCCGCCGCCGTCCGGGACGGCCGCGCCGCCGCAGATCCCCGTGCCGGACCTCCCGCTCGGCAAGCCGGGCCTCGCGCGCGCGAAGCCGGGCACGCTCGAGCGGAAGGCGCGGGTGGTGGTCCTCTGCGGCGTGCAGTGCACGATCAAGGGACGCGCGCGGATCGGCTTCGCCGGCGAGGCGCCGCTCGCCGAGGGGCGCACGCGGCTGACCTCGAACGGGAGGGCGACGGCGCTCGCGGTGCCGCTGACGCTCGCGAAGAGCGAGGCCAGGCGCGTCGACGCCGCCCTCGCTGGGACCGGGCCCGGGAAGGCGCTCGTCCTCTCGTTCGACGTCGCCACGACCGACGCCGGCACGAGGCGCAAGCGCGCTCGTACGGCCGAGCAGGCGCTGAACGGCTCCCAGCGGCGCTAGCCGCGTCGCCCGCGCGCCTTCTCGATCCTCGCCTGGCGCTCGCGCAGCTCGCGCTCCTCGCCGTGCTCGGTCAGATCGAGGAAGCGCTCGCCCTCGGCCTCGGGCGGCATCAGCTCCTGCGGCGAGACGCCCTCCGGGCGGTCGTGCGGGTAGTCGTAGCCCTTGCCGCGGCCGAGCGCCTTGGCGCCGGGGTAGGCGGCGCTGCGCATCGAGTCGGGCGGGATCACCGGCCCGTTCTCGCGCACCCACTGGCGCGCGGCCTTCAGCGCCTTGTACGAGGCGTTCGACTTCGGCGCGAGCGCGAGGTACACCGACGCCTGGGCGAGGTTGTGCGCGCACTCCGGCATGCCGACGTGCTCGACCGCGTACGCGGCGTCCACGGCCACGCTCAGCGCGCGCGGGTCGGCGTTGCCGACGTCCTCGCTGGCGAGGATCACCATCCGGCGAGCGATGAAGCGGGGGTCCTCGCCGCCCTCGATCATCGCGGCGAGGTACAGCAGCGACGCGTCCGGGTCCGACCCGCGGGTGGCCTTGATCCAGGCCGAGATCATGTCGTAGTGGTGGTCGCCGCCCTTGTCGTAGAGGACGGCCTTGCGCTGCATCGCCTGCTCGGCGACGGCGAGGGTGATCACGCCGCCGTCGGGGTTCTCGGCCGCCAGCTCGAGCCCCACGAGCGCCGAGCGCCCATCGCCGCCCGAGCGCGCCGCGAGGAAGTCGAGCGCCTCCTCGTCGGCCTTCGGCGGGTCCTCGATGAACTCGTCGAGGGCGCGGCGCAGCAGCGTCTTCACGTCATCGTCGGAGAGGCCGCGCAGCTCGTAGATCCGCGACCGCGAGATCAGCGCCGAGTTCACCTCGAAGTACGGGTTCTCCGTGGTCGCGCCGACCAGCGACACGAGCCCCTCCTCCACGGCCGGCAGCAGCGCGTCCTGCTGCGCCTTGTTGAACCGGTGGATCTCGTCGAGGAAGAAGACGGTGCGCTCGCCGGTCGACTTGCGCCGGTGCTCGGCGCGCTCGAGCACCTGGCGCACCTCGGCGCGGCCGGCCTCGACGGCGCTCAGCTCCTCGAACGCCGCCTTCGCACCCGACGCCACGATCCGGGCCAGGGTCGTCTTCCCCGACCCGGGCGGGCCGTAGAGGATCATCGAGTGCGGCTGGCCCTCCTCGATGGCCCGCCGCAGCGGCGAGCCGTCGTGCAGCAGGTGCTCCTGCCCGACCAGCTCGTCGACGGCCTGCGGGCGCATCCGCACGGCGAGTGGCGCCTCGGACAGCGGCACCGCCGTGCGCGTGCGCGGAGGCTCGCCCTCGTCCGGTGCGAAGAGCTGGTCCATGCGCGCAGTATGGTCCGGCGACAGATGGACCCGACTGCATTGCTGCA